>CAYRSV010000004.1:0-131606 GCA_964427115.1 uncultured Candidatus Bathyarchaeia archaeon | reverse complement strand
TAATAAAACCTTCGATTTAGCCCTAAAACACTAATTGAAACTAAGGTCTATTAATTATTCAAAAAGGAGGGCTTTTAGCCTTTTCAGCAATACACATGCACGTGTAATGAATAAATTTATTAAATTTACTGTACATAGTTTTTCATGCGAGGTGAGCTTTTTTATGGTAGATTTATCTCCTGAAGATCTAGATAAGATTGTGAAGATGGTTTACGAAAAAATCTCCGAAGCCATGGCAAGTGGAGAAGCGAGTCTCAGAAAGAAGGCGGAAGAGTGTACATTTGGATGCCCAAGTGGTAATAAGTTTGGATGCAGATTCTCAGTATTTAAGTGCACAGGCGACTACTTCTCATGCGCTCCTCAGTATGCAGCACTTGAAATAAAACAATAATCAAACTTGTAAGTTGGTCGCAGCAAGCAAATCAAAAATTATGGTTAGCTTTCATGAAAAGTAACATTATAGACGGCATTAGCAATACCCTATTAAACCCTGCCAATTTACCTTCTTTTTGCAAAAGCCTAAAGGAAGACTTCAATTATAGCTCACAAGAAAGCAGGCGTCTGATTTATCAAGTAGCGAAAAAAGTAAATGAAGAACTCTTTCCCCCAATTACTGCAATGGAACTCATGGTAACAGAGAACTGCAACTTACACTGCACATATTGCTTTGAGAAAGGTCTGGCAAAACGCAAGAATATGCCCATCAAAGTAGCTCAAGCAGCAATTGACCTCCTATTTGATTATTCTCAGGAGGAGAAAGAGCTGTGCATAACTTATTTCGGCGGAGAACCTTTTCTAAATTTTGCTTTAATAAAATCTGTCACTGAATATGTAGAGAATAAAGAAAAGTCTTCCAATAAGAAAGTAAAATTCAACATAACTAGCAATGGGGTTCTTCTTAATGAGCCAATGGCAGAGTATCTTGCAAAACATGCGATAAAGGTGCTTTTGAGTATCGACGGATCCCAAATGTCACATAATCTATGTCGAAGAGATAGAAAAGGGTGCGGCACATACGAAAGAGCAATAAAAGGATTGGAAATACTCAAGAAATTTCAGCCGTGGATAGGAGTAAGGATGACAGTTGTTCCTGATAATGTACAAAGATTATTCGACGATGTAATAGAGCTCCGTAAATTAGGCATAAATCAATTCATCATTTCCCATGTCACTGGAATAAAATGGTCCAAGGAAGATATTGAGTCCTTCGGTTTACAAATGAAGAAAATAAAAGAGTGGTATAAAGAGAACACAGCCAAAGACCTGAGGATATCTGAATTTGAAGAAGATAATGAACCCAACTCTTTCGGTTGCCATGCTGGCAGAACTAGCATATCTGTATCCACTAAAGGAGAGATATCCCCATGTTCAAAGCTCCTAACTTTGAATAACGAACAAGTGTTGTATAAACTGGGCGATGTCGAATACGGCTTAACTAACGTTCCTAACAGAGCAGAATTGATAAGCTGCTCAAAGCTTCGGTCCGCCTGTAATAAGCTTCACATTGCTGAAAATTACAAAGCAGGCTGCTTTGCAGACAATTATGAGGAAAACGGCGATATATTCCAACCAAGCATCCAAAATTATACATTCGCATTACAAAATAGACCAATGTAATGGGCGCACTAGCGATAGGTGTGCCACAGTGTTTCTCATAGACAAAATACCCCAACAGCCACATAAGCAGAACAAAGACTCTACGCGCACTTCTGATTTGCAAGCGCACGTGACGTTAATTCGGGTGCCTTAGGTAGCTCTTGGTAGAACAACAACACTCATTTACAGAATTTGTTGTTGTTCTTTTTAGCATATCTGGTGACTTCAGTAGTTGTTGTTGCGCCAAAAATATGGAGTGAACAACAACTTCTAGTGTGTGGCTGTTTTGTCTATGCTTTGTTTGGGGTGCGCTTGTTTTTCTCTAGTTTCCAGATGATGTAGAGGTTGGCGCAGACTAAGCCTACGAGGGCTAGAAAGTGCAGGTTTGGGATCAGGGTTACTCCGTCGCCTGCGATCAGCGTGCCGTCGGGGGCAACGCTGGTGGTCCCAAAGCCTATAGCGTGCATTATCGGAGACCAGTTAAAGCCGGCTACGTTTGAGCTTACAGACCTTCTAAAAAAGTCGAGCAGAACAAACGAGTTCGCCACCTCATAGGCTACAAGCAGAACCAAATTAAGAACCACAGCAACGGGAAAGACTCTGGCCATATTACATCAACTAATCTTCTTTTGCATTAGTTCTATTTCTTTTTTTTCCAATACTGTTAAGTTAAGTCATCTAATGTTTTTATCTGCATCAGGTTAGTTGATTGTCGTGGTGCCTGTAAAGAAGCAAAAAATAAAGCCAATTGCGTTGGTTTATGAAGTACGTAAAGCGGTTTCAGAGATTCTGGACAGACCCTTTACAGAGCGAATTGACCATCAGATTTTCAGACCGGACCAAAAAGTTTTGGCTCTTTGGGCTGCAGACTGCGCTGAGCATGTGCTTGCTTATTTTGAAGATGAGTGCCCTAATGATGATAGGCCGCGAAAGGCTATTGAAGTATGCAGAGCATGGGCAGATACTGGCATTTTTAGGATGTCTATAATACGTGGGGCTTCATTGGAGGCTCATGCCGCTGCTAAAGTGGCGAAGAAAGAGGATGCAAAGTTCGCCGCCCATGCCGCTGGTCAAGCGGTAGCAACTGCCCACGTTCCAACCCACGCTTTAGGTGCCTCTGTATACGCTATAAGAGCTGCGGCTGCGCATTCAGGCATTGTAGATGATGGCCTTATTAAAGAGCGTAATTGGCAACTAGAACTCCTACGTAAGTACGCTAGCCATAATAGTAGACATTAGATACTTAACCTAACAATATCTTGACCATTAATACTTCTATGCCAAGCACTGTTTAGATGCTTGGGATATTCTTGGTAGAACAACAACACGTTATTTACAGCACTTGTTGTTGTTCTTTTTAGCCTAGCTGATGGCTTTGATGGTTGGTTATTAACAAGTTAAAAATCTTCAAGGCGATTTGAGTCAAGTGGTGTTGGATCATAATCCATAATTGATTTTCTCATAAAAATTGCATCATACAAAGCAGTATCATCCATACTCTTACACATCCAGAGAATAGTTCAGTTATTGGTTTTTCGAGTTGGAGTTTATCGTTTTTATTTTTGCTAGTAGGCTCCTAGCTGTAGGAAGGAAACATCCACTTATACACTTTTATGGACGTCAAGAAGTGCAACTATAGGTGCACGTAAAAGCCTCAATAACATGCTGTCACTAAACTTATATGGTCCTTGGTAAGTATCAACTCATGCATCTTCATATGCCGCGAGGCCGAGCAAGGAAGGCCGGTTTACCCCCTGGGACAGTAGTCTATGTAGGTCCCCAGAAAACCGATAAAACGCACATAAGCCTCATCAACTATACTGAGACAACTTTTGAAGCAAAAGAAATCAAGAGCATTGAAGATGCATTTGAATTTAAGGATAAACAAGGCATCTCATGGCTAAACATTGATGGTGTTCAAAAAACAGAAGTTATTGAAAAAATTGGCAAACACTTCAACCTTCACCCACTTACCGTTGAAGACGTCGCAAACACTGAACAACGTCCAAAAATGGAAGATTTTGAAAACTATGTCTATATTGTACTGCGAATGCTACAATACGATCAACAAGAAGACGAAATTGTATCAGAGCAGCTTAGCCTAATTCTAGGTTCCAACTGGATAATATCATTCCAAGAAAATGAAGGTGACGTTTTTAACCCTCTTAGGGAGCGGCTAAGGAACGATAAGGGTAAAATTAGAAAAATGCACGTTGATTACTTGTTGTATTCATTAATTGATGCTGTCGTAGATAACTATTTTTTAGTCTTAGAAAAGATGGGTGAAAAGATTGAAGATATTGAAGAGGAACTGATTGTAAACCCACAACCAACTACTTTACATGCTTTAAATAATCTAAAACGGCATAGCATAGCTTTGCGTAAATCTGTTTGGCCACTGCGGGAAGTTATCAGCAGCTTGGAAAGATGCGAATCAGGACTCATCAAAAAGACTACACGCGTTTACCTAAGAGACATATACGACCACACAATCCAAGTTATCGACTCTGTTGAGACATTTCGCGATACACTCTCAAGCATGATAGACATTTACCTTTCTAGTGTTAGCAACAGACTGAACGAAGTAATGAAGGTGCTCACCATGATCGCAACCATATTCATGCCGCTAACTCTAATTGCAGGTATATATGGAATGAATTTCCAGCACATGCCAGAATTTTCTTCCCCCTGGGGTTACCCGCTAGTACTGCTCTCTATGATCCTAATATCAGGGTTAATGCTATATTATTTCAAAAGGAAAAAATGGATCTTACAAAAAAACGACACATAACAACCTAATAGTGCGCTAAATGTTGATTATTAAGCAGCATTATATTTTCGTTTATTTCCTTGCTTGCCTATTAAGGAGATTTAATTTGTATTTAAGAATAAAGTAAAAGCCCTCTGTGTTAACCTTTTGCGCTGTCACTGCAGATGGGGCTTTATTTTGTATTGGTGGACCCGATAATGTAGTGAGCGCATCTTGGACAGGATTGTTGTTTCTGTCTTGTTTTCATAAAATCATTAGTTTTCAAAGTCTAAAGTGGCAGGTTGTGTATTTTGATTTCCTCTCGAAGAAGATTGATCCTTATCACACCCTTGTCGCCGATAATTTCTAGCACTACGCCTTCAGCAAAGTCCGTCTGTAAGAGGTTGCCGATTGTTCCTTCAATGAGCATGCTTTCTTTTCCTTCTTCGTTACTGATTTGGATGTTTTTAATGTCGGTTATCGAGTTCAATTCTATCGAAAAGAACCGCCTGTCTTGAGATTGGGTATGTATCTGGTTTACCTCCAATGTGTAATGCATAAAAAGCGTGGGCTGTTTGATTGGCTAGTTTAGTTTGCTTTTATTGCTGCTTGTTCGATTTTTGCTTGTTCTGCTTTGACTATTTTGCTAAATAGGTGTACGCCGAAGATATAGTGCATGGTTAGACCAATGCCCCAACCGCTGAGTGGAAAGATGAACCAGAGAAAACTAGGCAGGGTCAGCATGTTGATTGTTATTAGCAAGCTGTTTACTGCCACGTAGGCGGTCAGGTTTATCTTGAAGCCTTTCTTGGCTTGTTTTGCTTTTATTTTTAGTTCGGTTTGTTGGTATTTTTCTAAGCTTATTTTTTGGGTTTGCATTTTATTTTTCACCAATTACCCATTAGGCTGCAAATCCCATTAGTTTTGTTTGACAACCATGTGTAATATTACACAATAATGTAAAATCAGGCGGGCAGCTAATGGAAGAAGAAAAGCAGCTAGATTTGCTGTTCTGAGTTGGCAAGCCACATAGCAGGCTAGACATTTTGCGGGCGCTCTGTAAGGCTAATTTGAAGATGCAGGGCTTAGCGCGAAAATTAGACCTTACTGCAACCGAAGCCGCACGCCAGTTGCAACGCCTAAGCTAGGCAAAGCTTATCATAAGAAACGACCCAACCTTTCTTAACTGGATCAACGAACTATTCATATATTATTGGGAAAGGGCCAAACGATGGTATCTCGATATCAAAAACGAATAATAATATTGAGGTTGCTTTACAATGATTGGCGCTTGGCAGCAAAGCCAGTTTGGCTTTTATTGCGATTATAGTTTTGGGGAAAAACGTTTATCGAACGTTTACTCTTTGTGTGAAGACTAATATGGGTAAATACTCTTTCGTGGCACGTATGCCTGATCGTCCAGGCAGCATGGAGAAAGCTACAGATATAATTAAGCGTTATAATGGCAATATCGAACGAATTCATTACGATCGCCGCATAGATTCAACTACTGTATTTTTCGAAGTCACCTGCAAAGAGGATGAATACTGCAAAATAAGTGAGGAACTCAAACGCATTAACTACTTGCCCACTTCGCTTGGAAACCTTTCGTTTATCAGATTTAACGTATTCTTAGAAAACCGTGCCGGCGCTTTACATGAACTACTTAGGTATACTACCTCGGCGAAAGCAAATATTGCTTACATGGATTTTGATGATCAGCGCAGTAATTCAAACGTGCTTACCATGAGCCTTATCGTAAATGAGAGTGCTGCTGTAGAAAACCTTCTCGACCAATTAGTCTCACACTACCGCGTAGAGATTGTAGAATATGATACTACAGGACAGCATTTAGATGAAACCGTCTTCTATATCAGGTTCGCTCAGAAGCTACGCGAACTCATTGGAACCCAAGATGATAATTTTCTCATGCAACTACTGACAGACATTAACCATATTGTTCAAGAACTTACTAATCGGGGCATAGAACCTAAAGGTGCCTTCGATTCAATCCTAGAAATAGGAAAAACCCTAAACCAGACTAAAGCAACAAACTTTTATTCTGACCTACAATGGATAAAACTCACCAACGGCGAACTGTTATGCCTACAAATGCCCTGTGGCGGCAATGTCTATATCCTAAGCTCAGACAATGAAAAAGCAATCATAGATACGGGATATGGCATCTACCACGAAGACCTACAACGGTCCATGTATTCACTGGGTATAAAAAAACATGAAATCACCAAAATCTTACTGACTCACGCTGATGCAGACCACTCAGGTGCAGGCGGCTACCTTTCCCTCAAAGCCTACATGCATCCTGAAACCAAAAAGATACTGCAAAAAACCAACCGCGCCTACGGTTCCAAAGTCGAAGGCTCTATACTGGAGGCAGCCTACACCCAACTCATTAACATCTTCTCAGCATACAATCCGCCAAAGCAAATAGAGGTCTTCCAAACTAACCCAAGAGGCAAACAGGGTATATTCGATATCATAGACGAAGTCACGGTGGGCAAATTAAAACTGCAAGTTCTCAATGGACTGGGCGGACACATAAACGGACAAGTTTACTTCTTATGTGAAAGTGAAGGTCTCCTATTTACTGCTGATAGCCTCATTAACTTCGCGTCATTAAGCCCCAGTAGAGAAAAATACAATACCCTAGCAAAACTACTCCTGACTACAGTAAACGTAGATTCTGAGACGGCAAAAATAGAGCGCAGTGCTCTACTTACATTAGCAAAAAGTATTGATGCCACTATGAAGAAACAGGGTAAACGGGGTCTCATTTGTAGCGGGCATGGTGCCATCTCTACCCTAAATGGTGACGCACTTGAAGTATATGATGAAGTGACTCACCTAACTAACAACTAACCTCTCATTGAAATCAGTTCCAAATTAAGCAAGTGCATTCGCTATTAGTTCGCATATTCATATTGCAGGAACTATCAGGCGTTATAAATTCGCTGCTAATATGCCTTGGATGATTATTTATCGTAAGCTGGAAGGTTTTTAACCTTTAACGCACATTCCCAGTTCATGGGTCGATGTACTAAAACAATAGGCGAACGCAGGCTTGGTAGAACTATATACAAGCTTGGAAATAGCGTTGAGTTAAGCAGTAAAGAAGGCAAAGCAAAACTCCAAGAGCAAAACTATAAGAAGAAAATTCGCGCAGAGCAGGATTTGGCTGACGATTCACCAGTGCAAAACTTACGCGATGCATCTAAATGGAAAAAGCCGCAATCAAAACAATAGCCAGTCTTTAACAATAGCAAACACTCCAACCAAAACTGCTGCTAGAAAGATTTGTGTGCCAAAAATAGTAAAATGCGGATGACCTTTTTATTTTGAATCGGAATTAAATCAGGGTACGTATTATATGACCTGATGTTGTTTGCGGAAACGGTAGCCAAGCCAAACTATCATGAATGTTGCATAGAAGACGCAGACAGCTGGGGGTATTACCGATCGTTCGCTAAATAGACTTAACAGCAGACCGCCAGCCAATGACCAGTTTTTATATGTTCCCATTAATATCACACTTACAGATGTTTTGTGTTTGACGCGTAACACTTTAGTTCCGAACTCGAGCAAATAGGCAAGCAGAAACGAGGTGGCAACCGCAATAATGCTTGTTACTATCAGTACGTTAAAATCGTTGATGAAAACCTGACTGTTCAGCCCAATTATGGTGAAAATAACAAAAAAGAGCGCCCAGTTAACAATACTCCCTCGATGTGGCTCAATGTAACGCGTTAAATCAAGACGACTTAAAATTCTGGCGATAATTATTGGTAGGATTATCAACTCTATGAGGATTAAAAGTAGGCTTAGCTGATTAAAGCCCTGAGCTCCAAGAATGTAGAACATGCCTAGCGGCATAATAATTAGCCCGGCTAGGTAGGTTGCAGTCATACCAATAAGAGAGAAGGACACATCTCCGGCTAAAGCGTAGCTGAAGGGAACTATCGCCGTGGCCGCTGGAGTCAAGGAAAGCACCACAAAACCTACCCAAAGTTCATAGTCGGCGATGAGCCACCTTGCTAAAAGCAGCGTTATGCCCCCTAACACCACATAATTGAGTAACAGGGAGTAGAGAACGATACGTGATACCTTTTTAATATCGGTAAACTCTCGAGTAGAAATATTCAAAGTAGCCAAGACCATAACTAACGCGAGCAAAGGAAGTACCGCTGGTTGAATCAAAGATGCGCCCGGTTTCCCGATCGTTATGCCTAATATTAAAGCTAAAACTAGAAGAAAATTTCTGTTCTTAAGGAGCCTCAGCATTACTGCTGGCGCATCTTTTCTCATAAAATTACACTAAGCATAAAAACGTCTCCTTATTAAAAGAAATTCTCATGTACTAAAAGCCCGTGATGCTCAGTATACAAGGCGTCTTTGTCTAAATGATTAATGCAGTTTAGTTCTAAACCCGTTCACCTTTAGCCCAGTAATATTGAAACAGCTCTTTAGCCCAGTTCATGAATGTTGGATCCTTGCCGAAGAAGCCTGAATAATCCGTCTTCCCATTAGGTAGACAGAAACTTGTGCCTGCCTCTTTCTCGCTTATCACAAAATTTACCGGAATGTCCTCGATGGCTCTCCATTCCACAGCACGTTCCATACCTGGGAAAGTTGAGGTTGCATGGATGTACTGTTTGTGGAAAAGGAACTTATACTTGACACCTCGAGGAATACTCTCTACTAATATATAGCTAATGCTTAATGGTTGTTCTGTGGTTCCTGTCCATATATACTGCTCAGCTTCTCTGATAATCCGTTGAACGACATTGATGCTCGCCATAGTGTCTGAACTGAACTCAGCTTTTGATAGCTCTCCTATTCGATCCAAGAACTGACTTGGCAATCTATCAAAATCGTGCGAAGAGAAAAATGTTCTATGTTTGAAAAGAAAGCCCAGAATGTTAGAGAACCTTAATACAAAAATGCCGTACGGCGTTATGCTGTAATTACCATCGTTTTGTTTTTGGATGAGTAGCGCATCACTGAGACGTTGCAGTTGCCTGAATGTGTCGGTAGTAGTTAAATTCAGTTTGCGTGCGGTTTCTCTCATTCTGCCTTTATGCCTGTTTATTTCCTGCAATATACTTAGTCTGCTGTCGCTCGCAAGCTCAAAGAATAATCTCGATTCCTTCTTCATCTGCCAACTAGTATTGCTCCTGTAAAAGTGTTTCTAACGTTGTGTACAATTGCACAATGCAAGCAAATAAAAGTAATCTCCACCGCAGCTCAAAGGACTTTTAGGAGAAATAAGAATGGGAAACAAAACCGAAAGTGAGCGTTTCTTTTCAGTGGAACTCAAATCAAAGGCTCACTTAAAAAACGTCACCTTGGCCAACGGCTCAGCAGATATCGCCCTAATAGAAGGCACTTTAGGCGAACTCGTTCAAGCAACATTTGCAGAGGAAGTAATCTTAGAAGTCGTTGGAACCAAGGGCACCTTTAGAATAAATCTAGCACAACAAGAAATTAATGGGGAGAAAATACAATGACCACTAAAACATTTTCAAATTTCCTGAAAAGAAACATCCCTTTTTCAGCTTTCTGCTTAACAATCTTAGCCGTAGTCTTGATGATTACTGAAGGATTTCTTTGGACTTACAACCAAGCATTGTTTGTCTTAAAGTTTGATGCCTTTGGTCTACTTTTCCACTTTGGTCCAGGGTTGATGCTGACGCTATGCGCTTTTTTGCTTCTTCGTCAACCACCACACAATAAAATCATAGGATTCTCAATCGTGATATTTGCATTGATAAGTATCATTACAGGTGGCGGTTTCTTAGCCTGTTCTGCATTAGGCATAGTTGGCGGGGTTCTAGGGTTAACTTGGAACTCGAACACACGGTTAATTCGACCAATAAACAATCGACTAATGGGCTTGTCAAGAAAGAACCGAGCCTTAGCCTCTCTAGCTGTTGCAGCTTTAGCAGTTCTTGCAGTTATTCCAACCGCGCTCAGCCACCAACTATACATATACACTATCCAACAACAAACACTATTTGGCAGTAAACTAATCAATACCCCTCATGGCTTACTTGAGTACGCAGACGTAGGCGAAGGCTATCCTGTTTTAATTTCCCATGGCGGTCTAATGGGGTATGATCAGGTTGAAAGTGTCAGACCAATACTGGGCAATAGTTTCCGGCTAATTGTTCCTTCGCGCTTCGGGTATATGTGTACGCCCCTGCCGTCTGATTCTTCCGCTGCCGCACAAGCTGATGCCTTTGCGGATCTCCTTGATGCTCTAAATATTTCAAAAGTTATTATGATGGGCTTTTCCTTCGGTGGACCAGCAGCACTGCAATTTGCCCTTCGACACCCCGACAAAACTTCAGCCCTAGTAATGTCCATGGCCGTAAGCCACAATACGCCGCCTCTAGATTTTACAAACCAGATCATGCATCAAGTTGTTCTCCGCTCAGACTTGGCTGGTTGGGCTCTTTGCAATAGCTACCGGCCTCAATTTCTTACATTACTGGGTGTTTCCTCAGAGGTACAAGCTAACATGACAAATGCAGACAAACAATATGTCGACAGTGTCCTTCGAGCTATGCAGCCAATGGGTGCACGTCAAGCGGGGATGTACAATGACCGCATTCATGGTCAAGTCGAGATTAACCTGCCTTTAGAAAATATAAAAGTGCCCACAATAGTCTTCCATGCAAAAGACGACGGGCTGGTCAATTTTGAGTACGGTCAATATACTGCTCAACATATACCAGACGCAAATTTTGTTCCCTTCGAAAGCGGTGGTCACCTTTTAGTAGGATGCCTAGATATAATGCACAATGAAATAATGAGGTTCCTACACGAAAATAAGATAATCTCATGACACTTTTTATTTTTCCTACAGTTTTTATTAGATTACTTTTTGTTTCAAAACTACCCCACTTAGAGTAAAAAATATGGGGCTTGCAGGTGACATTATCATGGTCTTATAGGTTAAAGTCAGCCTCAATGTAATACACGCTCGTGATTTGATTTCAACTTGATTTTTCACTTTGAAAATAATAGTCTATGCGAGCACCTAGCGTGCATTGTTGCTGCAGGCAGCTTTGAAAATTTGGATGATATGTGTAGTAATTCTCTTGCAGGTTGACAGTTTCAGATTACCGCGCCTGATAAATAAAAAAGAGGGGTTTTGTTTGGCGCCTATTTTGCGCGTCTTTTTAGCAGGAACGCTGCAGTAACTGCTGCTATGATAATGATTGCGGTTGCAATTGCTACGTAAGTTGCTAAGGGTACATCACTACTCGGTTGTATGGCTTGAGTTGGTGAAGTGGTTATGGTTGGCGAGGTTATTGCTGGTGCAGCTGAGCCTACGCCTACTGAGGTTACTGCTTCAGATGGCCAGTATGATTCTGATCCTTCAAATTCAGCAGTTATGATGTATTCGCCTTCTGTTGGAAGTGTCCACTTCTTACTGTAAAATCCATGTACATCGCTTGTGACTGTCCCAATGTCTATCACATTACCGTTTGTGCTTGTAGCGGTTAGCTTGACTTGAACGCCTTTAGCGTTTTCAGGCTTTGGTTGCTGCATGTATAGGTACTCCATCCATGCACTCATGTATTCATCAGCTATAGCAGGTGTATCTTTTGCTCCAGGGGATTGGTCCGTAACCATGCCCTCTATCATTATGTCAGCACCCTTTGCAGCTATTTTCGGTGAGGCTGCTACAGTAATGGCACTTGGTCCTTTACCGAAAGCGTATATCTGATTGTCCATCGAGTTCAAGGTGACAGCGTAGCCGTCGGCTATAGCAGGTGCAGGCATTAGACCAGTTATGTTCCATATGAGGGCTCCTGTTTGTTCGTTAAAGCAAGCTATTTTCCATGCTCTGTATAATGGTTGGGTGTGAGAGTGTTCGCCTGTGGTAACGTAGACTTTTCCGTCGGCAACTGTAATTCCGGCACCACTGCCAGTTGGCCAATTAACGTAAGGCGCATCAAGTCCGCTGCTTCCGATGGAAGAGGCCCAAATACGCGCGCCACTCGTTAGGTCAAAAGCATAGAGTATTCCGCCGTAACCAGCTGTGTAAAACTTCCCGTTGGAGATGACAGCTGGTCCATTGTACATGTCCCAATCGTTGTCTAAAGGTTCAGTCTCCCAGAGTTGTTGCCCTGTAAGTAGGTCAAAGCATTTCCACGTTAATGTTTCTTTATAGTATTCAAGATAAACGCCTTCTGCTACATCGCCAATAGCGTTCCTGCTCCAAATTCCGGTCCGGTTTTGGAACCATAGTTGTTCTCCTGTAGAGGCTTTGTAGACTGCATATCCATGTATTGGCTGTGGTTGAGTTGCACTTGTGGTCAATGCGCAGTGTACAAGTATCGTATCTGAGCTGCTGTCAATTCCTTGAATGCCAATGTCTTCGCCCCATAGAACATCAGGTATAGTTACGTTATATTGTACTCCGAGTTTCCAATCCAGCGTAGCGCCAAATGGTGGTCGCCATTGCCATGTTTTGGTTAACCACTGGGGGTCGTCTTCATCTAATGTTCCAAAAAGATTATCGCCTGCCTTAGTTGAATTCCACATTATAAGGCGATCATTTCTTGTATCAAGCACATAAACTAGTAATTCTCCTTTTGGACCAAATATAGTTGTTCCACTTGAAGCGTTGGCAAAACTGCATATTAATTGTCCTGTAAATGCGTCATACATTCGGTAAGTTGATCCAGTAGCCCAAAGATAAGGAATGATTCCATGCTGGTTAGGAGAGTCATAGTTTAGCAATTGACCTAAGGTTATTGAACCACTATTTTGCCGCCAAATGAGTTCTCCTGTTCGTAAATCTATGCAATTAAATCCTTGATATGTAGATGAGCCTATTCGTGTGTTGTAGTATAGTTTTCCCATGATAATTACTGGTGGGCCCCATTTGCCTTCGTATGCGCTTCCCGTGTAAACGCTTATGTCTGGATGTTCTCCTCCGACTATGCCTCCAAACTCTATAGGCTTGGTCCATACAATGTGAGCAGTATTCGGAGCCTTAGTGTAGGGGGCTTTGCCGCTTGACATCAACCAGTTTCCTGCTATCGAATCCCAACCTCTGTTTATTGCGTTTATAGGTCGACTCCAGTATGTGGTCGGAAGCGGGGTCTCAGGTCTTGCTTCTATAGGGTCCTGCTGTACAGTAAGTGCTACTTTTTTGCTTGTGCTAGGCTTGAAATCAACGTCATAGTAGACGCCAAGCCTATCGACGCCTTTTATGTTTTGTCCGGGGAAGCTGAACTCGAAGAAGTATGTGCCTACCTGGTTAGGTGTGTATGCAAAAAAGGCACTGCTTACGGCATCAGCCATATGTGGTCCATTAGTCTCAGTTGTTCCATCAGGTTTAGTTATCTTTGCCATAAAACCTTGGAATCGGTCTCCAACACCGGCAACTCCTCCTGTGGGTGAGATGACGTTGAGCCACATACCGACGAAGACTTGCTGATTAACGCCTGTAGGATTTGGTGAAACAACGATGAAAGCGTAGGTGTCTATGGTGTCTTTAGCTTGAGCAGTTGGTAGAGCCGTCAAAAATGCTGGTACTGCCAGCACAAGAATCAAAAAAAGGGTCATTATTATTTGCTTATTTTGAGGAAACAACCTCATGTTTCTATCTCTCCGATAATTCTAGTTAACTTGTTTGTTTATATTTAGCATATAAAATTTTGCTATTTTGCGCCGTAACAACAAAAAAAGGAGTTTTATGCAACAAAAAGATCATATTATTGATAATAACATAATGATTGCCGTATAAAATGCTTCATATTGATTTAAATAACAGCAAAAATTTGAAAAACAAAAGAGGTATTTGTATTGTATGCTTTATTTCTTCTAACACAGAAGTTATTAAGACGATAAAAATGCAACAATACTGCAGCTTTTAAGCAAAAAATTGTAAGGCAGCAAAAACAGGCCGAAAACCGCAAGAGCGGAAACATTTTAAACAAATTTTTTCGAGTTGTTTCTTTCGAAGAAAAATAAAAATCGCAAAAAATTGGCAGGTTAGATGACTCTGGGGTAGGAGCCTAAGATCTTTACGAAGGTGGCGTATTTTTCTAAAGCTTGAAGGGCTTCGGTGCATCTTTTTTCGGTTCGGTGGCCTTCAAAGTCTAGGTAAAAGTTGTATTGCCAAGCAGTGGTTTTGGTAGGTCGCGATTCAATTTTTGTAAGGTTGATGTTACGTGAGGCGAATTCTCCTAGGGCATGGTATAAGGCTCCTGGAGCATGTTTGGCTGAAAAAATAATTGAAGTTTTGTCGTCGCCTGTTGGGGCTGCGTCTTCGTGGGCAAGCACAAGGAAGCGTGTGTAGTTAAAAGGGTTATCAGCGATGTCTCGAGCGAGGATTTTCATATCATAGCGTTCTGCGGCTTTTTCGCTTGCAATGGCGGCAGCATTGAAGAGCTGTTTTTCTTTGATGATCTTAACGGAGCCGGCGGTGTCATAGGCTGGGATAATTTCCCATTTATGCTTTTCTAGGTAGTTGCGGCATTGCGCTAAGGCTTGGGGGTGTGAGTAGACGGTTTCGATGTCTTCGAGTCTAGTTTGGGGATTGCCGATGAGTACGTGTGCAAGTTTTATTTCGACTTCGCCGCAGACTTTGAGATCATAAGTGAGAAATAGGTCATAGTTTTGGTTGACGCTGCCTTCAATTGAGTTTTCGATAGGGATTACTCCGTTGGAAGCGGCTCCGGTCTTTACGGATTCGAATACATCACGGAAGTCTTTGCAGGGAACTGGCTCTACTTTGTGTCCAAAGAACTTGTAAACCGCCATTTCGCTGTAAGCGCCAGCTTCGCCTTGATAGGTTACTTTCATTTTTTGTTTCCCTGCTTACGACTCTTTAGGAGACACTTGTTTATACCATTTATCATAGCTTCAACGCTTGCCATGACGATGTCTTCTCGGGCTGCACGGGCGCTGACAATATGTCCTTTATCGTCTTCAACCTTAATGATTACCTCTGCGACCGCGTTAGAGCCTCCTGTTATGGCTTCTAAGCGATATTCATTAAGTCTAATCTTTTCTAGACTGTTAGTGAGCTTTGTTATGGCTCTTAGGACAGCGTCTACTGGTCCTACGCCTGTTTCAGCGGCAAAGTGTTCTTTTCCATCTAGGGTCAACCTTACAGAAGCGGTCGGGACAACCTTAATGCCTGTCATGACTGCCATGTCGCAGAGTTCCACGACTTTCTCTTCTTTTATGACTTCGCCCATTACTGCGGATGTTAAGGCTATAAGGTCGGCGTCAGTTACCATTTTGCCCTTATCGCCAAGTTCCTTGACTCTTTTCACGATTTCTTTTAGCTGCTCTTCGGTTGGGTGGATGCCGATTTCTTCGAGTTCGGCTTTGATGCCGCGTGCGCCTGCCAGTTTACCTGCTACAAGTTTTCTGCTGCGTCCAACGGCTTCAGGCTTTATTGGTTCAAATGTTAGAGGTTTGACTGTTACGCCGCGGGTATGTATGCCTGATTCATGTGCAAATGCGTTTTCACCAACGATGGCTTTGTTTGCCTGCACAGTAATGCCTGTAAGAGATGAAACCATTCTTGAGGTGCTGTAAAGTAATTTCGGGTTAACGTTGGTTTTATACTTATAAAGCATCTGTAGCGCCATTACGACTTCTTCTAGAGAAGCGTTACCTGCACGTTCGCCTAGGCCGTTTATGGTGCAGTGAATTTGGGCTGCTCCGGCCTCTACTGAGGCTAAAGAGTTTGCTACAGCCATGCCAAAGTCATCGTGGCAATGGACACTGATTGGCACTGTAATCACAGACCTGATTTCTTCAATCAACTTGCCCATGCTGCGCGGAGTCATAATCCCTACGGTGTCTGGAACGTTTAGCCTGTCCATTCCTGCCTCTTGAGCGGTTTGGCATACTTGTTTAAGGAATCCTAAATCTGAGCGTGTAGCATCCATGGGTGAGAATTCACATTTTGCACCATGTTTCTTGACATACTCAACGGATTCAGCAGCGGCTTTGAGAACCTGTTCCTGAGTCATACCTAGTGCATATTTCATTTGGACCTCAGAAGTGGAAATAAATACATGCACCAGATCTGCATTGGTTTCAAGTGCCGCATCAATGTCAGTTTTTATGCAGCGTGAAAGGCTACATACTTCAGATTTTAGCCCTGCATTCATGATCTCTTTGATTACTTTTTTTTCGCCCTCTGAGGATGCGGCGAAGCCTGCCTCGATAGTGTCTACTCCTAGACGGCTGAGCTGACGCGCAATCTCGATTTTATCATCTAATGTCATCGAGGCGCCGGGGGTTTGTTCGCCATCTCTTAGGGTGGTGTCGAAAATGCGGATGGTTTTTGTGTCTATAGTGGTCATATGTTGAACCAACTTGGTTATATGTTTATGACTATAAAAGGAAAGAGGTTAGAGGGCGGATGCTATGGCTTCTGCCATTTGCATGGTTGAAGCTTTGCCGCCTAAATCTGGAACTACGGCTGGAGTTTGCAGTGTTTTGACTACTGCTGCTTCTATTGCTGTTCCAGCTTCGATGCATCTTTTATCGTTGTATTTTTCGCCCAGCCAATCGAGCATCATTTTCGCTGATAATATCATTGATATTGGGTTTGCGATGTGCTTGCCTGCTATGTCTGGTGCTGAGCCATGGATAGGTTCGAAGAGGGCAAAGTTGTCGCCGATGTTGGCGCCTGGAGCCATACCTAAGCCGCCTATTAATTGTGCAGCTTCATCAGATAGGATGTCGCCGAACATGTTACAGGTTACGAAGACATCGAAGTCTTGTGGCTTGCGTATCAGATGCATGGTTGCAGCGTCAACATACATCTCATTGAATTGTATGTCTGGGTAATGTTTGGCGGTTTCTTGACATACCTTTTTGAATAAGCCATCGGTGACACGCATAACGTTAGCTTTATGGATGGCGGTAACCTTCTTTTTGCCATTACGCAGGCGGGCGGTTTCGAAGGCACGCTTGGCTATGCGTTCACAAGCTTTTCTGGTGATTACACGCAGGCAAATGGTAGTATCGTTGCCGATAGTGTATTCCATGCCCTTGTAGACATCTTCAGTGTTTTCTCTTACGAAGATCATATCAATGTCTGGTCGGGTTGCTGGTGCACCTGGATAGGCTTTTAGTGGGCGAACGTTAGCGTATAGGTCAAACATAAGCCGTAATCTGACTATGACGTCGGCTGCAGTCTCTCCTACTGGGCCTTTCAGGCACGCATGAGATTCCCTGATTACTTTTAAACTTTCTTCAGGCAGAGCTGCGCCTCGGCTTTTGAGTACGGCATCTCCTGCATCCGCACGGGTCATGACAAGTTTTATGCCAAACTTCTGTTGGACAACATCGAGAATTTTTAAGGTAGCTTCGGTTAGTTCTGGTCCGATGCCATCGCCGGGCATCAGGGCGATCTTGTACTCATTCATTGTTTATTCAGCCTCTTGCGTAGGTGCTCTATTAGTCCGCCGTCTGCAAAGATCTCCATAATGAACGGTGGCAGCTTAGTTCCCTGTAACGTCTGTTTGGTGGTTAGGTCCTGGATTTTGCCTTCTTCAAAGTTTATTACAAGTTCATCGCCATCGTTTACAGCTTCTGAGATGCCTTTGCATTCAATAACGGGCAAGCCGATGTTTATGCTATTGCGATAGAATATACGTGCAAATGACTCCGCTAGTACACATTGTACACCTGCGTATTTGAGCGCTAAGGGCGCTTGTTCTCTGCTTGAGCCACAGCCAAAGTTCTTTGCGCCAACGACGATGACGCCTTTGGCAGCTTTTTCTGGAAACTTTGGATCTAAACCTTCCATAGCATGCTTAGCTAATTCTTTGGGGTCAATTAGTGATAGCCATTTGCCGGGTAAGATTACATCTGTATCGATATTGTTTCCAAATTTTACTGCTTTTCCTTTAACTTGCATCTTCGTTATGCCTCCACTGTTCGGGGGTCAGTTAGTTTGCCGGTTAACGCTGAAGCTGCTACCGTTGCTGGTGATGCTAAGTAGACGCTACCTTGGGGACTGCCCATCCTGCCTACAAAGTTTCGGTTTGAGGTACCTACGCAGACTTCACCTGAAGCAATAATGCCAATGTGCCCACCTAAGCATGGACCACAGGTTGCTCCACAGACCATTGCGCCTGATTGCGTAAAGATATCCACTAAGCCTTCTTTTAGTGCCTGTGCATAGACTTCTTGAGATGCAGGAATTACCAGTGCGCGTACGCCGGTCTTGACCTTCTTTCCCTTCATGATTTGAGCTGCTTCCTTTAGATCCTCTAGACGTCCATTGGTGCATGAGCCGATGAAAGCTTGGTTAATTGGGACATCTCCTATTTCGCTGATTGGCTTCACATTATCTACGGAGCTGGGGCACGCAACTTGAGGCTCTAAGTTCGAGACGTCAACTTCTACGGTTTTCTCGTATTTTGAATCGGCGTCACTTTTTAGGGATTCAAATAACCCGTTAGGGATGGCTATTCTGTTCTCTAGGAATTTGCGGGTAATTTCATCGGGTTCTACGATGCCGTTTTTAGCGCCTAGCTCAACTGCCATGTTGCATATAGTCATTCTGCCCGCTATGCTCATCTCGCGAATTGTTGAGCCTGTGAATTCTAGACTCTTGTAAATGGCTCCATCTACGCCCATTTTGCCTGCCAAGTATAGAATCAGGTCTTTAGGGGCGACGTATTTTTGGAATTTGCCTTCTACTTCTATTTTGATTGCTTCAGGTACCTTTAGCCACATTTTACCTGTAGCAAATACTGCTGCAGCTTCGGTTGAGCCTATACCTGTCGCAAATGCGCCAAATGCGCCGTAAGTGCAGGTGTGTGAGTCAGCGCCGACGATAAGGTTGCCGGGGGTGACATGGCCTTTTTCTGGCATGACCTGATGGCATATGCCGCCCTCGCCAACGTCATAGATGCGAATGTTTTGCTCTTTGGCGAAGTTGCGCAGCATCTTATGTAGTTCAGCCATTTTTACAGATTCAGCGGGAATCTGGTGGTCTAAAATTATCACTACTTTTTTGTTATCCCAAACTTTGTTTACGCCTATTTTTTTAAAGGCTTCAATGGCTAAAGGACCCGTTAAATCATGGACCATTATTGTATCAACGTTCGCGTCCACGATGTCTCCTGATTGTACAACGGTTTTTCCTGATGCTTTAGCCAAGATTTTTTCTGAAATATTCAATTTTTTTGCCTCGTTAACTTTTTTAATTACTTTGAAAGGTTCTTTGATGTTCCCCCTTTCGGGTCTACTGCAGTTAAGTTTTTCTCTGCAATAGTAGCGGTTTCATGTGGGTTGCTATTGAGTCCTGATTCGCAGCTTCGCTAAGCAAGCTGCTTTTCTGGTTAATACATGTCCAAAGAGGGGAGGAAATTGTAAGTGCTCTGTAATTTATTCTTCTAGGCTCATGGCTTTGGTTCCTCGTGATAAGGCTGTTATGCCTGTACGGGCGAGTTCTAGTATGCCAAAGTTGTTCATGAGATTCAAGTAGGCGTCGATTTTGTCTGGTGAGCCGGTGATTTCTATTGTTAAGCTATCTGATGCTACGTCTACTATACGCCCTCTAAATACGTCGGTGAAATTGATGATTTCTGCTCTAACCCTTCCATCGGGGACAAAGACCTTTACTAGTGCTAATTCACGGATTACTGTAGCTTTGGGTTCTAGCTGCTTGACTTTGACGACGTCAATTATTTTTTTGAGTTGCTTGACGACTTGGTCAATGGTCTTGTCGTCGCCTTTGACGCCTATGGTCATGCGTGAAAGACCTTTTTGCTCGGCTAATCCAACTGAGATACTTTCGATGTTAAAGTCTCTGCGACGGAACATGTTTGAAACGCTATGTAGTACACCTGGCTTGTTTTCGACCAGTACTGCTATGATGGCTTTCTCTTGTTTTTCATTTTCCATCTTATTATCCACCATTAATGTAAGCGGATACCTGTTAGAGGTCTCCGTTTATTACTTCTTTTAAGCTTCGTCCTGGGGGAACCATAGGGAAGATGTTCTCTTCAGGTGAAATAGGCACGTCGATTACTGTTGCAACTTCGCTCTTCATGGCAGTCTTTACGGCTTTGGCGAACTCATCTAGCGATTGGGCTCTTAATCCTTGGGCGCCGTATGCTTCTGCAAGCTTGACAAAGTCAGGTACTTTGCCTAGGTTAATGGCTGTATATCTTCGGTTGTAGAGCATACGTTGCCATTGGGCTACGTTTCCCAGCACAGAATTATTAAATACCATGACTATTACTGGGATGTTTTCTTCTACTGCGCAGGCCAGTTCATGTTCGCTCATGATGAAGCTTCCATCGCCGGCAATGTCTATTACATGCCTATCTGGGCATGCGACCTTTGCGCCTATGGCGGCTGGAAAGCCAAAGCCCATGGTGCCAAGCCCTCCTGAAGTGATAAATGTACGTGGCTGTAGAGCGTTGAAGAAGAGTCCTGCCCACATTTGGTTCTGACCTACTTCGGTGGTAGCTATAGCGTTTGCTGGCAAGATTTCTCTGAGCTTTTTTAATAGCATTTTAGGTTTAAGGAAGCCATTATCATTACCATTACAGGTGCCGTTTTCGTTGCATAGCTCCTCTTTAACTTGTTTGACTCTTTTGGTCCAAGGCGAATCTTGGTGTTTTTTGAGTTGGCTAACAATTATCGTGTAGAGCGTTTGTAGACAGCATTTTGCTTCTCCTACAATGGGTAGGTGGACGTCTATGTTTTTCTCTATCTCCGCTAGGTCTATGTCTATGTGGATTATTTTTTTGCCTTGGCAAAAGATGTCGTTGGTTGCGCAGGAGCGGTCAGAGAACCTAGTGCCTACGGCTATTAGTAGGTCCGTTTCAGTGATTAACTTGTTTGCTGCAGTAGTGCCGTGCATGCCTATATTACCTAGTGCAAGCGGATGGGTTTCTGGTATAGAGCCTTTGCCCATTAGCGTAGTAACTACTGGTATGCCTAGAAACTCTGCTAATTGCACTAATTCTTGTGAGGCGTTGCCGCCGATTACTCCTCCGCCGGCTAGTATAAGTGGTCTTTCGGATTCTATGATCATCTGGGCGGCTTTTTTAAGCCCCGCCTCGTCGATGGCGCAGGTAGGGTCGTACCCGGGCAGTTTCGGCTCTTTGGTGAAGTCAAACTCTGAGGTCTGTGTTTGGATATCTTTTGGGAAGTCTAGTAGCACTGGGCCTGGTCTGCCTGTTGTAGCTATATAAAAGGCAGTTTTAATCATTCTTGGGATTTCTTTAATTTTGCGAACCTGATGTCCATACTTTGTGATAGGCGTAGTGATGCCTACGATGTCTGCTTCTTGGAAGGCATCCCTGCCAACCATGTATGACGTGTTATGGCTAAACGCTGGAACCTGACCCGTTAATGCAACTAGTGGCGACGAATCTAAGTGCGCAGTAGCTATACCGGTGACCAAGTTTGTGGCTCCTGGACCACTGGTTGCCAAGCATACTCCGGCTTTTCCGCTAGCTCGCGCATAGCCGTCGGCAGCGTGGGCTGCTCCCTGCTCGTGCCTGCACAAGATGTGCCTGATTTTTGAGTCATGCAGCGCATCATAGATAGGTAAGACTGCTCCACCGGGAAGTCCGAATATTTCGGTTATTTTTTGGCGTTCTAGGGCTTCTATTATGGCTTTTGCTCCTGACATTTGGCTCATTTTTCTAGCACCTTCGGTAGTGTGAATTTGCTTTGCTTAGAGAACTTTGGAGGCATTGATTCGCTGTTTCTTGGTGAAAAATGTACGCGATATCAGAGGGTTGCCTAGCTGGGTTGAACAAAACGGCGAACTGATTCTCTATTGAGGTGGCAATCCCTCACGTTCTTTCCTCCGTTAAATAAGCTTCTTAAAAATACCATGAAAACAAAATAAAAATGTTGTGGTATCTTGGCCGGGTACTAACCGTCTTTTCTTTCGTAGCTGTTAAATCTTTCAGAGAATGCGTAGTTGCTTTTTTATTTTATTATCTTTTTAACTCTTCTAGTAAGTCAGCTTTAATATATTATTAAACTGCTTTAAGCCATATACCGCTTAATCTTGGTTTCAGATTTTAAATAATGTCACTAGCCAGTGTGGGTCGCAAAAGAAGCCTTTAGACACAAAAGAAATGAAATATCCATACACTCTAGTCAGCATTTATAAACCCAAAGCATTATTACACCCTAACTTTACAGCTGTCTAAAAACACTTAAATTTTCCAGCCAAATAGTAAAAATAAGAGCAAAACACGTCCTGTTAAAATCGAGCTAAGGTAGAATTGAAATTTGTCTTGTTGTATGGTCGTGTTCTTACCCAGTTTTGTTAAAATCGAGCTAAGGTAGAATTGAAATTTGTCTTTGGCAACTCGAATGCGGCTATTAATCAGCGTTAAAATCGAGCTAAGGTAGAATTGAAATGCATTTTTGGGAGCTCTAAACGCGCAAGCCGCTCCAGTTAAAATCGAGCTAAGGTAGAATTGAAATAAGTTTATTTTCACTCTTTTACCTCCTTAGATTGTTGTTAAAATCGAGCTAAGGTAGAATTGAAATTTAACTATATAGCGGTCTTCCCATGCTTTGCGGGTTAAAATCGAGCTAAGGTAGAATTGAAATACTGTTACAAGCTAAAAGTCGAGGCGCTTCAAAGTTGTTAAAATCGAGCTAAGGTAGAATTGAAATAACATTTGATTTAATGGTTGTTCTCCTATGGTTGCAGTTAAAATCGAGCTAAGGTAGAATTGAAATTCCCACCATCGAGTATCATTTACACAGGAAATGCGTGTTAAAATCGAGCTAAGGTAGAATTGAAATCTGGAAGCTATGGGTTAGCATTTAAAATAATCACTAGTTAAAATCGAGCTAAGGTAGAATTGAAATGTGTCTAGGGCTGTTCCTGTAGTGTTAAGGGCGTCTGTTAAAATCGAGCTAAGGTAGAATTGAAATGTCCCTGCTCGCAAGTAGTGTAAAAGCGTTTAACTGGTTAAAATCGAGCTAAGGTAGAATTGAAATCTGATGGTCTTTGGGAAGCAGTTTCAGGCGTTAGTTAAAATCGAGCTAAGGTAGAATTGAAATATTTTTCAATTTAACAAGAGCAAAAACTTCAAAGTTAAAATCGAGCTAAGGTAGAATTGAAATGCAAGGCAGTAACAAATTTAAAGACAAAAAGAGCAATGTTAAAATCGAGCTAAGGTAGAATTGAAATTAAATCCAGCAATCATAAAGACGAGCATCAAATAATGTTAAAATCGAGCTAAGGTAGAATTGAAATTCTTTAGCTGGGCCAAACTGCTGGAACTCTACAACGCGTTAAAATCGAGCTAAGGTAGAATTGAAATTAATACTCAATTTCGATATGCTCGGCTCTGGTGCAGGTTAAAATCGAGCTAAGGTAGAATTGAAATAGCGTACAGTCGAGCTTGGGAGATGCAGGAGGAAAAGTTAAAATCGAGCTAAGGTAGAATTGAAATACAATGTGTGCTTCCCTAAGGCTTGCTCCCCTAAGGGTTAAAATCGAGCTAAGGTAGAATTGAAATATGGAAATCGATGTATCTACTGGTGATATTGTTTACGTTAAAATCGAGCTAAGGTAGAATTGAAATACAAAACGTCTAAAGGTAGCCTACCATAATATTAATAGTTAAAATCGAGCTAAGGTAGAATTGAAATATCTCACGAATATCTCAAACATAAATGCCCCGGTTGCGTTAAAATCGAGCTAAGGTAGAATTGAAATTGTCACTAAAGAAGCCCTCTTTAACGCCCAGCGCCGGTTAAAATCGAGCTAAGGTAGAATTGAAATTCATACATGTGGCGGGGAAATCAAGAAAGCAACTGAGTTAAAATCGAGCTAAGGTAGAATTGAAATTAAAGTCGGCTTCATCTATGATGAATTTGCAATTACGTTAAAATCGAGCTAAGGTAGAATTGAAATACATGCCCCTGTTGCCCAGCAGCGCCACGCTTAACTGGTTAAAATCGAGCTAAGGTAGAATTGAAATTTGGATTCTGATACAAGAGCAATGCCCCAAAATTCGAGTTAAAATCGAGCTAAGGTAGAATTGAAATACATTAATCTGTAAATATTGCTGCACGAATGGCACGTTAAAATCGAGCTAAGGTAGAATTGAAATAATTCAAGGAAACGGAGCCGACAAGCGAAATAGAAGGTTAAAATCGAGCTAAGGTAGAATTGAAATTGTTTACTCTAACAGCTCAAGATATTCATGGCGTGGGTTAAAATCGAGCTAAGGTAGAATTGAAATATGGCGGTAGAACCATTACCCCGAAATGGTCAGCAGGTTAAAATCGAGCTAAGGTAGAATTGAAATTGTTTTAGGTCCGGGGGATTCTTGTAGTGATGCTAGTTAAAATCGAGCTAAGGTAGAATTGAAATAAAAAATAGGTCAATCATGCAAAGCAACAGGTGTTGTTAAAATCGAGCTAAGGTAGAATTGAAATGATGATGACGATATGCTGGCTGTTGCTGGCGGTGAGGTTAAAATCGAGCTAAGGTAGAATTGAAATTTGTGCTTCTAAGGCGCGTTTGAAGTAGCGTTGAATGTTAAAATCGAGCTAAGGTAGAATTGAAATACACCAAGATTCTTACTTAATGAACCCCAAGTTAACGTTAAAATCGAGCTAAGGTAGAATTGAAATGAATTTGCCCACTTAACTTGGAGAGACTAAAATGTTGTTAAAATCGAGCTAAGGTAGAATTGAAATCAGATTAGGCAGTGGTATAGGGTTTTGCCTTTTTTAGTTAAAATCGAGCTAAGGTAGAATTGAAATAGATTGTTAGTCTCTCGGATTGGCTTTTGACTCAAGTTAAAATCGAGCTAAGGTAGAATTGAAATCTTACTGGCTAGATGATTCTAGTCGTAAGAAAAAGAAAGTTAAAATCGAGCTAAGGTAGAATTGAAATTTGGAATGCGCAGGGTATAGTTGCGACCGATTACGCGTTAAAATCGAGCTAAGGTAGAATTGAAATTTTTTCCGCAAGCAAAAGAGCACGTGCAACATCAACCGTTAAAATCGAGCTAAGGTAGAATTGAAATAAGAAAGCAGAAGGGAGAAGAAAGGGAGCAATAAACGTTAAAATCGAGCTAAGGTAGAATTGAAATCTTTCGCTCTTTTGGCGATTTCCTTGAGCGGTAGCTGTTAAAATCGAGCTAAGGTAGAATTGAAATAACGTCCTCAACCGTGACGGCAGCCAAAGCAAACTAGTTAAAATCGAGCTAAGGTAGAATTGAAATCTTCATAGGCCGTCTAAGTTTCAACAGTGGCAAAGTTAAAATCGAGCTAAGGTAGAATTGAAATCGGACTAGACTTTCATGCGTGTGAGCAGCAGGGACAGTTAAAATCGAGCTAAGGTAGAATTGAAATCAAGTTGTTGTAGGCTTTGCGCTATTACAATAATATGTTAAAATCGAGCTAAGGTAGAATTGAAATATCATTAAGCCAATCTTCACAGAGAAGGCTAATTCGGTTAAAATCGAGCTAAGGTAGAATTGAAATAGGCAAGCGTTAGCTGCGACATTGACGGCATAGTTGAAGTTAAAATCGAGCTAAGGTAGAATTGAAATCTAGAACACTAAACATACCAGGCTGGTCAGCCAGCTGTTAAAATCGAGCTAAGGTAGAATTGAAATTTAATTCCTTTTAGCGGAAGGTTCACTGATACCTTAGTTAAAATCGAGCTAAGGTAGAATTGAAATATGTACGTGAACCCAAATTATCGCTACATGCCAGCAGTTAAAATCGAGCTAAGGTAGAATTGAAATATAGCTATTTTGTTTCAAAGGCTGCTTTGATGGAGGGTTAAAATCGAGCTAAGGTAGAATTGAAATTTTCGCCTATGAGTCTTTGCGTGCTTCTCAGTGCGGGTTAAAATCGAGCTAAGGTAGAATTGAAATCTGTATTGGACAGGGCTTAGTGGCTTTGCATGCTTGGTTAAAATCGAGCTAAGGTAGAATTGAAATGACTTTAGTGTCTAAGGTTTTGTCTGTGAAGAGCCGGGTTAAAATCGAGCTAAGGTAGAATTGAAATCCAGCCAGCACTCACACGCCATATTTTTCACCACAAGTTAAAATCGAGCTAAGGTAGAATTGAAATTTTATAAAGCTTTTTATCTTTTCTGTGTTTGGTATAGTTAAAATCGAGCTAAGGTAGAATTGAAATCTAGCCATGTTTTATATTCAGGACATTTAATAGCATAGTTAAAATCGAGCTAAGGTAGAATTGAAATTCCTCCCAAGTTGTAGTTCCGCCGACGACGTGAGTAGTTAAAATCGAGCTAAGGTAGAATTGAAATAGTTCCTAAAGGTGAACAATGGCAACTATATAAAGTGTTAAAATCGAGCTAAGGTAGAATTGAAATGTTTTTGCGACGTTGTATTTGGGTGACTACCCAAGTTAAAATCGAGCTAAGGTAGAATTGAAATACGCCAAGCCCTCACATACCACTATCAAGTAAGCGAGTTAAAATCGAGCTAAGGTAGAATTGAAATTAAATATGAAAGCATGTAAACCACCAGTTCCAGGTTAAAATCGAGCTAAGGTAGAATTGAAATCACAATAGGTGGCGGCGGACACACTCACATCGTCGTGTTAAAATCGAGCTAAGGTAGAATTGAAATCGGTTTCGGCGTCGATTAGGGTTATGGTTGAGCGTGTTAAAATCGAGCTAAGGTAGAATTGAAATTGTGTTGCCGGGCATGGTGTTGATGGCGGTTACGAAGTTAAAATCGAGCTAAGGTAGAATTGAAATTAGGTGGCTTCTTGTAGGTTTACGGCTCGGATGTTTGTTAAAATCGAGCTAAGGTAGAATTGAAATTATGTAGTGCTGCGACGCTGAGTTCGGCGGCTTCGTTAAAATCGAGCTAAGGTAGAATTGAAATCGATTACGCGATTGGTTGTATGTCGCGGAGTTTTTGGTTAAAATCGAGCTAAGGTAGAATTGAAATAGGGGTTGACGCAACAATCGACGGGTCAACCCCCATGTTAAAATCGAGCTAAGGTAGAATTGAAATTACATCACCGCGACGAAGACCACAAACAAGGCGCCGTTAAAATCGAGCTAAGGTAGAATTGAAATTCTGGACAGCATTCTGGAGCAACGCATACGTTAAAGGGTTAAAATCGAGCTAAGGTAGAATTGAAATCCCATAGAGCATTTTAATTGTGACCGTCTTGCAGTTGTTAAAATCGAGCTAAGGTAGAATTGAAATACGTCTATAACCATGCGGTCAACCTGTATAATATCAGTTAAAATCGAGCTAAGGTAGAATTGAAATACCCTTAGGTGCAATCATGACAAGAGCCGTTAAATGGTTAAAATCGAGCTAAGGTAGAATTGAAATGGCATTATTCATAGCCCAGATTAAGCGCTCGATATAGTTAAAATCGAGCTAAGGTAGAATTGAAATCTTTGCGTTTCAGATAGGACATTTGGAGGGCTTCGTGTTAAAATCGAGCTAAGGTAGAATTGAAATTATCTTAACTCCTACGAGAGAAGTCGGATAACTTACGTTAAAATCGAGCTAAGGTAGAATTGAAATGTGAAAAGCAACGAAATAATGTCCGTCGCATTTGCAAGTTAAAATCGAGCTAAGGTAGAATTGAAATAAGCAAAGGTGACTTGGGCATCTACATTTTTCAAAAGTTAAAATCGAGCTAAGGTAGAATTGAAATTACATACCTTCAGAGCAGGAAATCGACGCGCTCATAGTTAAAATCGAGCTAAAGTAGAATTGAAATCAAGAGATAAAAGAGCTACTAGAAGCAGGATATGAAGTTTAAATCGAGCTAAGGTAGAATTGAAGTAATTCTCGACAGAGGGTGAACTTTGTAAGCCTTCTAGTTTAAATCGAGCTAAAGTAGAGTTGAAATAACTGGCTTGTCGGGATCGGCGTTGGAGTCTTGAAGATCCATTTGTCTGTGGTGGGATCGTATTCTTCATTGATGCCTGGAGTAAGTGGTTCATTTGTGTCGATGTTGTTGCCTCCTATAGCGTAGATTTTTCCGTTTACTACGGCAGCGCCTAAATCTGCTCTACTGCAATGCATCGGCGCTTTGGTTGTCCAAGACTCCTGTGTCAATGCAACTGGAAGATTGCTGATTAATAAAAGCACTACAAAGAGGGGTGTACTATTTGTTGTAAACACGTGCATGGTAAGTCACATGCATTAATGTCCAACAAAGAGGCTTATGGTTGTCCACGGAACAAACTGTTCCATCTAAGGAACAGTTGCTGACGTAATCAAAAATGAAAAGAAAGAAAAAGAGAGCGTTTAGAAGTATGTTGGTTAGGGCTTTTTAGTTGCTGTATCGATGTGCCCGTTTCCATTGCTGTTACCGTTGCCGTTTCCGTTGTAGGTGGTTAGGACGTTCATGCAGGCTAAGACTGCGTCCATGCTGGCCATGACGATGTCTTCGCGGACGCCTCGGGCTGTTGCGGTTTTGGTGCCTTTGCGCATGTGGACTTCGACTTCGACCATGGCGTCAGTTCCGCCGGTTATAGAGTTAACGTGGTACTGCTCGAGGTAGATGGGTTCAGTTGATGTTACGGCTTTTTTGACCGCATTTATAACTGCATCGACAGGTCCTACACCGGTGGCAGCTTCAATGATTTCTTTTTCGTTAACTTTAAGGCGCACTGAAGCAGTAGGTGTGATTTTGTCACCGCTCATGACCGTAACCTCTTGTAGCCGGATAGCTTTGGGTTTAGCTAGACCTACGACTGCTTCAGCGATTGCAAGCAAATCAGCGTCTGTGATGGTTTTGCCTTTATCGCCTAACGTTTTGACCCGGGCAGAGATTTCTTTGAGTTGTTCATCAGTTGGGTGTATGCCCATGCTTTGAACTTCAGCTTTAATGGCATGACTCCCTGAATGTTTGCCTGCCGAGATGCATCTTATCTTGCCAACCATAGAGGGGTCGATAGGTTCATAGGTTAACGGGTTTTCGAGCAGACCTTGAGTATGGATGCCTGATTCGTGCCTAAACGCGTTTGCGCCGACTATAGCCTTATTTGGTTGTACTAGGATGCCGGTTAGACGAGAGACTAGCTGGGAGGTACTGTAGAGTAGCTCGGTTTTAATTGCGGTTTCAACGTTATATAGCGCCTTTAATGAGACTACTATTTCTTCAAGTGAGGCATTGCCTGCGCGTTCGCCTAGACCGTTGATGGTTGCATGAATTTCTTCAGCGCCTGAGCCAAGTGCGGCTATACTATTGGCAACTGCCATGCCAAAATCGTTATGGCAGTGCACACCTATCGGGACCTTGATGTTTTCCTTGAGTTTTAGGTAGAATTCGCGTGTGCGCTCAGGAGTTAGAATGCCAACGGTATCGCATGGAATGACCCTGTCTACGCCAGCGGCAACCGCGGTTTGGAAGACCTTAACTAAATAGTCAAAGTCCGAGCGAGTAGCATCTTCAGCTAATAACTCCACCGTTAATCCATGGTCTTTAGCGTATTCCACGCATTCTTGGGTTGTCTTTAGAACTTGTTCACGGGTTTTATGGAGTTTACATTCAATGTGCAAATCTGATGTTGGAATAATCATGCTAATTGTTGAGGCGCCACTTTTCAATACAGCATCTATGTCACTTTTTGTCCCTCTAGCCGCGCTGCTAATTTGCGCCTTCAATTTCTGTTTAGCGATAAGGCTAACAGATTCCATTTCCCCCTCTGAAACTGCCGCGAAGCCTGCTTCAATTACGTTAACACCAAGCTCATCTAGGCGCTGCGCAATTCGCAGTTTATTTTCAGGGGTCAGGGAAACTCCCGGTGTTTGTTCACCATCACGAAGAGTGGTATCTAAAATATAGATTTGTTTTGGGAAACGATTAGGGTTGAATAAAGCAATTCCCCATTTTACATTCCTCGATAATCCTTTAACGAGCAGCAAGGGAAGATATAAGACTTATGGTATTATGACATTTAATTCCGTTTTGGTTTCTCCCAGTAGTAACTAAATAAATCTTTAGCCCAACCATGAAAGGCAGGGTCTGCGCCAAAAGAGCCTGCATAATCCATTTTTCCGCTTATTTGGCGAAAGCATAAGCCAGCAACTTTTTCTGTAATAATAATTATCGCTGGCAGTTCCGGCAGGCTCCTTGTTTCTAGTATCGCCTGCCCCAGTTGCTTTGGGCTTTTTTTGGGTGTCTATAATTTTAACAAAACACTTTGGTGGTCCAAGAAAGCTATGGATACGGAAAGCCCCAAAATTGCGGCTGCCTACAAAGAAACCGAGCCTGGAGTATACGATGCCCGCGACTGGGATGCCATCCGCAACTGGGCAACTCAGCTAGCACAAATACTACGCGCCTAAGAGCACCGTATCCTTTTTATTCATGTGAATTTTGAGTAGTACGATTCATCAGTCTTAGTCATTAAATGGCGCTTTGTTTTCGCAAAAGACTTAACAGCAGCCGCCTCACTTATCAGCTATTATATTAATTGGCATTACGTTAGGTGTTAAAAATTGAGAAGTTGTGACATTAAAGAGGGGACTGAACGGGCACCCCATCGCGCTCTGCTAAAAGCCCTTGGCTTAACAGATAATGATATGAGTAAACCTTTCATCGGGATAGCTAACAGCTATACTAACCTTGTACCAGGCCATATTCACTTGCGCACTTTAGGTGAAGCTGTTAAAGAGGGCATACTCGCCGCAGGCGGCCAACCCTTCGAATTTGACACAATAGCCGTGTGCGACGGAATAGCCATGGGCCATCAAGGCATGCGCTTCTCATTGCCCTCACGCGAAATTATAGCTGATTCCGTAGAAATCATGACCCAAGCCCACCGGTTAGATGGATTAGTTTTGGTTACCAACTGTGACAAAGTTACTCCAGGCATGCTCATGGCCGCAGCCCGCATGGATATCCCTGCAATCGTTTTAACAGGCGGTCCCATGGCTGCAGGAAAGCTCGACGGCAAAAAAGTCAGCTACTCTAACGTACCAGAAGCCCTCGGACAAGTGGTAGCAGGCAAACTATCAAAAGAAGAACTTACTCGACTCGAGAATTCGGCCTGCCCCGGATGCGGCTCCTGCAGCGGCATGTTCACTGCCAACACGATGGCATGCATGACCGAAGCCTTAGGCATGTCCCTTCCATACTGTGCCACCTCACTGGCCAACAGTTCACACAAGCTACGCCTAGCCAAAGAAACAGGAGAACGCATAGTCGGACTTGTAAAAAGCAACGTTAAACCCTCAACTATACTTACCCAGAAAGCGTTTGAGAACGCTATAGCGGTAGATATGGCACTAGGTGGCTCGACAAATACCGTGCTACATTTGACGGCTATCGCCAAAGAAGCAGGATTAACCCTGCCGCTAAAGACATTTGACGAGATTGGTCGAAAGGTCCCCCACCTGAGCAGCATGATTCCCAGCGGCGTCTATGCCATAGAAGATCTTGATGCAGCTGGAGGTGTACCCGCGGTCATGCATGAACTCTCAGACTTTCTACACTTAGAACAGCCAACAGTCTCAGGCTACACTGTTGGGGAAAATATCAAAGACGCTCGCGTGAAAGATGCTAACGTAATCCATCCACTGTCTGACCCAGTACACAAGGAAGGCGGACTAGCCATACTAACAGGTAACCTTGCACCTAAAGGCGCAGTCGTAAAAACTGCAGCAGTATCCCAGAAAATGCAAAAGCATTCAGGTCCAGCTAAAGTCTTTGACTCCGAAAATGAAGCTATAACTGCTATACGTGGACAGCAAATTAAACCAGGTGATGTAGTAGTTATCCGTTACGAAGGCCCGAGAGGAGGACCGGGCATGCCCGAGATGCTCTTCCCTACAGCCACTATAGCCGGCATGGGTCTAAGCGAAAGCGTAGCGCTCATTACTGACGGTCGATTCTCAGGCGCCACCCGCGGACCCTGTATTGGACATGTTGCTCCTGAAGCCTTCGAAGGTGGACCTATAGCAGTCCTAAGAGATGGCGACATAATAACGATTGACATAGCCAAACGCAGCCTAAACGTTGAACTCTCCGAACAAGAACTAAACAGCCGCCTAGCCCAATGGAAACCCCGACCGCCAAAGATAACCAAAGGCTACCTCTCTAGATACGTACCTACCCCAACCGAATAATTCTTTCATAGCGGTTTTTGCCGCCTTTTTCTTTCTATTTTTCTTAAGTGCTATTCTGTGGCTATTGTGTTATTTTGTTTGTTGAATAGTCTTTCTTGCGGGCATAGCCTTAAATCCACGTAATAACGATGTTATTGTCTGATGGTGTAAGTGCGTAAAGCAACACTGTTTCTTATGGTTACCATTGCATCCATCGTCTCTTTAGCGGCAGTTGTAGTGGCAGGCTACTTTGTCCTTACAGTTCCTTCTACCGATGCTGCAAATAGGTGGGGCAACATGTGGAGCGGCATGACAGGCGGTCATATGAGTGAGCACAACAATGTTCAAACGCAAAATGCCCTAGCGCCTTATTTCGGAGCAGTCTTCTTTATAATGGTCGCGCTAGCCTTGGTTGGAATTGTTGGTGTAATCTACTTTGCACTGTTCCCTGAAATTAAAGCTGGGCGAGTCATTGCGCAGTCTCTTACAAGTTCAGGTCTGGCTGCATCAGCAAGCGCGCAAGTTTCTGACGGCAACGTTGCACCCTACGCGTCAGTGCTTAAAACATTAACAGCAGATGAGCGCAAAGTCCTTGAAGTTTTATCAGCACACAACGGAGAATACTTACAAAAATACATTCGCAGCGAAACTGGACTAAGCCGGCTACAGACTCACCGCATAGTTGCGCGATTAGCCGAGCGCGGAATTGTTACAGTAGAAAAAACCGGAAATACAAACACCGTGCATCTAGCAGATTGGCTCAGATAACTTAGTTTCTACCTTTTTGCCTTTTTCTTTCAACTTCGATAAATTGGAAATATCTTTAAATAAAATTTTAGTTATACTTGTGGGCATGAGTTCCCGTCCAAATCGTAAAGTTAAACCTTCTGCAGTCAGGGCACGCAGTCGGAACAGGATGCTTGCTGTGGTGGGTGTTATCGCTATTATTGTTGTACTGGCTGTAGCAATAGTTATGCTTAGCCAAAACACGCCCATCGCCGTTAATCCTACCTCAACTTCCACTCCAACGCCGTCTTCAACTGATACACCTTCAGGCAGTCCAACTCCATATCCCACACCTCTTACTTCTCCCGCAGGACAATACAGCGCTACTGGCACCCGAGTGCTGCTTCAAACCTCCATGGGTGACATAGTTGTCCAGATGCGTGATGATAAACCTATAACCACAAGCAACTTTGTAAATTTAGTAAACCAAGGAGTTTATGATGGTACAATATTCCACCGCATAATTAAAGACTTCATGGTTCAAGGTGGAAGTAACCAATCTGCTAATGTTGCCACCATTCCTGACGAAATCGGCTCCAACAACCGCAATTATGTCGGTACAATAGCAATGGCAAAAACATCTCAGCCAAACTCGGCAACCAGCCAGTTCTTTATCAACGTAGCGAACAATAGCGAGATTACTTATCCAGATGGTACCACGTTCGATGGCACATACACAGTCTTCGGGCAAGTCATCGCTGGCATGGACGTAGTTATGCAAATGTCACGCGTACCAACTACAGGCACACCAACAGATCAACCTTTAGAGACTATAACTCTAATTAAGGCAGAAGTCTTGCCTTAATCCAGTTTCTTTTTTCTTTATCTTTGCTTTATCCAGCAAGTTTTAGGCGGATCAATAGGTATTATAATCGTGTTTGATATAGAGGCTTTCTGGTATATGTTATGAGTAGTCAACCAACAAGAGTTATGTTTGAAACAAGCAAAGGTAACATCGTTATTGCTCTTCGAGCTGATAAGCCCATTACAGCGGGCAATTTCAAGCGCCTAGTAGAGAAAGGCACCTATAACGGTACTATCTTCCACCGTGTCATCAAAAATTTTATGATTCAAGGTGGCGATCCGACTGGCACAGGATACGGGGACGACTCCATTCCTACTATACGTGACGAAATTGGCCGGAACAACCGTAACATGCGCGGCACGATTGCCATGGCCAAAACCTGTGAACCTGATTCGGCGAGCAGTCAATTCTTTATTAACGTTGTAGATAATGGCAAAATGCCTGGATTTGATGCTACTTATGCGGTTTTCGGTGAAGTCGTAGAGGGTATGGATGTTGTAGATGCAATATCAAAAGTGCCTACTAATCGGGCCAATAATGATCGTCCACTTCAAGATGTTTTGTTGATTAAGGCGCAGGTTCTACCTTAGCACATTCTTTTTTGTTCTATTAGGAGCTGCGGCGCGTATGTGATAGTAGTGCTGTAAGAGTATCTTCTCAGGGCTGCCTTGTTTCTTTTGCGATTAGGGTTGATTTGTGTATTTGTTGTTTGAACCAATAAGTTTATATGAATAATTTTACATATGAGATATTGTTCATATTAAATGATGTGAGAGAACCGTGAAAAAAGGCCTAACCGCACTCTGCTATCGATTCTTTACCAACCTTTCAAACCCCACACGTCTTGCCGCACTCGAAAGACTCGCAGAAAAACCTATGAGCGTAAACGAACTAGCCCAAGCCCTAGGTCAAGAGCAAAGCATGATTAGCCACAACCTAAAACCATTACTGCAATGCAACTTTATCTATGCTCAACGCCAAGGCAAAAAACACATTTACTCCGTAAACCAAGAAACCGTAGGCGCCCTCTTCACGGTAATTGAAAATCACGCCAAAAAATTCTGCCCTAGCGGCGGAAAATGCATCCAAGAAGGAGAAATAAACAATGCCAGTTAGAAAAATTGTAAAAATAAATGAAGACCTATGCAATGGCTGCGGCGCCTGTGTCCCTAAATGTCATGAAGGGGCGCTTCAAATAATTGACGGCAAAGCAAAAATCGTTAAAGAAATGTACTGCGACGGTCTAGGTGCATGCATTGGTCACTGTCCACAGGGAGCCATAACCATAATCGAGCGGGAAGCTGACGAATTCGATGAAAAAGCAGTCAAAGAGCATCTAGCAAAAATCGAAGTTAGTAAAGAAACCCCGAAAAAGCCTCAAGCTCCACAGTGGCCAATCCAGCTCAAACTTGTCCCTATAGAAGCGCCCTTCTATAACAACGCCAATTTGCTCATAGTCGCTGACTGCGCTCCCGTTGCCTGCCCTGATCTTCATGAGAAGCTAATGCCTGGTAGACGCATCGTTATCGGCTGCCCCAAATTCGACGGTGTCCAAGAATACGCAGCTAAACTTGGCGAGATTCTAAAGAAAAACAATGTCGCCAGCGTAACTGTGGCGCACATGAGAGTGCCCTGCTGCTCAGGTCTCAAATGGATGGTTGATAAAGCCGTAGAAGCCTCCGGCAAAAAGATCCCAGTAAAGCGCTACATCATAGATATTGGAGGTGAAATCTGTGAGTAACGGAAGCAACCCTGAATTTAAAAAGAATCCCGACACCTGTCCAGGATTAAAATCCTTCCTACGCCCCACCATGTCCTACGTGAAATGCCACGTATGTGGCGGTAACGTTGAAATCTGGAGCGACGAAGACGTAGGCATCTGCAACGATTGCGGAGCAGAATGGCACAAACCCAGCAAAGACGCCTCCTGCCTCGATTACTGCGAATACGCCGACAAATGCCGAGCCATCATTGCAGCACGCAAACAATAACCTTTCTTTTTTCTATGAAATTGTTTTTTTAGCCCTTCGATAGACGCCTGCGTCATTAGCTTTATTTCTTCATAAAAATGGTTATTATGATTTTCCTTACGTGAATAAAAATGAAAATGGGTTTGATAGACTTTCAAAGGGCTTTGTTTTTAGCGTTCTTTAGTATGTTATTTCTTTACTTCCTCTTTGGGTTTAGAGCCTACTTCTACGCATAGAATGTTGATTTGGTATTTTTTTCCGCCAGCCATCATTTTGCCTTGTGCATGGTAGCCTCGGCTCCCGGTTTTGAATTCCTTTTTGCTTAGAGGAAAACTCAATTTATCTCCCTCAAGCTGGATAGTTGCAATATTTGCTTCAGTCATTCAACTGTCACCATTACTTATGTATTAGGTTCAGTGCGTTTGTCCCTTTTCACCTTTTCGATACTCTAATCCTTTATTACGCTAGTACGGTTGGATTTGCCTCAAAATACCGAAATATTAAAAGAACCTAAAGTTAATAAAAAATCGTTAACTTGCTGGAATGAGGCTGCCTGTGTCTTTAGAAGTAAGTACTTCGCCCACAACTTCACCTACAACTATCCCTACAACAGAATGTACGCTTCCTCCAAATGCCGCCACTGCAGAATTCGTTCAGCTATTGAATAATTCTTTCCATTTAGATCAATCAACTAGCGAAGTTATTGTTTCGCTATCTATCTTATTTGCTTCAGTTCTTATTGCATGGGTTGGTAACAGGATTCTTGAGCGGTACTTTACTAAATTGACAGAAAGGACAAGCACAACCTTAGATGATAAAATCCTGCACAACGTAAGAACCCCTATTTTCATAGTTGCCATTCTCGTCGGTACCTATTACAGTTTAGATACCCTTTCTATTCTTAATGCGCAGCGCTTACTTATTCGAGATATTTTCCTCGTAGCGCAGATATTTGCGGTAGCCTTCGTGCTAACTCGATTATCTTCTATAATCATAACTTGGTATGGCGAAAGGCGCGCAAGACAGAATATAGCAGTCAGCAATCATCTGCTATTTGTTCTCAATAAAATAATCCTAATAATCATACTTGTAGGAGCCTTTTTAACGACTTTATGGGCATTTGGTTATAGCCTTACGAACTTAGTTGTCGGTTTAGGGATCGGTGGCATCGCAATCGCTTTGGCTGTACAGAATACTCTGAGTGATTTTTTTAGTGCATTTTCCATTTACTTTGATAGACCCTTTGAAATCGGTGATTTCGTTGTCGTAGGTGATTACGCTGGAACAGTTACTAAAATTGGTATAAAGTCTACGCGGTTGCAGTTGCTGCAAGGAGAAGAGCTAGTCGTTTCAAACAAGGAGCTTACTTCCACTAATCTAAGGAACTTTAAGCGTCTCAAAAAACGACGCGTGGTCTTCAGCATAGGCGTAACCTATGATACCCCACTTGAAAAGCTTCAAAAAATTCCTGGATTAATTGAACAAGTAATCAAAGGAGTGGACTTAGTTGAGTTTAATAGGGCGCATTTCCAATCTTTTGGTGACTTTAGCCTCAAGTTCGAAGTAGTCTACTATGTCACAACCTCGGACTATGTCAAATACATGGATGCCCAACAACAAATTAATTTCGGCATCAAACGTGTATTTGAACAGGAAGGCATAAAGCTGGCAATCCCAGCTCAAACCATCTTTGTTAACAAATAGCTACGCCATCTGTCTTTTTCTTCTTTTAAAGCAGTACGTCTTGTTTTAATTACTTTTTAGCTCATCTGTAGGTGCAAAAGACTCAATCTTTGAGTTTTCAATGCTGCCTTTATGCTTTATAGCTGATTAGAAATCTTATTACTGGGTTCCTATAATGGTAGCTTAGGGGCTTGGTATGCGCCATAAGATGCTTACTCCGCTGGAGAAAAATATTGAATATCTTGCTGGAGTTGAATTCAGCAGGCAAGTAATGGAAGGCAGCGATAAAATTACTGAAAAAACTGACAAGAAGGTTATTGCGCTATGGATTAAAGGTGCCATGGAGCGATTGGATTCATTGGTTGATGAGAAAACCCGCTCACAAATCATGGAGAACTGTGGAGCAAATTGTGCTGCCATTAATAATCGAGTCATCGAACGCGGCAAGGCAAAACGTAAGAAGTTTAAAACTAATGATGAGTTCTTGGCTGCAGAAATATTAAAGCCTAATCCGGGAACCCGATTAGTTAAAGAAGGCAACATTATATACCAGTTTTATACCCCCAAGGCTTTTAGCAGACCTATGCGGTGCTACTGCGGACTATTGCGTGGATTACCTGAAGGCACAAACATATCTTCGACCTACTGTAACTGCTCCAAAGGCTTTGTCAAAAAATATTGGGAAACCATTCTAGGTCAACCCGTAACTGTAGAGCTCCTGCAATCAGCTGTTTCAGGCGCCTCAGAATGCAAATTCGCCATCCACCTCTAAACATTACTCCTTTCAAATAATAACACAGCAGGTACTCCTAATTTATCCCCCTCTTCAACCTGCCACATAAACACACTGATAGAACTAACGTAAACGTTAGCGGTTGATGCCTCTTCCGTTTCAGGAGAAGATAAGTTCTGATTTGAAAATTTTTAATACTTTTTTGTCTGAGCGCTTGTCCTTGTTTTATTGTTATTGTGACTGCTTTTTGCCAAATGTCTGTGGGTCAATCTGTTTGCGTTTGCCGTCCTTGTCTATGATATAGAGGCGGAAGTCATATTCGTCGCAGTAATTTTTGATCTCAATATATTGGGTTTTGTTATCCGCAAAATCTTTTTCGTTAACTACCTCGCATATTCTCCTTAGGCCGCCTTTTTGTGCTTCTACATCAGGTACAATCTTGCCTCGCATGGAAGGTTTCTCATAGCCCTCAACATTAGCTTTAACCTGCCAATTATCCGCTTTAAGCTCTTCAGCTAGCGCTCTCACGCATTCATCATGGCTTATCTGTTTAGCTTTTTCTTTAACCATATTAATCACCTATATGACTTGCATATATTGCTGATTTGTTGCGTTAATATGAAATGTAGCTTTTTGGCTTATCTTTTCACGACAAGAACGTTGCAGTATGCTTCGGTGACTATACTCTTTGAAACGCTGCCTAGCAGTAGTGATACTCTACCGCCTAGACCTCGGCTTCCTACAATTATGAGGTCAAAGTTTTCCTGTTTTGCTATCGTAGCCAGTGTTTTGGTAGCGTTTGAGTTAAGCACCATTATGGTATCGTATTTGATTTTTTCTTTTTCCAGCATATGTTTCGCATCAGTTATTGCAGCTTCTGCCTTCTTTTCTCCTCCTTTTTCGTAAACAGTAACTACTTTGATGAACCCGGAAAACTTATTGGCAATGCTAATTGCTTCAGCTAATGCCTTCTTTGATTGCACCGAGCCGTCGCTGCCCACCAAAATCCTCATTTTATCAAACATCCACTATCCCCGTCAACAACACATGACAACCAACTAAATACACCAAAAGTCCCATTTAAACCATCCCAGATGCCTCTTTAGCTTCATAATTTACTTTGGACCAATATGTGTAAGCAATCATTTTTAACTAGAGTAATTAGGGCGATAGCTTAGTTTTTACTTATGTGGCAGGCCAGCTGGGGCAAAAACTAAATACTAAACTACATAATAGCAGTTGAATTAGAGATGTACTAATGGCGCAAAAACCAACAGCCCCTTCAACTAGGCGAGGTGGAGAATATTCAGGTTCTCCTGCACCCTTTGTAACCTTCCTAGTCATGGGCTTACTATTTGTAGCTGCAGCAGTTATCGTTCAGCCAAACTTACTTTACTTCTTGTTCATAGGTTTAGCTATAATAATGTTTATTCTATTGCCTGCCACTGTAGCTATTAATAAAGAATGGGAAGAAGCCATCATCCTGCGGCTTGGAAAATTCCAGCGTCTTGTCGGCCCAGGCTTTTTCTTCAAATGGCCGCTAATTGAAGTATTCCTAAAACAAGATAAACGAATAATCACTTTAGACGTTAACCGGCAGGACGTCATGACCAAAGACAACATAAGTGTTGGCATAGACGCCGTAGTCTTTGTTAGAGTCGTTAACACCAAAGACAGCATAATTAACATACAGAACTTGTGGAACAGTGTCATGAAAAACGCCCAAACTACCATGCGCGACATAGTCGGAAACGTAGAACTAGATGAACTGCTGACCCGGCGCGAAGAAATTGCAAACCGCATAGAAAAAGTCGTCGAAGAAGAAACCAGCGACTGGGGCGTTGAAATCCAGTCCGTAAAACTCCAAAATCTAGAACTGCCTGAAGACATGAAACGGGTAATTGCTCGCCAAGCCGAAGCTGAACGAGAAAAACGTGCTGTCATCATTAAAAGTGAAGGCGAACTAACCGCAGCTGCAAATCTAGAAAAAGCAGTCCAGCAAATGAGCAGCCGAGCCATGTACCTTCGTACCCTATCAAGCCTAGAAGACATCAGCTACGATCCAAGCAATACTATAGTCTTCGCGTTGCCAATAGATCCAGTTAAAGGTGAAATTACTGGATTGACAGCCCTAGCAAAAGCAGCTTGCACAGCTCAAACTACCCAACCTAAAGAAAGAAGCCGCGAAAGAGAACACCCAAGAGACGCCGAACAAAGATAATCTCCACTACCCCCTTTTTAATAAAATCCTGAATGCCTAGTTATTAGTAGCTCCAAAAAAGCGTTAATCCTCATAATACATATCTACTTTAAGAAAGTTTGAATTATTGAAGAGGCTTGCATGATTGTTTTCTATTGTTAATCTTTTGTCTGGATATTCTTTCTAATAATTATCTGTAGTCATGTCGTCTTGTGTGAGTTCTTCCGCAAAAGTCGCTGCTCTATTGTTTTCGGCTTTTAGCTTTCTTCTGGTGCGAAAATCTATAGTCAGCATTAAAACGTAGGGCAGTGATAGGTAAAATACTGCAAATATTGGGTTAGTAAACCAGCTTGCATATGCTGAAACTGAATCATACAAATTGAAATTATAGAAGTAGGCTAAACTATCGATTACTATAAAGGCTGATAATGTTAGGGTTAGGCATACAATGAACTGAACTATTACGCTTCTGCTTTTACCAAGAATGATAGATGGGATAGCTGAAGATAAAACAAATACCCAAGCGAAAGCGTAAATGAAGATAATCATGTCCATTCTGGTATTTAAGACGGTCCAAGCTTCTGGAAATGTAGTTTTAATAGAACCTATAACGGTTTTAACAGCTGTTTCTGTGAAAAGTTGATAACTAACCATTAGAGTCCAAGCTACGGACAGATACGCTGGAGTAATCAGCGCCGCTTTTACCACTCATTCACCCATCCACAATTCGAGTCTGAGGTATAATAACTCTTTCTCATAAATATGCTGCAGAACCTGCTGTTCTACACTAATATATAAAGTCCTCAGGTATCACTTTTTATAAAATAATTGTAAAATGGTGCGGTCGCCGGGATTTGAACCCGGGATCATTAGCTTGGAAGGCTAAAGTCCTAAACCAGACTAGACGACGGCCGCACATGCTTTTGCTATTGGAGCCTTTTTCTGCCCTTTTTAGGTCAATGCTGCAGTTGAACACCTGCTTAGCTTGTTCAATGCTACTTGACCTATTTGCTTCAATAGTTACAGTATTGGATTGCTCTCTAATAATTAAGTTTTCTTTTGTCTGCTGTAGTTTTTGCTGTACATATTCTTTTGATTGTTGATGGTAAATCCCATGGTTATGGGGTTCACATCAAAATTACTTTAGATGAAGAGGCTAGGAAAAGTGTCCAAGAAGTTTTAGCGTCTCATGTTTTAGCATTAGATGAAACTCACAAAGAGCATATATTCATAATCTATAAGTCTAAAAATAGTAATTAGAGCAGGTATTAACCAAGCACAACTGTTCTTTCACAAAATTATGTTTTTTTTATCTGGTCAAGTTTTTGGCTGATATGCTAATGCCTGACCTTGGTTTAAGAAAAAATAGTTGCCCTGATTTTGTTAGGCGCGAAGGTCAATACACCTAAATCGGAGTATGTGCCAATAGCAGATAGGTTAATTGAGATTTTTCGGTGAATAAAAAATGGAGTCTAAGATGATTAAAACCATAGATGAATACATTGCTACATTTCCTAAAAACGTGCAGGATATTTTACAAGAGCTAAGAAAAGTGATTAAAGAAGCTGCGCCTGAAGCCAAAGAGGCAATTAGTTATGGAATGCCTACTTTCAAGTTGAACGGTAATTTGGTACATTTTGCAGCATATAAAAATCACATCGGCTTTTATCCTGCGCCATCAGGCATTGACTCTTTCAAAGAAAAATTGGCAAAATACCGAACAGGCAAAGGTACACTCCAATTTCCTATAGATGAGCCAATTCCGTTTGAACTAGTAAAAGAAGTTGTAAGAGTTAGAGTTAAGGAAAACCTAAGCAAGAAATCAAAATACTAAAACAGCTATTCACCCATCCACAATAACTTTCCAATCAATATGGCGCTGAATGGGAAACTGTTAAAGAACTGTAACTGTAATCATATTAGTTAGGGCTCATGTTATGCTTGAAGGTAAGCGGACAAAATTATTCTGGGCTGGACTTATCATTTGGGCTGTAGCGTCGTTGTATTCATTTTCGATCCTATGGACGCTATTTTTCATTTTTGATGCGTCACTTGGCTTCATGGCTTCCTATTATATTCCCGGGCTTGCAATAGGGCTGACCTTTATCGCTGCAGGTGCTTTGATAATAAAATTTGGCATAAAGAAAGAACTCCCTCCTTAGGTCTAAACGTAGATAATTAGCGCCTGTTATTTTTCTTATAAAATACGCTAAGTGCACCGCAGACAATTGCTATTACTGCTGCTACTAAAAAAGCATGATTCTGTGGATAAACTAAGAAAGGAGTTAAGAGTGGGTAGTTTAAAGAAGTAAAAATCTCCAAAGCAGCCAAGATAAACATGCTCAAGCTAAATGTTCTTCTTATCTTAACATTTTGGGACTTCACAACATCCGCTGTTATTAAGACAACTCCGCTTGTCAAAACAAAGAGCCCAAAAAGTACCTCTTTAGGAAAAACGATGAACACCGCATACGGATAAGCGTAGAACCCAGAGAAAATTACCTGAAAAATCCCAATGCCGCTCCAGACCAGCGCCACTCTCCTTCTTTGCGCTGGAAAAGCTAGAAAAACCACGATACCAGCAATCATTATTGGACCCATAAACCACGTAAAATTATGAATATATTCAGCCCATGGAAACGCAGGGACGCTTAAAGCAAACATCGATAAATAGTATTAATGCAAACCATTTAAAACACTTATGATAATTGCTATTTATCCCCTAAGGGCACTCTTTTCCACTATTGCAGTTCAGATGTTCACATTTTAAGCGGGTCCAAATTTTTATGTGGACCAGCAGATTTAAAAGCCATTTTTAAACAGTAATTTTTAGAGACAACTCATCTGTCCATTTAGCGGCTTTTCGGATAAATCACTTTAGCCTATGCTTGTTTACGATAAGTTCACAGTGCGTTTGGGGAGGATTTTATGAAAAATATCTCACGATTATTTGGGGGCGCTTTAGCTATTCTACTTTTAATTAGCTGTGCTCAACTGCCTGTGCAATTAGCCAAAGGTGCTCAGGAGAATAAATTGGTTGCAGACAAAGCCTACTGGATAAAGCTCGCAGGTAATGCTTGGCAGTACTTCCAGCCTGGCGTAGGAGTGAACTCAAAGACAGGGCTTCATCACGCGGGACTTACATTTGACTATTTTACATTCTGGGATTTAGGCGTTTACATTAACGCTATTCTTGATGCTCAAGATCTTGGTTTGATATCCAAATCCGGTGTTTGGGGTGCAGATTATCGTGTCGATAAAATAATAGATTGGTTAAATAAACTGCAACTTGCCCCTAACAATATACCCTACTTATGGTATAATTATAACACAGGTGAACCCGGGCTAAGCGTTGATGACTCTGCAACCAATGTATACGACTACGGATGCCTTCTGGTGGCTTTGCACAGACTAAAATCCTACAGACCCGACTTGATAGATACTATCGACTATACTATAAACACACGCTTTAATACAAGCATGTTGGCATCAGGTGTTACCATATACTCTGATTATACCTACTATATTGCACGGGGCTTCGATTTTTTTGGATATAACTCGACTGGTATTGTAAATTCCTTGAATCTACTAAATTATTGGCAAACAGCAGAAAAAATAGATGTATACGGTATATTACTGCCTAAAGCTACTCTTACCTGTGAGCCTTTGCTACTAAGTTTTTTCAGCTTTGAACCTGATCCACTTCTAACTCAGCTAGTATACAATGTATATCTGGCACATGAAGCCCGTTACAACGCCACAGGCAAATTTACTGCGATGAGCGAAGGAAACACAGGGCTGCTCCAGCCCCCACACTACGTCTACGAATCACCAGTAGCCGCAGATGGCAGCACTTGGGTTATGTGGCCTGAGCCAATTGACAGTCCAATCATCTACTTAAAAACCGCTGTAAGCTTCCTAGCTCTGTATAATACTCCTTACGCACAAAAAATGGTTTCATACCTTGAACCAAGGCTTCTAACCTATGGAGGTCTGTTTGTTCCTGCTTGCGGCTACATGGAAGGTATCGACGAAAATGGCAGAGTAGTCGAAGCCAGCACAGACAAGACCAACGGACTAATACTAACAGCTGCAAATTACGCAATCAAACACAAACTAGCACCCGAACTCTCTCCATCGCCTTCCCTCTCACCAACCTCAAAACCAACAGAACCTGTAAGCAGCTCTAACGCTTCAACTAGCATCCAACCGACAGCGACTCCCGTTTCTTCGCCATACCCTGACTACTTGGACCAATCAGAAAGCTACCTAACTACATTAGGCGCAATATTCATCAGTGGCTGCCTAGTTCTGTCTTTGCTAATTACAATTCATTCAAGAAGAAAAGCTACCAAACTTGGCTCTAACAAAACTACCACAAATCAACTAATGTAGGCTAAAATAAGGTAAGGTTAGGTTTCTTTGTTGTAGGTTTTTAATTGGCTAAGTAATTGTCTTGCGTTGGATTGGAATGTTTCTTTGCCTCTTATTGCATGCGAGAGTCCGTTGGTTTTAAGTATGTCCAATATGATGTGAGCCTGATGCTGGACAGCCTCTTTACCAAATTGTTCAACAACGGACGTAGGTGCATAAAACTGCCCATCTTTAACATTGAGCTTAATCATGGGCCTACCCTTGTACATATAAACTATGTAATTTCCTTCGTCTTTTAGCAAAAGGTTATCCATTTTTACTCTGGCTTTAACTATGCCGGGTTTAAGTTGCTGTGACGTGAGATTAGCTACAAAAAAGCGTCCCATCTTATCAGCTTGCCAGTGGCGGCTCATTTGTCTCTTTTCGCCAGCTTTACCTCTACTTTCCTTATCAATTTCTACTGGCACAACCCTAACCAAGACATCGCCCTTTGATTCTTTTTGGGAATTCACATTACCGCTACTCATCCACATCTAACCTAGCATTCAATAAAGCCTATCCTAACTATTCAAACAGGACATAAAAAACTTTCACAAAAACAACCACTCACAAAGACCAACTTTTCAAACCAAAAACAGAATGCGCACAAAAAGCAGCACATAGCCAAAGGACAATTTTATGCCAAGCTATGGCTTTAATCTTTAATAATCCGCTATTATTGTCTAAATGTTGGAACATGGATAAGCAAGAAGCTTTGGCTGTTCTACAGGAAATTAGCGACTTGTGCAAGAAAGGCTGGATAATAACTTGCATTTCGTTAGATTGTCCAAGCTCGCAAATCTCCCAAAACAGCACTAATGGCTACCAAATAAAAATGAAATGCAAACTAGATAAATATTCTAAAAACTGCCTTAAACCTATAATGCAGCAGCACAACCTAGACTTGCAGGAAGAAAATGGCTATGTAACTTTATTTTCAAAATAAACGATTGTGGCATGATAGAAGGTGTTTAACTTTTGGTTAAAGAAAGGAGAAAGGCAGATGCCTATTCTAACTTTATCCAGGCTGAGTCTTTTGGTGTCTCGCGAATCGTCGCATCTTGAATAGATATTCCCTCTGTTAGATTTTCGCGTATGCAGGGTGTCTTAACTTGGCTATTGACTATGCTGCTTTTTGCATTTTCCCTGTGGATGCTAATGTGGTCCTCTATGGCAGCGATCATGTCCGCTAAGGCTGGAACCATCTGAATTTGTTCTCCACACTCAGGACATCTAATAAATTTGTAAACAATATCAGGATCTTCTGATCTGACCACTTGTACATCTTTTACATGGGCATCCATACCGCGCACCATCATCATGCCATCTGCCATAAAACACATTAAAACGTTCATAATATGCTCATATAGTGAAATCAATCATACTTACCGCTTTTTCTATAGAGACAGAAAAAAATGTTTCAATATTCTCGTATTTCCCGAACTTTAAAAAACCAAAAGTTGGACATCTTCTTGTAAAATAGCCTATAAAACTTTGTAATTTATTGTTGAATTTTGACTTAAAACGGTTAAATAGTCAACTATCTGCAATTGCCTTAACAGATTTAATCTACATAAAATGACCGTAACTGTAAGCCATTTAATTTCGATGACTATTTCTGTTTCTTAATACTTCGACAACTTCATCCACTATCCTTTAGGATGAGACTGCACGATTAAATAATAAAAATGGAAGTATTAGTAAATGTAGGGCAAGTCTTTGCCTTTTTCTTTGATATCCTTAAGCGACTCGTATTGTGCTTCTACAAGGATTTTTAGCGCATCGATGTGTTTCCGGATACTCTCAATTTCGTTGCCTTTCTCTAAAACTCCTGACTTCTCTAGCTGTTCGTCAATTTTATCCACTGACACCTCAAGTACCTTGACTTTGAAGGCGAAAATCTGTAGAATATAAAGCAGACTAAGCTGAGATGATAGTCTGTCTAATCGGTCATAGGATATCATTCTGCCTATAAAGGCTTTGATTTTCTGTTCTTCAGTGGCATCTTTTAATTGGAGTACTTGTTCATAAGCAGCCGTTTGTTTTGAGGCTGTTTCTTTGCTTTCTTCAAATACCTTCTGTATCCGTTTGGTTGTTTTCTCTAACAGTTCCAACACTTCGTCCAAGCATGGATCCCCTTCTGGTGCATCTACTTGCTAACATGCCTTATTTCATGTTTTCTCTAAGCGTAATAAAAAAGTAGTACGTAGCCTAATGGGGTTTCTCATTAGACCCAAATAGTCTGCGTTCATGTGCAGATCTATGCTTGGAGCTTAAGCCAGATTGGTAGCCTGCATTGCGCTGGCGTTCCCGATTTAAAATCCGCGCATAAAGCTTTGAAGCCTTGGTCTTAGATGGCACTTTAGATCTTAATGGGCGCGCTGGCACAGGCGTAAACGGCTTGGTAATTTCCTCGCGCTTCTTTCGCTTAACACGCTTAACAGGCTGAGTCTGTGTTTTCCTAAAAGTTATTGTGCCCTCTTTGAGGTTAACCTCTTGAACCTCCCAGCCCGCATCCAGCCAGCCTTTAGCGTGCGCACTAGATTTTGAGTTGCTCCACCAAGTCTCATTCCTATAAGCCTCTATAGGTAGGTTAGTGCCAATTAAGCCATCAATGCGTGCAAGAGTTAGCTTGACTTGCCCAGTGAAAGCAGCCCTAAAACGCAAATGCGCCGTCAAGCCCTCATATTTTGAAGTAACGCGTGGCGAAACTACCCGCCGAGCGCAATGAAGACAGAGCAAAACAGTGGGATCGCCCGTCGCTACATCAGCAATCATGCAATCTCGGCAGTACAAACGCTTGCATCGCTCGCACTTCCTCAACCGACTAACAGAAAGAACTCGATGGCAGATCCCACACTCATCTTTCAAAGGAACTACACCAAAGGCGTTACGTAACGTTCTAAATAACACTAAAAACAATAAAATATTAACCTTCTTTCTAAATTGATACAATTTATATGATATTTTTAAAATTTGAGGAGTTGTCATCATGGTTATTTCTGATGCAGTAAAAATAAACCTAAAATTTCTATTATCCAAGATCATTTTAGCTTAAAGCCAATAATTTCTGTAAAGATCACGAACTAAAACAATTAAATCCGTTAGACTGATGACTTGTTTTAAAATCCAAAATAAGGCAATTATTGGGTCTATTTTGCCTATTTGAGATTAATCTTTGAAGCAAAAATATCTAAAAAGAAGTTGCCTAGTTTAGGAACAAAGCAGTGCGCGCTTAGCTATAATCTTTCATGTATCTATTTTCATAGCTTGGGTTTGCCTATTAATCTGAAGATGAGATTGGCTACTAGGAATACGATGAGGTCGGCTATTAGCCATTCAAAGGACGTGATTAGCCCAGTAAATCTAAGTATGGTAAATAGCACTAGGAGTGCTATTGCTACTGCTCCGACTATCTGTTTTTTTCTTCGCATCTGTGCTATCTGCTGGCTTTCTGTGGTGTTCATGCATAATTCTTTTCCTGAGCGCCTTTTATCCTTTGACCACAGCTATGGGAACTAGCCTTGCGACTTTCGTGGCTATGCCTACTTTATCGCTTACTTCTGCTACAATATCGACGTTCTTGTAGGCAGAGTCTGCCTCCTCAGCTAGGACCATGGCGCTAGCAGCTCGGACTACAATGCCGCGTCTTTCTAGTGCAGTTTTTATATCCCCTCCCCAGAATTGCCGTTTAGCTGCGGCTCGACTCAGCATGCGTCCTGCCCCATGTGCAGTGGAGCCAAAGGTCTGTTCCATGGCTGTCTCAGCGCCAACTAGGACCCATGAACTAGTGCCCATGCTACCTGGAATAAGCACTGGTTGACCTTTGCTACGATAGTCTGCCGGTACATCTGGATGATTGGGCGGAAATGCACGCGTAGCCCCTTTTCGGTGTACCCAAACTTTTTTCTTTATTCCGTTACCTACATCATGGGTTTCTACTTTTGCTATGTTATGGGCTACGTCGTAGACTAGTTTTAACCCGAACTTTTCAGGGTCTTGGTTATAGACTTGTTGAAAGCTTTGGCGTACCCAGTGCATGATCGCTTGTCTATTACAAAAAGCGTAGTTGACGGCGCATGCCATGGCTTGGATGTAATCTCTTGCCTCATTGCTATTTCCTGGTGCACACGCTAACTCTCGGTCAGGTAGCGAAATTTTGTATTTTTGCACTGCATGTTCCATCACGCGTAGGTAATCAGAGCAGACTTGATGCCCGTAGCCTCGCGAGCCACAATGAATTGTGACTGTGACTTGTCCTGGCTCGTTTAGCCCGAAGACCTTGGCAGTTTCGGGGTCATATATTTTATCGACTTTCTGGATTTCTAAAAAGTGATTACCTGAGCCTAGGGTGCCTATTTGGCTTAGTCCTCTTTTTTTAGCAGTTTGTGAGACTTTATCTGGGTTGCAGTTTTGCATGTGACCTTTTTCTTCACAGTGTTCTGCGTCTTCAGACCAGCCTAATCCTTTGTCTATAAGCCATTGAACGCCTTCTGTAACCAATCGATCTAGGTCGCTAGAACTTATGCTAAAATCTTTTCTTCTACTACCTAAACCTGAGGGTACGTTCCTGAAGATTGTTTCGGCTAGCTGGGTAAGTTTAGGTCGTATATCTTTCTCGAGAAGGTTAGTAGATAATAATCGAACACCACAATTGATGTCGTAGCCTACACCGCCAGGACTAATTACACCATGGTCATAATCGGTTGCTGCTACGCCGCCTATAGGGAAACCATAGCCTTCGTGCCCATCGGGCAACGTTACGGCATGTTTGTATATTCCTGGTAACGTTGTAACATTAGAGCATTGCTGCAAAGTCCGGTCCGTTTTCATTTTCTCTAAAAGTTCAATGTTGGCAAAAACCATGCCTGGGACCCGCATCTCCTTTTTATACTGCGGAATACGCCAAGAATAATCTGTTACTTTCTCAAGAGGAACCTGTTCAGTCGGAGCTCGTCCTTCGTCTTCACCCATTACTTAATACCCAATCTAAAAGGGCGCCGCTGGATATAAAACAGTTTTGACCAAACTTTTGCCTATCACAAGGCGCTTTTTCTAGCAAAATCAACGAAGCCCTCTACGCTGTTTCCAAGCAAGGTTTTTCTATGCACGGGGTTAGCTTCAATAGCTGCGATTATTTTTGCCCGCAGCTCTTCTCGTATAGTAATATCCTCTCTAAATAACCTATCTCGTATGGCTTCTATGGTTTCGCCTTTTTTGACTCCATCTTGGGCTATTCTTAGCCATTGCTTAATTTGCTCCGCGTACTTTCTTAAACGTTCGACTGCATCGGAAGTATAACCAAAATGTGGATAATAGATGACTTTTGGGTTGAGGTTGATGAGTTTTTCTATTGTGGCTAAGGCCATGTCCGGTCGAAACGGTGGCGGCGTTGTAGGCAGCACGGTATCAAACTTGCTTAGATATGCCCCTGCCGAATCTCCTGGAAATAATTCCCCACTTTTAGGTTCAAAGTAGCTGACATTATGTGCAGAGTGGCCAAGTGCCTCCACAACTTGAAGTTGCACGCCGCCTCCTGCATCTATAATCATGCCTTCAGAGGCGATGACTATTCGGTTTTTATCAACAGGTTGAGGTTTGCCGAAGATTTCTGCTACATACGTTAGTGTCTCTTTAGAAGCTTCCCAGAGTTTGACTGGGTCTATCAAATGTGGAGCACCTCTTGGATGGACAACAACTTTAGCATTCGGCAAGCTATGCAACAGAGTACCGACTCCTCCGCTGTGGTCAATATGTACATGAGTTTCTGCAAGGTAGGCAACATCTTCACGTTCTATTCCTAACTCATCTAAGCCTGAGAGTAGGTTTGGGATAGACGAACTTGGTCCACAGTCTACTATAATGACTTTCTTTCCTCTGAGAACATAGCTAGCTATGAGATTTTCTATTCCGCCAGTTTTGTCATCGATTAGAAACGTTTTTTCATTAATTTGTTGTGTATGCATCGTTATGCCCTTATTGCCTGTTTAGGAATAGACATTTCTTTTAGCTGCCATAAACATTTCCGTCAACAATTAGCCGCCCAGTGGGCAAAACTTAATTATTTATACCCTCATAGCAGAGGACACTTAGAGGAAGCTATAATGAACGCATTAATCTTTGGTGCGCCCGGATCTGGGAAAGGCACAGCCGCATCGAGGCTTCAAGCTAAACTCGACGTAGAAGTCATTTCCATGGGTGATATCCTCCGAGCCATCATAAAAGAAAACTCCCCACTAGGAAATAAGGTCAAAGATTATGTAGAAAAAGGCATGCTTGCTCCCGATGACATCGTCATCGAGGTTCTGCAAAACAGTCTAAACAAGCTGCCTAAGGGTCGCGGTTTTATTTTGGACGGTTTTCCCCGTACTGTGGCGCAGGCTGAAGCTTTAGACAAAGTCGTTAAAGTCGACGTTATCATGATGTTAGATGTTCCTGCCCCAATTATTATTGAGCGTTTATCAACACGTAGAATCTGCAAAAACTGTGGAGAAGTCTATAACACTAGATTCCTCAAACCAAAGGTGGAAAATGTTTGCGATAAATGTGGTGGTCTACTGTATCAACGTTCGGATGATAAAGCCGAGGTAATACAAAATCGCCTTGACGTATACGAAAAGCAAACTAGCCCACTCATACAATACTATAAGTCAAAGAATGTGCCTTTTATTGTACACAAAGTCGACGACGTGAATGCGCCGCCTGAGCAAGCAGTCGAATATATGTTATCTGAGTTGAAAAAACTCAATATAGTGTAGAGAAGACTTAGATGTCTAAAATAAACATCAAAGTCACTTTCTCTGCTTCTTTTATTATCTCCATTTGATGATATGTAACTGCTTTTACAGCAACCTTTTGTGGATGTTTAGTTGGATCATACTTTTCTCCCCATACGGTTGCTGTAAGTTTAAAGTTATTTTTGTTGTCTTGGATTTTGTTGACTTCGAATTTTGAGAAAAGCATACCGTCTATCTCGAATTTTATCAATAGCGCCTCTAACCAGCTGTACAGCAAGGCATATTCATCTTCGGCATCAACTTCAATAGTCTCTTTAGTTTGCGGATTTACTTTCGTAGTGTCTGTCATGGTTTCAAACATGGCTAAAGCTGCATTACCAAACGCTTCTTCCATTGTTGCGCCATGCGCTGCTATGTAAGTGTCCGCTGTATGTTCTAGAAACTCGAACTTAACTGTATTATCCAAACCGTAACCCACAAGCTACTCATTGAAGCTTCACTATAAAAACAGTATTATTGCCAAAAGTCCAACTATATTTCAACTCATAATAGCCACTATAGTAGATGATAAAAGTGAAATTTGCCTAGACTATTGATTATCAGGTATCCCTATTGTTATGATTTATAGAAGCTGCTCCGCGCTTTGATTATTGGGGAATTCTTTAATATTTAATGTATAATACTAGCAGTAGGTTGTTTGCATTGAATAAGAATAAGCCTAAGCATTATGCAGTTCCTACTGGCGTGGGTTTAGTCCTCGGTGCTGGATTTGGTGTTACATTGTTTGCCGCCACAAGTGAAATCTGGTACATAGGCATTGGTGCAGGCATTGGCTTACTAATAGGTGCAATTATAGCTAGCATATACAAAAAATAATCAGGTGGCCGCGTTTAACAAAACATGGCCAATTATTCAATAATCTCACCTTTTTCTTAGTTTAATATTATATCAGCCTGTCATCAAATCTTTAGTCGAGATAGCTTTGGAAATAATCAAGTATACTTTATCCTGATAAACCTGTTCAATTACAGCTTATATAAAAAAAGAAATAGGGTTGCTATTTTTCTTTTTAATAGGTATTTTGTATTTTTTGGACTACGGCTGCTGCGAGTTTAGCTGCATTTTCAGCATCTTTGAGGCTAATTAAACCTACGCCGCTATGAATGTAGCGTGCGGGGATAGATATTGTGCCTGCAGGGACTCCTTCACGGGTTAGAGCTATTCGGGCGGCGTCTGTAGTACCTAGTAAACCTGTCTCAAGCTGGTAGTCTATTTTGTTTTCAGAAGCAGTATCGATTAGCCAGCGTAGGACTTTCGGATGCGTTACTAGTCCTGAGTCGCTGACGGTTAGAGCTGGTCCTTTTCCTATCTTTACGTTAGTGTCGAACTCTCTGATGCCTGGTGTGTCGCCTGCTATTGTTACATCTAAGGCTATGCCTACATCAGGGTTTATCCCGTAAGCAGCAGTTGCTGTGCCCCTTAACCCAAGCTCTTCCTGTATGGTGCCTACGGCATAGACTGTGCAATCTGTTTTTCCAAGCAGCTTTAATGCTTCAACCATAACAGCGCAGCCAGCCCGATTATCAAACGCTTTACCCATGACTGCATCTTTACCTACCCTCATAAATTCTACCGCAAAGGCTATGGGGTCTCCGACTTTTACTCCCATGGCTTTGGCGTCGTCGCGATTTTCTGCCCCTATGTCGATGAACATTTCGTCAAAGTTGATAATTTTTTTGCGTTCTTCATCTTTCTGAATATGAGGTGGTTTGGAGCCTATTACACCAGGTAGTATACCTCTTTCGGTGAAAACGTTTACTTTTTGAGCTAGCAGGACTCGGTCATCTATGCCACCCATTTTAACAAATTGTAGAAAGCCATCTTTGGTAATATTTTTAACCATCAGACCTACTTCGTCCATATGTGCGGCTAGCATAATCTTAGGTGAATTTTTATTGCCCTTTTTTATGGCGATGACGTTTCCCATTCTATCTATAGTGACTTCGTCAGCGTAAAGTTTTAGCATATTCTTCATTAATTCTCTGACTTCTTGTTCTCTGCCTGCAACACCACAAGCATTCGAAAGTTTCTCAATATTTTCAACTAATGACAACAAATACGCACTCCTTCAAAAAGTCAAATAATCTTCTGGTTTAAATGCTTTGGTTCGCCCATGTGTGATTGGTTCATTAAAACAAGGGGACGCTCTAAAGATAAGTTGAATATACAGGCTGTTTCCACTCTTCTAAGAGGCATCCCTTGATAGATTGGTAATTCTTAAATGTTTCATTAGCGTGAATTCCATATTCAAGGTGTAATATAAAATGGCACAACCAACCTTCAAAACAGTTTTCATCTTCTTAGATACTGACAAGTTCTGTAGCCCCTTTGACATGCTAGTTGCCCAAGACGTGTACCCTGATGCTGCAGTGTATAAATATGAAAATGTAACAGGTGACGATGCAGGAAAGATCGTGTTCGATGCATTGTTCCCACGCGGTCCACTTGGTGCAGCCCACACCAAATTCTTCATCAACGGCAGCAACTTTGAAATGGTCGAAAAAGTCGTCGCTGAAACCATGAAAGCTATGGCTGCTGCCCCATGGGGAAATAGTGTGATTGTAGATCCTCGAGGCGCATATACCACCGCTGCTGGAGCAGTCGCCAAAACCTTAGGTCTTTCACTAGAGAAAGGTTTCGGTGGACTTGAAGGCAAAAACGTCACTGTACTTGCCGGAACTGGTCCAGTTGGTCAAACGGCTGCACGTATCTACGCCGCTGAAAAAGCTAACGTAATCATAACCTCGCGCAGTCTTGCTAAAGGTCAAGCAATCGCTGATAAAATTAACAAAGAATGTGGCGCAGAACGTGTAAAAGTAATCGAGGTCTCAAAGCCAGAGCAAACAGCTGCGGCTATCAAAGACGCTGAAATTATCCTTGCAGCAGGTGCAGGGGGAGTTCAGCTAATGACTGCAGAAGACGTCAAGAATGCTGAGAAAGCTAAAATTATTGGTGATATCAACGCTATCAAGCCCCTTGGTGTTGAAGGCTTAGGTTCTGACGATGAATCTAAGGAGCTTAAAGCAGGAACCTTTGGTATAGGCGCACTTGCCATTGGCAAACTCAAACTCAAAGTCGAGACGGACATGATCAAACGGGCAACCGAAGCACCATCAGGTCTGTTTGATTATTCAATTGCCTACGATATCGCTAAAACCCAGGTTCTCAAAAAACTCGCCAAAGCCAAAGCAGGTACAACTGCAAAGCAGTAGATAACAAGAAGCAGCTGCCTAAACAGGCAGTGCCTTTTTTTAAATTTTAGAATCATCTATTTTATAATTTTCTGCTTATTGTTGAGCTAGCCTACTTGCCAATGTTACTTAACTTCTTAGTTAATCATTCTTATCCAAAACCTTTAAGCGTTCTAAAGATAAACAAAACTCCGATACCTATCTTTAAGAGGGGATTACTATAAGTGATCAAGCATATAAAGAAATTACTGTCTATCACAAAACTGTACCAAAAATATACAAAAACACAACAATCTCTGAATGGGAAGATTACCGCTGGCAGCTAAATAACTCCATAAAAACAATAGCTGATTTTGAAGAATTAACCGGAATCACATTCACACAAAAAGAACGTAAAGAGCTTGAAAAAACCATTAAAAAATTCCCCCTTAGCATCACGCCATACTATGCTTCTTTGATAGAAAAAGAAAACTACTATGACGATCCAATATTCAAACAGTCTTTTCCTAATCCAGCGGAGCTAAAAATTTCGCGTTATGACATGGCAGATCCCCTGCATGAGGATAAGGATAGCCCTGTTAAGGGAATTACTCATCGGTACCCTGATAGGGTGCTTTTTTTAGTCAGCAACCGTTGTGCAATGTACTGCCGACACTGTACACGCAAAAGAAAAGTTGGTGACCCTGACCATATTCCCTCAAGAGAGCAAATCTTAGGCTGCATCAACTACATCAGAAACAACCCCAAAATTCGTGACGTATTACTTTCAGGTGGTGATCCACTTATGCTGCCTGATGAGTACTTAGATTGGATTTTGACCGAGCTAAGACGCATTCCACATGTTGAAGTAATCCGTATCGGGTCAAGAATACCAGTTGTCCTTCCCTACCGGGTGACTAATAAATTAGTAAATATGCTCAAAAAGCATCATCCTTTGTGGTTAAATACGCATTTTAATCACCCAAGAGAACTCACGCCAGCATCCCAAGAGGCATTGAGGAAGCTAGCAGATGCAGGAATCCCCTTAGGAAACCAATCTGTGCTGCTTGCAGGCGTAAACAACTGTCCTCATATAATAAAGAAGCTTAACCAAAAGCTAGTGCAGAATCGTGTGCGACCATACTATTTATTCCAATGTGACCTTTCTGAAGGGCTAACTCACTTTCGCACACCTATTGGCAAAGGCATAGAAATCATGGAAAGTCTTGTAGGTCACACGAGCGGGCTTGCTGTCCCAACTTACGTTGTAGATGCTCCTGGTGGCGGTGGAAAAATCCCCGTAATGCCTAACTATATCGTCAGTTGGTCCGTTAATAAAGTGGTTTTAAGGAACTATGAGGGCGTTATTACGACCTATAAAGAGCCTGATAACTACAAATCTATATCCTGTGATGGAGACTGCGACAAATGTATCTTGCAGATTAAGCTATCTGATGATGAGAAAACCGCAATAGGTATTGAAAAGCTGCTTACCGATGCTGATGATGCAATATCGCTGGTGCCCAATGACAATATCCGGTTGGATCGAAGGAAAAAATTATCATAGGCGGTTTGCATGGCTAAACAGGGCACTTTAAAATTCAAAATTAGAAACGTGACCGTACAGGACATAAAAGAAGTCTACAAGCTGCTTGTGGCAAACAGACCATATGTTGGGTTAAATTCCCGTTACACCTATTTACTTTTGGCAAAAGACTTCCAAGCTACATGCGTGGTTGCAGAGTATGATGGGCAAATCGTTGCGTTCTCCTCAGGATACATTCCACCAGCCAGACCTGACACGTTCTTTAGCTGGGAAGTGGTCGTTGACAAAAACTTCCGTGGTCACGGTCTACAAAAGCGGATGCTTTTATATCAGATTCAAGCTGCAAATGCTGCATATTTTGAGGGGACCGTTAACCCTTCGAACAAAGTCTCCGAAAACAACTTCCGCGAAATAGCCAAGATGCTTAACACAAAATGTAAAGAAGAGGTGCTCTTTAGCGAAGATGATTTCGAGAATGATGGGCATGAAGCTGAAGTTTTATTCAGAATTGGTCCAATTGTCTGGAAGGAACCAATAATTGCGGCAGAAATGGTATGCAGTGATCAACAAATGGTAAGCAAAAGAAAGAGTTGAGCTGCTCTTGGCAGCCCAATTTTTGGTTTATTTAAAGGCTTTTTCGATGCGTTCGCATGCTTCTTTTATGCGTTCTACTGGTTGGGTAAAGGTCATGCGTACATAGCCTTCACCGTATTTGCCAAAGCCAATGCCGGGCGTAACCGCAACACCTACATTGAGCAGTTTACTGGCAAATTCCATGGAATCGCCGTTGATGTTGACCCAAGTGTAAAAAGTTGCCTTTGGGGCTTCGCATTTGAAGCCAAGTTCACATAGGGTTTTAACCAAAACATCACGTCTTTCCTGCATGATCTTGTTATTCCTCTTTAGAAATTCTGGCGGATCAGCGCTCTTGTAGGCTTCAAGAGCATTAATAGCTGCTTTCTGTGTGTAAACTGGCGGGCCTGAATCAATTTGTGATTTAATTTTGGTTAATCCGCTGACTAGTTGCTTGTTGCCAATTGCAAACGCTATTCTGTCGCCAGTCATGTTGAATGTTTTGGACAGTGAATGAAATTCAATTGCGACTTCTTCTGCGCCATCAATTTCCAAGATGCTAGGTGACCTGTAGCCATCATAGGTGACTTCACTGTAGGCATTGTCATAGCACAGGATAATATTGTTGTCCTTTGCAAATTCTACTGCCTCTTTGAGAAAGGCTTTGTCCACGGTTGCACTTGTGGGGTTATTGGGGTAATTAAGGAACATCATCTTAGCTTTTTCAGATTTAACTTTGCTAAAGTCTGGCTTGAAGCCGTTCTCTTCTAACAGTGGCATCTCGACGGTTTTTCCATCATTTAATATGGTTGCTCCGTTAGCGTAAACTGGATAAGCCGGATTAGGCACCAAGACCACATCGCCTGGGTTCACAAACGATCGAGCGATATTTGCTAATCCTTCTTTAGAGCCCAGTAACGCGATGACTTGGTCTTGTGATAGGTCTAGGTTGAATCGCTTTTTGCACCAGTCTATGACGGCTTTGCGGAAGTCTGGTTCGCCTTGGCTAAACGAGTAGTTATGGTTCTTCGTGTTGCTTGCTTCCTCTTTAAGAGCATCAAGAACAAACTGTGGAGTCGGCAAATCTGGATCACCGATGCTTAGCGAAATAAGATCTACGCCCTGTGCTTTCTTTTCGTTAATCTGCTTTTCAATTTCAGCGAACAAGTAAGGGGGAAGCCGCTTTACGCGGTCAGCAAAATCGAATTTCATAGTCTGGGTCATAGCTCTAAAGATTAAAAGAGTTTTCCCCTCAAACTTCCTTAACATCTGATTTCTTCCTCTTTATAAAAAGCATAGAATCTCACCTTAGCACATCTTCAACCTCAGCGTATACTCAACCAGAATGCATCATGGACGCTTATTGTAATGCATATTTAAAATCAAAAAATAGAAAAGATCTACTAAAAATAGACAGGGTTATTTTAGAACAGTGTGCCTTCGAAGACCTTCTCTGCTGGACCAGTCATAAGTATGGTTTTAGATACCTCTATCTGCAAGTCGCCACCGCGAAGGTGAACTGTAACTTTGTTGCCGACTTTTTTGAGTGCATTTGCTGCTGCCACCGCTGCACAGGTGCCTGTTCCACACGCTAGTGTTTCGCCGCATCCTCTTTCCCAGACGCGTAGCTTCATCTCGTCCTTGTTTAGCACTTGAGCGAAGCCTACATTTACGCGCTTAGGAAATGCCTCATGCTTTTCAACGATAGGTCCTATGCGTTCTACAGGGTAGTCATCCACGTTATCAACGAATATGACGCAGTGCGGATTGCCCATAGATAGGCAGGTTACCTTGTAAGTCTCTCCTTCTATGATAAGGTCCTCATTTATGCAGGTGCCCTCGCCTTTCATTGGCAGGGATTTGCGTTCCCAACTGGGCGCACCCATGTCAACCTTAACAGCCTTTACGTTGTCCTTTTCGAGAGTTAAGACAATATGCTTTATACCTGCAGCCGTTTCAACATCGAACTCGTCTTTTTTGACAATGCCATTTTCATAGCAGTACTTGCTAAAGCATCGAATACCGTTACCGCACATCTCTGCCTCGCTGCCATCTGCGTTAAATATGCGCATTTTGGCGTCAGCCTTCTTTGAATAGGAGACTAGTAGTAGCCCATCTGCGCCGACGCTGAACTTTCGCTCGCAAAGCTTCTTAGCTAATCTAGTTGCTTCTATGGTATCGATTTTTTCGTTCCTGTTGTCGATGACGATATAGTCATTGCCTAGGGCTTGCATTTTCCAGAACTTCATGCTATTTCCACTCAGTTGATATTTTTTGACTAGCTATCAAATCGTCAAATTGTTCGCGTTTACGCACCAGTTTATGTTTGCCGTTTTTAACCATAACTTCGGCTGCCCGAGGGCGTGCGTTATACTGGGAGCTCATGGAGAAGCCATAGGCTCCAGCGTTCAGTACCGCTAGCAAATCACCTTCTTCGATCCTTGGCAGAAGCCTGTCTTTAGCTAGCAGATCGCCTGATTCGCATATGGGACCTGCGATGTCGACTTTTTCTTCATTTTCAGCTGTCATTTTGTTCGCGACTACGACGTGGTGATATGAGCCGTACATAGCTGGACGGATTAGGGTGTTAAAGCCTGCGTCTACGCCTACAAATTTCTTGTAAGGCGTACTCTTTATTGTGTTCACTGTGGTGAGCAGAATGGTAGAGTCGCAGACAAGGAATCGCCCAGGTTCTACGCAGAAGTATGGTTCACCCAAGCCGTACTGGGCAACTTTAGCCTTGAACAGGGACAGAATCTTTTCAGCGTAAACTTTCAAGTCCAACTCCTTCTCTTCGGGCTTGTAAGGTACGCCGATACCACCGCCTATATCGACAAATTCAAAATTTATGCCGACTTGTTCATGGACCTTCTTGGCTATTGATAAGAATTTTTCGAGGGCTGCAAGGAATGGGTCTGGGTTGAGTATGCCTGAGCCTATATGCATGTGTATGCCGAAGTGTTGCACGCCTGCATCCTTAGCTGCTTGGTAAGCTTTGATAACGTCGGCTTCCCAGATGCCGAACTTGGTTTCCTTGCCGGCGGTTATGCAGTGGTCATGGTGTCCGGCGCCTATTTCGGGATTAACCCTAAACGAAACAAGTCTGGGTAATGCAATCTTTAGCAGCCGCTGTAGCTGTGACTGGGAATCCAAATTAATTGTGACACCTGAGTCTGATAAAAATTTGAGTTCATCATTTCGTACGCTTGTACCTGTGAAGAGTATGCGGTCGGGGGTGAAGCCGCTGGTTAATGCCATAAAAACTTCGCCTGGACTAACAGCGTCAATGTTGGCGCCTTCGCTCTCTAGAACCTTGAGTATAGCGAGGTTGGAGTTTGCTTTCATGGCATAATAGATACGAATCTTTGAGTAATTCTGTGTTAACGCTTCGTGCAGGCGCTTATAGTTGTCCCTTATGCGTTGTTCGCTGATTACATATAGTGGGGTATCATATTTTTCGGCTAAATCCTTTGTTGAAACTCCATCAATGAAAAGCTGGCTGTTGCGGATTTCAAGCGGATTATTAAGAGTGTACACTCATTTCACCAGTATCGAGATTTTTTAACTAATTTAAAAGTGGGTTAGTTTTTAAGCTAACCCTTTTGCGACGGCAAGCTCAGCGCTTAGTATACCTGCGCCTGAGCCGCCCCGGATGGTATTGTGTCCTAAGCACGTATATTTGAGGGTCATTATGGGATCTTTGCGTATTCGACCCACAACGATAGCCATGCCATTTTCTGCATTACGGTCATATCTGGGCTGTGGTCTATTTGCCTCTTTACGAACAATAATCGGGTGCTCTGGAGCAGAGGGTAACTTAAGCTTCTGTGGCTCACCGGTAAACGTTGTGAAGGCTTCTTCAATTTCATCTATAGAGGGTTCTTTGTCGAGTTTGACAAAGATTGATTCAAGGTGACCATCTTTGACGTTGACGCGGTTACAGCTTGCGGTAACTTGAAAATCTGCGTGTTTAAATTCAGCACCGTCGAATGAACCGAGGATTTTTTGAGCTTCAGTTTCCATTTTATCTTCTTCGTTAGAAATGTAAGGTAACACGTTATCAATTATGTCCAGCGAGGGAACGCCTGGATAGCCTGCCCCACTTAATGCTTGCATGGTTGTAACCATGACCTGCTTTATGCCAAATTGCATCAAAGGCTTTAGCGTGATCGCCATCTGGATTGTGGAACAATTGGGGTCAGTGGTAATATAGCCTTTCCAACCGCGTTTTTTCTTTTGAATTGGTATCATATTAAGGTGATCAGGGTTAATTTCTGGAATAAGTAATGGTACGTCTTTTTCCATCCTGTGCGCGCTTGCCTTGCTAAAGACTGGGTATTCTGTTGCAAATTCTTCCTCAACTGGACCTGCGAGGTTTCCGGGCAGATTAGTAAATATCAGGTCAACATTGCCTGCTTTCTTGACGGCTTCAACCGTAGCATCAGCTACACTCATTTCGCCGATTTCTTTTGGCAGGTCAGTTTCCATAACCCAGTTACAGGCGTCTTTATACTTTTTTCCTGAGGATTTCTCGGAGGCTGCAAGCACCTCAATTTCGAACCAAGGATGCTTCAGCAGTAATTCTATGTATCTTTGTCCAATGGCTCCTGTTGCCCCTAGGATTGCTACTTTGCGCTTCAAAGATTTTCACCTTTTACTCCTTCCAATTTCAGTTTTCTTAAATTTAATGTTGCTGGTTTTTTTTGCATTATTTTCGCCATTACAGGCCGAGTACTGTTGCCATGCTGTAGATGCCAGGGTTTTCTTGCTTGGCTAGCCACTCTGCCGCGACAACTGCACCTTGAGCAAGGGCCTCGCGCGAGAAAGCTGTATGTTCGACCCTGAGCATCTCATGCGGTCCTGCAACAATAAGGTCATGAATACCGGGCACACCACCTGCGCGCATAGCTACAATTTCTAATTCATCGGCTTTACGTAGACTAGTTCCTTCTCTGCCATGCACTGTAGTTGTGTAACCTCTTACGTCTGCGATTATTTCTCCTAACTTTAGGGCTGTGCCGCTGGGGGCATCTCTCTTTGCTGTATGGTGAATTTCACTTATGCTAAAGTGGTATCCTTCTGGAAATGCTTTGAGCACCTGGGCAATTTTAAAGAGTATGTTAACTCCTACTGAAAAATTGGGCGAGAAAACCGCTGGGACCTTGCCTTCTATTTCGCTTCGGATTTTGCGGTTCTGTTCCTCAGTAAAGCCAGTTGTGCCCAGGACAATTTTTTTGCCAAGTTTTACGACTGCAGGAATGTTTTCCATCTCTGCTGCTGGCAACGTGAACGAAATGTAAATGTCAGCGTCCTGGCAGGCTTGGTCAAGCTGGTCAGATGCGACAATTTTTGTATCCGAATTTGCCAAGCCAAGTTCTCTGAGCGTTTTGCCTATGTTTGGATTTCCTGGTGCTTCAATGGCTCCAACTATGTGATGGCCTTTGCTTGTTGCTTTGCGTATGATGGCTTCACCCATCTTGCCCGTGGCGCCTGCTATACAAAGCTTAATCATAATAAAGTCCTTCCAAGAACTTATCATTATACAATCGTTCTTTAAGGTTTACATCGAAGAAATCTTCGATGGGGCTAAGGATTTTAGGATTATTTTCGTAAACCTTTCGTGCTGCACCTAAGACAACTTCTAAGCCGTTACGGGTCATCTTGCCAAGGGGTTGCCTGCAGGGTCCTGAAGGCATGCCTAATATGTTCATGAGGGTCTTGTATGCAAGCGGATTTCTTGCCTTACATAAAACTGGGCCATAGGGGGTTTGTTCTTGAGTTTTAACTGTGATTATGTTGAAGAGTGGCTGTAGTGCTTGAGCTATTTTTTCGGCTTCAGAGATGTTGCCATTCAAGATGTGGCGAGTCATGTCTGCTACGGCTCGTGGTGCAATGTTGGATGTTACCGATATTGTGCCGCTAGCTGCAATGCTAGGTGTAGTCATCATAGTATAAGTTTTATCGTCATCACCTGAGAGTATGTCAAAGTCTTCCCCGCATAGTTTACGGGTTAACTCCATATTCTTGAGGTCGCCTGTGGCTTCCTTTACGCAGCGAACGTTGGGGTACCGCTGATGTAAAGTGGCAAGGTCTTGAGGTAAAAGTTGAGTGCCTGTCCTGCCAGGTATAACGTACGGGATGATCTGCATGTTTGGGAACTGTCTTGCTATGGGCTCAATATATTCTCTGCGTATTTCAAGGCTGCTGGGTCCATTATAGTATGGATCAACAAGTAAAACATGATTTACACCTATAAGTTGGGCATGTGCGGTGCCTTCTATGGCCTCTTGGGTGCTATTGCTCCCCGTTCCTGCCATCGTTATGCCTTTGTTGCCGACGTCCTCAAGGACTCTTCCTATGACTTTGTTATGTTCATTCCAATCTAGTGTGGGGCTTTCGCCTGTTGTACCGACGGCTAAGACACCGTTGATGCCTTCATGAATCTGGAATTCAACTAGTCTCTGTAAACCCTCATAGTCTACTTCGCGATTAATTCGCATAGGGGTTATAAGGGCTGTAAAACAACCGCTGAGTAATGCCATGTGCTTTCCTCTTTTTACAAGGTCCTCTATGTTGAAGAAGTTATTAAATATTTTGCGTAATAAGAAAAATTTTAACGAATAACATAATAAATAGCGTAAAAAAATCGTGAATTCATAAATATAATTACGTTTTACGTAAGATGATTGTGTTAGTGTTGCCTTAAAGGTTCAGATAAATTGTTTATTAGATATGATGTTTGTTGTTAACCGATAAAAGTATGTCTGACACTGTCGATGACAAACGTGAGGTTTTAGGCGCAGGTGCTATAGTTTGCCCAATATGCTGCGTGGAGTATATTGAGGTCGAATTTGAATTTGAATTTGATGGAATCATACTTCGTAACGTTAAAGCGCTTAAATGTCCTATCTGCCAAGAGGAAATTTTCACACCCGCCCAATATGATGCCATACAAGACCAACTTCGAAGCTCAACCCCAAAATAGTCCCTGCTGAAAATTTTTCTACAACTATTTAATATTGCATAATCGTCAATTTTTTTTGATTTTTTGGAAATGCTTTTAAGAAAAAGGATAATCCCCATACAGAGCAGGGTAAATAAAATGGCGCGTTTGATCGTTACGGCTTCATCTGAGGATACAGTGGCCTCTCCCGGCAACAGGTTATCTAACTACATTGCAGTGTCGGTAACTGATATTAACGGTGAGCCCGTAACTGGGTTAACTATGGAAAACTTTAAAGTAGATCCTATGATAGCTGGCTTAGGCGGTTCGCCTGTGGACATCTCAAATGTCTTTGCAGGTCGATTACCTGGCTTCTATTACATTACAGTGGTCCCGCATAATATGGAAACTTGGAAAGGTGGTGTCCACATCTTTGCAATTGCGGTAAAAAACGGTGCGGACAAAGGACAAACCTTAGCCACGGTCCTAATGGATTAAGGATCAACTGCTTTTGCCCTTTTCTTTTAATTTTTATGCCCGACAGAATCGAATTTGTTGTTTTTGTTTTTCATGTAAAATGGGGCTGCAGTATTTCAGGAGCAGACAAGTTTCATAAAAACTCTTAAATCATACAATCTACAACACAATCTAAGGTCTTACTCATGTCAAGCGGCAAACTACAGATTTTAAGCTATGACGATAAGGAAAAAAGTTTCCTTGTAAAAGCACCAGCAGGAAATACAATCAAAATTATGGATACTTTTGCCGAAATGTTCCCTCTTTGGGCCGGCAGGATCCTAATCACCGCTGATACTGAAAAATGGGCACTTACTGCTGCAACCGTAGCAACAGGCTTTGCAGTAAGCATCATTATGTCACCTGCAGAAGCCGGTATCGAATGCACAGTCCCTGCAGATCAGACACCTGACAAACGCCCTGGTGCGCTCATCCAAATTTACAATCGTGATCGGTTCGAACTAAAGAACTCTTTCCTAACCCGCATGGGACAGTGTATATTGACTTGCCCCACAACTAAAGCCTTCAATGGTCTAATGGACACTAAACGCAAAATCGGTGTCGGTAGAAGCCTTCGCTTCTTTGGTGATGGCTTTGAAAAACGCGCCATGGTTGGCGATCGCAAATGCTGGAAGATCCCAGTTATGGAAGGTAACTTCTATGTTGAAGATACCTTTGGCGTACAAGAAGCCATAGCCGGCGGTAACTTTATGATAATGGGTGAGACTCACGAGGCAACATTGAACGCTGCTGAAGCAGCAGTAGCAGCTATCCGTGGAAACGTCAAAGATGTTGTCTTGCCTTTTCCAGGCGGCATAGCCCGCTCAGGCTCCAAAGCAGGTTCCATGAAGTACAAGCTCAAGGCATCTACATCACACACCTTCTGCCCCACCATTAAAGACCAAGTACCTGATACTGTTGTCCCACCAAATGCCGTTAGTGTACTTGAAATTGTCATCAACGGTCTAAACATGGATGCTATTAACAATGCTATGCGTGTAGGTGTCGAAGCCGCATGCCTGCCTGGTATAGTAAAAATCACCGCAGGCAACTATGGTGGAAAACTAGGTCCATTCAAGGCAAACCTAAAAGATGCCATAGGCGCAACATAATATCCCCCTTCTTTATTAGGAACTTTTATTTGATTAGATGTAACCTACTTTGTAATTATCATTAAATTAATCAGTGAAAATCTTTGAGCACCGCTAAAAAAACCAGCCTAGAGCTATTCCGGCTAAAAAAAGCAATCAACATGCTAGCAAACAAAGAAGGTAGCCATACAGAGCTAATTACGCTATATGTTCCTCCAGGCAAACTAATAAGCGATGCCATTAACTTGTTGCGCAACGAATACGGAACAGCCAGTAACATTAAATCCAACGTTACGCGTAAAAACGTGCTAGATGCTATAGTTAAGGTTCAGCAAAAGCTCAAGCTTTTCAAAGACCCCGGAGAAAATGGCATAGTAATCTTTGCAGGTGCTCTACCTCAAGAAGGCGGCGGACCCGGTACTGAACGTATGGAAGCCTGGGTTATTGTGCCTCCTGAACCGATTAAAATTTTCCTTTACCGTTGTGACTCGCGGTTTCACACGGAACACTTACAGGAGATGCTCCGAGAAAAAGAAACCTATGGCATATTGTTAGTTGATGCCTCCGATGCTACGATAGCCACACTTCAGGGTAAAAGGCTCAATATTGTCCAGCAACTATACTCTGGTGTTACTGGCAAAACTCGTGCTGGCGGTCAATCCGCCCGACGATATGAGCGTCTCCGAGATATGCAGCTTAACGAATACTTTACACGTGTAGGAAAGCACGCTGATGAAGTTTTTCTACCCATTGAGAATCTTAAAGGCATTATCCTTGCAGGTCCTGGGCCAACAAAATTTGACTTCCAAAAAGGCGATTACCTCAATTATCAGCTAAAAAACAAAATCCTTGATGTAGTGGACACGGCTTATGTGGAAGAACAAGGCGTAAAAGAAGTTGTGGAAAAAGCGCCAGACATTATGAGGAAGGTCCGCTATATCGAAGAGAAGGAAATCATGCAGAAATTCCTTTATGAAGTTGGTCATGATACGGGACTAATTACTTACGGTGAAGTTGAAGTTCGCAAAGCCCTTGAAGCCGGGGCGGTCAGAACGTTGCTTCTTTCTGAAGATCTTGACATTTCTCGTGTTACCATAAAATGTAATGCTTGCGGCTACGAAGAAAAGCATACTGTTAAAAACTCGGAAATGGCTGCTTTTGAGCAGGGTCTCTCAGGCAAACCCTGTGCAAAGTGTCAAGCCCCAAGCTACACCATAGCCGATAAGCAAGACATTATAGACGATCTAGCGCAAATCGCTGAATACTCAAATACCGACGTTGAAGTCATCTCTACCGAAACCGAAGAAGGTTTAATGCTCAAAAACGCCTTCGGTGGCATAGCAGCCTTACTGCGATTCAAAATACAGACCTAATAGTTTAGTTAAGTTCCCATTAGGCGCTGCGCATCTTTTTAATTTATGTTTAGGCTTTTTTTAACTATGGTTTTGCTGGTATTTTTTATGAGTAACCTTTTTTGTTTAGATGTTAAGCCTGATACTATTTCAATTTGAGTATGAAAAAGTTTGGTGAACTCTTTGAGGAGTTCTTTGTTAACTTTGCTTTTAGTAGGTTCTTCGGTACAGTGTACGATTATTTCGTCGTCTTCGATGTTGATGTTAAACTGCGAAGAGTTGGGTTTAACGTAGATTTCTATGATAGTGCCGTCTTTGGTTTCGGTGATGTTCATGCGGTTGCGCACTCGGTGTCGCCTAATTTGCCCTGCAATGCCCAACTGAACTTTTTCTGCAATGTTTTCGGGTAGTATTTTTCGATGTCAAATTTGACTTTCTTTGCCCATTTCACGTACGCAGTGGGGTCAATGTAGGATTTGAGTGATGTGCCAAGGTTGTATTCACGTGTGAGTTTGGTGATTTCTATGTCGCGTTTAGCTTTTTCGATACGGGTTTCAAGGGATCCAACTTTTTTGCCCTCTTTCTTCTTTTGCGCTAGTAATTCTTGAAGTTTCTTTAGGCGGGCTTCTTTATCAGCTATGCGTTGATCAAATGTAGGTGGAATTTTGCGTTTGTGATTAGCAACTTCAGCAACTTTCAAGTTCGCCATCTTTGCTGCGAAACTCTTAACGTAGTCAGGGTCGTCTTTTTTGACGCCGCTCTTTTCAAGTTCTTCTTTAACTGTTTTAGTACATCGCCAAGTACGGAACACTTTTGCGGTTAAACCAGGCATTTTTTCGCTTAGAAAACGGGAAACGTGTTTTGAGTCAATGCCTTCGAAGAGGTATTCTTTGCTGTTTTTTGAAAAGTATTCAATATTCCTAATGACCTCTGGGGGTGCTGGTACGTGTTTGACCCATCGAACTGAATCTTTACCCAAGAAGTCAAAGTGCAGTATATTGCCTTCGATTTTAATGTGTTCTGACCTAAGTGTAATTGCGCCTACTGTGTCAGCTTCATCAGGGTCCTTCTCATCGCCAACCCTCATATTTGGATTCAGAATGAGCCAACATACAGTGGCAACTTTACGCCTGGTTTCGTCCTTACTGTTTAGGTTCTTCAGTATGTGATTTTCGATTTTGCCTATCTGCTTGCCCAGCATCTCAGCTTTTTTGAACTTCTCCATTTCACGATGCTGCTTCAAAAAAGCAGTATCACTAAACCAGACGTACTTAATTTTTCCTGTAAGCTTATCTTCCCATTTGGCAATGTACATCTTGTTAGGTTCCCAGACTACACCTTTCCAGTTGCCTTCTGGTATCGGAAATACAGGTTTGCCATCGTTTAAAGGCCAATTAAGTATGATGTCTTCTTCACGTGGGCCTTCTTTCCATCTGCCTCGTTGGGGATGGTCGCCTCGACCTGCGAAAAGGCAGGAGGGTTCAGCAGTCCAGTTAGCGATCTCCAGAACCTGACCGTCGACTTCGGCAAATGCATATTTGGCTTTTAGTTCTTCCCTGATGGCTTTGCGGGCTTCTGCCTGTTTCTTCTTTTCTTCTGGCGTCAGGCTGAGTTTTTTAGCTTTTTCTGCCTCAACGTGAGCGATAATTTGTGAGAAATCAATATCCTGATGAATTGGGGAGTTGGGATTACAGGCTTCGTTTCCGCTGATTTCGATTTTTTTCAGGTATTGTGAGGCGAATTTGTCTAAGAATTGCAGGGTAGGATTTTCCTCTTTGAGCTGTTCGAGGAATTCGCGCATGAAGTTCTTCATGAAGACCCTGTCTGGTGGTGAAGCGGCAGATTGTCTTTTGCGTACCCAAGCGACAGCCATTTGCTCGCTTTTCGGGGTTAGCTTTATAGTTTGCCCTTGGATCTTAACGCTAAATCCTAGTGGCGTATATTTTGGTACAAATATGCCGTTATGCTTCAAACTTTTCATAAGGTGCTTCATGCATCGTGCATCTCATTTTTGGGTTGAAAGTAGTTGCTGTTTTTCTTAATCTTAGCAACCTACTTTTAATTGTGGAAACTTTGCCACTTTACTGCTTTTCCTTTTTGTGGCATTTTCTTGCTTAAAAACCTTCACCATCAAACTGCGTTATCGGTTTATATGGACTACTTAGTATTCCTATTTGTGGTTCTCTTCTTCTTTAAAGTGTTGTAGACTTCTTCAACATTTTTCCGTTCTACGAAGCCTTTGTGGGGTCTAAAGCCACCTGAGAAGCCGCCGGGGATATGCATAAGTTCATGGATGAGCGTTTTCTCCTTTTCCTCTGGACTCATTTTGTCAAAGATTTCAGATATGACCTCTATTGTGTATGCTGCTGGCATGTTGAGTACGTCTTGCCAGACTTTGCCTAAGCCGTGGATACGTGCGATGGTGCGTTTGGCTTTTGAGCCTTTGCTGCGTATGCAGTAAACATACTGCGGCACTACATGGTAAAATTCGCATTCTTCAGCTAATTTGTCAACTTGCTTTTTAATTTCTGGTGCATCATAGTATTTTATTGGCATACCTCATTCCCCAGATTTACCTTTCATTTAGAGTCCTAAAGTTAAATCTTCTCGCATTTTACGTTTTCGTTAATCCGTCTATTTTGAAAGTAGGCCATTTAGCATTGTCATTGCGATTTAGCAGTTTTTTCAGCTCAAGCCAAAATGTTGCCACAAAGGCAACTCCAAGTACCATTATCCAGTTAGATAGATCAAGGTTTGTAGTTTTTAGTGCGTTATGAACTTCTGATAGGTTGGTTGCTATAAGCAAAGTGATCGCTACGACCAACGCCCAAATTAGCATCAGTTTATTTGACTGTAATCCCAGTTTTGTCAAGGGCTGTTTTTCTGATCTAAAATTAAATGCCAAAAAGATATGGCTCACCATCCATGTGGCGAATGCCATAGTCTGAGCCAACGTGACATCCCCTGTCTGATACCAAGTGAATAGATAGGTTATTGAAACAGCAGCAAATAGGCTCAAGGCCCCCAAGAATAGATTGACTAATAGGTTGCGGTTGAGGAACTTTTCTGATGGGTCAACTGGTGGCATTTTCATAGTTCCTGCTTCTTCAGGTTCAGCGACAAAGGTGGCTGAAGCGGCAAGATCCATAAACAGTTCAAGTAGTATAATTTGGATGGGCGTAAATGGCAGAGGGGCGCCTAGCGCGATGGGTAATAGAAAGCTTGCGACAAATGCAACTTTGCATGCTAAATAGTATTTTATGCCTTTTTTAAGGTTGGCAAGAATCTTTCGTCCCTCTCGGACTGCGGTTGTTATAGTTGCAAAGTTATCGTCTGCAAGAACCATGTCCGCTGTGTCTTTGGCTATATCGGTTCCACGTGCGCCCATGGCTATGCCTATATGCGCTTCTTTTAGTGCAGGTGCATCATTTACGCCGTCACCTGTAACTGCAACAATCTCCCCGTTCGCCCTAAGCAGGCGTACAAGACGAAGTTTATCCTCAGGTGTAGTTCGTGCAAAAACAAACGTGTCACGTAATGCCCTTTGCAGTTCCTCATCACTCAAGTGAACTATATCATCGCCTGTTAGCACTCGGGCACTACGAATTCCTATTTGCGAGGCAATGGTTCGCGCTGTTTCAGGGTGGTCGCCAGTTATCATCAATACCTTTATGCCTGCTTCATGACACAGGTGAATGGCACCCCTGACTTCTCTCCTTGGGGGATCAATTAAGCCAACGATGCCTACCAACACGAGATTCTGCTCTAAACTTTGTTTTTCAGTTCTCTGGGCTGGAGTTATTCTTCGGTAGCTAAAGGCTAGTAGACGTTGACCGGTTCGCGCCATGCTGTTAATTGTGGTTGTAATTTGGTGACGCATTTCATCGTTAAGTGAAGTCTCCTGACCTTGCAAAAGCACCTTTGACGAGTTAGATAGGACATTTTCTGGGGCGCCGCTTGACAAAACCACATAGGAGTTGCCCAGTTGATAAATGTAGGATGCAAGCTTACGCTTCTGGTCAAAGCTCAGTTCATCATTAAGTATCCAAGTTTGTTGTAGTCGTTGTAGGTCTATGCCGTTCTCTTTTACGGTATCCAAGATTGCTTGAGCCATAGGGTTGCTAAGTGATGAAATTGATGTCAATTCTTTTATGGGGTAGCTTGCTAGAAGTGCTGTTTTGAGTGCTTCTTTTTCGTTTTGTCTAAATTCTTGTTTACGCACAAGCTTGCCATCGAAATAGAGACTTTCGATACGCATCTTATTTTCGGTTATTGTGCCTGTTTTATCGGTAGCTATGACCGTGGTGCTTCCCAATGTTTCTGTTGCACGCAGACGCTTGATTATAACGTTTCTCTTAGATAGCGCAAATGCCCCAACTCCTAGAACCATGGTGATTATGATTGGTAGCTCTTCAGGTATGACTACGAACGCTAGCGATAATCCATAAAGCACTGCCTGTTGGGGATCAGGCTGCAAGCCGCGGACATAGCTTAAAACTGGAATGATTATGCTAAAAAACAAAGCAACCCAAACCAGAGTGTTCGATAGCTGCTTCATGCCTTGCTGGAGTGGTGTCTTGGGTTCTTTCGTAGCTTTTGTAATATTTGTTATTCTGCCCAGCTCGGTTTCTGGACCTGTAGATATCACGACAGCTTTGGCACGTCCTTTTGTGATAACTGTTCCGGCAAAAACCATGTTCCACTGGGCGTTAATCCGGGTCTCCTCCGGCAAGATAGCGCTGGCATCTTTGGCAACTGGGAATGATTCACCTGTAAGAGTGGCTTCATCTACTTCAAGACCTGTTGAATCTAGTAATCTGCAGTCGGCGGGTACTCTTTCTCCAGCCTTAAGTAATATGATGTCGCCTTTGACTATGCTATCCGCTGGTATTTTGACGGGTCGCCCATTGCGTAGTACCGCTACCATAGGTGTCGCAAGTCTTTTTAATGCTGCAATAGCTCGTCTAGCACGGTATTCATTCCAGACCTCTACAAAAACCAGCGTACTGATTATGAAGATAATCGCTAAAGCATCTGTTAAATTGCCCCAGATGCTGTAAAGCACACCTACAGTTATGAGCAGAAGAATCATAGGTTCAGTAATTTCTTCGCGCAAAATGCTCAGAAATCGGTTTGGTCTTTCTTGCATAAGCCGGTTTGGACCCTGTTTGGATAGGCGCTCTGCTGCCTGGTCTGTTGTCAGTCCTGTTTGCGGATTAGTCTCTAGCGCTGCAACTATGTCCTCTGCCCGTTGAGTGTGCCCTTTGCTCATCCCTTTTTGCTCCAATTCTCTGATAATGCCTATTGTTAGTTTTAGGTTTTTTCTCTCAGAGGTGCCCTGCAAAAGCCCCAATAACCACAGCTAATATGCCTGAGGCTTTTATTTTTAACAAAAATATGTTGCTTTCTTGCACAGGGGGTTTGCCGAATTTATTACAGGACTGTGTTTTCTAGCTGAGTAACGAATATCCAGCAGTTATATAGCTTCACTTGCCTGCTTATCTGACATTAGCCCTGATAGACTGTATGTCTAAAGTAGTTAAAAATGCGGTGCAACAGCTGTTTGCCCTATTGATGCCCTCTTTCAATTTGGCTCAGAAGGTCCAGATATCCGGAAGTAGGAATCTATAGAAAGGTGCCGTGACTGTTCCGTAGTCCTAGTTGAGGATTAACTTAGGTGGGCTAAATATGTGGGTGGGATCTCGATAGCAAGAACCTTTTCTGTACTGCTGTGTTTTTCTTCTTTTATGGTTCTTTAGGTCTTAATTTATCGAAAGCCGTATAAGTGTGTTATATTATATTATTAGAATATTGGAATGTGTGGTGTTGGCTCTTAAGTGCGCTCAAGAATCTGCTCTTTGCCATCGTTTCAGGACTGTTTCTCAACTGTTTCAGCCAACTATCATATCACTCCAAGTTAAAGTATAGGTAAGAACAAAGTGAGGTAAAGAAAAAATGAAAACTTGGAAAATAGTGACGATCGTTGCTCTTGCAACAGTCGTAGTCGCTTTGCTTGCATCCACTGCTTATGGACATATGGGCGGCAATGGGTTAGGCGGCGGCATCGGTGGCATGATGGGCAGAGGCGAACACATGGGCGGATATGGTTATGGCGACGGTTACTACACTAATCCGCAGTATCCAGCTCAGCGTGGTACAGCACCAATAGCACCATATCAAGATGTTTACCCATACCAGTTTGGAGGTAGCTGTCATGGATTCGGTCGCATGGACTATGGCCACATTGCATCACCTTACATTTACACTGGAGAACCCTTGAACATAGCAACTGCATCAACTATCGCTCAGAACTATGTTGCATCAATAAACAACCCTGACTTAGCAGTAGTTGAAGTTGATGAGTACTCAAACAGCTTCTATGTGCGTGTTGCTGAAAAGAGCACTGGCATTGGCGCATTCGAGTTAACTGTTGATAAGTACACTGGCACAGCCTATCCTATGATGGGTCCTAGTATGATGTGGAATACTAAATATGGCATGATGAGAGGCGGTATCTTAGGTGGAATATTTGGGGCACCTGCATCAGCTATGACAGTCACAGCTAGCCAGGCAGCAGTATACGCGCAGCAGTTCCTAGATAGCTATTATCCTAACACTGCTGTAGGTGATGTTGCAAACTTTTATGGCTACTATACAGTTGAGGTGCTAAGCAATGGCAGCCCCACTGGCATGCTAAGCGTTAATGGCTACACTGGGCAGGTCTACACCTGCAACTGGGTCGGCAGCTTCATACAAGAACTAGACTTAAGCTAAGCAAGGTACGGGCAAGTAGCAGCTTCGATAATCCCGTTTTTTTCTTTATCTCGTGTGACTTTCAAAATCATGGCTCTTGGGGGGAGCCAAAATTGGGGGACATACAATGGTTCAGAAAATAAAGCATAGGGCGTTAACAGCTGCCTTAGTGGCACTGTTGTTAGTTATCTCTATGGTTAGTACAGTTCTTGCAGCTCCATATAATTCAGCATTAACCGTTGACAAAGAATCTGATGACTCGTTCTATGTTGGAGTAACCTTTGGTGGTAACACAGTTGCTGAAGCTAAATTACTTGTAGACAGAGTCAAGTCCTACACGAATCTTTTCGTTATCCAGTCTGGTCCGGTGAGCAAAAATGAGCCTGCAATGACTGAAATTAGCAAATATGTAATAGATGCAGGGTTAAACCTAATCGTCTATATTGGATGGCTTGATCTTGCTCAGCCTTGGCAGCTGCCTTGGCTTGAAATGGCCAAGGAAGGCTGGGGTGAAAAATTCTTAGGTGTATACTTTGATGATGAACCTATTGGAATTCCGCTTGATTATAACTGGGCAGGGTACTTTGATGCGGAAAGGCAGCAGAATTCAACCACCTATCGCTCACATGCATTTGCTATTGATGGCATTTTAAACGGTACTTACCCTCATGACCATGATGAAGCTGCACTCTTATCCCGGAGAGCAATAGAGGGAAACCTTGCGCCACTCAAGAATAGTTCACTTACTGTCTTTACTTCGGATTATGTTCTCTACTGGTTTGGCTATATAGGCGGATACGACGTTATGCTTACACAGCTTGGATTTAACGAAAGCATCACTCAAAACATAGCTCAAATGCGGGGCGCCGCTAGGATGCAAAACAAGGATTGGGGTGCAATAATAACTTGGAAATACACACAGCCACCTTACCTTGACTCTGGAGAAGAAGTCTACAACCAGATGCTTACCTCGTATCAAGCAGGTGCCAAATATGTGGTGATATTCAATTATCCCCAAATAGAAGATAACCCTTATGGTACTTTGCTTGATGAACATTTTGAGGCGTTAGAAAAATTCTGGCATACTATAACAGATGCACCTAAAGTATACGATACTGATTTTAGCCAAGCTGAAGCGGCGCTGGTCTTGCCGAGAAACTATGGGTGGGGGATGAGAAGACCTGATGATAGAATCTGGGGCTACTGGGGTCCTGATGATAAATCTGAGCATATCTGGAATATTTCTCGTAGCCTTCTTTCAGAATATGGCTTGCGCCTTGACATAATCTGTGAAGATCCACAATTTCCATTAGAAGGTAAATATTCAAAGGTTTACTATTGGAACCAAACTGTAACATTCACGGAAAGTAGCCAGCTAAATATGCATAACTTTCACAGTCCTTTTGCCATTTATTGTGACTGGCATAAAGCATTCGTTCAGCAAATAGAACCATATTAAGAGAAGTTTCCTTTCTTTTTTTATTTGCTTTGTTTGAGCTTAGTTATCTTGGCGTTTATGTAGTTCTTCTTCTAAGTACCAATACGCCTACAATGATTATGGCAATAGTCATCGCGATTATTGCTAGGTACAGTATTGTTAGGTCTGTGCTTGGTAGAGGAGGCGAAGTCGGTGAAGCTGCGGCTGTTGACGTTGCAATTAGAGTAGGTAGAGTAGGCATAATCGTTGGTGTTGCTGTTTGCTGTGTAGGTGAGGACGTTGCTGGTGATGTGGCGCTGGCTGTGGGTGCGGTGTTATCGAAGATGTTTGTTTCAATAACACTGTAGGAGTACTGCAAGGTTTCTTGAGGCTGGTTTTGTTCTGTTACTGATTGAGCTTCAAGGAGCATGCCAGAGGTTTTATCATAAATGTAGGTTAGCGTAGTAGTATAGTCAGGTGTTGGGATTATGATGTCTAGTATGTTTACGTTTCTGCTTGTGCCTAGATACACACGGGTTTCGGTTCTGTTAACTATGTATGTATTTGGTGGAGGTATTGGGTCACCTTGGTTAAGGTCTGCGGCTATTATGGGTCCTTGAACGTTTGGTTCGCCGTTTAGTGTCCCAGTTTCAATGTTCCATGTTGAGGTACTGCCGTTACCTGGTATGGCTGTACCATTTTTAAACTGTCCTGTAGAAAGCAGAGTAACTTCTTTACCTGAAACATCAATCACTTGAGTAATTTGCCAATCATAGTCATTAAAAAATTCTAATGCGGCGCCAACTCCTACGAAGTTACCGTATTTTACGTAATGCCCTTCAGAAACGCCTACATTATAGTCTACTGCGAAAACTGGCAGTACTAACGCCGTTAAAAGTAAAGCCGGCAAAAGAACAATAACTATAACTCTAAAAATAAGCATATTTTGTCTACCTGTTTCTAAATTAGAAAGTGCAGCAAATAAAGAAAAGGCTTTGTCATATAAAAACTGTTCAAGAGGGTACTTGTTAATGTGTAATCTTTAGTTGGCTACTTTACCTCTTTTGTTAGGTGACTGCCAAGTTTTGTTTTGGCGCTCAAGTAGCTAGGAGACTAACAGCTATAGCTTTCCCTGAAGATAGCTATCGATAGCTGCCTTTAGCTAGCAATTACAGCTGCTAAATAGATTGATGCAGTGTCATAAGCTCTTCATGAAGTTGTCTTAACCGCAAAACCAGCTGTTAACTCTCTTTAAAAAAGTACATCTGTAAAGATCATAATTTATAGGTAGCAAAAGCGATTTACACAAAACTTTATTACCGTGCCAAGCGTTTTGCAAGGTAAAAGGTGCATTTAGATGAAATTCGGCACATACACTTTCCTACCCGAAAGAACACCAGGTTTCGATTTCCAGTTATTCAGAGTTAAACCTGAAGTAGGCAGAAGGATGCCACCCCAGCCGGATATGTACAGCAACATTGCCATTTTTGGTGACAACGTTACTGCACGCAACCATCCAGACTGGATTTCTCAATCCCCCTTAGGTCCAGCTTGGAGAACCAACAACAACTTCAACGTCCGCTGGGACATACTCTGCCATACCCAACCTGAACACAGAGCAGAACAACTCGACTACATTGAAGAAGTCGCGCGCAACAGCCCCGGAGTTTGGCTTAACAGCATCCACTTCGCAGAACATGGCCACTGCACATGTCCACGCTGCAACGAACTTTGGAAGAAAAGCGGCTTAAGCTGGCTAGAATGGAGACGCAAAGAAGTCACCGACTATATGGCACAAGTCAGCGAACGCGTACGTGACCGTGCAAAGAAAAAATTCGTTATTGGTGTCCTTCCAGATCCCGTAACCAGCTATGAACGATTTGGAATAAACTTTGATGACCTTGCCCCACTTACTGATGAATTCCTAGTCGTAATGTTCAGCAAGAACTACGCTACCCCATGGTATTGGGAAATGCTCACACGTGCATTCAAGAAAATCTTCAGAGAAGTACCATTAAACATCTCACTCTACGTATTCGGTCCAGGAGACGACGCACGGGAAGTACCCACACCAAGCGAACTGCTCACAGTTTCAGCACGCATGGCACGTGCAGGTGTTGACAACATCTTATACTTGACTGAGAAAGCAAGCCAGATTGCCGACTTCCAGAAAGCCGCACTTGCACAAGCAGATCTTCGTGAACGACTGAGAACCTATGGTGGCCAACCAGTTCAAGAATACTTGGACTTCGTCCAGAGCTGGGAAAAAGTCGTACAGTAAGCGCTACAAAGCGACGCCACAACCTAAAGCAGGCAGTAACAAACTGCCCTCAACTTTTTTCTCTAATTTAAATCCCTGAACAGACTCAGTTTATGCTTTAACTAATAGTTCTTAGCACTGTTTGTTAGGTGCAGCATTTGATTCTTTTATTCAAAAAGTTGTCGATAAGGTAAAGTAAACTGTAGTTGATAATTCAGTTAATTCTGGCTCGCAAAATTTTTTTATGATTGGAAAACGAGTTGACCCTGCTTCGCAATAAGCATTATTTACAGAAAAAACTATGTTTATTTTGAAGCTTAGGGTGTTAGGCTTGTTCAACTCTGCCCCCAAACACTTTCCCCTTCAAGTGTAGCCTTACACCCTAGCCCTTTCTCTAATTCTTATTTAGCGTCTTTTTGGTAAACTTATTTTACTGTAAGGCTTAACTGTCTGGTTTGATTTAGCATCTGTCGCAAATAAAAGTGTTATTGGTGGTCTTATGCGTCTTTCGGGGCTAAAAAAAGCGGTAGATGAAATAGCAGCAGATAAGCAATCAGGTGCAACCGCCCTATCACTAAAGGCAATAGATGTTTACATACGCTATTTTAAAGAGACTACCGTTTCCAACAAAGCGGATTTTTTATATAATGTAAGAAAACTCGGTGACATGTTAAAGAATGCTCAGCCATCGATGGCTTCAGTAAACAATGTAGTTGAGCTTGTCTCTGAGCAGGCTTGCATAGACAGGGCGTTATCTTTAACCGAGCTTAAAAGTTGCTTGTCTGACTTCTTAGCAAGTTTAAAAAGCGATATTGTTAAAGCAAAGACCCAAATTGCCTTGAATACACTTGGCTGTATTCCCGATAATGCTGTTATCATTACCCTTAGCGAAAGTTCAACGGTAGAAGAAATAATTAAGCAAGCGTTTGCAGCAGGGAAAGTATCAAGGGTTATAGTTGCTGAGTCGCGTCCACTTTGTGAAGGTTTAAACTTTGCAGGTAGGCTGCTCAAGCTGGGTGTTCCTGTAACAATAATTGTTGATGCAGCGTTAGGGTTTTTCTGTAAAGATGCTGATTTAGCTATTGTAGGGGCTGATGCCATTCAAAGTGATGGCTCAGTTATCCACAAGGTCGGCACATATACTTTGGCTCTTGCATGCCATGACCTCAACAAACCCTTCTACGTTGTATGTGATACACTAAAAATTTCTAAAACAAAAAACCAAAACGAGCATGTATTAATAGAAATAAAGCCCTCCGACGAAGTGGTTAAATCCAACAAATTGATTGGCGCAGATATAAAGAATATTTACTTTGACATAACACCATCTAAGTACATAACTGGTATAATTACTGAAAAAGGCATCTTCATCTTTAACCAGTGTCGCCATTTCAGTTGAGTCTTCTAAAAACTTGATGCAGCTTGTCAATAACAAGGTCAAAGCTACAAGTTGTTGCCTGTTCTGCTTTCTATAGCTTCTTTGCATTGTGCCAATTAGAGAAGCTATGTTAAAGCTTGGTGGAAAAGTCAAAGAAATCAGCCAATGTCCCTCAACAGCAACAAATATGGGGGCGGGATAATGCGCAGACTTTGCTACAATGTTCAACTTGCATGCCTGATTGAGAAAAACCATGATGCTCTATCTTATGTACTTCTACGTCTGCGTCATTTTTTTTAAAGGCTAAAGGCGAATGTATGCCTATACTTTTTGGTTTCCTTTATTATATTGGAATTGCCCAGTAGCTGACTATGTCGCCTTTGACCCATCTGCCGCCTAGACTTCTAACAGTCTCGTTAATATCTTCCCATTCTTCCTTTAGGAACTGGATAGGTTTTATTATGACTGTGTCTCCGCTTACTGTGAAACTTAGCAGTTTGCGTTGTTCAGGGCTAAATTCTTCTGCTATTTTGGTTGCTTGAAGATTACTTTGTGCTTGTGGCTTTCTTGATGGTTCTACTTTGGGGCTGCTGATTGGCTGGGGTGATATCTGAGGGGCAGCTTTTGTGTATGTTGCTGTGGTTATGTTTAGTTCTGGAATAGGATATTTTTCAGGAATATCTTCGAAGCTGTCGCTTCTGACGATGATAATTACTTCATTATTTAATAGGTCAAATTTGATGTCTAAAAGCTCAGTGTCAGGTGGCAAATTTGGGGCAGGTGCAGTTTTTCCCTGCAGTGCATCAGTAAGGGTTTGGGCGGTTAATTTAATTGTGCGCATCTTCATAATTTCAAGCCTCAGAACTACCTTTCAACTAGTGAAGATGACTTAAAAATATTCTTTAACACATATGCTCTTTCAAGAAAAGGAAAATAATGGTCTTATTGATGTTTTCTTCGCACCATTAACAGCATAGCGATTATAACTGCTACTGAGATCGCTCCCGCGATGACTACCGCGAATGTGTAGTTTGGGCTTGATGATGCTTGAAAGGTTGGCAGAGACCAAATTCTCAAGTTCGGATCACATAAGGTGCCCTTATAGCTGCAGCCTACGGTTACAATTTCGATTTTTCCATCGTTGTCAAGATCGGCTGTTCCATCTTGCCATGCGCAGACGCCTTCGTCTACGTTCCAGTCTTTGTTCTGCTTAAGCAAGAGTGTGTGGCCGTCCCAGCTCCAAACCATGAGTTGCGCGTATTCTTTTATGGTTGCATCCTGGGCAAATCCACCACTGCCAGCTGTGACTCCACTTCCGATAATATCCACCTTATTATCGCCATCTACATCGTTGATAGTTATTGATTTTAGTTCTGTTATGTCGTAGCCTGTCCATTCTTGGCTGACTTCTAGCGTTAGGGCTGTTCCATTCCAGTTCCAGATGCGTAGCTGACCATTAACTTTGGAGCCATCATAAGTGAAGCCGCCTGTTAGGATTTCTGGGGTGCCATCTGCATCTACATCAGCGGTTTTGACATTGCTGGCTATGGTGTTGCCCATGGGATTGCCTGCTACATCCAATGCATACGTGTTATCTATTATGCGCCATTCAGAGTTGGATTTTAGTGATAACTCCCCATTGTTCCAAGTCCAGACGCGCAGTTGTCCACTACTGTTTTTTAACCCGTTAGTGTAGCCTACCGTGACAATTTCAATTGCGCCGTCGTTGTCCAAATCGGCAGCTGTTACTGAGTTAGCTTGTGAACTATCTCCACTTGACCAAGTATTGTTGCTTTTAAGGGTTAAATTCGCTCCATTCCAGTTCCAAATGTTAAGTTGAGCTACTGACGCTGAAGGGCTTAGCGGCCTTCCGACTGTTGCTATTTCAGGTACACAGTCTTTGTTAAGGTCGCCTACCCAGATCGAAGAGGCAGCAATGTTGGAATAGGTTCCTCTTAAAACCAGTTCTTGTCCGTTCCAATTCCAGAATCTGAGCGCGGAGATGCTCCTGTTATCTTCAACAATATTGCCTGAGGTGATTATTTCAATTTTGCCATCTCCATCTGCATCACCGCTATGAACGGCCCATATAGCACCTGACCATGATTCCGTTTTCTCTAACGTAAGATTCTGGCCATCATAGCTCCATATCTTTAGAGGCGCTTCAAGGCTTCCTCGGCTCCCATTAGACATCATGTAACTGAATCCGCCTGTAATAATTTCATTGACGCCGTCATTGTCCACATCGGCAATCGCCATATTATGTGTGCCTGGGATACAGGTGCCTCCTACTCCATACGTATCCCAGCGCTGCTCAGCTTCTAAAATAAAATTGTCTTGTTGTGCGTTGACCATAACTTGTACACTTGATAATAACACTATTGACACAAAAACTGCGCTTAACAGCAGTTTATTTAATTTCATTTCTCCATCTCTCACTTGTATATTATACTAGGTTTATGTTAAACTATGCCATGCTGCATAGTAACTGGGTCTTGGAAGATGGGTAATTGTGGCGGGTAGAATGTAAATATAACAAAGGCTATTGCAAGCAGTGCCATGGCGATTATGGCGCCGATTTTACTTTTCTTTGGAAGTTTGTATCTATAGAGCTTGTAGCTTACCATTTGACCAATAACTACTGCAGCTATGAAGCTGTCTAAATCTATTAGGAAGATACTTTCGCCCGTGATAGCAGTATGCAGGTAAAAAATTGCAGGAATAAAAAGTACCATAATATAGACACCGATGGCTTTGGAGGGAAAGAAATTATTTACCGAATTTTTCAACGGGTACCAGACAATTAGCATCCAGATAAGTGCAGGCCAAAATGCCAGTTTAAGGTGTTCCCAAACTGATTCGTTGATCGCTGAAAAAGAGCCGACTATTGGATTATTGCCCGACAATTCATAAGTAAAGTGAAAAGCACTGCCAAGTGTGATTATAAATAACGTCCCAACACTCTCTATTACAAGTGCATTTCTTTTAGCTGACGGTTTTAGATCTCCTAGTTCCATTTTTACCTCCGTTTTAGCGCGGTGTAGGCGATAACTGCGATTATTGCTATGGCAACTATGGCTGCGCTGATTTGTGTTAGTAGAACTACGGTTTGATTTCCGCTCTGGTTAACACCTATGCCAATTAGTGCCCATATGACGACCAATGCAAAAGCAACGTCTTTCCTAGTGGCTAAGATAAGTAATGTAATGAGCAATGCTAAAGCAATTGCTATGGCAGCCCATACCTCAGGGTCTAAACCAAAGCCATCCCAGTTAACTGAAACTAGCGTTACTGCAACATTGGCGATGGTGGCTATGCTAATCCAGCCCAGGTAGACACTGAAAGGCAGATGAACGGCCAGCTTTTCCTGAATCGAAGCTTTAGATTTGCCAATGTTTAGACGTAAGTAAATCAGGATTAGGGTCGATAAAAGTAGGAACATAACTATTACTGATGCGGCAAGGTACTCATACTGCCAGAGAAACAGCCAAATAATGTTAAATATGCTACTTAAAACGAATAGCCAACCAATTCTTTTCTGGAATGTCTTGCCTTGATTGCCCGGCAGAGCTTGATATATCACAAATATTCCCAGTAGGAGGTAAATGATTCCCCAGATCGAAAAAACGTATCCAGCTGGTGTAACCAATGTTGGGTTTGCATCAGAAATTTGCGCTGTGACTTTCCCGCCAATGATGGCAGTACTGCCTGCTAAGCCATTGACAATTATTGTAAGAATAAATGCCACAATATTAGCCCATCTTAAAATTGACGCCATATAATCACGCTATCTTCTCCCATTTTCATTCTATTGTTCTGCCTATATATACTTATCAACAGGTGAGAATATCTTCCATTTTTTTGCTTGCCCTTTTGGTTGATTGATGCTTAGCGAGGCCACATGTAAAGTGTTTGCAAAACTATAAAATACTACTTATGCAGAATACTTCTTGAGGGTGGCGTAAGTGCCTAAAGCCCTTGTTTGTATAAACACGGATTTCTTTTCGGCTGATGATGTTCTGGCGGAGCTAAGGGCATGCGAGGGTGTCGAGGAAGCTTTTCGGGTCTATGGTGTATATGATGTTATTGCAAAAGTTGGCGCGGAGACAACTGAGAAACTTTTAGATATCATTACAGTGAACATAAAAGGGTTACAGAGCGTACAGGGAACCTACACAATGCTAATCGTTGAACCTCCATATCCAAATGAGGAACAGCAAATACTAACATAGAATACTGCTGCAGGCTTCAACTATTCTGTTCTTTATAGATGACTCTATGCCTTACTGCTTGCTTTCCCAGATTACGGTATGTATCAAAACTTTTTTAGATTAAGGATGCTATACTGGCTATTTATGCCCAAGTTTCATCGTCTTCAGCTTGCATCTATCACTTTATTGATTCTTCTTTCGTTGACATTATTCCTTAGTATCGGGCAGCCAGATGTATTTGCTATTGCAGCTCCCGATTCGGGTGTAACGATTCATTTTATTGACGTTGGACAGGGTGACTCAATTTTCATCGACTATTCAGGTCTGGATGTTTTAATCGACGGTGGACCAAGAACTGCAGGTACCACAGTAGTGAATTACCTTAACTCGCTAAACATAACTCGCCTCGGTTTAGTTGTGGCTACCCACATGGATGCGGACCATATAGGCGGCTTAATCAATGTCCTAAACTCTAGCATACAAGTTGATAAGGTCTTGATCAACAACCAATCGAGTAGTTCACAGACGTATAATCAGTTCATTACGTTGGCACAAAATCGTGAAGTAATTGTAGCTCAACGTGGACAAGTCTATATTTTGACTTCTACGGTGAACTTGACTGTTTTTAATCCTACTCAACCTCGCATATTTAATGACCAGAACGAGAATAGTGTGGTAATAAAGCTGCAAGCTGGGCAAACCAGCTTTTTACTTGAAGGTGATGCAGAGTCAGGTGCCGAACAAGATATGATAAATGCAGGGCTAAATCTGCGTAGCGACGTCCTGAAAGTGGGACACCACGGTAGCACCTCTTCAACAACAGAACCATTTCTTGATGGCGTAAAACCAGCTTATGCGATTATTAGCTGTGCTTTAGTTAACACCTATGGGCACCCCGCGCCATCCATACTACAAAGGCTAGCCGATCACAATGTGACAACCTACGGCACTTACACATACAGCACAATTATAGCCACAACCGACGGCAACACAATAACGTTCACAAACACTAACCCCCAAAAACCCATACCAACGCCAACCTCTACCGCTACCAGCCAGCCTACCGCAACACCGTCACCAACTACTACAGCTTCACCAATAGTGTTGAGCCCGAACCCAAGCCCGACTGCCTCTATCCCAGAATTCCCAACTTTCACTGCCGCAATCATTGTTGCAGTAATAAGCATAAGCCTATTTATTGCCGGGAAGAAATATCGGTTTGTCCCAAGGCAAGATAACTAGTTGACCAATTAGCAGCTAGCACTCCAACAACTGCGACAAATAAAGGCAACAATTGATAGGGCTGCTATGCCTTCATGTGTTTTATCTATTTACTATGCTTAGCGGCTTATCGCCCTCTCGTTGGTGTCTAACTTATAGTACCGTGGTGCACCAATTGTTGGCACAGGCTTTCTAGTAATTCTTGGCAAGTTAGCTAACTCTCCTTTTCAAGAAACATTAAGTCTACAATAAGTTATACTTAGGTTGAGGATGAAGGAGAGTAGTGCTTGAGCTTTTTCCCTTCTCTTTCTCCCAAAAGAACAAGCACTACCCCCTACTCCCTTCTCACAAAACTTTAACAGCAAACGCCAAGTAAGATGTTAGCATCTGCGCCCGCTATTAATTAAAAAGAATCTCCCTTGCATAGTTTCTATTGGATGGTTATTCATTACTTTAATTACTAGTTGTGGCTTTTTGGATCCAACTCAGGTTGCATGGTTTGCGCTTGTCATGATTGCATCAAGGTACATAGAAGTGCGTACATAGGAGATTGGGACCGTCCTGTTTGGCATACTTTTGTTAATCGGCTTCTGACCCTTGATGGGTTCATTGTAGCCTTCTTCTTATCTACAGATAAAATAAGCTCATTGTATGCCCATTTAACTGCAGTTACCGATCTTCTGCGATTTTCCACATATAATCGGGTCGCACTTGTTTGCATGTGTTTCTAGAAGAATTTTTAGAAAAGAGGAATGACGTCAAAAGTATTGCCAAAAGTACTAGATGTTTGAGTGGACTGAGGGGGATTTGAACCCCCGACCTCTTGAGTGCAAGTCAAGCGTTCATACCAACTGAACTATCAGCCCATGTCGGGTTGTTGTGTTTTGTGATGATAAACGGGTTCCTTGATATTTAGGTTTTCGTTTTCTTAGGCGAATTCTGCGTGGTTTTTGAAGGTTTTAGTAGTGTTTTTTAGAGTAGCTGTAATCAGGTAATGGTGGCTGAACATTTGCTTCTTAAATTTTGGATTACATTTTGGAATTAGTGTCTTCGGGGCGGTCCATAAGGTTTGCAAGCTTTGGAGGGCAACCAAAAAATCCATAAACAAAACCCCTATTAACAATACTTAGGGAAAAGGAAACCATGGTCACGTTTACTTCAATTATAATTAAGCCGACTGAAGGAGTCAATGTAATTTTAGGTCAAACGCATTTCATCAAGACCGCAGAAGACCTTTACGAAGCACTAGTGAACGCTGTTCCTAACATCAAATTTGGCGTAGCTTTTTGTGAAGCCTCTGGACCATGCTTGGTACGCCATGAAGGCAACGATGCCGAACTACGCAAAGCAGCCGCAGAAAAAGCCTTAGAGCTTGCGTGTGGGCACAGTTTCATTATACTTATGCAAAACGCGTACCCGATTAATGTGCTTGATAAAATCAAAGCTGTCCCTGAAGTTTGCAACATCTACGCAGCCACAGCTAACCCGCTAGAAGTCATAATAGCCGAGACTGAACAAGGTAGAGGAATCATGGGCGTAATCGATGGCGCCAAAGCAAAAGGCATAGAAACTGAAACCGACATAGCCCAGCGGAAAACGTTTTTGCGCACAATAGGCTACAAACTCTAAAAATGCCCAACGAAAGGGCATCCGAAACACTTTTTTAACCTTAAATTCAAAACCCATTATTGAACAGGACGGATTTTAATGACCACACAACCAAACAAGAACGACAATTCATATAGGCCTCCCGCGTCTCAATCGCTAAACCCATTCGAAGCAAGACGCCAGCAGCTAATCAGAGAACAGCAGATTTTGCGTGAACGCATGGCCAAAATCCGGCATAAAGTCGCCGTAATCAGTGGCAAAGGTGGAGTAGGCAAAAGCACCGTAACCGTCAACCTAGCAGCGGCATTTGCTAAAGCAGGCTACAAAGTAGGTCTATTGGACGCAGACATCCACGGTCCCAGCATCCCAAAGCTTCTGGGTTTAAAAGGGCAACGCGTCCAAGTAACTAATCAAGGCGCATACCCAGTTACTGGACCATATGGTATGAAAGTTATATCTATGGACTTCTTCTTGTCTGAAGAAATCCCCACAATTTGGCGTGGACCTCTAAAAATGAGCGCCATCCGGCAGTTTCTCCAAGACATGATCTGGGATGAACTTGATATACTCTTTATTGATTTACCGCCCGGAACAGGGGACGAACCATTAAGCATCGCTCAGCTACTGCCTGAAATCGATGGAGTAGTCGTAGTCACAATGCCTACCGAGCTTTCAAGCGGCATAGTCAAAAAAGCCATAACATTTGCCTTAAAACTAAACATGCCAATTATTGGTATAGTTGAAAATATGAGCAGTTTCATCTGCCCGCACTGCGGCACCAAAACCGAAATCTTCCAAACCGGTGGCGGCAAAAAAATGGCCCAAGAGTTAGGCATAGCATTTCTAGGCAGCCTCCCTATAGATCCAACCGTCGGCAAAGATGCCGATCAAGGAAAACCCTTTGTGCTTGCACATCCCGACTCAGGTGCAGCTAAAGCTTTTACTGAAGTTACAGAAAAAGTCCAAGCATACCTAAAACAAAGAGAACAACAAAAACAAGCAAAGAAAACCGAAAAAAGCTAACTCTAACAAACCCAAAAACTTTCAGTGTAAGAAAAATTTAAGTTTAAAGAAAAGAATTGGAGAGCAAACTCTAATGTTGCTCTGTTCTGTTTTATGGCTTAGATAGAGTAATTTCTATCGTGGAAACCATTCTTGGCCTTGTTTCGCCTTCGCGTGGTGGCATTTCGGCGGTGCCTATGGCTATGTTAGTGACTTTAAGGTCTTTTATGAAGCGGCTTCGAGCGATTTCTGCAACGTCGACTGCTGTGGTTATTGCTTGACCGCGTGCTTTCAAAGTTATCTGTTTGGCTGTACCAGAAGAGAAGGCGGTTATGATAGCCAAAACATAGCTCATTGGGGGTTTGTTTCCTACGAATATGACGTCTTGTTGTTTTTCGGTCGTATTTTTTTCCTCCTTAATTCATTGATGTAGTTGACATCCCGTGAATTTTTCCGATTGCACAGAACATCAACTTTCATATTGTAAATACTAGCTTATAAATTCAATCAGCTAGAAGTAAGCCCGCGCAGGTTAATTGCCCAACCAAACATGGTCTAATAGCCTCATTTTTTGGCGCTGGATCTAAATTTGTGCCTTTTTTATGGATTTCAGATTTTGGTTTTGCAACTTTTTGATAAATGAACCCATTGTTATAATTAATTTTATAAATTGCATGTTAACTATGATGTGTGAGGGTGAGGATTCATGTCAAAAGACGATACGCTCATTTCCTATAATATTTTAAAACAAAGGATCATAGATAACGGCTTCTGCACATTATGTGGCGCATGTGAAGTTGCCTGCCCAACAACTGCACTTCATATAGAAAACCAGAAGGTAAACCGGCTACATGATTGTTCTGAAGATCTAAATCTATGTCCTATATGCTACGAGATTTGCCCTCACTCAGAAGCACTTCTGCTTAGAGCTTTACACTTCGTCGCAGATGCCCCTAAAAAGAACGAAGCGTTTGGATACTATCGAAAAATTATATTAGCCCAAGCGGCGGATCCAAAATTACGCGAAAAAAGCCATGGCGGCGGAGTTGCTGCTGCGCTTCTAGATTATGGAGTTAAAAAGAAACTTTTTGATAGCACAATATACTCTCAAGCTGAAGTAAAAGACCACAAAGACCATGCACCAACTGAGCTTATCCAAGATGATACGCTTTCTGTTATCGAACACAAGTTTTTCACTTCATCAGTTGCTAAAGCTTACGGCAAAGCAGTTTTTGGCTATGAAAAACAAAAAATTGCCTACGTGGGGATACCCTGTCATACACTTGCGCTTCGGAAAATGGAGGCGTGGCAGCATAAATTTGTTGACAGCCTAGCTATCTCAATAGGGCTTTTCTGTTTTGGTGCATTTTCACTAAATTCCCTGCTGGACCATATAACTCAAAAATATGGCATTCAGCCCTCCGAAATTAAGAAGATGCGTTTATCCAACAATTTTGTAATTCAAACCGCTGATAGGACCGTGGAAATTCCAATCTCTGAGGTAACAGAACACCTCCAATCTAGTTGTCGTACCTGTATGGACTTCACAGCCGAATTATCGGATATCTCAATCGGAGCAGCAGATCCACTAGATGATTGGTCTACTGTTATTATCCGCACAAAAGCAGGCGAAGACTTCTTTTACGATGCAGTTGCAAATGGCGCAATTACAACAGAGGTTATTGAGCACGAGCCTGCCGTATATGAACGAGTAGTTAGGGCAGCAATGCAGAAAAGAAAGAGCGCACTTGAAACCGCAGAAACTATGGAAAAGGCCTACGGTTACCTTCCAGTTCTCCTGCTAAGAGAAGCTGAAGCTCTTACCCACGAAAAAGTTGAAAACGTGATGGCAAAAAAAGTCGAAACCGTACCGCATAATATGACTATTAGCCAACTGCTACACCTGATGGCAATACGTCACCATATATCTTACCCAGTCATAGGCGAAACAGGTGAAGTTTTAGGCTTTGTAACTATGGAGGACGCTTCCCAAGTAAGCAAAGAGGCACGAGACAGTACCCTCGTAAGCCAAATAATTCATCGAAAACCTGTAACTGTGAACATAGGCGAAACAGCGCTAGACGCATTTAAGAAGATGAGTGAACATGAAACCGGACGCGTAATCGTTATTGACCCTGCGGACCCAAAGAAAATTTTAGGCCTGATCACAAAGACCGATTTGATGCATACCCTGATTAACCAGCGCTGTTAAAGCAGACAAATCCTCCTAGCCTTCCTTTTTTATTACCTTTAACTTCAAATCCCTGACAGTTCTTATCCCATAAATTAATCAAACTTTACTCTAAAATGTCTGTTTTTTGCGTGAAACTTAAATTTGTGTTTCGGCATTCCCGTAAACCATATAACTAGCCTTTAAGGGTATTTGGCGGAAAATTGCATGGGCATGAACTTATCTGAAAAAATAATCACTAAGCATCTTGCGTATGGGGAAGCAAAATCACGCGAACAAATTGGACTTACAATAGACCATACGCTCACACAGGACTCAACTGGGACCTTAGCGTATTTAGAGTTTCAAGCAATGGGCGTCCCCCAAGTTAAGACGAAGCTGAGCCTAAGCTTCGTAGACCACAATATGCTGCAAAACAATTTCCGCAATGCTGACGACCACCGCTACCTACAAAGTGTAGCCGCCAAATATGGTATAGTCTTCTCCCGACCCGGCAATGGCATATGTCACCAAGTTTACCTTGAACGGTTCGCAAGACCCGGCTATACCCTACTAGGCAGCGATAGCCACACCCCAACCGCAGGCGGCATGGGCATGATCGCCATGGGCGCAGGCGGACTTGACGTAGCAGCAGCCATGGCAGGAGAACCCTTCAACCTTGAAATGCCTGAAATCCTTAGCATAAACCTATCAGGTGAACTTTATCCGTTTGTCACAGCCAAAGATGTTATACTTGCAGTCCTGCAGAAGATAACAGTCAAAGGCGGTGTCAATAAAATCCTCGAATATTGCGGTCCGGGTGTAAAAACGCTAAGTGTTCCCGAGAGAGGCACCATTACAAATATGGGCACCGAAACCGGAGCAACCACCTCAATTTTTCCTTCCGACGAAATAACACGTGCTTTCCTTTCCAGTCAAGACCGCAAAGACCAATGGGTCGAACTAAAAGCAGACGACGACGCAAAATACAGCGAAATAATCGACATCAACCTAAGTGAAGTTGAGCCCCTAATCGCGCTGCCCCATAGCCCTGATAATGTGAAAGCCGTTAGCGAAGTCGAAGGCACGCCTGTAGACCAAGTCTGCATTGGTAGCTGCACCAACTCTTCGTTGCGTGACCTAAAAATGGTGGCTGCACTTCTGAAGGGCAAGAAAATCAGCGACCGCGTCAGCCTAACTATCTCACCTGGATCAAGGCAAGTTCTAGAGAACCTTGCAGCCTCTGGTGAACTGGTTCACCTTATTCGTGCAGGTGCCCGCATAATTGAGAATGCATGTGGTCCATGCATAGGCATCGGCCAAGCTCCACCCAGCGGCGCAATTTCACTTCGCACATTTAACCGTAACTTCAAGGGTCGCTCAGGAACCGAAGACGCCAACGTCTACCTCGTAAGTCCAGAAACAGCCGTTGCAGCCGCATTAACAGGCGAAATTACCGACCCCAGAAAACTAGGCGTCTACCCAAAAATTACCATGCCCGAAAAGCTTCTCATAAACGACAACGCCTTCATATTCCCCAATACAGCAACATCAACAGAAATAATCATGGGTCCAAACATCGCGCCGCTGCCCACTTTCCAGCCTCTGCAAGCAAAGCTATCCGGCGAAGTACTCCTCAAAACAGGCGATAACATCTCAACCGATGATATCTTGCCTGGCGGCTCTGAGATTATGTCTCTGCGAAGTAACATTCCCGAAATCAGTAAGTACACCTTCTGCCGTGTTGACAGATGCTTTGCGCAACGCGCCATAGCCAAAAATGGCGGCTTCATAGTCGGCGGAGAAAACTATGGCCAAGGCTCTAGCCGAGAACATGCAGCCTTAGCGCCTAAGTACCTTGGCGTAAAAGCAGTCCTAGTTAAAAGCTTTGCTCGAATTCACCTAGCCAACCTGATTAACTTCGGTATTGTGCCTTTGACATTTACTGATAAACAAGACTACAACCACATCGCTCAGGGTGATATGCTGGAATTGGATACCTTAAACCTGCAGAAAAACCTTACAATCAAAAACACTACCACGGGCGTAACCATCCAAGTTGAATGCGACCTTAGCGAAATCGACAGAGCAATGATACGTGCAGGCGGAAAACTAGCTGCCATAAAACAAAAACAAGCTTCAGCATAAAAACTCACCTTTATTTTTGTTTACCCAACTAATTTTCCCACGTAAGGTATTCTCTTTAGGACATAAATTATTCCCACACAGACGAATAAAGTGGCTGCTGTTATCAACGGAACTTCAAGTACTGGGTCAAGCGTTAAGAGACTTATCTTAAAACCTAAGTATCCCTTCTGGAATGTTTCAAGCACAATTACATGAAAAAGATATATCGCAAGAGTATTTTGACTAATATAACGAATTATTCTATTGAAGTAAGAATTTTGGTTCTCGATGCGTGTAGCTGAAACTGTGGAAAGTATAAGAAACAATGTAACTGAAGCCGCGATGGCGCTCATACTAGCGGGGTCATTTATAAGTTGACCTTGACGTGCCCCAAGAGCACCAGTTACAATGTACGTGCCAATTATTGTCCCTAAGATCCCTAAAATCAACGTTAAATACAACATCAAAGGCCTGAAACGAATTCTATGCATATATGCACCTAAGAAAAAGTAGCCTACCCAACCAGTCATCACGAAGATGCCTTCATGTACACGAAATGTCCCTGATAAGGCGATAAGCGGAATCACTCCTGTGCCAATAAACCACAATAACAAAAAGAATTTACTGATTTTCCATTCAGCATGCGCTACAACGACACGCAGTATAGGCGTAATTAGGTATAGTCCAAGTAACATGTAGAGGAACCAGAAATGATAGTATGGACCAGTCAGTACTCCTGTTACAACTTGCTCGCAGGAAAACGGTTCCTGATTAATAAAAAATCGCCAAATAAAGTAGATTATGCCCCAAAATAAGAATGGCAACGCAATCCGTTTCATCCTTTTCTTTAAAAAAATCTTCAAAGGTTCTGTTACTTTAGAGGGCTGGAGCAGCAAGAACCCGCTGAGCATCACAAACAATGGCACAGCCGGTCTAGCCAGCGAACAATAAATATTAACTGTCCACCAAAGAGAGACCCCTTCTGGCGTCATTTCATCTGCAAGCTGGACTGGCTCTATAGCTGCATGAAGTAAAATAACTAACACTATAGCTACGGTGCGAATGAGATCCACAGGAAGAGACCGATCACCCCTGCTAGGGTCCAATCTTTTCCCCCTCTGTGCACATATTATTTTTGTGTTCTATACTAATAAAATTTAGTGAATTCCTTTAAAAATCACTTTTATTACGTATTATTATATTATAGAAGCGTGCTAAGTGTGATTCGCATTTTTCCTTTGATGCATATGGTTACAAGGGGGATCAATTTAGTTTGTTAATTGAGGTTATAGCATTTTTCACCTCGATAGCAATGGCTTTTGCTCCCTCGAGATTAGGATGAACACCGTCCTCAAAAAAATATTCCGGATGATTTACCAAAGCAGAGTAAACGTCAATTATTGGAAGACGAAGTTCGTCTGCTGCTCGTTTAATGCTTGGAATTATTCCTTGCACTAAATTGTCGTTACTGGGTCCAAATACATCATTGAAGATTGGGGGTGGATTTGCAACCCAAATTTCGGGTTTGCTTTCAATTGCCTGAAATTCGTTGATCAACTCCTTATAGTCAACTTCGAATACGCCAATATTTTCATAGACGTCTGAGCTGGCATCGTTTGTGCCTAACATAATGACTACTAAGTTTGGCGCAAAATTCTTAGCCTCTTGGAATGCATGCTGGTCCATATATGATGAAAATATGCCTCGCACCACGGTTGAACCACATACACCAAAATTGCCAACAACATAGTCTGAGCCTAGCAGCGTCTGCAGATACTCAGGGTACCCGCTTACTTCGGTGATGCTGTCTCCTATACATGCGACGCGAATAGGTTTGATCGTTGTATTGTTATGGTTTGCTAAAAGATCGGTCACTATGTCTGCTGCCACCCATAAGATTGCGCTTTCACCTGTTAGCACCTTGAAGCTTTGCTTTTTAATTTGCTATGCCCGTTAATATATTCAGGTGTTTTCCCGCGGCGCTATGCCTTATGTGAATTATTCTTCCATTTTTCTCTATAATCTAGTTTTTGGCGCACAGTTTAACCTAAATTATGCCAGTAAAGTACTCAATCGTAATTTTGCTGCTTTTTGACGTTTTTAGGGGGTTTTTCTGCTCCGATTGATGAGGATTAATGTTATTATTATGACTACTAATGCAGCTATGACTATAATCAAAAACAAAGTTATGTCGATGGGTTGCTGTTCAGGTGTCTGTGTTTGAGCTGGTGAGGTCGTTGTCGGCATTGGCGCAGATGTTATAGGTTGCATGAGCGGAAATCGGTCTTGGTTTAAGGGGTCGATAACGTAGGGCGTATCGCCTATTCCATCGTTATTCACATCTATTCCTGAGTAGTCGCTCCAGTAGTTGCCTCTTTCCCCATTATCCCATGTGTGGATTTCTTCTGTGATGTTATAATCTATGCAGACACAACCGCTTAACTGACGAAGGTTGTTGACAAAGCTATTATCGTAAATTCCTATGCCTAAAGGTAGGTTTCCAGGTTCGTTGAAGCCAAAAAATATGCCGTTCTCATTGTCTGCAATATAGTTCTGGGCAACGGTGTTTTCACTTCCTGAAAGCAAAATCCCTACAATGCAATTGGTAAAGGAGTTATCCGAGATTATATTATCGGTAGTCCACACATACATGCCTATACTAAAGTTTCTTATGTCCAAGTTCCTGATAGTTAAACCACTGATTTGATCTGTGACAGTGTCTATGCCTATCGACCACAGCTCCTCATCGCCAGTAGGAGTTTGGTTGGGCCCTTCTCCAATAATCCATAGCGTCTGCGAACCATCATAAGGACCCATCAAGGTGTGCCCAGCACCATCAATAGTAATACCGCTGCGCTCCACCCTGATTTCAGCAAAGACATCATCCGTGAAAATGTAAGTTTCTCCATTACGCTGGATAGGTGCAGAAGCAGGCTCTATAGACCCATCAGCTCTAATGCGCACAATTGACCTTGTTTGCTGCGCCTCAACAAACCCCACAAAAACTATTGCCAAAAAAAGTACAAGGATAAAAGTAAAAAATATTTTTCTAGATTTAGATTTAGCCATTATCTGCTCGCCTTCCGTTTGATTTATTGTCCAACCAGTTCCTCGATTTGCACACGGTCTTTCCGGCAAATTTGAATTTCAAGCAGTCTTCGTACGGGCACATTTCTACACAACGTAAGCATAAAAGACATTTTGCAGACGTCACATCGCCGCCCTTTTTCTCATACACTTCAGTGACCTGCGTTGGACATACTCTTTTACACACGCCACATTTTGTACATTTCTCTTCTACTTTTTCCAGTTTTACTCCTGATATCCATTTGAAGGGTGGAAAACGATTAAAGAGCGCAATTAGTGCTCCTAGTGGGCATATTCTGCACCATGAACGTCTAAAGAAGAAAGCTGCGGCAGTTACTATGGCCAAGATAGCCAGGTTTAGAGACGTTATGTATTGGCCTAGTTGCCAGAAATCGCCTGTAGTTGTGCCCATAATCCATTCTGTTCTCATGATGCCTGTTGTACCCTGCGAAATCAAACACAAGGGTTTCATTGGACATACCTGGCAAAACGGCGCTGAGAAATATGTGTTTACAAAGCCTCCGTTCTCAGTACCTGGCACCAGCTGTATCCCGGCGATGGCTTGCGACCCAAATATGATGCTTACAATAAGGATTAACGCTAGAGTCACGTATGCAAGCTGATGAAGCTTTTCGTTAGCGTTTGGCGAAAGATTTCGATGTTTTATCCCCAGAGTTTTTCTAATGCGGGTAATTAAGTCCAAGTATATGCCAAATGGGCAAATCCAACCGCACCAGAATCTGCCCAAAATAATTGATGCTACTATTACTATACCTAGTACAATTGCTATTCGTTCTATGCCTGGAAGAATATAATCAACACCCCAGCCTCGTCCAGCATCCCAGAACGGGAAAATATATGTCTGTAAAGGCCACAGTGGGCAAGTTACGGTTCTGCCACATGGATACCAGCATCCAAAAACTGGAATCGGCACACCATCGGGCAAGACTTTAAGCAAATCGCCGCCAATTAAGACCTCATGGGGCGCAATTTGCTCTGCTGGTACAGGCAGATTCTGATGGTCAATAAATACACCAAAGAAAATTATGCAGACCATGCTTACTTGGACAAGCAGACGAAGACCACTAATTTTACGAGTCTTGTGCTTTGTCCCCGCTGCAAACGCTGCTGCGCCGATAGCTAAGACTACTACTGCTCCTCCAAGAATAAGGTAATTAGTTTTAAAGGGCGGTAATGGCTGCGTGGTTGGAATAGGCGCATCTGGGTTAGCAGGGTCTGTCACGTATGCGTACAGCCGATCTGATATGTGCTGTCTTATGGGAAAAATGTTCCAGTATCCAATCATGTCCAGTTCTTGGGTGACGGTAAATTCACCTGTTTCTGGATCGGTTTCGACATATCGATCTATCCAAGTATAGTCTGGCCGGGTAAAGGTTACCCTTATGGTGCAGTTCGGTTCAGGCGGAGAAATATGACCAGTTAAAGTCACGGATTCGCCTAAGTTAACTTCATTACTGCTTATATTTGCACATATGCTTGGACCATAACAGGGTGATGGAGTCTGCATTGGCAATATGGGCCAATCAGGTGAAACTGCGTTTGCATACCCAACGTTTAAACTCGATAGCCAAATTAGTAGCACCACTGCAAAGATGGCAGGCGTTAGAGTGAACTTTAGCCTGCGCGCTATATGTTCTTCTGCATTTGTTAACTGTCTTCCTATTGTCATGGTGCTTGTTTGTATGAGTATTTATAACACTTAAAAACGTTGGGTGAATTGACATTTTACGTTTTACCTGTTACTAAAAACTAGCATTCTTAGCCGCTAATCTCTCTGTTGCCTTAATGCAGTTGTATAGCACAGGAGTAAATTATTTCTATTTTTGTTTGCATATTGAGCGTTAAGTTATTGTTTAAATATAGCTTGGTAGTGAAGGTTAAATATGGAAAATTTACCAAAAAAAGGGTCGCGAGGTTCTGGTCAAAAACGCAAAAAACCAGCGCAAGCTAAAGCTAAGCGCACAGCTGGTAAGCAAGCTCCAGAAGCTCCTGCTGGGCCTTCTTTAAATGAAGTTGCTGAAAAAGCAATCAAGAGCCTGAGTACTCTTGGTACTCAAACTTTTGCCATATTTCCTTTTAGCCAATATTTTGATGATTGGCTAAAAAATGTACGCGGCGTTATTTCAGAGTTCGAGTCAAATCCTGCCGTCGCTGTAGATGAGCAATTCGTAAAGGAGCGTTCTCAAATCTTTATAGATGTTGAACGCGAGTTTGCTGATAGGCGACTAAAGGAAAATTCAATGCAGGAAGCCGCGAAGGCTCTTTCGGATACTAATCACTTTCTTGCTCAATTAGATGCTGATTATGCTTCCCAAACTCGTGCGCTTAGTCAGAAAAGAAACAGTGAAATCGAACGCTTAACAAAAAATGTTCACGAATTAGAAGAAGCACTCATTCTTGCAGAGAAGATGAAGACTAGCTTTTTTAGTCCCACGTCAAAACGGATAAAAGCTCAAAAAATTGCTGAGACTACACAAAAACTTAACGCAGCAAAAGCTGAATTGGAGTTGGCAATGCAGAATTTTAGGGTCGAACAAGAAACGCTTCATGATGACTACATGAACAAGAAGATGGCTACAGCTGGAAAAGTGCAAGAACTAGAAAAAGAAATTGCTAACATAGAAACTGACACTTCTGTTGATGCTAGACAGAATGCATGTAATGCTTTAATAGATTCAATAAAGGCGCTTGTCCAAAGAAAACAAACCTCACCGCAGCAGCAATGAGCCGCGCTGCTCTACATATTTTCTTAACAACTTCAATATTTTATATTATTATGGCTTTGACTTCGGAGATTTGTTTATTATTTTTTAATGCTTGGATTAGGTTTATTACTGTTTGAGCTTCTCCTCTGGCTACTATTACTTCAATGCAGGAGTATGCTTCCACGTGGGTATGCAAAAAAGTTAGAATGGTACCGCTGTAGTTATGTTGGAGATCGGTAATTTGACCCCTGTGGGCATCTTTTCGATAAATGAGTGTTATGGTGGCTGTGATTCTTCCTTTTAGGTCCTCAAGCTTTTTGCTCTCTGATAAGTAAGCCCTGAGCGCTTGCCTGACGATTTCTGAACGATTCGAAAAACCTTGCTGTTTTATGTTTTCATCGACTTTTTCCAGCAAAGTCTCTGGGATAGATAAGCTTATGATGCCCATGTTATTAAAGGTAGGACGCTGCGAATATAAACCTTTATTAAATTTTTAGAAAAAATTAATAAACGCCCGTTTTATCCACATCATACGGTCAGCTGTAAATGTTAGTCTGGATATTAAGTATAGTTGCTGTAATAGCTGTTAGCCTACTTTCTCTAATCGGTATCCTGACACTTTGGTTAAATGATAAAACTCTTAGAAAAATACTCCTCTATTTGGTCAGTTTTTCTGCTGGTAGCTTATTTGGAGATGCATTCATACATCTTATACCTGAAGCTATGGAAACAAATGCCTCAGCGCTTAACGTATCAATCCTTATACTCTCTGGTATTTTCATATCGTTTATAGTTGAGCGCTTTCTCCAGTGGCGACACTGCCACATACCCACCTCCAAAGAGCACCCTCACTCATTTGCATACATGAACTTCTTCGGAGATGCCACACATAACTTGATCGATGGCATAATAATCGGCGGAAGCTTCCTAGTAAGCATACCTCTGGGTATGGCTACCACGTTAGCAGTAATATTTCATGAGATTCCCCAAGAATTAGGTGACTTCGGGGTACTAGTTTATGGCGGTTTCAAGAAAAGGAAAGCCTTATGGCTAAACTTTTTAACAGCCTTAACTGCCATTGCAGGTGCGTTAATATCGCTAACCATAGGCACAATGATGGAAAACTACGTACCTCTAATTATACCATTTGCCGCAGGCAACTTTATCTATATTGCAGGATCCGACCTAATTCCAGAACTTCGCAAAGACAGTCCTGAACCCAAAAAATCCATCCTACAAATGGCTTCATTAATTCTAGGTGTAATAGTGATGTTGCTTTTAACCCTGATTGAATAAAAACCTCAAAAGAGGTTGATGATTACGAACTCCGCTTTAAGAGTTCGTAATTTTTATTTATTTTATAGCGTTGTGTTTTACGGATCTGATTTTTAGCCTTTTTGTTTTTCTCTCTTGAAAGTTCCGCTTCCGCCTGCTTTTGTGATATTTGTGATGACACTTTCACTTACTTTATCGAGATATTCTTCTGCGCGTTTCCAGTTTTCAGCCGACACTTCAACGCTGTATTTAGGTGCAGCTATTACATAGAAGTCGATTTTAACGTCTCTAGCTTTTTGGGCTTTTTTGGCTCCAATGAACGCATCTTGGATACATTTGACTCCGTTGGGTTTTATACAGCGGATTTCTAATACACCTCGGACTTTGACCATTTTGACTCTTATGCGTTCTTCAGCAACTTGGACTACGATTTTGGCTAAATCTTCAGGTATGCCTAGTTTGGTTAAAGCTTCTATGCCGTCTTTGACTGCTTTTTCAAAGCCTTCATATAAGCCGTATTTCTGTTCAAGAGGTAACCCTATCTTCTGGTAGGCTTCATCTGCAGATATGCCTGCTTTCTCTGCTATGGCATGTAACAATACGTCAGCTTTGCGTTCTTTTTTCCAGGATTTGATTTTTTCTATACGCTCGCGTTTGGTGACACGCCTCAGTGAGAGGTCTATGTGACCTTTTTCAACATCTACCCGCAGAACTTTGAGGACCATTTTCTGGTTCTCACGTACATAGTCACGAACGTTTCTTATGCGGGCGCTTGAGATCTCCGAGATATGTAAAAAGCCTCTTTTTTTGTATTCATCAAGGTTAGCGTAGGCTCCGTAATCCATAACGCTCTCTATAGTGGCGATTACCAGATCGCCGACTTCTGGCCATTCAGGTTTATGTTCAGACATTCTCTTTTTACCCTATTTTTGTGGATCTTTGTTCTCGCCTAAGCATTAGAAGCTTTGGCTGTGGAAACATCTTGGAGTTAATCTGCTGATACTATTTCTACCTTAAGAATTGTCTTAGACCTTCTAATAAAGATGTTACTTGCATTTACTGCACTTAACCTTTATCAGACACTGATTTTTTCTGCTCGTTTATATGAGCTGCTGTTTTTAGAATTTTGTAAGCGGCATTTATATGTAAAGGTTTACATGCTATACGTATTAGATTGTAAAGTGGTTATTCGACCGGCTGAGGGGTAATGTCAGACAATTTGAAGAAGGAGCCATCACTGGCGTTCGGTGGGCAAGCTCTAATCGAAGGCGTTATGATACGTAGCCAAAGACACATGGTAGCATGTGTAAGAAAACCTAATAAAGAAATCGTTACAGACATAAAACATCTAACCCCTTACTCTGAAAAACACAAAATTTTAGGACTGCCTTTTTTTAGGGGCATAGTGAACATGGCTGAGAGCCTTTACCTTGGAATTAAGGGTTTGATGTTTTCTGCAAATACTGCTTTAGAAGATGAAAACATCAAAGGTGAAGGTGTTGACGGTAAATCAGCTGAAAAAATAACATTTGGCATCGGGGAAATCGCTTTGTTGGCAGTCGGTGTAGTGGGCATAATGGCGGTCTTCTTTTTAGTGCCTTTTCTGCTTTCGACTTGGCTTGGGCTACCTGCTGGCAGTGTTGCATTCAACTTGGCTGAAGCCATCATACGTTTAGCCATGTTTGTTACTTACTTATCTGTCATTTCACTCTGGGGTGAATATAAGCGGGTGCTGATGTATCATGGCGCCGAGCATAAAGCTATACATGCCCACGAAGCAGGTGCCCCAATGGATATTGAACATGTCAGATGCTTTTCACGGTTGCACCCAAGATGCGGAACGAGCTTTCTATTCATAGTACTAATCATCAGCATTGTGCTGTTCACCATTATGCCTAACATGGGCTTTGCAATCAACTTATCCTACCGTTGGCTCCTAATTCCAGTTATCGCAGGCATCTCCTATGAGCTCCTACGTCTAAGTGGCAAATACAAAGACTCCCCCATTACAAAGGTCTTAGTTTCGCCTGGGTTAGCATTCCAACGCCTAACCACAAAAGAACCCACTGACGATATGCTTGAAGTGTCCATAAAGGCAGTAACCGAAGTCAATAAGCTAATGTGCTCTACTCTGCAAGAAAAAAATAAGCATGTATTAAATCAAGGACAGAACCCTAACCTAAACGCGCTATAGATTTTCCTTTTTTTTTTATAACTTTTAAACCCGACTGATCGTAGTGAATGTATGATTAAAATCTGGATAAAAACAGATACACTTTTTTAGAACGCGCCGTTTTTTTAAAAAATAATACTCGTTCAGAGGGGGCTATGCGTGGTTAATAGGTGATAGGGTACTCCCTCTTTGAACAGGCGAGCATTTGAACATGCACACTGTTCTTGCTCTAACCAAGTATGTGTGCAAAATTAGGCAAAGGAGATGTATTAATATGATTAATAACTCTGATAGAGTAGTCGTTCGCGGATTGAAAGACGTTGCAGCTGCTGAAACCCGAATTAGCTATGTAGATTTCAATGGGGCTCTTTACTATTTAGGATACAACATTGACGACCTTGTAGGGCGGGTTATTTATGCAGAAGTGGCCTATCTGCTGCTTCATAAGCGGCTCCCTAACCGGCAAGAACTGGATACTTTTCAAAGCGAGCTCGTTTCCGCAATGAGGCTTCCCGAACCAATAGTTGATAGCATTCATCGCACCCCTAAACGATGTCATCCGATGGATATTCTGCGAACAGAAGTTTCTCATCTTGGAGAATACGATCCTGAAGGCAACGATTTCTCTGAAGCTGCAAATATGAGAAGAGCCACCCGACTCATAGCTCAAGTGCCAGTAATAGTAGCTACTATCTACAGGAGCCGACTTAATCAGGCAGTCCCGGAACCAAAAGAAGAGTTTGGCTTTGCCCAAAACTTCCTTTACATGTTCAAAGGTACTGTTCCAGATGATAAAGAAACGGCAGTATTGCACCGCTATATGACTCTCCACATTGATCATGGCTTTAATGCTTCCACTTTTGCTGCTCGCGTAACGGCAAGCACCAATTCTGATATGTACTCGGCTGTAACTGCTGCGATTGGAACACTCAAAGGACCTTTGCATGGTGGAGCTAGCGAGAAAGTGATGGAAATGCTTGATGACATTAACCTTGAAGAAGAAGTGGAAGAATACATACACGGGTTATTAGCTGACCAGAAAAAGATTATGGGTTTTGGCCACCGAATATACAGAGCCCAAGACCCCAGAACTAAGCATCTAAGAGGCATGGTAGAGGACCTATGTCATCGCGACAGGACCTTAGGACTATACAATAAATGCATTAAGATTGAAGAAATCGTTTTTAACCGCAAGAAAATCTATCCTAATGTAGACTTCTACGCAGCCGTAACCATGGACGCGTTAGGTGTGCCTAAGGAGTACTTTACGCCATTTTTCGCTTCAAGTAGAATTGCCGGCTGGGTCGCCCACGTGATAGAACAATACGAGGATGCTGTCCTTTTGCGTCCAGAATCAAAATACGTCGGTGAATTCAACAAGCCATTTGTACCAATCGAAAACCGGTAAGCCTAGCATTCAATCTCAAATGCATCCCTCCTTATACTTTATTTTTGCTCTGTTTAGTTATATTTTGTAGCTGTCTGTTGTAGTCACGAATTTTTTTAACTATATTATTGCTCATATCAAGTAAGAAGGAAAAGAGGTTGAAGCGACTAGCCTCTGTAGTTATCTTCCAATTAATTTTGGCAAGTTCAAGCCTGCTCTTGCTCGCTTCTCCCGTTGCAGCTGCTGACCAATCTCCAAATAAAGATGCACAAATAAAGAATATCACGTTTTCAAATCCGGTTACTATTGGAAGCACAATTACCATAGATGTCACTGTCCAAAATGATGCTTGTGGCATACTTGGAGCAGATCTGGTTGTCGTCCTTAAAGGTCATGACACAGAGATAGCAAGGCAAAATGCGTACGTTTTTAGATATTTTTCAAAAGTTAAAACATTCAGTTTTAAGTATACATCAGCTGCACCTGCTAGATCCGAATTCCTTCTCATAGAGCTATATTGGAACAATTTTGGAAAAATGATTCTCCAAGACACCAAACAAACTACGTTAGACATTATCGAAAAAACCCCTACACCCTCATTCTCTCCCACCCCTGCAAAAACTGCTACTCCAATCCTTACACCAACACCAAAAATAACATCATCACCAACCCCAACGCCTCCTCCATCCCCGCTACAACCACCGTTGTCTTCCCCTACTCCTACATATACCATAGCGCCTACACCAACAATCTCACCTATAGCATCTCCTTCTCCACTACCCACCATTACGCTTAATGCCACCCAACTACCTAACGTTACAATAACTCCAACGCCCCCTCATCCCCTCTTACCTGTATCGAACGCAACACCACTCATAACTCCCAGCCCAAGTCCATCTTTAACACCTGAACTAATGCCAACCCCAATCCCCACCACACAACTGCCCCCACAATTACCAGATTTTACGCCCCGCCCCACCCAAACAGCCATGGCAACTCTAATTCCAACAGCCACATACATGCAAACCCCAACCCCGATAGTTACCCCAACATCAACAACGCAACCAATGCCCTCATCAACTCCACTATCTACCTCAACTCCACCAGCAAACTTTACCCCAACCCCAGTTCCAACAGAATCGCCAACACCGCCGAAGCCTGATTTCTCTCCTGATGCAACAAATTCACCTTCTCTTATCCGTCAGCTAGCTCTTCAATCAGACACCTATGCAATAGCAGCTATAGCAATTATGCTATCAATGGTCGTAGGTCTGTGGGCTGCAAAAAGAAGGACTAAGCAACCTTAACCAATTTTTAAGGTACCTGCCTAAATCTGCACGTAAATAAGCAACCTTAACTTCCTCATATTAGGATACTTGGATGAAGTGGGCTGATGGTTTTTTCGAGCTTAATCAGTAAGATTTTTTCGAGGGCGTTCTTTTTTGTATTAAAATTAGTGATTTATTCAAGGTCCAAACTTCTGGTCATAATTTTCTTGTCCTTATATGGGGTAATTCAGGGTTCTATACGTGTACCTCGAAACCGGGTAAATGCAGTAAAAAGCCTGCTCCGTTATGGTGCCGAAGTGCTTCAACACGGATTCTAAGTTAATTAACCAAAAGCCTGCAGCAACGAGGCTATTTTATCTACTACCTTAAAAGACAAACACCTTGATGACGTTTATCCTGATGGAGTTAAAGGTTTAGTAGTTGGACTACGGGCAGACACTGGAGCGATTGCTGAAATTAAGACATCAAGCGGCTAATCAAGGAACAATCGCTTTATGCTGTTTTTGACCCACAAAATGTTGCCCTTAACCAAGGGCATGTCTTTGGGGAGCTGCATGCCTGCGTTCCATTATTAATTGGGTTCAATATTTGTGTTTGAAGGAAGTGTTATTATGAATTTGGTGCCTTTGTCTGCTTCGCTTTCGAATGTTATTGTTCCACCTTGGGATTCTACACTGCGTTTACAGGCGGCTAATCCAAAACCTTGACCTTTCGCTTTAGTAGTGAAAAGTGGCGTGAAAATTTTGGATTTGACTTCTTTGGGTATACCAACACCAGTATCTTTAACGACAATTAGAGTCTGTCCTGCAGCATTATCTTGGGCTTTTATGGTCAGCTCTCCACCTTCTGGCATAGCCTGTACCGCGTTTGTTACCAGATTAATAAGTACCCTTTTTAGTAGATAAGGATCAGCCGTTATAGTTAGTGCTCCCTTGATTTGCAAATTCGATTGAATATTTTCTGGGATTACTACTTGATCCAAAACACCAACGAATAGCTGTTTTAAATTGACTGCTTGCTTTTGTGCCTGAACGGGTTTAACAAAGGTTTGCAGATCACTAACAATCTTACCCATATAGCCAGTTTGCTCTTCAATAGCTTCAATGCTTGCCTGCAGCTTGGTCTTTTGCCCTGAGCTAGGTAGCATGCTTAACTGATTTTTTGTCAAGTATATTTCACAACTTACGGCCTGCAGAGGATTCCGCAAATCGTGTCCTACCATACCTGCAATTTCCCCGATTGCTGCCATGCGCTCTTTATCCTTTAACTGCTTGGTTCGTTCTTCTACAAGTTGCTCAAGATTTTGAGCATAATCCTGTAGTTTAGCTTGAGCTTGTTGTAGCATCTCTTCGACTTGTTTACGTTCCACAATCTCGTGCTCTAGCTTTTGATTTACTCTCATTAATTCGTCAGCGCGATTTGTAAGTGTAACTTCACTTTGCTTTAAGTAGAAGAATAAAAGCTCGTAAGGCTTAGCAAATCCTGTTTCAATTAATGCCCGGTAAATTAAGTAAAATGAGACAACGTTAAGCAAATGCCCAACCATGTTAGCGATGCCATAGACGTCAACGTATAATGTAAATGCCAGCTCTGCTGCAGCTGCAGTAGCCAATGCGCCTACCAAAAGCCTAAAAACGCTACTGCTGAACTCTTGTCGTTTTAAAACCAAAAGACCAGCCGTCATCAGGAAAACCGCTGTAATAATGTACTCGCTTGCCACCTTGAACAGAGTTAAGCCAGCATCATCAATGTACGCTACTGGAAAATTGTTCCAATAAAAAATTGAAACAGCAAGAAAAATCGCAATTAGAAAGTAAACTGCAAAGATTATTCCCGCTTTGAATCTGCGGGAGATAAACAGTAATGGCATAAATAATGAGAAACTTAGTAAATACCTTGTGACTATCCAGAGCTGGGTTGCTAAGTTGGCGCCAACCTCTGGGAACACACCCATCCCTTTATATGCTAGCGTATGAAGCAAACTAAAGCCTGCAACAAAAAGAAACGATATGCCGACAAACTGAAGATAGTGGTTGTCGATTATGTATCTACTGTTCCAAGCAATTACGAAGATGGCAAAAGCAATAACAATTCCAAATATTTCCACCAAACCATGAAAGAGCAAATAGTTATGGCCGCTTAAAACATACAGTGCTACTAAGCTTACGGCTGCAGCTAACAATACTATTATATTTTTTATGACGGCAACTTTTTTGCTTACGCCTGTTCGGGGTCTGCTTTGGTCTTTGTTTTCTAAAGCTTGGGCGTTAGTATCCACTGTAGAATCTGTCTTGTTTGCTGAAGCCATAACAACGTGAACAATTTTTAGAGTTTAAAAACGATGCCTAAAAATTTAAGCAAAATCATCCTAAGTAGTCCAGAATCCAGCAACTTAGCTATCACAATCACTGAGAATGTAGCATGCAATTTTTTGCAAACAAAAATCAATTCAACGACTATCATCTGTTTTTAAATCAAGAATTATTTCAAAGGACAAGATTCTTAAGAAGCATCAGCTTGTGGACAGTACAATCTCTTGCCAAGTTAACGTGTATCGGGGATTATCGATCTTGGGGTGCAAGCATGTCTGAAGGTCTAAATATAAAGAAACGTGTTACCTCAATCAAAATAGAGGATATGCAGCCTAAAGAGGTCGTAGTTGACGGGAGGACCGTCCGACTTTGCCTTAATTGTAAAAAGGAGATACCCGACTTTAATAAGAAATACTGCAGCCTTAAATGCAGCAATGAATTTTACGCCAAGCATAATCAACAAGGGCTAAGAAAGTATGTTTTTAAACGTGAACATGGCAGGTGTCAGATGTGTGGTTTTAAAAATCCTAAAGCCCCCTCGCCGCCTCCTAAGCCTAAGAAGCCTGGCTGGGTAGAGGGCGGTTACAAAGCATACCAAAAAGCCATTGTATTCTATCAGAAAGCGTTAGAGGACTACAAAAAAGTATATGCAGAGTGGAAAGCAACCGTCTATGCAGAATGGAAAAGAGTTAACCCTCAAAGAGAATTCGTAGCAGACCATATTATCCCAATTGCGCTGGGCGGAGACGAGTTTGACCTAAATAACGTCCAGCTTCTATGCGAAGTATGCAATAAGAAAAAGACTGCAAAAGATCAAGCGGCAATCGGGAAAAAAAGAAAATTAATCAAACGAGTGGGTAAAAACGTAAAACCACTCTCACAATACTTCAATAATTTAGAATCTAAAAACACAGAATGATAGAATGTTTGATTGCTTTGGCTAATTCAACTCTATAAATCCTAAATAGACGGTGGTTGTAACTTATTACCTGTATGCCCATTTACCGTTTATTTTTGGTTTGGGGGAAATCGCATTATAAATGTTGTTCCTTTGTCTACTTCACTATGGAAGGCTACGGTGCCACCTAATGCCTCTGTCATACGCTTAACTACAGCTAATCCAAAGCCTTGGCCTTTTGACTTAGTAGTAAACAAAGGCGTGAACAGCTTGTTTTTGACCTCTTTAGGTATGCCCATTCCTGTGTCTTGAACATAAATGGTAATACTATTTCCTTCTCGATTAGCACGTATAGATAGGTTTCCGCCTTGGGGCATTGCTTGGATTGCATTAGTTATCAAGTTCCCTAAAATGCGTTTTAGCAATGTTGGGTCGGCCATAATTATTTGTGCAGCATGATTGATATCACAGGAGACTTTAATGTTATCTGGGATGGTCGTCTTATGTAATAATTCTTGGCATACGAATTGTAGATTGATTTCTTGAGTAACTGGTTTAAGAGGCTTAGCAAAGTCTTGGAGGTCTGCTACAATCTTGTTAACGTAATCAAGTGATTTCACAATCTCGGCTAAGCTTTCCTTAATGCTGTTTTTTGCATCGCTGTCAGGTAAAGAATCCAATTCGGTATTAACTAAGTAGACATCGCTGAGTATGGATTGTAGCGGATTGCGGATGTCATGTCCAACCATGCCTGCGGTTGCGCCAATTGCGGCCATTCGTTCTGCATCCTTCAACTCTTTGGTGCGTTGCTCAACGAGATCTTCCAGATGAGCAGAATACTCTTCTAATTTAGTTTGCATCTGCTTCTGTGCTGTGATGTCTCTTGCAATGTGGACTGCCCCTATCATTCGTCCGTGCTCATCAAAGAGCGGGGTAGAACTGACAATGAAATCTCCTCCAAGTCTTTCCTCATGCACTTCCATTGTATGCTCCTTACCGTCAAGCAATGTCTTGGTATAAGGACAAAATTCAGGAGGCCCATCTGTTCCATGCACGCATTTAAAGCAACTTAAGCCAACACATTCGTCAGGAGTAGTGCCCAACGCTTGTGCCATGGCTTTGTTAGCTCGTACAATACGATGATTATTATCTAAAATAGCAATGAGGTCTGGAGCGCTATCGAATGTTCTTTCCCAATCATTCTTTGCTTGTCTAAGAAGCTGTTCTGCCTTCTTACGCTCAGTAATATCAGTTATAAATGCAAAGTAGTGTACTATGTTCCCTTCCTTATCAAAGAAGGGATGCAACACCAGTTCTACTGGGACTCTTTTGCCATCTTTCCGAATATACTCTTTTTCATAACGTACAGGTGCTTTGGTATGCTGGGCTTCTGATAACTTTGCTTTCTCAAACTCGTAATATTCAGGTGGCGTTAACACTCTATTCCAACTAATTCCCTGTATTTCTTCTTCATTGTATCCAGTGAGATTTCGAAATGCGAAGTTAACCATGCCTATTCTACCGTCAGGATAACCTACCACTACAGCAATGGAGGCGCTTCTGATTAGCTCTGCGAGGAAATGCTCTCTTTCATTGCTCTCTTTTAGTGCTTTTTCAGCATTTTTGCGCTCTGTAATATCGCGAGCAATAGTGGATGCACCAATAATTTCTCCATGGCTATTTTTGATAGGTGCAACCGTAACATCAACATCAAAGCAGCTACCGTCTTTACGAAGTCGGATAGTGTCATGGTGTTCAATCTTTTCGCCACAGCTCACTTTCTTCATTATATGTTGAAATTCATCCTTCCGATCGTCTGGAATGACATTTAAAATGGACTTTCCGATCATCTCACTAGCGGTATACCCATACAATTTCTCTGCAGCTTTATTCCAAGAAGTAATGATTCCATCAAGTGTTTTACCAATAATGGCATCATCTGTTGATTCAACAATGGCAGAAAGCCTTTCATGTTCGCGCTCAGCATGTCTTCGTTCGGTAATGTCTCTGAAGATAAGTACAGCTCCAGTAATCTTGCCATCCTTATCCTTTATTGGTGCGCCACTATCGTCAACTGGAATTTCTGTTTTGTCCTTACGCACAAGAATAGTATGATTAGCTAGACCAATAATAGTTCCATTTCTAAGAACTTTCTTTACAGGGTCTTCGACTTGCAATCGAGTGTGCTCATTAATGATATTGAATACTTCATTCACTGGTTTCTGTAAAGCCTCGCTGAGCGTCCAGCCTGTCAATTCCTCTGCAATCGGATTCATGTATGTAATTTTGCCTGTAGCATCCGATGCAATAACGGCGTCGCCAATACTTGATAGTGTGGTAGCCCACTGATGCTCGCTTTTCTTTAATGCTTTCTCTACTCGTTTGCGTTCTTCAAATAATGCAGCGTTCTCTAAGGAGATTGCTGCTTGTAAAGCTAGCATTTCAGCCATACCTGTCTTACCAGGAGTAAACACGGAGTCTGCAAGATTATTTTCTAAATAAAGAATGCCAATGGTCTTTGACTGCTTCAAAATAGGTAAACAAAGTACAGAGCGCAAGCGCATTTTTTGAACCTCGGGGTTGTCTTTGAATGCACCTTCCGAAGCCGCATTATTCAAGATCACTCGCTCGCCTGTTCTATACACGTAGCGTACGATGGCTTTACAGATACCTTTAGTATCTTCAAGTTTACTGTTACAAATTTTTACTGCTTCTTTTTCCGTTCCATGGCTTTCAGCACGAACAAACAAACCTTCTTTTTGATCGGTGAGTAAGTATCCATGCTGCGCTCCTGCGCTTTCTATAACAAGACTTAGAATCTTTCGTAGCAGTGCTTCTTGTTCTATCTCAGCGGAGATGGCAAGGGCTGACTTCATTAAGTATTCTACATCGAGGTTAGGAAGAGTACGTAGAGAAGTCTCTGCTTCAAGTGGCACATATGACGTTTTTTGTTCTTCAAAGTACTCGGAAAACCGTTCAATAAGCATGATCTCTTTTCTCTCAGCATGGCATTGTCTGTATAGTCGTGCGGCTTCAGCAAGATACATCCTTGCGTGCGGTTGTTTACGCTGTGAGAGAAGTTCACCTATACACTCGTTTATGTGCCCCTCAAGGAAAATGTAACCATATTCGTCTGCTATGTTTATGGCATCTATGTATAGGTTTCTTGCTTGTCTAAAATCGCCAGTTACTCGCTCTAATTCAGCATAAAGAAAAGCAAGATACGGCTGCAACAGAGGACCTAAACTAGCCCACTTCTCAATTTTCTCAATCAGAGGCTTAATCTCGGCATCCAATTCACTTTTGTTTTTATAGGCTAAACCTTTTTCATGCAGCTTAAGAGCGTTCAGCACTCGGAACACATGCCATTGACGTTTAAGCACGTTATCGGTTAAGCCAGAAAGATATTTTCTTACACTGTTGAGGTGCCTCTGTGATTCTTCATAATCGCCAAAATAGTATGAAACCATTGCCATGTGGACGAAGTAGCTTCCTGCAGAAGCAATATGGTTGTCTTTCTCCCATTGCTTGATTTTTGCTTCCATGGGGATGGGCGAGACGTAGCCTTTTTTCATGGGTTCTATCCAGCCAGCTTGCATAGCTTCGGCAAGACCAACTGAAAAAGACAAGTGATACCTATTGGAGAATTGCAGGCATTCTTTGGCATAGTCCTCGATAACCGAAAAATCGGCTCCTTGAACCTGAAGATTCCACATCAAAGGGCCATACGAAAGGCCCGCATTATAGAGGTCACCACAGTTCTTTCCGCATTGTATGCCCTTCAGGCAGTAATCAACAATGTCCTTTGGGTGGCTTCTTGAATGCATGTTGCACCAAACAATGCCATTCATGCCTCGGGTAGCGCCAAAAGTGTTTGGGTACTTAGCTGAGAGGTCACGTGCAAGGTCTTCATACTTGAAAGCTTCCTCAAAGCGTTCTTCTTCTCCAGCTGCCAGCCCCATGATACTAAATGAATAAATTACCGATTCATCCATGCCGCCTGAAAGGCAATGCTGGGTTGACTGGGCAGCTGAGAGGTAAAGCTGTGAAGGCAATCCTGACATGTATAAATCAGGAATAAGCTCACTATAGAAGGCGAGTTCAATCTTACTTTTTCGCTCTTTAGTAAAGGGCATGTTTAGAATAGTTTTCCAGATATCAATGTTTTTAGAGGCTATTTCAGCCATTATTTTGTGTCTTTTACGATCAGCTTCTTCTGGGGATGCGGGAATAGCTTTACCAAAGTAGGCTAAGCCTTTGTTTGCTGTTTCGATTGCTTTTATGAAGTTGCCTATGGATGATAGTGATGTAGTCTGCTCTGCTAGACATTCAGCTTTGTCTAGGTCCGTTTTAGCATGGTCAAGCAGTTGATTTAGCAGCTTTTCGGATTTCTCATAATTACCACACATAAGCTCTGTCTTTGCGTTTTTTTGATAAATCCTGAATGATCGTTCATAGTGAGCGCAGTCCCAGCAATCGATCGGCAATAATTCTCGGCTCAGGTTGAAGTATTCGTTTGCCGCCTCTGTGGCAAGAGAGTTTAGCGCCTTGTTCCCTGCGTGATAGTTTAAGTCAGATATGAAATAGGCTGTTTTTGCGTCTAGCTGTTCAGATCGTCCTAAGTTGAGGTGAGAGACAATTGTGAATAGGTTGCCGACTTTCTCGATATCTTCAGAGTCTGCTGGGATATTAGAGAGAAGATGGTTGCCTATTTGCCAGTGAATTTCGCGTCGTCTTTCCTTTGATATAGCAGATAGGGCTGCTTCTTGGACCTTGTCATGAATGAATTGTAGTTGACTCTTGTTCTCAATTAGCAATCCTTGCCCGAGGGCTGGCTTGAGTGTTTCAAAGACTTCTACTAATGGTTTTTCTCTGATTAAGGAGAGCTCGGTGGGAGAGAAAGTGTTACCCATACAAGCGCAGAATTCAATTAGCGTCTTTAATTCAGCCTGGAATTTCTGTATTTTTGAGCTAAATAGTGCAACCACAGTGGTTGGCATATTGGAGCATCGAATTTTTTCTATGTCCCATCGCCATTGTCTCTCGTCGTCTAGATAAAGTAAGTCTTCATTATGTAGATAGGATAAGCTTTCGCTTACAAATAATGGGTTGCCTTCGGTCAGCGTTGTGATAAAGTCTGCCAAAGTTTTGGTTTCTTGCAAGGGTTCGTCTAGTATATAGGAGACCATTTCGTGGCAATGTTCAGGATTTAGCGGTCCAAGCCTGATTTCTTTTAGCGGTTGCCCATTCTCCTTGATATTTCTGATTAATTTTGTGAGTGGATGGCTTGAGTCTACCTCGTTATGTCGGTAAGCACCTAAGAAGAAGAGGTAAGGATGTTCTTGGTAATTGGAGAATAGGTTTGTGAGAAAGTCGAAAGATGCTACATCACACCATTGAAGGTCGTCTATGAAGATTGTTAATGGGTTATCTTCACTGGCTAAACAACCGATGAATCGGTTGAAGACATCATGAAATCGGTTGAGTGATTCAACGGGTGGAAGTGGTTTAACTTCAGGCTGGGTGCCTATTAAAATTTCAAGTTCCGGGATGACATCGGTTAATACTTTTCCGTTTGGCTCTACAGCTTTTAGTATTTTGTTTTTCCAGGATGCGACTCTTTCATCACTTTCAGTTAGGAAAGTGCGCATTAAGTTGCTGAGTGCCTGAATAAGGGAACTATAAGGAATGTTCTTTTGGTAGACATCGAACTTGCCTGAGGTAAAGTATCCACGGTGCTTAACGATTGGCTTTTGCAGCTCCTGTATTAGACGGGTCTTTCCTATCCCAGAGAGCCCTGATATTAGTAGTGAGCGGAATTCGCCTCTAGCTACTTTCTCGTATTCGCCGAGGATAATTTCCGCTTCTTTGTCACGTCCAACCATTTTGGATATAAATGTAACTCTATGGGTGGTGACGCTTTTTTCAAGTGGGAATTCCTGTATTTTGCCTGTTTTCAATAGTTCTTCTTTGCATTTCTGTAGGTCGTCGAATAACCCTCTACTTAGTTGGTAGCGTTTTTCTGGTTCTTTAAGCATAAGTTTTGCTACAATATTGCACAGGGCAATTGGGATCTCTGGGGCTAATTCATGTACCTTTGGTGCTTCTCTAGCCAGATGGTGATGGATTAGTTCGAGTGGATCCTCTGACATAAATGGTAAGCGCCCTGTAAGCATCTCGTAAAAGACTATGCCTAGCGCGTAGAGGTCTGAAGAGAATACGACCCTATGGTTGATGCGTCCAGTCTGCTCGGGTGAAGTGTATGCAAGGGTGTCTCTGATAAAAGATTTATCATAAATAAAGTGGCTTACATCTCTTACATCAATGGCACTTATGAAATCTATTAATCGAACGTCTAACGTATCCTTGTTAACAAGAATATTGTGTGGTTTAATGCCGCCATGAATTATTCCCGCTTCATGGACTTTTTCTAATGCTGATGCGAGTCCGCAAGCTACCGTGAGGAACTCTTCTAATGGCAACTTGGACCGAGTTGCTATGAATTTATCGAGGGTAATACCTTCAAAATAGTCTTGGGTTATGAAACAGGTATTACCTTTATCGCAGAACGAAATCGGCGTAATAAGTGAAGGGTCATTTAAGACTTTAAGATGCTCAATTTTTTGTCTGATTTGAGCTTTTTTGCTTTCTGATAAAACGGTTTTTATTACTTTAAGAATTATCGGTTTTGACAGTTTTTTCTTCTGGACCGCTTTAAAAACTGCGGACTTGGAAGTATCTGCAATAACTTCAATTATTTCGTAATTTGAAAGTATCATTGCAAACCGCCCTAGAACCGTTTCATCGAAGACATAATGCAGATGGCCCTCTCCTAAGTCTTTTTATCCATCATGCATGCTTACATCTTCAGTCTATCATTGCATATTAACTTGATGGGAAAAAAGCGGTACTTAGAATGCAAATGTCAGAAACAAGGCTACAAAAAGAAATCAGACAAAAAAAGGTATGAATATTTTTCGAAGTGAAAAGTTTAACTTTGATAAATGATAGAAAAGCGTTTCACCAAAAAGAAACACTAACTGTAATAACGGGAATTATATGGCGGGGTAGAAAAGACATAGCAGTCTGGTACCGCAAGCACCCAGCTATACCGTATAAAAAATTACAATCAAGTTACAGTTTTGTTTTCGTTAGTCTTTAATTGACCTGATGCATTAGCATTATGCGTTAGTTTAACTTAACTTAAGCTCAGGAAAACTCCTTCGAGTTTTCCCTATACCCTGCTTTTACTATAGTGCTGTTCTTGTTGAGGAACAATCTGTTCCATGGCATATTAAATAAAGGATCTTTGCAGATTATAGCTTTGGTGGGCCGCTTGAGTAAAAATGTTCCCGCTCATTGGGTTCTATTATGTGTGGTAGCATCACTTATAGTAAGTGTTATAGCTTGCGGGTCGGTTGCGGGTCAACCGTTTTTCTCAGGAATCGACATAATTTCTCCTTCCAACACTACGTACAGTTCAAATTTGCTTCCTTTAGTTGTCAACGTTACCCGGCTTGGGGGTTCTAACATCTATGTTTTTATGAATTATAGTATAGATGGGCAAAGCAACCAGACTATACCGCTAACAACACAGTATCCGAGGGGTTCATTTATGATTGTTGGGCATACAGGGTCAGTAGATCTTCCCAGCCTGCCTGAGGGTTCACATAGCATAACAGTATACGCAGAACATGTTTACCCCCGCCCTGCTTCGTTGCTAACAAACGTTAGCGAGTTTTACAGCAAAACAGTTTACTTTAACATTGCTGCATCTACCCAAACTACACCTTCCCAGACGACAACACCCTTCTCAACGCCATCAATTACATCTATTCCGTCTGCATCATCCTTAACGACACTTACCTTACCCTCTACACCAACAACTTCATATTCCCCAGCTACAACCCAGAACAGTTCGCCAACACTAAACACATCAGCTTCTAACTCTCATAGCCCTACACCGTCTGCACCAGAGCTAACCACCATAGCTACAATCATAGCCTTTGTTGCTACAACGTGTCTTGTTATTGCTATTGCGTTTGTCTTCAAAAAGAAAACCACACCAAGGGATGGCCTTCAATAACCAAAATTGAAGAAAATTTTTGCTCCTTTGTTTTATGGTAGAAATTTAGAAGCTACCTATAATAAATGATTTACCTACTATTTCTCTATCAGAAAATTAATTATCATGTTTGTTTTCGTAGAAAAGATACACCTTTGATTGGCTTAGCATTCCAATTAGCTTGATTAGTCGGGCAATTTTTGTTAAATTCGCGCTCATGATGCATTTGATGTATTTGGATGTTTTGCCGTAGGGTTGGTGTTTGCTAGCGGCGAATTCTTTTCTTAACCTCCGGAGGGCTATTGCGAGCTTCAACAAGCGGCTGGGGCGTTATCTTAGTGTGTCTCTTATATTTGATGTTGAAAGAGAATTTGCCTACAGCTCTGTTGTAGGGCTACAGGACCTACGAATTATCAAGTGCTCTTTTATTTTTGTCCCATCTTGGCACCGCTGCCAGAAATGGCTCTGGTGACATCTCAACTGTAGCATACACGGCTAATATAATAGCCCAAAATACATCATCATAAGTATCACTTTGGTGGCTGTAGCCTATTTAGCCACTCTTGCTTGGTTACGCCTTCTTCCTTTTCCTGTTAGTCAGATGGGGTGCTGCTAAATGTGGTTTTGTCTAAAAAGCTGAATACTGTGCTAGGTATTGAGCTCGTTAAGTCTCTTGCTAAGTTCATCGAGTATTATGCGTTTTTTCTCTTTGCTCAGGTGGAGGACTACTTTGGAGATCATTTCTTCTGAGATGGTGAAGATGTAATTTAGTTTTATGACGCTGTCTTTTATGGCGCCCTTATTTTTGGAGAGGGGGATTCCTTTCGTCTTTAGGTTGCTAGTTATGCCCGCCACCACGACGTTGCCTAGCTCCTCAAAAAGGACCAGTGCCGGTCGCATTTTCACCTCATTAGTGTCGGTGAACTGCACGTTCGTGATGACAACGTCTTCTGCCTTAAGCATGTTCCCAGGCCTCGTCTTCATCGTTGTCCCATAGCTCTTTCATCTTTGCCTGCTGGATTGTATGGAGAAACTCATCGTACTGTCTTCTGCTCCTAGACGCTTTCGCCGTCTTTATCAGGTTAGAAATAATCTCGTTGTAGGTTTCCCGGGGATATCTCCTGAGGCTCTTTAGCTCTTCAACTACCGACTTCTTGAGCTGTATGGTAGTGACTTCTTCATCACTCATTATATATATCGCCTATAACTACCATATAACAGCCTATAATAAACTTGAGCAGTTACATAGTCAAACACACGTAGCCTGATTGCTGCTCTCTTTTAGCCCTAATACCAACCGACAGATTACAACCCAATTCAGCTTACGGCGGACCATCCTCATATAGGGCACAACAGCCAAGAACGGCCTAGGCAACATTTCCATCGTACCATGAGCTGCTAACGCCGTAGCTCAGAACACGTCGCACGGCTTTAGAGTAAGTAACCAAGTTAGCTAATGTTGAATAAAATTGTTTATCTTAGCAAGTTATCACGAACTTTGATTACTCAGACAATTGATTTGCTAGTAAGCCTATTCAAGGCAATGATACCCGCATCTTTGGGTTGGGTGTAATAAGATAGGTTAGCAAGTTTTATTTTTTTCAGAAGTTCCTTTTTGAGCAAGGTATAACTGCAACTATGCTTGAAGTCAATGATGTCAATAAAGAGTATGAGCGAATGAGAGGTCTATGCGTGAAGTTTATGCAAGAACCCACAAATGTGGGACCTGCGATTACAGCAATATTCGATGACACCTGCGGCAGCCTTATTCAGATAAACCAGCATTAAAAAAAGCGGCTCGACGATAGCGGCATCAGAAACAGTAGACCAAAAAGGGGCTGTTTGTATTGGTGCAATAGGTGGGTTCGAACCCACAAATATTGCAAAAACACTAGCTTTTACATTAATGTAATTAAGGTAGGTGAAAGGGAAACTTTTTAGCATAATGTTAAAGTGTACATTCAAGCTATAAAAAAGGATAATTGGTCTATTAAATTTAAGTATGGTCTGTTACAATGGGAAAGAAGAATCTTGAAAATAGGAAATGTAGACGTTTCTGGTAAATTTGTTCTTGCGCCCATGGCAGCTGTTAATTGTACCGCTTTTAGAATGTTATGCAAGGAAAATAAGGCCAGCATAGTTTACACCCAAATGTATGATGTTGAGGTTATCAAGAAGCAAAGTAAGAGAGAAGTAAATAGGACGCTTAATATAAACGAGTTTGAAAGGCCGGTAAGTGTTCAGTTAATAGGTAATAATGAAGAATCAATAGTTAAAAGTGTTAAACTTGTTGAAGATTTTGCCGACATTATTGATTTCAACGTTGGTTGTAGTGAAAAGGAAATACTTGAAAAAGGCTATGGCGCCTACTTGCTGGCGCATCATGCCACTTTGGAAAGAATTGTGCGAAAAATGGTTGATGTAACTGATAAGCCAGTTACCATAAAAATGAGAATAGGGTTAGACGCTCAAAACATCAACGCTGTAAAAATTTCAAAGATGCTTGAAAACGCTGGAGTGGCAGCTATATGCATACACGGCAGAACAGCTCAACAAAAGCTGTCCAAGAAGGTAAATTGGACAATAATGAAGCAAGTAAAAGAAAAATTGAATATTCCAGTAATGGCAAATGGTGACGTTACAAGTTACGAGCAAGGGCTCAGCCTCCTAGACAGGACAGGTTGTGACTTTGTTATGATCGGCAGAGCTGCAAGGGATCGCCCTTGGATATTTGACCCTGAAAAAATACATATTAACAATGATGGCATAAAACAGCAAATCTTAACCTTCATAACATTATACAAAAAATATGAGCAACGCGGTTCATCACAAGAAGTCCGAGAACACGTTTTTTGGATGCTCAAAGACTATACTACAAAAATAAATACAAGAAACGTCCTCAAACTGCGACACATTGAAGACATTGAAGATTTTGTTCAATCATTAAAATAAGGCAAACTCCAATAACTTAACTATCTATTTCAATCACAAAAGCATCAATCGATAATACAAAACGATGCTACCTAAAATAGTTGTAGCAATCCATACTGCAATCAACCGATCTCAAAACAAAAGAGGTCACGATTGAAGTGCAGGGGTGAGATTCGAACCCACATTCTGCTGGCGACACCACCAATTTCGCCTTCTATGCAGCTTCCTTCCCCTTTTTACTATAGCATCAAATCGATGAATAATGTTTCACAATGAACTAAAATAGCTAATTCCAATGCTGCCCATCAAAGCAATAATTTTCTTAGAACTATCATGTCTTTAAGTTGAACTCCTTCTTCGTAAATTGGCTCTGGATAATGGTCAACAAAGAAGTTCTCCCTGACGCCAAACAGCTCGAACCCTTCTTTCCGATAAAACCGCAGTATTCTCGCAGTGTCTCCCGTTCCCACGATAATTGCCTTGAAACCTTTTTCCTTCGCTCTGATAGTCGCATCTCTAAGCATTAAGCTGCCGAATTCTCTTCCTTGACAGCTGGCAGCAACAGCAATATTCTTTATCTCAATCTCATCGTTGCTGATTGCTTGAAGCACGTATACGCCAATGATATGGTCATCTTGCGATAAGATGTAAATGTCAGAATTGAAAATATATTTGTTTATTGCTTCCTCTGTTGGGTCAGCGAGAAGTAATAGGTCGAAAGGTAAATCTTCATCCTTGCCAAGTTGCCTTATCTTCTGCTTTTCTAATCCTTTTTTCATTGACATTTCAACTAAAGTATGCTTATTAGAATGAGACAATAGGCATGAAAATATTTATCGATTAGAGTGCAGGGGGTGCGTTTCGACCCGTTAGTTGCGGTGCCCTTCCAGCCTGCCTCTTCTTTGTTGGTTTTCAACATTTAAGGCACCGTGTTGACAAATCTGGGGCAAATTGAAATAAAAGCTTTGCGTGAGGTCGCAACATGAACTATTGAATCCCACGCATCTGCGTGTTTTCTCGTATGCGCCTTGGGCAAAATTGCTCCGCAAATTCCATGTTGCCGCAATTTAACAAGTTCACAGAGGAAAAAACTATTATTATGAGGTTTGGTAGCGTCTTTTCCTAGTTTTTTCAGGGGTGTTTTTACCGTCCAAAAGGATCTGAGAAGCATTACGCCTTGAAATACATTAAGCTGCTTGCGCGAGTTAAATTGCGCGGGGTCGAAACGCTCTTACACCAACGCGTCGAGTTAGAATTCAATGAGGGCGTTTGGTCTGGTCGATTCTTATTTCAACGCATGAAAGCTGAGCTTCAAGTTTGTCTAGCGCAGAATTGAAAATTTGGAGATTGGTTGACCATTGATCTTTTGTCTTTCCAAGCCTTTCAGTTAGCTGGTCAAGCTCTTTCTCATGATTCTTTAGAGCATCGAGCGCATATTCGAATAGTTTCAATATTGTCGCATTTTCTCATTGTCTTAGCCAGAGCTCTTTGCAAAAACATGGTGGGGTCCCATTTTCTCCAGAAAACTAGCGCGGAAGAAAGGTAAAGCCAAGTCAAGAATATATATATCATCTGGTGATAGCCCAAAGACTGTAACCGTTATCTTGTTGAATAATGATGGTTCCAGTTAACTCTTCGTTCAAGTTGTCTTCCAGTATGAAATATCCCGCATAGAATTTTTGCGAAGTAGGAATAAGCGTCGTCCGATAATTTATCATTACGACCTTGTTGCTTGCAGTAACGTTGTCCAAGTATTCCCTGCTAATTATAGCTTGTTTTTGCGCGTTAACCTGTTTCAGTAAGCCTGTCAAATAACTTCCAAAGCTATTTGGGTTACCATAATAAACAAGGTGCTTGGTTCCGCCTTCGTATAGGTATATACGACAATACGACATGAGAACGCCCGGATCATTGCTATTAAGATATGGTTTAGCGTTCTCAAGCATTTCGTCAATTGTAGCAATCCATGAAGCATCTACTTTAGCAGATTGGCTTACCCAGTAGTATCCGACTATCGCAACAAGTGAAACAACAATAAAAAGCAAGGATAGCAAAACTACCATACGAGGTTTCATTTAAACGCCTCCAAACATCTAAACATATAACTGCCTACTACTAATGTTTAAGTTGTCAAAAGAGTTCGTAGCTTCTTTTAGCATTACAACTCGCCTGTTCGTTTTGGACCATTTTGGGTTCACTTGTTGTATCATTTCGGAGTCACTGTTAACTGGAATGTTGTACCCCCCGTGCCTGATGGTTGTTGCCATATGCCTAATTCAACCATCATTGAATAAGTCCCTAATGTCGCGTTCTCAAATGCCTTTATCGTCAGAATTGTCGTGGTTACCTCTTTGGGTTTGAGGATTAACGGATTTTGCTCATATGTTGCGGAAAATGGTTTGGATACAGCGGAGTAATCTATATGCTCGGAAGACCAGGGCATCTGGTTTGAGTACGGTGGCGGCGGTGTCGCGATTATCATGTAGCCTGAGGTGAGCGGTTGGTTTTGATATGCTCCTATAGCTAGGTATAACGGGATAGTAAATTCTGTTTGACTTGAGTAAGAGGTTAAAGTCACATTGACACTGATGGTTCCGCCTTGAGCGATTTTAAGACTACCATCTATGCCCGGCCATGGCGACAACTCAATCAAAACCCTGGGAAATGGAGGCGCAGCTGTATTGGTTATTGATGGCGACTCAATTGGAGATGGTGCGGGCGATTCATAACCTGTTGGAGACGGCGCGATAGATGGCATTATTGATGGTGTCTCTTGTGTATTGGGCTGAGGCAAGTTTTGTGTGCTTTCTTGAGAAGGAAAGAAGCGATAGCTGACACCCGTTAACAAGGAAACTGAGACTATGGCGAGGAATATGGCGAGGAATATTTTAGGTTTTTGTTCGCTCATATGACTTCACACTGTGTATTACGCTTTTAGTGAGTGCATTGTCAATTACTTAATGCTATGTTTTTGTACATTTGTACTATTATATTGAGCTGGTGTTCAAGAGTTTTGAACAGGGAAACTCTTAAATCAACAGTATAACTAATGAAAGCGTGTACCGGTGTAAAGACAATTGGTTTCCGACGAAGCTGAAGACATGCTTAGAGGAACGACTTTAGAGGTGTACCGTTTTTTGTTGAAAAGCAGTAGGCCGTTAGGGGCTAGAGAAATTCAGAGAGCCCTAAAATTTAGCAGCCCGTCATTAGCAGTTTACCACTTGTCGAAATTAGAGGAGATTGGTCTGGTCAAAAAAGAAAACGGTGAGTTCATGGTCATTAAGAATCTTTTGGAAGACTGCGTTAGAATCAGCCGTTTTCTGATTCCAAGATACCTATTCTACGCCGTTTTTTCTGTTTTAGCTCTCATGGTAGAATTGACTTTTTTCAGACCAACAATTATCACGAGAGAGTACATCTTCTTTGTAAGCGTAACTTCCGCTTGTGCATTAGCCTTTTGCTTTGAAACCGCAAAGACCTGGGCTAAAGGCGGCTTATAGAAAAGCATCGCCCACTACTAGTCTGCTGCTCTGATTTCGAGGGAAATGCATAGTGAATGGCTTGTTTTCTTAGAAAAAGTCATCAGTTTACTGTACAGTACGGACTAGAAATCATTTGTCTTCTCACCTGTTCAAAGTTTTTGAACTGTCTTTCTAAAGCTTAGCATTAAGTATTTCTTGTGTAGCAAGATATCTCTTGAGAGACGTTCAGGAAGCAGAGGAATGTAATATGAAATCAAAACCTTCTAAAATTGGCGTGCTATTGCTTCTAAGCATACTGGTCATTTCGCTGCCACAAATGATGAATCTAAATGTAGCTAAAGCCAGCAATGCAGCCGTAACTTATTGCCCAAACTACTTGGAGGAAGAAGACGGCGAAAACGACAGATCGATCGAAGTCTGTGACGCGATTGACAGCTACCTTACCAATAGTGGCGATTTCAACGACTGTTACTATTACACATGGGACGATGTAACTAGAAACTGGATCGGCTTTGTAGCAGACGGCTTAGAAGATTACTACGACTACGTAGCAGTATTCTTCAAAGGCCACGACACGCCATGGTCCTGCGGTTCAGTAACTCACTACGGCATTCACGACTACAACGGAGCTAGAGCTGAAGATTCGCTTATAATCTGTGGAAACACTACACAGGGCGAGCATGACTTTGTTTTTCTTTGGGCATGTGGAACTGCACAATGGCATCCAGGCGGATACTGCTGGAGTTGCGGTGGAGGTCTAGGCCATGTTTTTAGCTGGACTCACGATAGTACAACATCTCAAAGTGGTTACCTATACCCCGACACTGATGACGAAGTTTTCCTAGGCTGGACTTGGAGCTCAACAAACTTTGTAACCCCAACAAACTATAACGGCAAAGACGTAGGCTATTTTGCCATCCGCTTTTACTATCATCTTATGCAAGAAAATGACTCAGTAATAGACGCACTAAATGATGCGGCTAGCGATGCATACGGTGATGCCACTTTCACAGAATGCCCCCTCTGGGGCAGCTTATACGTCTATGGCAACGGAAATCAAGGTTTACCCTAAAATAAGGAGCGAATGCAAATGAAACAATCAATCAAAAATTACCAAAAAGCTTTGATTCTTGTAGTGCTAATGCTTGCACTTGTATTGCCTACTCAAGTAGAAGCAACTGAACTATTGGGCCAAGACAGAGCTTTATCCTTCGCAGTAGATGTTATGCAGCTTGACATGACAAAGTACACAGCAACACTAGGCGGCTATTATGTAGATTATCCAGACGAACTAAACGGTGCGCCACAAGAGGAAGTGAAACTAAACTTAACTGCCCAAAGCAGTCGACTAATGCTGTCTTGTGATTTCAGCAACAAGTCTTTAACCTACTTTACGCTAAGAGCGATTGAAGGTTCAGTTCTTTACGCTCAGCAATCCAACAACCTTCTTGACTTTGTCGCTGGTTTTCTAGGGAGATATCAGCAGTGGACTACCGATTCAAGCTTAGCTGAAATGAATAGCTTACTAAGCTCCATTGACAAAACAGAAAACATAACGAAAATAGCTGGCAACCTGAAGTTAACAGTAGAAGTCGTTGAAGAATACACTTCGTTTAGATGGAAATACATTTCTAACGGCGCTGAATACAACGGGTTGGTCCTGACTTTTCAAGGGCAAAACTTCTTTTTCAGAGACGATCGCAGTCTATTTGAGATAGGCAAAACCGACGTAAACATATCAAAAGAAGAAGCAATAAACATTGCCTTAAAGAGCATCGAAAACTACTCGTACAAGCTGGTCAATGGATCTGAGATAAAAGGCTTTGACGTATCGAAAGACAACGTGACAGCTACGCTATATACGCGCTCCAAAGATTCTTCACCCACATTGTACCCTTACTGGGCTGTTGAAGTAACGTTAGACCATTCGTATCCTGGCGACATATATGCTATTTCAGTGTCACTATGGGCAGATACTGGAGAAGTCTTCCTCATCACACCTCTAGGCGTTGGTGGAACTTTTCCACCTGAAGGTTCAACTATTCAACCTGAGCCATCAGCCACACAATCAGCACAAGCACAGCCAGAAAACAACACATCACCAACAACGTATGGGACCATAATTGTCGTTTCGGTTGTCACCATCGCGATGGTAATTATAGGTACAACCATCTTAGTTTTCAGGAAAAGAAGCAACTAGCATTCTCTTCCTCCTTTTTTTATAGAAAGGTGGTTTCGAGGCTGAAGTAACAAACGTGGCATTCAGACTGTTCTTCTTCAGAGATTTTTGAGAATCACTGAAAATAATGTGTTCAAATGTTTTGAACGTTCGTTCTAAAGCTTAGCATTAAGTATTATTGTTTATTAAGATACGAGTGGAAAAGGAAGTGAAAAAGTGGTTGAGAAAAAGGTTACTTGTCATTTGATTGCTATCTTGCTTGCCTTCTCAATGCTTTGCTCAATGACTTTCATTGCCACAGCAAATGCAGACATTTCAGATTCTGAGGATAAACCATCTCTCGGAGTTAGAGGATTTGTTGATCCTGTCACGTTGAAAATCGAAGAATTCAAAGCCAAGGGCATGAACGACGCCCAAATTACAGAGGAACTCGATAAGCTGGACATGGGCTGGTACCCCGAAACAGGCGCAGTATGGATGAAAGAGGAGCAACCTACTGATGAGGAACTTAAGAGCCTACTGCCTTTGCCAGAGCCATTTGTATCTTCTGGGATAGACTCAACTCAAGCTAACGAGGTCTTTGGAATCGGAAATCCACAAGGCGACGAGTACACCGGTATGTATAACAGTATGTACCCTGGAACTTTGCCCATAGATGAAGACGAGACAGTTCAGCATGTTGTCACTACACACTTGGGACGAGCTATCGACGAAAATACTCCTTGCTGGACAGAGGTAGGAGTCGTTGCCTGGACAGGAAGCGAAAGCGTATGGTACTTCGTTTATGACAACGATGAAGGAACTTGGCATTGGTTTGGCACAAAATCAAATCTACAATCAGCTGACACTTATGGCATTTTGCTGAACGGTACATCCGACGACGACGGTTGGCATTACAATATTTGGATAAACCAAGTATGGAAGTTTGGAGGGCACTTAGCTTTCGAACTAAATAACGGCAACGTCGCAAACGAAATATGGAGTGATACTGAAGTTTGGTCAGTCGATTCAGGTTGCGGCTTCACTGGCAATTACGTCGCTGATGACGGCTACAGCTGGATTAACTGGGGCTCAAGCTTAGGATACACACCAATTCATTTCCATCCTACAATGTGGTGCTCTGTAACTGAAACAAGCGGCAGGTACAACTTCTACTCTGGAACTGATTAGCCCACAAAATTACCCTTCCTCTTTTTATGGCCCTCAGATAACAGGTTTTTGGAAGTCCTGGCAAAAGCTCGCGCTCAAAAACTCTAACCAATTCACAGTGTTACTTGACAACACGAGTATGCTATCGGAACATAAATCTAAAGAATCAATGTCTTGGCAAGACTGCAATCTAACCTTCTCCCTTATTTTTGAACATTCTCTTTGTTCCATTAGATCCTATCCAAAAAGTGCTAGCTCTTGGTTGATTTAGCTGTTTTTGCAGGTTGGCTTTTTTATTTTGGTTTGTGCCTGGGACCTTTATCCCACAAGTCGCCAGCGATGTATTGCGAGCGCAGTTTTTCCTTGAGCCACCACAGGAAACTTTTATAGAGCCACATGTTTCGAACACGCCACCGCTGCAGCCCAGGCGCCCGCACTAAGCGCCTCTCGACCTCCAACGCGGTCCGATTGAACTCCTCTTCGGTGTCGAGCTCGTCAAGTGAGGGCATGAAGAGGCGAACTGCCTGAGGATTGTATCCAGCGGCGTACCGGTTGAGGGCATAGCCAAACGCCATCACCGCCGCCTTAACTGGAACTCCCGCCTCGTTTGCCCATCGAGGAACAACTTTCGCGAAGAAAGCCCTCCTGGACCCTTCGTGGTCGGGATCGACCACCCCAAGGTCAAAAGTCATGCGCTTCAGCAAAGAGTAATAGCTGCATGTCCAAACAGCAATCCATCCGTCAAGAGCAATACCTGGCTTTTGTGTTTCTGTTTTTGGCAGGGATTTCCTGCCTCGAAGAAGCTTCCACGCGTCGCTTTTTTTAAGAATCCTTATCCAGTACTGCTTGAGGTTTCCGCCCTGGGCCTCATGCTGCTCCATGAAGGCTTCCCACCTCCACCTCAGCTGCTGCTGACTTAACTCAAGCAATCCCTCAGCTTCTGCCTCGCCAACGTATCCAAGGTACACTTCTCCCTTGAAGCCTTGTTTCGCTAGCTTTCGTGGCGTCCTGAGAACCCACATGCCACCCTTTCTCAATCGGCGAAACTCAACCACCCCGCAACGCCACGCCACACCGACCTTGAAGCTGCTGAACGCCACTGCCACCAAGACGCCAGTGCTTCTCCTTCCTCTCTTCTTAGCTTGGAAATTTGCGGTCAAAGCGGTCAAAACCTCCACACAACTGATTCGTGAGAATTTAAAAGTGGGAGATATCAAAGAGACTTGGGGCTGGCTTCTTTTAATGAAAGAAGCTTTCTGAAAACCCTGCCAGAAATCGTTGCCCGCATATTAAATAGATATTTCTATCTGGTGGAGTGTGCTTTGTTGTTTTTGTACGTTGTTTTGTCCGTCGTTTTTCGGTTTTTGACCGCGTTTGACCGCAAGGAAGTTTTGACCGCATGTTAGCTGCACATTTTGACCGCAGAGGATTGTCTTGACCGCATTCCTAATTGCCATTCCAACCAAGTTTCCCGTCCATTGTTGCCTTTTTATTGTCCGTCGCCAGGAGAATTTGTGGCTAACATGTTTGGGTTTTTGGATGGTAATGTGCTGGTTGTAGCGAGTTATGTGCTTTAATCAGCTTTGATACGCAACTGCGTAGTCTTCCCCTTGAGTTATGCACTGGTTATATACTGGCTATATGCTTAGTTGCTTGGTGAATCGGCTCAGATGACGAGCAAGAAAACTATTACTGAGAAAAACCTCACCACGATACAGCTTTTAAAAACCCACCGTCCAACAACTGAGGCGAGTGGAGTCTTATCAGCGTGAGACATATGACTGCATCATCAGCCGAATAGTTCAAGCAAACTTGGCCATCGCCGCCAAATTGAAAGGACTGGAAGCTTACCCAAACGAACCCTACGAAAGCATAGTCACCAGGTTGGTTGAAGAGCACAACAGATCTTCCCCAGGCATCGAGCACAGACAAAGCAAGCCCGCGGAAACCGAGAAGGCGGAAACCAGAGAGCCCAACGCAGCAGAAACTTTCCAAAAGAACTCAAGACGCTTACCACTCCAAAGTGATTCTCCCAGGGTCTGGGAAAGAAAAAGGGGAAGGTGTTTGAGGTTTACTGGGGCCTGTTGAGTAAGGCTGTGATCGTTTGTTCCAGTTTCTGCAGCCGCGCTTGGACTTCCAGTTCCCGCTCCGCTGTTTTTTGTTCGAGTTCTTCTGCTAAGGTTCTGTCCAGTATGAAACCGCAGTAGCTGCACCTAACGCTTTCCGGCTGATTCTTCTCTCTGCATCTTGGGCACTCTTCAAGCCGGAAAGCCCTCTTCGCCTCGTCCTTCTTGGCTAAGCCGTGCAGTTCAAGCACAGCCTCTTCCAGGTCTCGCGCAGAGAAGTGCACGTAGCGTCGGGTCATTTTTGAGCCTTGAACCCATCCAGCGTACAGTTCCAGCTTGCTTTCGGTAAAGACTTTAGCCATCGCTGTTAGGCAGGAGTGGCGGAACACGTACGGCCAAATATCTTTCTTGAGATCAGCCCGTTTGCCAACTGTCTTGAGCATCTTGCGCATGTAGTAGTAGCTGACGCAGTCGCCCTTGGAGTTGTTGCCCAGCGAGGCCCACAGTGGGGCGTCAGCATCTTTGCTTCTCGGATGCTTTGACAGCCAATCCAGCAAAGGTTTCGTCGAGACCACAAGCGGTATGCGCTTTATGCCAGTCTTGCCGTTCACCGTGATAATGCAGTAGTCCGCGCTGAACTGAACGCTACCGACGCACATTGTCAAAAGCTCTCCAGGTCTGAGTGCAGCCTCAAAAAGCACAGTCACCAGAGCTCTATCGCGTTCATTTTGTGTTGCGTTTATCATTGCGTTGAGTTCTTCAGGCGTGATTAGCGCTTCAGGCTTGACGCGGCTGTCTTTGTCGCTTTTGCCGATCACTATCCAGGCGGCTTCGGGCGGAGTGGGGGCGGATTTGTCGCATCGTCCAACTTTAGCGTACTGGACAAGCTTCTTGACAACGCGGCGCAGGTCGGCTTTTGTTGAGGATTTGTATGGTTGGGTGTTTATCCATGCAATCACTTTCTCTACGTCAGCCCTCGTTGCCGAGGTTGCTTGGAGGGGGCAGCGTTTAGTGAGGGCGCAAATATGGTTCGCGTACTTCGCAGCTCGCCCTGTGGATTGTCCTATGGCTTCGAGGTGGGCGATAAAATTCAGATGTAGCTCTGCGTCTGGGAGTTGGGCGAGTCTGCGTTTGGCGCTGGCTAGCCGCTTTGCGTAGTCGTGGATGTCTTTCATTTCGGCATATTGGTTTCGTGGGATTTTATAAGGCAGAACGCTGGGAAGGGAACCGCAACTTGAGGATGTGGTGCAGGGGGTGGGATTCGAACCCGCAACCCCACAGGGACAACTGAAACCTCGATAACAGTGGAGATTAATCGGTCGCTTTTATGCAGCTACTTTCCTCCCTTTTCCGATCCTATGGCTTTTGACATACTTTTAAAATTATTTTTTCGGTTAATCTTACTGAAATAGCGCAACTATACTAAGATAAAAAGAAAAAATTATAATACTTAGACATGAGCTATTGTATTCGGTGAACCAAGTTGGAGCGCGGTCTAGAAGCGTTTGTGTCAAGGGAATTAGTAAAAGTCTTTGGCAAGGACAAGCTTGTTGCCGCAGACGAGGCGCTTCCTGGGCAAATTAGAGTTGATTTTCATTTCAAAGACAAGTCAGGCGGCGATGTCTTTGTAGAAGTGTTACGGAAAGTAGGCAGAAGCACGTTAAGTAAAATTCTTAATTTGTATTCTGCCTTGTCTAATTTGGAGCCGCCGCTTAAGAAGTTCGAGTTGGTAGTCGTTGGTTCAGAGATTGATGTTTCAGCTAGAAAGGCACTCAAAGGACTTCCAGTTCGGCTTGTTACTTTAAATGATTTAGGAATAACTCCTGCTAAGCTGGAAGCATTTAGAGAGGCGCAAAAGCAGCTTCAAGATAGACGGCTGTCTCCCGAAGAGGCAAAGTTGGTGGCTATGTGGGAGGCAGAGAAGAAGACCACAATTCGCGCAAAAGACATCATAGATGCCTTACGCTGTTCAGCCGATTATGCTTACGTGTTGCTCCATAAGTTGGAGCGGAAGCATTGGCTTGAACGGATAAGCACAGGGCTTTACCAGTTTATCCCAGCATCCTATGGCTACCCAGAAAAGATTGCACCCGCTAACGCTTTGGTGGTGGGGGCTGCTCTTGTTGAGCCTTACTATTTCAGTTACTACACTGCCAACAGCCACTATGGTTTCACTACCCAGATGCCTTTCACGCTGTTTATTGCTACTCCAAAGAAGAAGCCAAAGGTTGAATGGCAAAGCGTCGCCTTCCAGTTTGTGACTTTGTCAAAGCGTAAATTCTTCGGCTATAGAACTGAGCGGGCGTTTGATGCTGAAGTTTGTATGGCTGAGCCTGAGAAGGCCATCGTTGACTCTTTTGATAAGCCGCGTTATGCTGGTGGAGTGGAGCAGTTGGCAAGGATAATCTGGCGTGGTTTGGCAAGGGTTGATGTGGCAAAGTTGGTGGATTATGCCCTGAGAATGGGGTCGCACTCTTTGGTTCAAAGGCTTGGTTTCACCATTGATTCTCTATCAAAGGAGGGCCTGATTCAACCATTACCAGCTGACCTTAGGAGTAAGTTGTTGAAGTCTGTTGGGAATGCGCCGATTTATCTTGATTCCACGCGAGCCAAAACAGGTTCATTTTCCAAAGATTGGCGAGTCATCGATAATGTTCCCAGAGACCAATTGCTTAGTGAGATTGAGGTAAGATAAAATGTTGGATCAAAAATATGTGACGTTTTATGCTCGGTCTAGCAGGGTGCCTTTGGATGTGGCTGAGCGTGATGTGGTTCTCACCTACGTCTTGAAGGTTTTGTCAGAGGATGTTTTGAAGAGTTTGGCGTTTAAGGGTGGTACTTGCTTAAAGAAAATGCATTTTGGCGGCAGCGGCAGATTCTCAATGGACCTTGACTTCACCAGCCTTAGCAGTTCCATCGATGACCTCCAAACAGGGCTTAAGCAGTTGCTGGATAAACGTAGCCATTTTGGCATCGAATTTAGGATTTTGGAAGAAAACGTTAGAAAAGCTAACGATGACTGCGAGCAATCCTATCTTGCCGTCTTAGGCTACACTCACAGCTGGAACTCTGGGGAATTCATGTTCGAAGTAAGCTTCCGAGAAAAACCCCTACTCCCCCTCGATGAGCTACCGCTCATAGATGAAATGTACTTCAAATACTGCGAGTTCCCACGGTTTCCCGTTAGGTGTCTCCATAAAGAAGAGCTGCTATCTGAGAAGCTGCGGGCGGCATATCAACGGTTTAGGGCACGCGATTTGTATGACCTCTACCTGTTTGCTGACAGACATTTTGACAAAAGCTTAGTACAAAAACTTGCAGTCATCAAATGCTGGAACGTTCACGAACCGTTTAATCCAAAGAAGCTTCTAGACAGCATAGCTGAGTCCAAATATGACTGGACTGACCTTGAACGGTTGGTGAGAAAAGGCGAGTTGCCACCCCAAAAAGCAGTTGTCGGAAAAGTCCTCAAAGCATATGCGTTCCTAGCGGACATGGATAGCGCGCTTGTGAGAATAATTGACGATTCCAAAGCTCATAAAGAGACAAAACTGGTGACTGATGTCTTAAAATAATCGGGCGACGCATGCCTTTAAAACGTGGACGTTGCCTCCTCTGGATACCACGGACCCCGCTGGGCATACGAACTTAAAATGCCTTCATCCATATTAATTCATCATCATAGACTCATAAAATATATCTGGATAATAACACCAACATAACAAGATAGATCCAGCATCTTGGAAATACTTTACTTTGGCTCGGGCCGCCACCCCCCAAACGAATTTATCCTGCACACACAAACCTCCCCCTTCTTTTTTCCAACTCTATTTGGCGAAGGTTTGAGCAGTAGGTAGAATGAATAAAAAAATAATTTTATTTCAAGTAAAGGGCAATATTTTATCTCAGCCCTTAAATGACACTACCTTTTCAGGTTTAAAATTCCTAGACTGCTAAACTGAGGTTTGTTTTGGTTGGACTATTCCTCTCTTTAGCGCTAAAAAGATAAAGAACTGCGCACATGCGGCTATAGCTGCTGCTTTTAATGCAGACAAACCCTCAAGTCCTGCAACAGAGCCTCCGCCCAAAGTACTAAAGAAGGTTAGTCCGCTGATGATTGCTGCATCAACTAGCGCATCTGCCCAATCAAACTTTTGGGTTTGGCTATTTGTTAAGTTGTTTGTACAATAGATGATTAAACCCTTAACGGTTAGCCTTGGAATATAGTTTCTTTCTTTTAGGTAACTTGTATACTTCTTAATTATAGACATTGATTTACTCTCACTTGATTGATTTTTCTTTGATTTCCAAAAAAGGAAAAGGGGAAATTGTTTGTTTCTTATTTTAGGATTTGTTTGTCTTCTCCTGCTTAGCTTTCAATTCAGCGTTTTCCTTTTTGAGTGCTGTATTCTCTTCCATCATCGTCTTCATGACTGCGTTGAGTTGAGTCATCATGTCGTTGATGCGGAGGTTAAGTATGCCAATTTGTTGCATGACGGGTGAAGCTTCAGCGGTATTGTCGGTCAATGTATAGTCACCTCCTGTCATGTCGAGTTTTGGTGTCACGTTTAGAGTGCTGGTTACTTTTGGTTAGGTTGGCTTTCTAGGACTTCAGACGTTTGCGTGGCTTCCGCATTTCCACGGTCATCGGAACTGCCACTTTTTTGTTCGCTGTCTTTTTTGTCCTCTTTTTCTGGTACTTTACGTTTGAGCACTAAGACATCGGTGAATAGGTCGATGGCTAAGATTTCCCAGCCTTCAGGTGTTGGCAGGTTGGCGATGTAGTGTTTGATTAGTTCGGAGAGATGGACTTCGTGGGTTTCATATGTTGGCGTCATATCATCCCACTGCTATCCAGTTGACTGCAATCGCAATGTTGCTTACTGGATTGGTAGTTTCTGTGTGTGCTTCTGTAGTTCCAACAACTGATTCATTAGCTAATACGCCGCCGATGGTGAAGCTGCCGCCACTTGAGTTGCGTAAGCTCACGCCTCTTGTGTATGCGGGTTTGCCCGATAGGCTGTGAGTGTGTCCACCTGCTGAACCTGTTGTTCCGCTACCGCTGCCCCCGCTTAGGGTGTAGAGGTCAAATTGGCTGTCGCTTGTGTTACTTAGTAGTGCGCCTAAGTCGTGTTGTGCGCCTCCTGAGTCTCTTAGCATTAAGCTTCTGACGTATGGTGGTTTGTTGGTTAGGTTGTGGCTGTGGCTTCCGTTGTCGCCTGAGTAACCTGAATAGTAGTGTGTGTGGCTTGATTCACTGGTTGTTGAAGGCGAACTTCCGGCTGTAACCCAGCCAGATACGTAATAGTATGTGTATGAGTGTGTGTGGCCGCTTGTTGTGCCAGTTGTGCCGCTTCCTGATGCGCTAGTCATTGAGTGAGTGTGGCTGTTGACCGTGTGGCTGTGGCTTGAACCGGTACCTG
>CAYRSV010000003.1:0-134292 GCA_964427115.1 uncultured Candidatus Bathyarchaeia archaeon | reverse complement strand
TGTATCAATTACATACGCCTCAGGAAACAACATGATAAGCCACAACAATCTGATTGACAGCGGCCTCACCATTTGGCAATCAACCCAACCTATCGTTGACAAGAATTATTGGAACGATTATACAACCAAATATCCAACAGCGATGGAAGTAGGTAATTCAGGCGTCGGCGATACTCCCTACACATATGACATTATAAATAACTACGCGGATAAGCACCCGTTGATGCAGCCCGTAGCTACTTCAGACAGAGTTCCCTATAGTTACTACTTCTCCTACGACAACAGCAATGCCCACCGGCACCCAACATAGACCGCAGATATCAGATGCCCCACTGGACCAATTAGTAATTGGGTACCTAATGGCTGGCTTAGCCTTCGCGATCATTGGGTTCTTGCTTGTTCTCATGCTTAAACTCATGAAGCGTAACAAAAAATAATCTCTTAACCCAAGTTAAAATTTGTTTTCCGCTTTCTCAATTCTTGAACGACTTTTTGTTATGAGTAAGTTTCTTTAATGTCTACAGTTTACAAGTATAGATGCGAGATGACAGCCTGTGGTTGTTGCTGGCAAAATTTTTAAAGTTACTGATCCGTTGCCAATTATAGATATTGCTTCTAGGTTAACCGGCTACCGTATTGAGGAGCCGTATGAAGAAGGCGACAAGTTTACCTTAATTACTGAAGTAGTAAATTTACAGACTAAACCAGATGTTCTTAACGGAACATATTCTACCGACTACATTATACATGTTTTTCATAGAGGCACAAGTGCTCCAATAGCGCGTACGGTTGAAGCTATGTTTAGCTTTGCTAAGGCACAAGACGCTGTTTTCCTTACTGTTGTAGAGAAGAAGCGCATCGCCAACCTTATCGCCAACAAGCTCAGCGAGGTGCTTTTTGGAAAAATTGGTGCCATTATCGAAGCCAAGATACCTCCAGATATCCTAAGCGACTTTCATAACCGTAACCCAGAGGATACAAAAATTACCTTTTTCGACAATATTGATATACCAAATGTGGACAAGCTCAGCCTATATGGGCTGGACTTAAACAATACTTCACTGTTCGATGACTACATGAAGCATGGTAGCCTTTGGTATATAGTCGTACGGTCCAAAGAAACCGGCTATGTTGTAGGCATCACACGTGACGCTTCAGTAACAATTTTCAACATAGTAGATAAAAACAAATACGTCGAGTACGTTACCAAAGAAATATACCCAATAATCCCTGCGTAATGTTCTAAGTGAGAAATAAATAAAAAAATAATTGTTTGTTGTTAAGTGCTTTGTAGGTTGTATAGCTCTGTGAGGGCAGCTGTTTTCACAACGTGTTCAATGTCTTTTCTAGCAATTACTTTGAAGGCATGTATGGCAATTTGTTTGTAAAATTCACAGTAGTAACTTTTTTGAAGCATGTTGGGATCAGTTGCGTACATTTCCGCTGGGCATGGTGACCCGCACATATTTTTGAAAGTGCATGTTTTACATTCTGGTATATTGTCTACTGATCTTCGTGTGACCTTGAGGAGGTTCTTAGATGAAACTATGGGCTCGATGGAGTCAGTGAAGATGTTACCGCCGATGAAGTCTTCCATGCCAATGAATTCCCCGCAAGGATAAGCGTTCCCGTTTGCAGCTACCGCGACATATCGTCTGCCTCCACCACAGGGTGAAATATCGCACATCATTACTCTTGCTGAAGGTGCGATTATCCCTAGTAGGATATTGGCGAAATCTGCAACGACTATTCGTTTACCTTCTTTGGTTAATCTGATTGCTTCTTCTACTGCGTTTATAAATTCGGTGGCTGCTTTGGCTGGGTCTGGTCTTAATGCAAGGGCTCCTTTCTGTGTCCCTCGTACGGGATTTATTAGGCACAGTCCAACGTTTTTGCTGTGAAGAAGCCTGACCATGTCTTTGAGTTGATTCACATTATAAGTTGTGATTGTTGTCACAACGTTTAGTCCTTTATAACCTCTAAACCAATCTAGGACTTCCATTATTTTCTTATAATGCCCTTGGCCTCTAAGGAAGTCATTAGTTTCTTCAACAGGCGAATCTATGGAAACACCAATGTTCACATTGTTTTCTTTAATAAATGCTGCATCGGCTTCTGTAAGTAGTAATCCGTTAGTTTGCAAGCCAAAGAACAGGTCGTTTTTGTAGTTCTTGATTATTTGGAACAAGTTTTCCTTATTCATCAACGGTTCGGTGCCGTGGAAAATTACGGAGCCCTTTTTATCTTTGCTCTTAAAGAACTCGGACGCTTTCTTTACAATTGTCTCAAGTTCTTGGTAACTCATATTTTTGCCCCTGCTCTTAATTTCCTGAGGTAGATAGCAGTAGGGACAATTAGCGTTGCACATATCCGTGGGGTTCACGTAGAATAGTATTATATCCGTATTATAACGTAAGTCTTGCATGTCGGCAACAAGTTTCTTTTGCATTTTACTAAACAGTTTTTCGAGTTTCTCAGTATCGCCTGTACCCCAAAAATTCGTTTCGGGGTCGACTTTGAATTCTGTATCGCCAGCAATTAATTGGTTAAACATGAAACCATTGGCTCCAAAAAAATTTAGAAGGGGGATTCATCACTCTGCATTACGTAGTGAGTGAGTCCTGCCCCTTTATACTTGCATTCTAATCTGTAACTCATTCCTTGTGTGCTTCTTGCTGTTTTTTCCATATAGAATCACGTTTGTCCAACTGAGTGTGAATTGATTTAAGTCTTATGCGATACACTACGAATGTAGCGTGCGGGCAACAATAATCCTTAATGTAACTTGTAATAGAAACTTCTCATCCTATAATAAACAGTAAACGCAAAATTGTGAAATTTTAGCCGTTTCCATCTCGAATATCCAAGTGCCCGCAGCTAATTATAAAGTAAAAACAAACACAAAATAAGGGTAGGCAGATCAGATTAGACAGGTTCTGCCCTTCGAAGTAGGTTATTTAATGCGTTCTAAACGTAATGTATTAAGCAGTAACAGTAACGTGACGCCATCGTCGCCTGAAGCTACAGTAAACCAAAGTGGTAAAAGCCCCATCAATCCAAGCGCGCCTAGGATTACTTTGACGATTATTGACGCAGCAATGTTCTGTTTTGCGATGACCATGGTCTTCTCGCCTAACCGTAATAGATAAGGAATCTGCGATAGCTCGTCTTTTACCAGTACAATATCTGCGGATTCTAACGCTACGTCTACTCCACCTGCACCCATTGCAATACCCACATCTGAAGCTGCCAGCGCAGGAGCATCGTTGATGCCATCACCGACCATAGCAACCATACCCTGTTTAGCTTTGATCTCTTCCATAATGCGCAGCTTATCTTCGGGCAGCAGCTCAGCATAGACGTCGTCAATTTTCAGCTGTGCAGCAGTCTCTTTGGCGATGTCTTTGCGATCCCCAGTAAGCATCGCCGTTTTCACTCCATTGTTTTTCAGATTAGTTATTGCCTTTAACGCGTCCTCACGTACTTCATCTACAACACACACAGAGGCTAAACCTGTTTTAGCAACGGAGACGCACACCGAGGTATGGGTGTCGCTTTCACTTATCTCATAAGCTTCTTTGCAATCGCAACCGAACTCGCGCATCAGCTCTGGGTTGCCTACTGCTACGAAGTTATCGTTCACATAACCTACAATACCCTTACCAGGGACCTCGGTTACATCGGTTACTTTAAGCTTGCTCAAGTCCACGCCCTGATTTATGGCACGGCGCACAATCGCTTGGGCAACAGGATGATTGCTATATTGGTCCAATGCCGCAGCGAAGGCTATTGCTTCATTTTGTGGGCGTTCCACGCTGCGAATTTCATGCACGGCCGGTCTGCCTAGAGTTAAGGTGCCGGTTTTATCGAAGACGACAGCTTTGATGCGGGCTAGCTTTTCTACATAGATGCCGCCTTTGATAATTACACCTCTTCGTGCGGCTATAGTGACTGCAACGAATACTGTAGCGGGAACTGAAATGATGAAGGCGCTGGGACATGAAACCACAATGAGAATAAGTGAGCGGCGTAACCATTCATTAAACGGTATGTCCGTAAGAAGCTGTGGTAAAACTGTGGCGGTTAAAATGGCAAGGGTTAGGATTACTGGAACGTAGACTCTGGCAAATCTGTCCACTAGCTTTTCCACAGAGGCTTTGCGTCTTCCAGATTCAGTGACTAGCTTGACGATGCGGGAGACTAGGGTTTCTTCGGCTTTTTTGGTAACGCTAATTTTCAAGATACCGCTGGTGCTTAGCGTGCCTGCAAAGACGCAGTCGTTAACCTTCTTAGGTACGGGTATTGATTCACCAGTAACTAGCGCTTGGTCTACATGTGAGAAGCCTTCGATAACGTTACCGTCAACGGGGATTCTTTCGCCTGGTCGCACTACTACAGTCATGCTTGGCTCGATGCTGCTAATGTTAATGTCAACCTCATTGTTGTTGATAATTACGTGGGCTTTTTTGGGTATGAATTTGGAGAGCTTTTCAACAGTTTTTCGGGCACGCTGCTGGATGTAACCTTCAAAGTACTCCGCTAGCGTATAAAGGAACAATACGGTTGCTGCTTCAAAGAAAAGTCCCAGATACAAAGCTCCTAAACCTGCGATGGCCATAAGAAATTCTACGGAAAATCGTTTTTCGATAAATAACTCGCGTAGTCCTTGGATGCCGATGTAGATTGCTGCAGGCGTAACAGTAGCATATGATATCAATACGGCTATGCTTGCGGGTGCATATGGTGGAAAAGGTAAGTCAAAACCAAGCGGTACTCCTTCTATGAGCAGTTCGAGCACGCCTGAAATGAGCATAGCTAAGCCTAATATTATAGCTAAGCCGACCATAACTGCTCTATTTTCGCCTTCTTCAGTTTGCTGTGGTTTTTCTTCACAGCTTTTTGTCTCTTCAGAAATCATTTTGATTCTACATCAAAAAGGTATTTGAACAGATATTAACGTGTTGTAGGACAGATGTTACTACTTGGAGTAGCTAATGGTGAAATTTGAGCCGTCTTCGCTGATATTTGAGATAATCACAAGTTGGTTATTTTTGTTATTTTCCATTACGATTTTGTAGCTTGGGAACATTGTTATGGGTCCTACGGTGTCAGCTATCTGGGCTGAGATGTCAGTGAATGTTACAGTCCCAAAATTTGCCAAGTTGGTTATAGCGCCGTTCACTGTAGGTCTTTCCACTATCCACTCTGCCGATAGCCTTGAAGAGTTATAGCTGAAGGCTTGTCGGAAGCTGTGTCCATTGTCTTGGTTGACCATCTGTATAAGCCATTGGTTTATGTTATCGTCTAATAACGTTATAGAGGCGCTAATTCGATCACCTGGTGAAACATTAAAGTCTTTTATGGTAATGGCATAATCAGGTAGCATCTCGTACCATGCGGTGTACCGCGGTTTGCCGTTTACATAGTCATGTTCAGTGCCACATTGAATTAGTGTCTTATCTGATTGACCTCCTATACCTATCCAAGCAGCCGAATACGCGTTATACTCAGTTGGAATAACCTCTGGAACAATCCATGAACCGTTGACGCTTGTTACTAATGGCTGGGGAAATAAGGCATCTGAAGTTACCACGTAACCAGCCCAAGTATAGCTGACTATGTTCTGGGTCTGCAAGCTCTTTAAAAACGGTGTGACTACCGAAGACATAACCGTTAGCGAACCAAGGAGCAAGACAACCCATATAGCAACCAGTATGACCGCGTTTTTCCTAAAGCTAAGTTGTGGTAAATAAACCAAACAAAATCACCCCCAACAAATCCAGTTTCAACACAGCCTGCCATAACAAGCGCTCTTTTGCGTTTCACCTTCAATTACATGAAAAAAGCAGCACCTTAAGGTTGCGAACTGGGCATTGCGGTTGCTATGACAAACAAAAGCAACATTTAGAAACATAAAAATTCACCTACCTAACAAAAAGCCTTCTGAGGTACATAAAGCTGCCTAAATGCAGATTTTCTAGACGTTTTGAATGATTTTACAGTTCAGTAGAACCTATCGTCTGCTTTGTGTGCGAGTCTGGCGTGTGGTTTATCGTTTCATTTTAAGGTTAAACTCTTTTTCGTATTTAGGGTTTAGTTTTATGTTAGCTGCTTTGTCGTTGAGTATAAAGTGTACGATTGTTCCTGGAGCATTTCCTACTAGCCATGCTGCGGTCGAGTGCTGTATAAAGATGATGGCAACTGCGAATGTTACTGTTGCAACTAAGAAGCCGATTACGCCTGAAGCGTTGAAGACAATAAAGTCTTTGACTATTTTTTCTTTTTTCTGTCTTTGCATAATATAGTTTGCGATGAAGTGTGAGATGCCGCCTATGCCGTTTGCGAGTAACCAAGCGAAGGTTGGGTTCGGGTATAGTAGCGTTGATGCGGTAAAAGAAATCGTTCCCAGTATAAGACCAATGGTCCCTGCTAGATTGAATATGGCAAAATTCCTAAGTATGTTTAATCTGCCTATTTTGGGCAGTTTTCTATTACTCATCTAAATCCTTCTATAAATTAACCCTAAGTATAATTTCTAGTATAATATCTTTACGAATCACTATAGGCATTTTACTGTATTGAACTTGCAGTCACTGTAACTAGACCGTCTTTAGGCTTTTATGGAACTATCAGGAATTTATAGAGGCTTTTCGATGTAAAATCTTACAATATGCGCCAAGCCTGCTAAAATTTTAAAGGGTATATGCAATAAAGCCTATGGGCCCGATCAAAAACGTGACTATCTTAGCAGTTTATCGGTTGAGTAAAAATGGGTTGATGAAGAATTGTCTATAAAAAACTGTTATTTTGGGCAACAGTTGTAATTATCAGTGTTAAGCCATTTTTTATGCCATTTGAAATTTTCGCAAGTTTCTTTGGATTCGCATTCCATACAGGGGTCTTCATTGGTGGCTTTATTTAGAATGTCAATTAGCTCTTTTTCGGTTTGGGGGTCGAGACCTAGTTTTTTAACTTGTTTCTCAAACTCGCCTGGCAAACACACAACTCCTACTTAATCTTATGCAATAGCGTGTTATTAAGGCTCTCAAAAAGGCATCGCTGAAAGCTAGGCATTAGGACAAAAGACTTTGCTTTAAAACATAGTGTCTATATATTGATAAATTAGCTGACTATGCTTATTATTAGGAGCCGGTTTGATACCTTTAGGCGAGAGCGAAGTTGAAGCATAAGAAGTTGATAGCGGGGTTAACTGTGCTGGTTGCTGCAGTTTTGTTAATGCCCCTGGCGTTTGTTGATTTCTCTGGTCACGCGGAGCCTTACCCAAACGGATTCTATTTAGGCATCATAGAATTAGGTGATAATGTTGAGACGAAGCATCTAATTGATGAGACGAAAGACTTTGTCAACCTCATCGTATTATCAAATATGCAAACAATTAGGAACCAGTCGCAGTTGGAAGAAATTGCCGACTATGCTACCAACTCGGGGCTTAACTTCTTTGTGCGCATGACTTACCCGACTCGGTTCGAAAACTTCAGCTATAACCCGTTCGAATGGGTGCAAACCGCCAAGGGAAAATATGGGGACCGCTTTTTGGGGTACTACTTGTATGATGAGCCAGGTGGCAATCAGATGGACCTAGCGGGCTTTAGGCAATTCGACGAAACAACGATGCCTTGCAATTATCGTGATGCAGCCAACACCTTTGTCTACTATTTATTTTTGCAGATGCGCGATTTCATCAAAACTGAGTCGCTGGTCACTTCTGATTATGGTTTGTATTGGTTCGACTACGAGGCAGGGTATGATATAGTTTTTGCTGAGTTCGGCTGGAACCATTCTCGACCGCTTAACATTGCGTTAGTCAGGGGTGCTGCAGAAATGCACAACAAAACTTGGGGTGTTACAATAACATGGGAAACTAGTAATCCGCCGCACCTTGAACCACCGACTGCGCTTTATAATGATTTAATTACAGCATATAATGCGGGCGCCAAATACATCCTCATATATAACGAACCTCGAATAGAAACACATGGGCTATTAACAGAAGAGCACTTGCAAGCTATTAAAAGCTTCAAGGAGTACACCGCCCAGAACCCCCAAAATACGACTTCAAATACACAGAAATTAGCTTATGTCATGCCTGAAAATTATGGCTGGGGTCTACGTAGTTTAGACGATAGAATCTGGGGTGTATGGCCTGCAGACAATAACTCTGAAATCATCTGGAACGATTTGCAGACGCTAATTAATACTTGCGGTGATAGATTTGATGTCATTTATGATTCACCTTGGATACGATTATTTAGCAGAGACCACTATGAAACACTAATATGGTGGAATGGAACAAAAACCGCACTTGGCAATTTTCCAAAATAAGTCTTGTATAAGTTAGAAAAGCAGTATTGTTGAAGTATGTGTTAAATGTGTATCTTTTTTATATAACAAGGCAATTTCGATGTTGATTTTTGAGTTTCTTGTTTATCTGTTGTACAGTTCATTTTCTGTATTTTAAGTCTACAGTCTTGTAGAAATTTGATGTTTACCTTCTATTGTTGTGTAGCTTATGTGTACAATTTGGTGTGTTTTCTATTCTTGGAATATGTCTTAGGTTTTATATTGTGGTTTTGTTACTATGGAATCAATTGAAATGTGTCTAAAAAAGACATATTGTAGATCTGTACAACTCATATACAACAATGGGAGACATAAAAATGGAAAACAACTATCAAAAACAAATACATACCGAACTCACTAAAGGGCTCCTAGATATGATAATCCTGCAAATGCTTGAGCAGGAGCCAATGCACGGCTACCAAGTGATCACCAAAATCCGCAAAAACTTTGGCGTATATTTTGGTCCGAGCACTATATATCCTCTTCTAGCTGCACTTGAGAAGAAAAAATACGTAAAGAGCAGCTGGAACATGGACTGCGAAAGACCCCGGAAAGTCTACACTTTAACACAGGATGGACAAACTGCCCTTAATTTTACCGAAAGCTCGCTTAATATAATCTGTAAAACACTTTCTATGGATAGTAGAGCCAATGTAGCAGTACCATTAAAAAGAAAAGCAGGGTTAGTGTAAGCGGGTTTAGATTGTTTTCCAATATCCCTTTTTAACTTGTTTGTGGCACAATTTGCAATTAACTTAGAAATAACTATATTATATTTCTCTGGATTATGGTAATTGTTCCTAAATAGTCCTACAGGGTAAGGGTATATTTTTATACGCTATTCGGGTATTTGGCTGTTATTAGTGATGTAAAGTGGCAAATGCAACTAACTCTGAAGCTAATCAGTCTTTATCTCAGGCGCTTTCGCCAGATTATCGCCCTTTAGAGCTGGAAAAGCAGATCCGTGAATTCTGGGTAAAACATGATATTCGTAACAAGCTTGAGCAGCGTGAACATGACCCAAATGTTAAGGGCTTTTTAGGCTATGTGGAGGGTCCTCCGACTCTAAATGGCATTCCCCATATCGGGCATGCGCGTGGACGTATTATGAAAGATATCCGCTACCGCTGGAAAACCATGCAGGGCTACTATATGCCGTTCTGGGCAGGATGGGACTGCCAAGGTTTGCCAGTGGAGCTAGAAGTTGAAAAAATTCTAGGTGTAAAGAACAAACGTGAAATGCTTGAACGTGTCGGAATGGAACGCTTCATAGCTGAATGCAAAAAAGCTATTATGCGTTACCATGAGATGTGGCTACAAGCAGATAGCCGCCTCGCCATAGCCATTAATCAAGATAAGGCGTATTGGACCTATAAGGATGAGTATATTGAGCGTGAATGGCAAATACTCAAATGTGCTTGGGATCAGGGTCTGCTTGAAGAAGGTCACTATGTGGTTCCCTACTGCCCCGGATGTCAAACATCATTAAGCAGCGCTGAAGTCGGCTATGAAGGTAGCTACAAAGAAGTCGAAGACCCCTCACTCTACTTCAAATTCAAAGTAACAGGCTCAGAAAATGAGTACTTCTTAGTCTGGACCACAATGCCATTTACCGTAGTCACTGATACCATGCTTGCCGTCCAGCCAGAAGCCGAATATGTAAAGGTGCAAGTTGGCGACGAAATCTGGATTATGGTCAAAGAACGCGTCGATCCTGTTATGGCTGAACTGGAGATAAAAAACTATCAGATAATTGCAGCTGTCTCAGGTAAAAGTCTTGAAGGCACCGCTTACGATTACCCATTAAAGGATATAATTCCTAAACAGGCAGAGTTGGAAACCAAGCATCCACTTGTCCACCACGTCATAGGAGAAGAATTCGTTGATGTAAACACCGCCACAGGTGTGGTACACCTTTCTCCAGGCAACGGTGAGGACGATTTCTGGGCAGCCAACCGCAGAGGCGTACCAATTTATGCACCCTATGACGATAGCGTAAACTTCACTAAGGATGCAGGCACCTTCGCAGGCTTATTTGCAAGGGCCGCAGATAAGCAGATTGTAGAGGAATTGCGCAGTCGCAATGCCCTTGTCAAAATAGGAAAGATCAAACATGATTACCCAACCTGCTGGAGAAGCCACCACAAAATCGTCTGGCTAGCACGAAAAGAATACTTCCTACGCACCGACAAAATTAACGCCAAAGCCCTTGAAGCTGCAGAAAAAGTCAACACATTCTATGAGGAACCTAAGAACCGCTTTTTGGCTTTCCTGCGCGAGGGTAAGCCATGGTGTATTAGTCGTGAACGCATCTGGGGCACTCCGCTACCAGTGTGGAGTTGCGAAGCATGCGAACACAAATACCTAGTGTCTAGCAAAGCCGAACTCATCAGTTTATCGCAAGAACCTATTCCTGCAGACTTTGAATTGCACAAGCCTTGGGTAGACCGCATCACACTCAAATGTTCTAAATGCGGGGGCACCATGCGCCGTGAAGACTATGTGCTTGATACTTGGCACAACAGCGGAGCAAGCCCCTACGCACGATTCACCGATGAGCAAGTCGCAAAATTCGTACCCGCAGATTTTCTTACAGAAGGTATCGATCAAACACGTGGATGGGCTAACTCATTGCTGCTAGAAAACATAATACGTACAGGCAAAGCTGAAGCGCCCTACAAGGCGTTTCTATTCCAGGGGCTCACTCAGGACTCAAAAGGTCGCAAGATGAGCAAGAGTCTGGGCAATGTGATTGAAACCAATAAGCTGCTTGATACTACCAGCGCGGATCTAAGCCGCTTCTATATGATGCGCAAATGCTCCCCAATAGACTCAATGAATTTCGACTTACAAGAACTTAGCAGACGCACCTATCAGGTTCTCTCAACACTTTATCACCTGAGCCGCTTCTTCTTGCAGAATGCCGAATTCGATAAATTCCAACCGGAGAAGTACACTGTACAATGGGCAGCCGAAGCAAAATTGCTCGCTAACCCTGACCGATGGCTACTTTCAAAGTTGCAGCATAAAATCGAAGAATACACTAGTGAACTGGAGGCATGTCGCTTCAACGCTGCTGTCATGATCCTCGAAGACTTAGTCATAGAGACCCTCAGCAGACTCTATGTGCCCATGATACGCAAAGAACTGTGGACTGACGAAACCAGTAACGCTCAACGCCGCCAAGCTATTTATGCTGTCCTGCATTATGCGCTCAAAACTATAACGCTGCTCTTTAACCCGGTAACCCCCCACATCAGCGAGGCACTTTACCAGAACGTATATCGTAAACTCAACCCAGCCCTGGTTGAATCAGTAAACTTCGAAACTTGGCCACAATCTGACCAGCAACTTCGCGACCAATCTGTAGAAAAAGTATTTGAAACCCTATTCAGGGCGGTTTCGCTGGTTAATGCTGCGCGTCAAACTGGTAAACTCAAACGTCGCTGGCCTCTACGAACCGTTATTGTAGTTGCTCCTGAAAAAATTCATCGCGAGTTGGAGTCTGTTGAAGATCTATTCTTGGAAATGGTTAACATCAAAGATGCTGAATACTCCACAGTCTCACCGCAAGTTGAAGACACAGCTTGGATTAGCGCTGTGGAAGCTGATATGTCGGTTTTCATAAGCGGACAACGCGATGATAGGCTTATGGGTGAAGGTATCATGCGAGATCTCGCACGCCGAGTACAGGCTTTGCGCAAAGAGCTAGGATTTATGCCAACCGACGTATTAGATGCTGTACACATAGCCGAGCTTGACGAAGAAAGCAGAACTTTGCTACAGCCCTTCCTAGAAGAGATGGCTGGGCTAGTTCGTACCCACAAAGTATACCTGCACAAGAGCAAAGACGAAGAAAAGCAAGCGGACTGGCACGAATCTGAATTAGACGGCAAAAAAATCTACATTAACATCCACTAAGTGCTTCGAGTAGGCACTTTTCCTTTTCTTCTTTACACAACCAAAAAGTGCTAACTCATAATCCTTTTAAATATCCCTTGTCACTGGAAATTTGATGCGATATGAACGCTTCGTTTAAGAACATAGGTACCTCAATAAAAGTGTTCATAAAAAAGATCAACTTGCGCAAAGCAGAGCATGACATAGTTTTCGAAGTCGTACAAGAAACCCTACTCAAGGACTAAATACGCTTCACCTAACAGATGTAACTTAAGCAACTTAGACCGAAACCTCTAAATTCTATATTCAAAACCATTCTTGAAGAGCAAAACACACGGGCCGGTAGATCAGTCTGGTATGATCGCCGCGTTCGCAACGCGGAAGCCGGGGGTTCAAATCCCCCTCGGTCCACTGTAAGATTTTAGCTGTTGATGCGCTGTTACATAATGTTATTTCTGGATTTTTAGCTAAGCACCATTGATAGCCTACTCATAAACATTATACGAATATATGTAACAGTGTGCCTTGTGTATTTCATAGTATTTGACAAATCATAAATACTGAAAAGCTACATTTTAACTACTGGGCATGTATTTGTCTCAAGATGGGGCTTTTAATTACTCAATTACCACTGAAACTACAGAAGAAGCACTCAAGTACCTACCAGGATACCTGCTGCGCTACTATCTGCTACAACACCAGAACTATAGGAACTTTAAAAATGCGCAAATAGACACTAACCGCAACTCGCTTTCATATAAAGTAATAGTTCCAACGATGAACGAATACGTTACAGTTATTGTGCTAGCCACAAAGCCAATAAGGGTAACGATAACTCCAAGCAGCCCCAACATTGATAAAAAATTCCTAGATGAACTTTATGAAGACCTCTTTTTGGTAGTACAATTATTTGAAGAAGCAGCCCGAAAATCCACATTATACTTTGCCTTTATGCCGGGCGAAAAGATGGTTCCAGAAAAACAAAAATCTAACTTCCGCATAAGGCTTTTTTCAGACTCCATGCTCTCCTTATATGTAACTTTGCTTGCCGTAGCCTTCTTTCTCTTCTTCGTACTAGGACCATATGCTCCCATCGTTTTTGTAATAATATCATTTACTCTTGCACTTTTCTCAGGAAGATTACTAGCAAGATCGGCAGACTGGAAAATAACTCAACAACAGCCTGAACTTGTTATTTTACAATATAAATTATCTCAAGAAGAGGAAGCAAAATTTCTAAGAACAAATCAGCAAATGCTTTCACAATTAAGAAGAGAATTATTTGAAGCAAGCATTGGCTCTAATCAGCCTTTAAGCTGTGAAACGGCCAACGCTGTTTTTACTAAGTATGGTGTAAAGTGTAGTAGTGAAAACTTTGCAGTAAAACAAGTGAACCTGTATGATATGGTTAAAAGGGTTACAGACAGATTCAAGCTTTCAATGCCAAAAGTAGTAGTCACCAACTCAGTTATCCCAAATGCGGCTGCTGCTGGACCAAGCCCAAAATTTGGAACAGTAATAATAACAACGGGAATACTAACACAGCTAGAAGATAATGAACTTGAAAGCGTAATTGGTCACGAAATTAGTCACCTAAAAGCACATGACCCACTAGTCATGTCAACGATTGCATCAGCAGAATTCTTATTGCGCTTCTACGTATTCTTTCCATTCCTTTTTGCTTTTGGCCTTCTATCATTTTGGGTTTACCTAATCGTAGCCTTAGGCATAGTGTATTTTTTTGGCAAATTTCTCGAAGGTAGAGCAGATTTAGACTCAGCAAAAGTAATAGGACAACCCAAAGTTATGGCTCAAGCACTAAGAAAAATTGGCTTTCCAAGATTATTTCCCCTCTACAAACGAGAAGCCCAATTCAAAAGTTACCGATTTCTAGAATGGTTAAGGCTCGACCCTCATCCACCCATCTATTTTAGAATCCAAAGGTTGGAAGAAATTAAAGAGCCAGAAAAAATAAAAAACACGTTCTGGCGATCCATAAAAGACAACCTGAAAGCACTATTAAGCGCTTAGCAAGCCACAAACCAAGATACTTGCACTACATTGTCCTATTACTCGGTTTAAGATGATCTCAAAACTAACCAGATACATGCTTAAGCAGTACATATTAAGTCTAAAGTTGCAAAAGAAGATAAAAATTCAGTTTTAACATTTTTTGAGATGGGGCAGTGCGTTGAAGGATTTATAGCTGTTAATATCGTATAGCTATTGGTGGTAGGCTTGAAGTATGGAAAGCCGATTTGGCAGTTGGTTGCTGAGGCAGCCGACCGGCTAGATGTTGAAGTGTTTACTTCTTCTGATATAGTCAGGAAAGTGCATGAAGTTAATCCTGATGTACCAGAGGTTAGCATAAAGAGCTATGTTATTGCTATGGCTCCAAATCATCGGTTTAGTGGTCATTGGCCTTCTATCCGTAAAAATCACCCATATTTTTACTATCTTGGTGATGGAAAATTTAGGCTACTGAAACTCGCCGAGAAGCCCTCGTTTGATGAACATATAAAGCCGGCATAGTGCTAAATGTGTGCGTGCGCGGTTTGGGTTATATGTTTTATTCAACGTTATATTTCTTCAAATAATTCTGCCTATTTTTAAATTTGCCACTTTGGGTTAAGGAAAAAATGGGTGATGGAGATGTCGCAATTGGGTTGTGAGCAAATCTTGGCTCAAACGATTTGGATTTAGCGTTTTACCATGTCGTCATTAGCTGTTTCTTGCTATGACCAAGCAAGGTCGAAACGATCAAGGTTCATTACCTTAGTCCATGCCGCTATGAAGTCTCGAACAAATTTCTCCTTAGCGTCATCGCTTGCATAGACTTCAGCTAAAGCCCGAAGCTGCGAGTTAGAGCCAAAGATTAGATCCACACGGGTGCCAGTCCATCTAAGTTCGCCAGTCACGCGATTGCGTCCCTCAAACACCTCCAGCTCTTCAGAGGTTGGCGTCCATACAGTGTTCATATCGAGCAAGTTCACAAAGAAGTCGTTAGTCAAAGTCTCAGACCGCTTAGTAAAGACACCATGCTGGGACTGCCCAAAGTTTGCATTCAAAACGCGCATACCGCCAACAAGAACCGTCATCTCAGGAGCGGTCAGCGTCAACAACTGGGCACGGTCAACCAATAGTTCCTCTGCAGTAACTGCATATTTGGTTTTGAGGTAGTTACGGAACCCATCTGCGACTGGCTCCATAACAGCAAATGACTCTACATCCGTTTGCTCCTGCAATGCATCGGTGCGTCCTGCCTTGAACGGAACCACGATATCGTAGCCGGCCTTCTTTGCAGCTTGCTCAACACCTACACAGCCGCCCAAGACAATTAAATCAGCAAGCGAAATCCGCTTTCCACCAGTCTGAGCACTGTTGAACTCGTTTTGGATTCGCTCAAGAACCCCTAGCACATTTGCCAGTTGAGCGGGTTGGTTGACTTCCCAGTCCTTCTGGGGGGCAAGTCGGATGCGAGCGCCGTTTGCGCCGCCACGTTTATCGGAGCCGCGGAAAGTGGATGCTGATGCCCAAGCTGTTGTAACCAGTTCAGGGATTGTTAGGCCTGAAGCAGAGATTTTGCCTTTGAGGTCTGCGATGTCTTTCTCGTCAATCAACTCGTAGTCTCTTTTGGGCAGTGGATCTTGCCAGATTAGGTCCTCGGAGGGGACTTCCGGACCGAGATAACGTGTGCGGGGACCCATGTCGCGGTGGGTAAGCTTGAACCATGCCCTTGCAAATGCGTCTGCAAATAGCTCTGGATTGTCATAGAATCGTTTTGCGATCTTTCGATAAACGGGGTCCATCCTCAAGGACATATCCGCTGTGGTCATGATAGTTGTGACACGTTTGGATTGGTCATGAGCGGCTGGCGCCAAATCCTTCAGATCAGGGTTGACCGGGACCCATTGCCATGCACCAGCGGGGCTCTTGACTAAATCATAGTCATAGTCAAACAGCATATGGAAGTATTCTATGCCCCACTGGGTAGGATTCGGCGTCCATGAGCCCTCGATACCGCTGGTTATAGTATCATCTCCTTTGCCGCTGCCAAAACTGCTCTTCCAGCCAAGACCCTGTTCTTCGATGCCTGCACCCTCAGGCGGAGGTCCCATATGCGATGCACTATCGGCACCGTGGCATTTACCGAATGTGTGCCCGCCGGCGATGAGTGCAACGGTTTCTTCGTCATTCATACCCATCCTGGCAAAGGTTTCTCGAACATCCTTGGCAGAAGCGAGGATGCTTGGTTGACCGTTAGGCCCTTCAGGATTCACATATATCAAGCCCATCTGCACAGCAGCGAGGGGATTTTCGAGGTCTCGTTTGTCATTATGGCGGGTGTCGCCCATCCACTCTTTTTCGGAACCCCAATAAACCTCATCAGGTTCCCAGGCGTCTTTTCGGCCGCCGCCGAAACCAAAGGTTTTAAGCCCCATCGATTCAAATGCAACGTTGCCTGCGAGAATCATGAGGTCTGCCCATGAGATTTTGCGGCCGTATTTCTTTTTGATGGGCCAAAGCAGACGGCGGGCTTTGTCGAGGTTGCAGTTGTCTGGCCAACTGTTTAGAGGGGGAAACCGCTGTTGTCCTGAGCCTGCTCCTCCTCGACCATCGCTTTTGCGGTAGGTGCCTGCGCTGTGCCATGCCATGCGTATGAAAAGCCCTCCGTAGTGACCGTAATCTGCTGGCCACCATTCCTTGGAGTCGGTCATTAATTCTTTGAGGTCTTGCTTTACGGCTTGTAGGTCGAGTTTCTGGAATTCCTCTGCATAGTTGAAGTCCTTCTCCATTGGATTGGAGAGGGGAGAAGGCCTGTGTAAAATGTCGAGATTTAATTGGTTTGGCCACCAGTCTCGGTTTGATGTGCCTCTTTTGAGGGTGTTATTTTTTTGTTCAGTCATCTTCCAAAGGGCTCCTGCTGTAATAACTTGATATCGAACATTATTAATGAATTGTTATTATCTAATAATCAGGTACAACTGGTCACGTCGATATAGAAACTTCCGCGATCTAAAATTTTTAAATATAGGATTTGATTGTTACAGAACTATGTTTATGGATACATTAACTTTTCTGGTCTGTGGCAGATTATTACGTAGATATGTAGTCGCTCGACATTTTCGCCCGAATGAGTTGTACACAAAAATCACTTATGTGTGAAAGACAGATTAAACGTAATTGAAACACAAAAACGACGTTAATATAAAAGAGCAGCCGGTGGACCAATGGATCTTCCAATGCATTTTCAAACTTTTCTCTCCAAAATTGAGCCCACAGATGATCAGAGAGTTGAAGTGTCGACTGCCCATGATACCCTCCGTTCTAGGCTGCGGGCGGATGATTTTGCCGAGTACTTCAAAGGTTCGTTTCTATCTGGTTCATACGGTCGAGGCACTGCTATCAGGCAAACTAAAATTGTTGATATTATTGTTGTGGCAAATTACAATAGAATCTTCTGGGAGCCTCATCTTTCGCTATTCCAATTAAAACGGGTTCTTTCGAAATCCTTCAAAACGGTAATTATCCAGAACAACTCAATCCGTATTCCACTGAACCTGCTAGATTTGAGCATAATTCCAGCTATCATAGAAGAGGGTTCTTTAAAGATCCCCGATAGAGATGCACATAATTGGGTTCCTTCTAATGTTCACCGGCATATTCAGCTAACCACTGCCATGAACGAATCTAAGAAGTATCTATACAAGCCACTGGTTAAATCCCTAAAGTGCTGGCGAGATCAGAGACTGACCGAAGCTTGGCGACCCAAATCCTTCCTGCTTGAATGCCTTGTCTATGACTATGCAGCAAATTCCACATTAGATTCAATTCCTAAAGCTATAGAAGGCTTTCTATGGTACACACATAACAAGTACAAACCGTTTAAAGAATCACAAAAGGCTTCACCTATTATCCGAGAAATAGGCTCAAAAGAAAATAATATGGCAAAAAGTTGGGCTTACACTGATTTTTGCAACTTTATGGATGAAGTTTACAAGTCCTGGATTTTAAGCCACCAGGCCGTGGAAGCACAAAGCAAATTAATGTCCGTTGACAGATGGTGCCAACTGTTTGGTGACGCGTTCCCAGCAGACACATGAGAGTACTCAATTCCTCTATCTATTATTGACATGTAAACCTATACTCGCTAAAGACCGAAATACAGAAGCCACGAGCAAAAATCAGCTCGGTCCAATATTTCATTTTAGCCTCCAAATTGCAAGTTGACAAACTAATCAACCAATAACAAAATACAATCGTGTACTCGGACTTCACAAAATAATAGAATGTATGGTTAAGTGTTAGATTCAGGAGTGCGTTGTTCACTTCTTGTGTTGTTTAATTGGTTAAATAGTTGGTAGACTTCGTTGTTAATTTGTTCTGCAATTTTTTGTCTCTGAGATTGAGCGTCAATTTGGGCTGTTTTGTTCTCTAAATCTTTCTTAACATTGTCTTTGAATTTTGATAGCTCCTTTTTGATGGTAGTTTTTTTGATATTTTTGAATGTTTTTCGTTCAAATTCACCGTTAAAAGCTTCTTTGCTTTCTGATGTGACTGCAATCGTTGAAGCGGCAACTGCCTTTAGATTATCTAAGGGCACCATTTTCGGGAAGATTTCGGGATCGTAGAGCATTTTCCATTTTAAAGCTTTTTGTGATTGGTATTTTCCTTTTCCGCCTTTTACGTTTACTGAGCCTTCGCTTTCGATTATTCTTTCTTCTGTTGTTCCAATGCCAATTACGAAGGGTTTTCCATTATAAGTGGCTGTAACGACTTTAATGTCCGGATTATCAATAATTACATTACCTTCAATATTCTTCTTCTTTCGTCTAAGCTTATCTGAAATAGACATTATCTAAATCCACATCAACAAGTTAGCTCCAAACTTAGCTTAAGACTTTTGAACAACCGACCCTACAGCGCACTAGAGAGAGTAAAAAGAAAGGCTTCATAAGAAAAAAGAAATAAAAATGAAAAACTATGCCCAACCTCTTACCTTTTCTTTACCAACCAAATGCTACCTACTAGCTAGCTGCCTAAGAAAAGCTAATGCAATCTTTTTTCACCCGTTGTATCTTCTAAGCAATAAACGCAGCATTAAGTGCACTACTAGAGGAATCAACGACAGCAAAATTTTTTCGCTTATTGTTTCTTTTAAACAAAAATAAAACCGCAGATCCGAGAGCGGAACTGAATACATCTTGAACCTATCCGAAAAATGTTCCAATTGTTTTTTCTAGCTATTCTTAATGAGGTATTTTCCTTGTTGATAAGAAACGGTTTTTATAGATAACTTGAAGCGTCGAATTTTCGGATAGGCTCCTTCATAATGCATAACGATAATGGATAAAAACTATTTTAGTAGAACGTGGACCGTTTCAAATACAGAAAAATTGAAAATTCTAAAAAGTTAGGCGTTAATGTACTACTATTTGTGACTTCTTTCCTTTTACTTTTCCTTGTGAGGACATGCTTTCTCCATTAAACGTTGACGATGCATCAGTTGCATAAAGTGATTGTGTTGAGCCCTTTGATCTGTCTATGTCATTTATTGATGTCAAGAGTGCACGGGCTTCTGTTGTTGTTATTCCGAAAGGCAGCATATCCATGTGGAATTTGTTGAAGTGTGCCTGCACCATAGCTATGGCCTTGTCTTCGCTGTTGAATGTTTCAAAGCCGTACCCGCATGGGCATGTGCATCTAAGCTTTTTTCTGGCACTCATATTTCCACAGTCTATATCGGTTAATGACATACGGTATATAGTGCCGTATCGCGGTTATAACCCATTGTGATTACAACAACACAACAACATTCTACTAATCCCGCCAAAGAACCAGATATTCAAAACAACTATTTGTTCTAAATAATTTGTAAACTTTTTTGGCTTGTCTTGTACGTAACAGTCATAAGGAGGAAATGATAATATTATTAGCAGCGAAAGGGAAGGATTCTTTCGTAGGTTACCCTGAGCCCTCCGTTGTACACTAATTTGTTCTGGGGGCGTTAGTGTCTTCTGCCTCAAGTCACATTCGCTTGACTGAGGTAGCCTGCTCGGACGGTTTTAGGGTTCAATTAAATATCATAAGAGTGTATGTTAAATGATTCCACAGATTTACGCTTCTATTGGTAATGGGAAACGTATTGCCTATCTGAGCACTTATCCACCGCGGGAATGTGGTATAGCAACTTTCACAAAAGACCTTATCGACTCTATGGATGAGCTAGGCGGATTTAAGTCCTCAGTTATAGCCATTGACAATGAGGGAGAAATCAACGACTATGACGAGCGTGTCAGATGTAGCATAGAGCGCAACGTATTAGAAAGTTACTATAATGCTGCAGAATATGTAAACGCCTCCAACATAGACCTTATTAATATCCAACATGAGTTTGGGCTATTTGGCGGTGACCAAGGCGAATACATTGTTAAGTTTCTAAAAAAGGTTAGAAAGCCTGTCGTTACAACCCTTCATACAGTGAGACCTGATTTTGATGCAAAAGCCTTGAAGGTTCTAAAAAGTATAGCTAACAAGAGCGCCGCAGTAGTTGTTATTGCAAATGCTGCCGTAAAAATGCTTGACCAACAAGGCGTACAATACAGGAACTGTGTTGTTATTCCTCATGGGTGCCCAAATATTGAATTTGTTGATAACAAACCGATTAAACAATCATTAGGTCTAGATAATCGTCTTGTCGCCTCCACTTTCGGATTAATAAGTAGAGGAAAAGGTATTGAATACGCTATCCGTGCGCTCCCTTATGTTATAAAAAACGCTCCCGACCTCATTTACTTGATCATTGGACAGACCCATCCTGAAGTAAGGAAAAGAGAAGGGGAGACCTACCGCAATAGTTTAATGCAGCTGGTAAGAGAATTAGGTTTAGAGAAGTACGTTCGCTTCAATAACCACTTTTTAACTAAGCGGGAGTTGATTCGATACTTGCAGGCAACTGACATTTATCTGACACCTTATATTTCGCCTAATCAAATTAGCAGCGGCGCATTAACTTATGCCTTGGGTGCAGGAAAGGCAGTAGTATCTACCCCGTATTTCCACGCTCAAGAAACCATTAACGAAAATAGAGGTATTCTATGCAAGTTCAATGACCCCATATCAATAGCTGAAGGAATTAACAGGCTATTAGATAGCAAGTTCCGAAATGACCTTCAACGTAGAGTCTACCGCTACAGCAGACGTTTTCTCTGGTCAAACGTTGCACGAACTTACGGTGAATTGTTTAACGCAGTAATTAGCAATCATAGGTGTTTTGAACTTGGAGCTCCCACCTGTAAAATTAGACTTCCTCAAAGCTCTTACTGATGATACTGGGATCATCCAGCATGCAAAATTTTCTATTCCCTGCCGAAAAGAAGGCTACACAACTGATGATAACGCCCGCGCACTGATAGCCAGTATTAAGCATCTAGAACACTTCGAAGATGCAAGCGTAAGGCGGCTCATTGATACTTACCTATGCCTACTATTATACATGCAACGCGCTGATGGAAAAATGCATAATTTTCTCAGCTATGACCGCAGGTACATAGATGAGGTTGGCTCAGAAGAATGCATAGGCAACACCGTTTGGGCATGCGGTTACGCTCAGGATTCAAAGCTGCCTTTAGATACAAAATTAGTTGCAAAAGAAATCTTTGATAAAGCTTTGCCATGGGCTATCCAATCTGTATGGCCTAGAGTAAAAGCGCTTGCCATAATGGGGCTGTTCCATTACCAAAGGGCCTATCCAGCTGACAAAAACATTTCTTCCAATATACGCATACTCGGTGATCAGCTTCTCACTCAGTACAGGCAGCAGGCCTCTGATGGGTGGAATTGGTTTGAGCCTTGCCTTACCTACAGCAACGGGCGTTTGCCACAAGCGCTTTTTTTGGCATATGAAGCAACCAAAGAAAGAAGGTACTTGCAGGCTGCTCTATCTTCGCTGAATTTTCTTATAGATACACAGACCATTGACGGCATATTTGTGCCAATTGGCAACGACGGCTGGTACAAAAAGGGTGCTACTCGAGCAGTCTATGACCAGCAGCCTATTGAGGCGTGGTGTATGATTGACGCTGAAATTGCTGCTTACCGCATTACTCAAAATGAGTCTTATCGTAATGTTGCCTATGATACTTTTGAATGGTTCTTAGGTAAAAATCTTAACGGCTTATCGCTATATGACCCTAAAACTGGAGGCTGCTGCGATGGTATAACCCCACAGGGACTAAATTATAACAGAGGCGCCGAATCCAACATCTCCTACTTAATGGCACGTCTAAACTTAGAAAGCTTAACACAAGTCAGCACTCAAGGTATCTTGCATAAACAGTTAACGGCTGGGATTAGACGGTTTTAGTCTGTTTTTTTGCACAAAAGCGGTGCCCGAAGATAATATATTTGTGGAACATTCTATAGTAAAGCTGGTGGAACTCTTTTGTTAGCTAAACATCTTATGATTAAAGACGTTATCACTGTTACTAAAAATGTTACTGTGCGAGAATGTATTGAGATTCTTTCTAAAAGGCATGTAGGTTCTATAGTTGTCGTCGATGATGAGAATCGATGCAAAGGTATCTTCACTGAGCGTGATGCTATCCGTGTTGTTGCACAGAATTTACCCTTAAATGCGCCAATTGAGATAATTATGACTAAAAATGTCCGTACAATTAACGAGGATGCTTCCTTTGATGAGGTAAAGAGGATCATGAAGTTCTACAAAATTAGGCACCTACCTGTAGTTGATGCAGATGAGCGTCTAGTAGGCCTGCTTTCCCTTAGGCATATTTTAGATGAATTAACTGGGATGACATAAAACAGCAGTTTTGGAAGCGTAGTGATTGATGAAGCGATTTCCTAATAACCCTATACTTGAACCTATTGGCAAGCATTCTTGGGAGTCACGTTTTGTCTTTAATCCAGCAGCTGTAGTAGCGGATAGCCGTGTGCATATACTATACCGTGCGATGGGTACTGATAATATTTCACGTTTAGGTCTAGCTACATCTACAGACGGTTACAATATCGAGGAACGACTGCCCCTGCCAGTTTTTAGCCCTGCATCCGAGTATGAAAATGAAGGCTGTGAAGACCCTCGCCTAAGCTTGGTAGACGACTCGTTTATTTTAGCATATACTGCATTCGGGACACATGCTCAGCATAGAGTTTTCCAAATAGGCTTAACTTCGATAAGTGTTAGCGACTTCGTCGAAAAACGGTGGCGATGGGGCGAAAGACATCTAGCTTTTCCGGGGATACACAACAAAGATGCGGTGATATTTCCTGAAAAAATTAATGGCGATTACGTTATGTTCCATCGATTAGAACCTGATATCTGCATAGCCCGCTCAGACGACCTCAAACGATGGTATGGCTTAAAATATATCTTTGGGCCAGGTAAAAACCCCTGGGACGCATGGAAAGTTGGTGCTGCAGGTCCACCTTTTAAAATCAACGAAGGCTGGCTCTTCATTTACCATGGTGTCAGCTTAGACAAAATATACTCGCTAGGCGTAGCCCTATTAGATAAAAATGATCCAGAACATGTCCTATACCGTTCGGAAAATCCTATTCTAACTCCTGAGGCAGATTACGAAAAATATGGCCAAGTGCCCAACGTAGTCTTCAGCTGTGGACAAGTCATGCTCGATGACGAACTGCTGCTGTACTATGGAGGCGCAGATACAGTAGTATGCGGTGCCAGTTATGAGCTAAGTGAAATTCTTCCTAAAAAATAAATCCCAATTTCCACATACTTTTATTGATAATTACTATCTGTTTTGTTCGTTCTGGCTGCAACAGCTAGGCGTTAAATATTCGTCCAAGGTTGTTTTTTGTCAACTATCAGACATTGTAAAATCTGTTCGGAGCTTTTTTGTGAAACACTATTGGTTAGTTGAGTGTTTAGCTAAAACCGAGCCATAGTTAGAGGTGTTGTTGCTTGGCAAACAGAATGGAGCCTTATCAAGAGGAAGGAGTTTTCATGCAGGCTAGCTCATGGCTTGTTGCAGCGCGCAGTCAACTGCAAGATTTTGCGCTTTTAGTGTTGGCTGAATACAACAGATGTGGCTTCAGTTATACCATCAAAAGTAGTGATGATACACTTTGGGTCATTATTCATTGGCCTAAAGGCGGTGGTGCAGCTTTTCGATTAATGTATTGTCCTGGAGGCAGACTTGCAATTAAGAACATAAAGAAAAATAACTGCTCAATAATTTTTACTCTTGATGGTAATTTAGGTCAATTTAAAGTGCAAATAGAGTTTCCTGAGCCAGATCAACCTCTGCTTCACTGGACAACCACGCTCAAGCCTCTTTATCCGCTGGTCTTTGAGTCTTGGCCACGCGATGTTTACCCTTTAGGAAAAAACGATGATCCGTTATCTGCAAAAGGTGCTGTTTATTCCAAACAGGAAGGTCCAAAAGCGGGGATACTCTATTTAACAATTAACGAGCCATGTTTAGGTTCTCTTCTTTATATGCAAAATTTTACAGTTCTCAATGACTATTTTGAAAGAACCCACTCTACCCCAACTACTGTAGTTGGAGGTAAATGGCCTGAGCTTGGTTTTTCATTACCACATAACCAACAAAAACCCCTCCCAGCAGACATAGAAACCACTATTTCAGACGCGTTTGTTTTACCTACACTCGTAGTTCCAAAGGACGAATTTGAAGCAGCCCAGCAATACCTTGATCTACAAATGCCGATTTACTTCCATCTTCAACGTCCTAAAACCCACTTCCATGACTATGTGCGTAAAGCAGAGCAAGCCATCAAAGATTTAGATTCAGAAGAGTGCTCAATACAGGTAAACGGTCAAAAGTATCTTCGTCTCTACGTGGGCTCAGAAGATAAGCCACCTGAATCCATGGTTCAACTAGCAGTACTTGTATCTCTCACTGAATTTGAACAATGGCAAGAAAAAGCTATCCCCCTATGTGAAACTCTACGTAAAACCATGGTAAAATTTTATGACGCTGACCTCAAAACTATCAAACGCTATATTCCAGATGTGCCATTCAGCAATAAATGTAAAGAACCTCAAGAAGCCCACGACACAATGGACTCCTGGTACCTGTATCACCCGCTTTTGAATTTGGCACGGCTTGCAAAAAGGGGCTTTGAGGACGCAAGGAAGCTACTTTTTGCTTCTCTAGATTACTCAATACGTGTTGCTCATCACTTCAATTACTGCTGGCCTGTCCTTTACAACATGGAAACTCTAGAGGTTAAGCAGACTCAACCGCAAGGAGTAGGCGAAACAGACGTTGGATGTATATATGCTCTGGTAATGGTTCATGCCTATGAGTTATCAAACGACAAACGCTATCTCAAGGAGGCTGAAGCTGCAGCTAAAAGCCTCGACGGACTATGATTTAATATGCCCTATCAAATGAATGTAACCTCATTTGGTATTAGCGCATTCTGGCGTCTTTATAAGATAACAGGCAACGAACTCTACAAAAAGAAAGCAATTCTTTGTATAGCAAACATTTTCAGTAACAGTTGGCTTTGGGAATGCAAGTATGGTTATGCAAAAATCTATACTACATTCATAGGTATTGCGCCCTTGGCAAAAATGCATGATAACGACTATCTAGCTAGCTACGAAGAACTTGAGGTTTTATCTGCTTTTGATGACCTTTTTGATATAGCTGATGAAGATCAAGTTTCTCCTTCAATTCGGTTATTGCTTTCTGAATATACACGGTATATATTAGATCGCTGCTGGTCCTATTTTCCCTCAGAGTTGCCCAAGGAAATTCTTGCGGAAAAGCCAAAGACTGGAAAAATAAACCCCAAGTTGGCCCTTCCGCTTGAGGATCTACGCGAAGGCTGGCAAAAAGCGGGGCAAGTTGGACAAGAAGTATATGGTGCAGGAGCAGTTTTCACCGCGATCACGAGGCACTTTAACCACAAAGAAGGTTGGCCTTTTATCATTTTTTGTGAATATCCTACTTCAAAGTTTTCTATCAAGCAAGACCAAGACAAAAGTTCGATAGAGTTCCGTATAATCGGCGATAACCGTTTACAATGTCAACTAAGGGTACTTCCTTTTAAACGTAGAAAATTGCCTGAATTTAAGGTATTTTCTTCACGACATAGCAATGAGCAAACAGAGCTTAAGAGTCACATTGCTAAGGACGGGTGCCCGTACTATGTTGTGAATGGGGGTATCAATGTTACGATAACTTGGAGAAATCCCAGTCATAGGAGGTGAATTTGGATGTTGGAAACTCAAATTACCCCGGAATTGACGAATATCGCAGGAAAATCTATTGTTGTGACGGGCGGAACTACAGGTATTGGTAGGGCAACGGCAATCCTTCTTGCTTCTCATCAGGCGCGTGTGCTTATTTTTGGTCGCGAACAGGCACCGCTCAATGATGCTCTTGCTGCCATCAAGTCGAAAGACGGCGAAGTTATCGGCTTAACGGCTGATGCGGCGAAAAGGGAAGATATTCAGCGCGTATTCGAGATAGCAGATCAGAAGTTTGGCGGTGTAGACATACTAATCAACAATGCAGCTTTAGGCGCTGGAAGCATAGTCAATACCCCCCCTGAAGAGCAAGATTACATTGTTCGGACCAACTTACTAGGATATATGCTCGCAGCGCACGAGGCGATCCAACGCATGAGAGCTAAAGGTGAAGGTCAAATAGTCTTTATTGGCTCAATGAGTTCGGAAGTACATGAAGCAGGCAGCTCTCTCTACGTAGCTACAAAATCAGGCGTACTAGGTCTAACTCAGGCGCTGCGAAAAGAAGTCCACGAAATGGGCATCCGAATATCCCTCATTGAACCTGGCGAAGTCGGCACAGACATGGATCCACACACAGTAGAAGAACAAAGACAACGTCAGGCCCGCCTAGAGGAACTAAAAGCAGAAGATATAGCAGATGTTGTATACTACGTACTCACCAGACCCAAACGTTCAGACATTATTGAGCTAAAAATCCGGCCACACATGCAAGCTATCTAAATATTTCCCAAAACAAATGCTCCCTACTTTTTGAACTACACAATTAGGATTTGAGGTGTGATTATTTTGATGATGAAAGCAGCTGTGAAAACTGCTCAGGGAACTTTCGAAGTCAAAGAGGTTCCCCGTCCTGAGATAACCCGACCGGATTATGCTTTGGCAAGGGTTAAGGTTTCAGGTATTTGCGGAACGGATTTGCGATCTTGGAAGGTCCCCAAACCTGAGTATGAAGGCGAGATAGTAGGTCACGAGCTATCTGGCGATGTAGTTGAAGTTGGTGAAGCCGTCACTAACGTGAAGCCAGGTGATCGCGTAGTAATTGAGACCGTGCTTGGCGATGATACCTGTGACTGGTGCAGAGTCGAGCAGTACAATTTATGTCCCAATCTTTACAAGGTTCGCAGAAAGACATTATCACGCGCTTTTGCCGAATATGTTGCTGGCCCAGCCAAAAAGTTCCATAAATTACCTGATAACGTAAGCTACGAAGAAGCTGCCTTATTGGACACATATGCTGTAAGCCTGCATGCCTGCCAAATCACTGAGCTATCGATGACAGATAAAGTTGTCATAATAGGTGCTGGACCTATAGGATTGTCTATGCTGGACTTAGCCAAGTTATCAGGAGCGACCACCGCCATAACCGATGTCCTCGATTTTCCACTGCAAATTGCACAGAAACTCGACGCAGATCTCATTATCAATACTGAAAAAGAGGATGGACACAAAAAAGTTTTAGAATTCACTGGCGGACGAGGCGCAGACATTACTTACGAATGCGCAGGCGGAAAAGCCATGCCTACAACATTCCCACAAGCAGTCAACTTCACACGAAATGGCGGCAAAGTATGCCTAGTAGGCGGCTTCGATGCAGGAGAAATCTCAATACCTCTTAACTGGGAAAAAATCCAAAAAGGCGAAATCCGTATTATTCCAAGCGCAAGCTACGCTTTCTGGGATATAAAATCAGAAATGCAGCTTTGCATAGATCTGTTCGCTTCTGGTAAATTGCATCCCAAAAATTTAATTACCCATAGCTTTCCCCTTGAGAAAATCAACGAAGCCTTCCAGGTCGATAAAGATAAGAAAGCGCATAACTCAATTTTTGTAGCTCTAGAAAACTAGCCTATGTCTAAAATGTCTATTGATAATAGATTTAGAAATAGATTTAGAAAATGGCTTATCCGATATATTGGTTGCCGCTCGCGACATTTTGATTACGCTGATCCGACATTTCATATCCCCTAGTAGGGTACTTTGATATTTTTCGTTAGCGTGTGCAATAAAACCAACAGAAATCCTGTTTTGCAACAAGCCTAACCCTATGGGTGCCTTACCTTCTCTCTGCAAATATCTGCTGTAATTAGATATTTGTTTATGCTCTTTCTGCATGGTTAACTGAAACTGTGACTGTGTGACAACAATAGCAAAGTATTGAATGTATGGGTCATATTACTTATTTTGGGTTCACCTTGAACGAGTAGCTCACAGTTAGGTTAATCCAGAAAGGGTTTAGATTTGCCGAGAAAAAAACTTAGTAAGAAAGAAGTAAAGAAAGCATTGGATTTTTTTGAACTTGGGACTCCTCTACGGGACCAAATTGTAGAGTTCATGTTCGAGGAGAATATAGAAAGAGATAGAAGAAGAAGCCAATCCTACATAGTCTAAATGATGAATTGAGTTAGGTTTCTGGTTCGTCATCATAATAGCAATCTTGGGTAAAGGCTGGAGAACAGATGCAGTAGAAGATAAGATCAGTTTTTCCCGTGTTAGTTATGCGCTGCTTCTTTCCAGCAGGTATAATCACCGTGTCACCTTTGTATACCTCTGTAGGCTTTAGATCTTCAATCTCGACTTTGCCTTGACCCTCAATTATAAGGTAAATTTCCTTTACGCCCTCAAGGTGATGAGTCTTTGTGGTGACGCCGGGCTCGACTCTAGCATGGGCAATAGATACAGCTGGATCATTTGTAGACAATCCATAGTTTTCATAAATAAAGCAGCGCTCTGGAGTCAGATACTCTTTAAGCGTTTCAGCTCGAATTACTTTTGGCAACATATTATTCTCTCGTATCGTATAGTCAGTTCAAACGGCTGCTATATAACTTACCTAACTAGTAAGCCTCAAAAATCGTTAACGAGAAAAGATTAGAACTCCAAAAGGATTTGCTTTCACCATATTAGATTACTTAGGCGGTGGTGACGGCAGAGGTAGCGACATGCTATCTTGTTGTGCTAGCCTGTATGGAGACAACTTTCCTGATAGGCTGAGCATTATGATCGGCCTATTTACTAATTGCTATATAATAAGGTTTATCCAATTTTTTTTATCAAACACAGTTCTTGACGCTATGGGGCGTTATCACTCAGAAGTCTGAATCTAAGGGCAACGCCCATTTCTCGTTTCTGTATCAATCGACGTAATAGAAGCCTTCTCCTTTGCTTCCCGACAAATACCCATTAAGACAGTTGATTATTAAACAATTATGCCACAATGGGTATATGTCAAAAACAGATCCATCTATATAATCATTGTAAGACTAATATTTCTGCTTTGCTCAATGTATTATGGCGATTGTTTTGAATACCAACATTAACGCTGGTGAGGTTTTTGTGATTAAGACTGCAAACCGCGATGCAGGCGTTAAAACTCTTCTGAGGCAGTTTGACCTTACAGACTTCTTTGGCAAGCGAGTAGCTTTAAAGGCGAACTTCAATAGCGCTGATCCGTTTCCTGCTTCTACACATTTGGATACCCTAAAAGCTATAGTAGAAGTCCTCAAAGAAGCAGGTGTCGCAAATGTCACGTTGGCAGAGCGTAGCGGTATGGGAGAAACCCGTAGCGTATTGGACGAGATGGGCGTCTTCAAACTATCTGAACAACTAGGATTCGACGCTATCGTTCTCGATGAGCTAACCAAATCAGACTGGGTAAAAATTGGTCGCGAAGGCACACACTGGCTCAAAGGCTTCCATATTGCGAAATTATTTAAGGATGCTGATAAGGTTGTACAGACCTGCTGTCTAAAAGCTCACCGTTTCGGTGGACATTTTACTTTATCTCTAAAAAATTCTGTTGGGTTAGTTGCAGCAAGAGTTCCAGGATCAGTTTATAACTATATGTGGGAACTGCATGGTTCGCCCTTCCAGCGCCAGCTTATCGCTGAAATAAATCATTACTATCAGCCTGACTTAGTTGTTATGGATGGCATAAAAGCCTTCGTGGATGGCGGACCTGAGCAAGGTCATGAAGTTGAACCTATGCTGCTTCTCGCTAGCAAGGACCGTGTTGCCATTGATGCTGTTGGAGTTGCCATCCTGCGGAGTTATGGTAGCACCCATAACGTCATGAACGGCCGTATATTCGAGTTAGATCAGTTAAAACGCGCAGCTGAACTGCAAATTGGTGTAACTAGCGCCTCACAGATTCATCTAACCCCTCTCAATGAAGAGTGCACAGAGATTTGTAACCAGCTCACAAGCATTCTAGAACGAGAAGGCTAAAAGCCCACCTTAGAGTATATCAGGTTTGTCGCTGGCTATCCCATCTACACCCTTAGCTTTGTAGGCGACGACTTCTTCAGGCGTGTTAATTGTCCAGACTATGATTTTTAAGCCGTTTTGGTGAGCTTTTTGTATATTCGTAGTATGCGTGAACTTGTAGAATGCTATCAGATACTGCGCTTTTAGTTCTAGTGCTGCCTTAAGGGGATTCTTATGCTTGGCATAAATCAAGCCAGTCTCAATTTTTGAATCTAACTCTCTGAACTTTCTGAGTGCCTCTTCTAGAAAGGAAACAACGACGACGTTTTTCTCTAATTCTTTCTTGCGGATAAGCTCAAGAACCTGCTCTTCAAAACCAGCTTCCTTTAACTCTATAAACATTTTGACCTTTTTGTCTATAAAGTCCAGTGTCTCTTCGAGGGTAGGGATTTTCTCATCCTTTTCTATGGAAGCATTTTTTATTTGTTGCAAAGTTAGGTTGCTGACTAATCCTTCGCTGTTTGTGGTTCTCTTTATGTCTGGATCATGGATAACAACTATGTGATTGTCCTTGGTTTTTCTTACGTCAAACTCAACCGCATCCACGCCTAGCTCTATTGCTTTCTGAAAGCTACGCAGCGTATTCTCAGGCTCATATGCCCTTGCGCCTCTATGACCCACCTTAATCATAGCAAACCTGCCTTCTGCAATATTTATAGAACAATTAGAGGCTGTATCTATTTTCTGTTGCTTGAACGATTGATCTGCGCAGGTCTTCGCCTTTTAGGTTTGCTTTCTTTATGTTGGATAGTTCGTTAGCAAATTCGGGGTCGTCTATGGTTGAGCGGAACCAGTTTTCAAAGTCGTTTCTGTACAAGTGAAATTCTATTGAAGCGGGGTCTACCTTGAGAACTAAGTCATAGAATTCTTTTGCTGATGCTGCTGATTCGCCTGCAGGCTGATCCAAACCATTATAGAAGTTAAATCTTTTCTCAACAGGTACTTGCTCTGTTGCTTTAAGGGCATTTCTTGCTTTTTTGGTTATGGCGTATCCGCCGTTAACTCTCTTTAGAAGACCTATTTTAGTCATCTTCTGTACTTGTTCGATTAGCTGTTTGGATGTTATGCCAATTTTTCGTGCTAGCTCATTTGTGTCTATTCTGCCTGTGGCTTCAGTTAGAAATTTGAGGATTTTCCCATGTTCTTCGATCAAGAAGCATACCCATCCTGCTATTCTCAAAGAACCTTAAATGCCTTAACTCTGATTAACCCTCAAAAGGACATACACAGTACTCTTATTAGCTCGATATACCATAATTTTATCCATGTATTCTGGATACTTATTTTTCTGCAATAAATCTGAGATTTCACAGTGTGTTAGTCGAAGAACTTTTACCTGCACCGATAAACACAAAGATCATATTGGAAAAATTAAGCGTGGTACGGTAATTTTCGTCTACAATGTTGATACTGAAGCTCTCGTTGGACCCTTTACTGCCGTGGATGAGGATGCTAAAAGAATTCAACCAGGTACTTGGTCAACTGGGGTCGATCGATCATCTCTTTCTGGTAACATCACAGTTGAATGGGAAGATTTACATATAATTGAGAATGCCCTTGAAAAGTTTCCCTTCCTAAGAAGCCCAAAAACCTGCGAAATACCTTCTCTTACTGTCCAGCAACTGATAGAGGAATTAAAACAAGCGCCACTGTATCGGGGCGAGGCAGAAACACCCGCACATGCTGAAGGTATCTAAGGTTTAATATCAATAGTTAACGTTCTTATAACCTCACAATTTTTAGAAGTGAGGAAAGAACGGCGCGGGCACCAGCACACCTATTGTACCGAAAAGTATGCTTATTACGGCAAAAATTAAAATTGCCAAAACCGCAATTGCCAATGCTTTCAACCAGCCTGTATCAAAGCTTGCCTTAAAAACCCAAATCCATGCTGCAAATGCAATGGCTAGAGCCAGAACATATGCTGCAGACCCAATTAATTCACCCAAAAAGAAATTTACCCCAAATAGCGTCACAACGTAGACTACAGGTCCAAACAATGTAGCAATCATGGCATCACCCATCGAAGATTCGCCTGCCGTCACAATTTTACCCGCTAAATATACTGGGATAGTTACAAGAAGCCAAAGTATGATAAGTCCCGCAATGAAAATGACGACGTTAATTAATGTTAATTCGCCAATAACGGGTAGATACAAAAACGAGCAAAACTCCTACAACAAACAACTATACAACCATCCTTATAACAAATTGAGACAAACAAGCTACAACCACAAACATAAAAGTGTGCTCATCTATACTATTCCAAAATTATACTATACTTTTAGGTCAAAGTAATAAATCAAAATTTTATTACTCCTCGTGTGATCCTGTTGTTTATGGCAGTTATGTGCTATTTTGATGTCGATTAGTGTTTTTGATGTTATTTCCAAAGCAAGTTATCTTTATGTTGCCAAAAAGCATAAATTCTTTAGTTTCGTTTTTAGGGTTCATTCGGGAGGTAGCTCAGCCTGGCAGAGCTCTCGAGCTGGTCAACATGCTTGGCCGGTGGAGAAGCTGTAGAGGTCTACCCATGGTGGGCTTCATTCTAGCCTGTCTAGGCCACAGATACCGAGCTGTCGCAGGTTCAAATCCTGCTCTCCCGACCAAAACAATTTTTACTTGTCCTATATGATTAATCGTAATGACCTTTTCCACATACAATAATTTTTTAAAATCATCTATAATTCATTGGTCTTTAACAACTTGTTTTTAGTTGAACTTAACCTACTATTCGGTATCCTGATTATGTTTCCATGTTATAATACAAAAGAAAGAGATTTGATTAAGGCGCTTTTATAGGGGGTTAGGGGTGTTAATGGGGTTTTGATTGGGGTCAGTTGGTGTCTGTATTGGGATTTTTTTGCGTCCTAGGGTTATGCCTGAGGTAGTTTTTACGATTTGAGGTACTCCGATGAGGTCTTGGATTATTAGTATCGCGCGTGCTAGTACTGCAAAGGCTCCAATTTGCCCTGCCATTGCGGGGTTGTAAATTAGTAGTCCTAGTATGCCTACGATGCCGAATTCTTGTACGCCTGCTCCAGCGGGGGTTATGGGTACAAAGGCTAGGGCAGTGACTAATGGGTGGATGAGGAAGAATGTTAGCCATGTAAGTGCAGGGCTTAAGCCAAAATCTAGTCCCAAGGCTAATGCTAGAAAGTACCATTCAAATCCTTTTAGAATCCAGCAGGCTAAGGTAAGCAGGGCGATTTCAGGTATTGCTTTACGGTTTTGTTGCGAACTTTCTCTGAACTCATCAAGTTTGCCGATTATTCCACCGGTGAATCTTTTTAGAAATCGCCAATTTGCGATGCGGTTAAAAAGAGATAGTGCTCGCTGGGACCAAGTGACGGCGGCTAAGGCGATTGCCCCAATAAACATCAAGGTTATACCCAACACCGCTACAAGGAGACCAATGTTTATTCCTGCAAAAGAACCGAACTGTTCCCAACTAGCTGATGGCACTATTTGAATTAATAAAATTAAGGCTCCGATACCACCTGCGACCTTGGCTAGGAACTCAACGGTTTGTATGCTTAATATGCCTGATAGGCTTTTTGATGTAGGTATATTTTGATCTCGAAGGTAAAGTGGCGTTAAGATATATCCTGACCTACCAGGTGTGACGTCGCTAGTTAACATGCCTGCGTAGTGGGCGAACAGGGTTTTACTAAAAGATGTCTTGATGCCTTCTTTTGCTAACACTCGTCTGAGCCGTATTGCAAATAATAGGTTAATACCAAAATATGCTACAAAAGCAAGAATTAAAAATTCCACTTTAACGTTAATAAGTGCACTAATCAGAGATTCTACTCCAATGTACCAGAATAATGCGGCAAAAATTGCAACCATCACAACTACTTGCAAAATCGTACGTGTGATTTTTCGTTGACTTGGATTCAATATGTTCAGCTCGTTACGTTGAGAGTTGTTTAGTTTACCCTTTTTGAGAGTTAAATCTATTGTGGATTAAATTATGTTTTCATAAATCCAAATAATAGAGGTCCAATTAGATCAGTTATTTTGTAGCTATACATTTTCGCGTATTGCTTGTCCTTATCGCAAGTGAATATAAAATGATGTTACTTATGAACCAAAGCGCCGCGAAGCTGTACATGGTCATCTGGTGTAGGTCGCCTTCAAACTGAGTCACGGCGAATATGGCTGCTGCCCAAAGGATGGCATTTGCAATTATCACTAAAGGAAGTTCTCTTCTTAGGATGCTGAGTGTAACATGGTTTGTTGCGCAGCTGGCTGTTTTACATATGAGTCTATATGTATCTTGCCCTAACTCCGAAAGTTTATATTCGCCTTCTTTCTGGATGATGAGTCCGTTTAATGCATTCAGATGATATGACAATGAAGGGCTATCTTCTGTCTGCATGGCGTTCTTGATTTCTGTAAATGTGGCGTTTTTCTTTTCACCGATTACTCTAAGGATGTCCCTTCTTTTCTGGTGGCTTAGCGTTTTGAAGATTGTTTCTTCAAGGTTTTCCTTCAAGGTTTCAGCGCTCACTTTTTTGCGCCTCATAAGTTTATTGTATATTGTCTCTCTTAAGGTGGTTAGTGGAGCAAACTTGACTAAATCCTTCTTAACGTAAGGATCACCTTTGTTTTCATCTATAACTATGCAAAGTCCTAAAAGCAAGAGAAACAAAGCCTATGTTATGCAGAAGAGACAAGTCGCACTTGTGGCGGTAATCAGTGGCATAGCCATCTTTCTGATTAAATTACTAGCCTATTTTGTGTCTAATTCGGTAGCGTTGCTCTCTGATGCACTCGAATCTATCGTTAACATTCTAGCTTCAGGGCTTATGTTGTTCTCAGTTTGGCTTTCCGCAAAACCTGCCGATGATAGTCATAACTATGGGCACCAAAAAATTGAAGATATCTCTAGCATGCTTGAAGGCATTTTCATAATTGTTGCTGCCTTGTTTATCATCAATGCAGCAGTTGGGCGGTTGTTCTCTTCTGTTTTGCCTATCCAGATAGATTTGGCAATCAGCGTTTCTATAGTTGCTACAACTCTTAATGGCGGGCTATCTTGGTTCCTGATTCGCGAGGCAAAAAAGAGCAGTTCAGCCGCTATTGAGGGTGACGCAAAGCACTTGTTTTCTGATGTTCTTTCCACTGTTGGCGTCTGGATTGGTCTATTGGTCGTCGGCTTCACAGGTTTTGGCATTATTGACCCAATTATGGCGTTTATAGTTGCCGCTTTGGTTATCCGAATGGGACTAGGCTTAATACTTAAGTCCTGTGGACGCTTGATGGATAACTCCTGTAAGGCAGAAGAGGCAAAAATTCGCGAAGTACTGCTCCGTCATCGGTATCGTTTCATCGACTTTCATGATATAAAGACTCGGCGTAACGGAAACTTGATCTTTTGTGAATTGCACCTTTCTGTAGATGGCTCACTAAGCGTAGCTGAAGCCCACGAATTAACAGACCATCTTGAAAATGAACTTAAAGAAGAACTGCCTACAGCAAACCTAACCATCCATATTGAACCCAAAAACCCATAGCGCCCTCAATAGGCAAACGCCAAAAATAAAACTATCAATCTTCGTAATGATTAGAAGTAGCATCAATAAGATACATTAAGCCATTAACCAGATCTACCTCTTAACTTCTATAATAAAATATGCTTCGAGACTAAATAGCCCGCAAACTACTTTTTTGGAAGTATGTTAGCTACTCGTTGGTTGCATTATGCTAAAGGTTATGAATTCGGCTGGTTTTATAGGTGCCACACCGACTAGCACGATAAGTCGGTTGTTATTGATGTCGTTTTGGATCATGGTAGTGCGGTCGCATTTTACATAGAAGGCTTCTTCGGGCTTGATTCCCATAAGGGCGCCATCTCGCCAAGTCTGAGTTAAGAAATTTGTGATAGTGCTTCTTATTTTTATCCAGGTTGCTTCATTGTTGGGTTCAAATATTGCCCACTGAATGCCTTTCCGGATAGATTTTTCCAAATAAATAAGCAATCTGCGAACACTGATGTATTTCCATTCAGGGTCATTGCTTAGGGTTCTGGCTCCCCATACCATTATGCCCCTGCCTACAAAGGCCCGTATACAGTTAATTCCTTGCGTATTCAATTGATTCTGTTCAGAATTAGTGATAGTACGCTCTAAGCTTACTACGCCTTGGATAACTTGATTTGTTGGCGATTTATGTACCCCTCTCTCAAAATCTGTTCGGGCATAGATACCTGCAATGTGCCCTCCAGGAGGAACTAGGCGAGTAGAAACAATAGCTGTATCAAACACGTTTATCCACGGATAATACAACGCTGCGTAAGCGGTGCTACGCGGTTTTACTATGTTATATGGCATTTGTCCCTTAAGTGAGTCTATTATGGCAAAGCGGTCTTTAAGCTTCTCACAATGATCAATTAGTGCATCAGCCAATCCCGAAACCGCCTGCGCGTTAGGCGCATAAACAATAGAAATATCGCCAACTGTCTCAAAGCTAGCTAACCCCTTTTTTTGACTTGAATCCCCCAAATAATCCAATAAGCTAACTGCGCCTGAGGAGGGTACTATTCTGCTTATATAGCATTTTTTGCCGCCGTTCAAGAAGAAGCCCTGAACAGCATATGGCAAAAACTTGCTAGGGCTAAAAAAGCTGCCAAAAGTTTGCTGATATTCAGCCCAGCTGCTTATTAGTGTAGGTGTAACGGGCCCTTTTTCTGTTTCACCCAAGAATCCTGCTATACTTGTGCTTACGCTTTCTATAGGCTTAGGGTTACTTGTAATTTCTTTAATATAGTGGCCTGGAACTAACCTAACCATAAACGTCCAGCCTTTTTCTATTAACTTATTGTGAGGTGGCTTTTGTGCGTATTGGTATCGGCGAGGTCTACTTATACGCATAAGTATATTATCTTTAACTAAGTCGACCAGTATATGGGCTACGGCGGTTCGATCACAGTGCAATCCTCATCGGGATAATTCACCCTGCACGTCGCCTAAGTCTCTTGATTGTGAGAACCAGTTCTCTGAGCTTTTGGATGATTCCTCGACAGGTTTCGCCTCTGGGAGTGGTGCCTACCGTCCGGGTTGAGGTATAATGGGCTGGCTGCCTTTTAGGCACATGGCTACTGTGCTTAGGATGCGAACGACAGCGGTTTGGATTTGGCCTCTTGTGATTCGATTACGGCTTCTATACAATTTTCATTTTAACTCTGATTAGATGTTTTGTGTGGTTTCTGTCAAGTTCATACCTATTGCATGAGCATAACTTTGATATTATTAGCCGAGCTGTATGTGTAGGCGCTGAGACTATCCATAGCATCCCCGCTACTTAACATCGCATCATTGTCTAGCGATAGTCAAAGTCATCCGAGGCCTCCCAAGGTCACTCGAGTTCGTGCGCTGGATCCAAAAACTATGGGGCAGACTCGGCTATTTTTTTTAGAGCAAAACTAGCCTGCTCTAAGCGTTGGCGATTTTTTTGGAAAAAGTAACGGAAAGATTTGGTTAGGTCATAATTTTCTACTTCTGTTATTGGTACCCACCGTAGCTCGGTTACGTCGCTTCCTGCCACAGGTACAAGTCTAGCGTCTACGGTGACTAGGTAGTCGATTATGACAAACTGGTACATAACTTTGCTTTGTGTGTCATATTCTATTATGTTTACTACGTCAAAAAGGGTAGGGTTAGAGACATTTAGGCCTGTCTCCTCTTTGGTTTCGCGTATCACTGCTTGTTCAGTGCTTTCGCCTATCTCTACTACGCCGCCTGGAATAGTCCATTTGCCGATTTCTGGCTCATTACGCCGTTTTACCAACAAGATTTTCTCTGGCTGGACTATGACGACGCCTACACCTACAACAGGTTGGCTAGGGTAGAGCCTCTTTATCACATAATACACCTAGGTCCTGCCTTCTTATTCATAGCGGAGGGCATCAACAGGTTTTAGTTTTGAGGCACGCCATGCCGGGTAAAGTGCAAAGATAACACTTATGCCTATGCCAAAGCCTAAAGCGCCCACCAGTACTTCTGGTGTGAGAAGTGGGACGATGTCCACGTTTGCACCGCCGCCAAATATGCCTGTGCTGAAGATGGCTACTACAGCGTTTGCTAAACCCCAGCCTGAGACTATGCCAATTACTGCCCCCATCAGACCGATGATGATTGACTCGCAAAGGAATACTGCTAGTACCGTTCGGCTTTTCATACCCAGCGCCTTGAGGATGCCTATTTCGCGTGTGCGTTCTATTAAAGATACTATCATGATGTTCATGATGCCTATGCCAGCTACAAGTAGTGAGATGGCTGCAATTCCGCCGAGGAATAGCTGTATTGTAGAAAATATTGTATTTACTAGGCTAAGGACTGCAGTTGAGGAGATGACGGTAACTTGGTTGTTAAATTTTTCCGTGATAGCTTTGGATACATTGTCAATGGTTGCGCTGTCGCTGCGGTTGAGTTTAACGATTATCATGGTGGCTTGGTCGGTGCTAAAGAATTCTTGAGCCTGCTCTATTGGAATGTAGATGGCCGTGTCTGATGGTCCACCAATGTTAAATCCTCCTATGCGGTCAAGTACACCAGTAACATGTGCTGAATAGCTCTGATTTATGAATGACAGTCCTACGTTGGTGGTCCAAATTATGTTAACGTCGTCGCCTGCGGCAACGAATGTTGTGTCATTAGAAAAGGTGGCAATACGTGAGCCAACCACTACATCGGTGCTTGATGGGTTAGCAGGTATAGTTCCTGTTTTTGCTTCAAACGTGGTAGGATAAGTGCTTGCATACTGCGAGAAGTCGACTCCAATAATGGTGGCTGTTCTGTTTGTGCCTGTGCTATTCTGTAAATAACCTGACTGCTGAATCAGTGCAAACGAGCTTTCAATATCCGGTGATAGTGCATTTATTTCATCTGTAAAGTTAGTGTATAGTACAAAGTTGGATGCAGTGCCGCCGCCGAATCCGCCACCTTCACCTACGCCATTACCTTGACCAGCACCAAAACCACTACTCCCCGGGAAAACAAGAAGCGTGTCTGTGGCCAATCCTTGTTGGAGTTGACCTGTTATGGTGGTCTGTAGTCCCTGCGTTATTGAAAGTAGCGCTACAATGGCTGCGATGCCTATGACCACGCCTAATGTGGTGAGGGCTGCACGAAGCTTGCGGAGCTTGATTGCACTAAATGAATAACCAAAAATATCTTGTATCTTCATGTTAGTTCACCATGTCTGAGGTAATTTGGCCGTCCATCACGTGAATAGTGCGTTTAGCTATTCTTGACAGATTCTGGTCATGAGTTACCATGATAATTGTTACGCCATCCTCATTGAGTGTCTTGATTAGTGTGATTATTTCTCGCGCAGTTTTAGAATCTACATTTCCAGTAGGTTCATCCATAAGCAGGAATCGCGGGTTATTTGCTAAGGCCCGAGCTACAGCTACGCGCTGCTGCTGACCTCCACTAAGCTCTGCTGGCTTATGATTTATGCGATCCTTTAAGCCTACGTTTTCGAGAAGTTCTTGTGCACGTTTCTTGCGTTCTTCTCGGCTTATTCCCGCTATAGCCATAGAAAGCTCCACATTTTCCAGCGCAGTAAGGCGGGGGATGAGGTTAAAGAATTGAAATACAAAGCCAATTTTGTGCCTAATGTCAGTAAGCTGGTTATCATTAAGTTTGGATAGGTCGGCGCCGTCGATGAAAAGTTTTCCCGACGTCGGTTTGTCTAGCGCACCTATAAGGTTAAGCAAAGTAGATTTGCCGCTTCCTGAGGGACCTAATATGGATAAGAATTCTCCATTTTCAACTTTAAGATTTATGCCTCGGAGGGCGTCAACTGGGATTTTTCCTAGCATGTATGTTTTTTTAAGGTCTATTGCCTCGACAATAGTTGCTGCCATTGTCTTTTTCACATCCTCCTTAACTGTTAGCATGACATTATTGTGTTTTAATAAAGGGGTATCTCATAGGAGATATACACCACAAGTGAAACCCTGTTATTAGGGTATCTCATGTGGTCATATGTTTAGTTTCGTCTCCCCAAGTTTTGTGCTCATCAGCTTTTCTTCAAAGTTGGATAGCTGCTCCATACGGTGTCCCCATTTCTTGAAGAACCTGTACTGGGTAATCATAATGTGTATGTCGTAGATTAAGAATACCGCCAAAGCTCCCAAGAAGATTACATCTAAAATACTCAAGCCTGACTGTATAGTCCGGAAAAGCAAAGGAACAAAGGCTAGTAGTAAAACGCTTAGAACAAAAAGGCTCATCAATGCACCCCTTTTAAACCTGCGCCACTCTCTGTTTATCTCAAACAGGAATTCATGTAACGTTCTTACGGGGTAGACTTTTTCGAGTGCTTCTTGGCTCATATATTTTCTTCCTCATTTTTCTTTACCGCAGTTATATAGGTAGTTCACCACAGGTGTAAACGTTACAGCAAGGATGGTAGCGAATCTCGCAGGTTTATGTAAATTTTTCTTCCCTCTGCTGTCAACAAGATTTGCCCCTCAGAGGTTTCGTTGACAAATCCTTTTTCTCTAAGGTAAATTAAGTGTTTTAAGAAGTCGTCGTAAGATACGTCAGTTGCTTTTCGCCAAAGATGAGTGCGCAACTGGGGTTTATCGGCGAAGAATAGGAACTCTAGTATCTCGAAGCGTATCTGCACTGAGCCCTTTCTTTTATCCGCCATTCTCACACCATCAAGCTGCAACTGCACTTCAAGTTAGACTATTCTTTTATTGATCATTCATATTTAAGATATGACTTTAAAAAGCAGAAAAATAAATGAGGGGTCTCATGAGGTGGCTAGCTCGCTATTATTTGTTTAAGTATCGCCATGATAGGATAATGCCTATTGTTGTGAGTACTAAAGCGAATGCACCGACGTATGCGAAGTCAAATGCAAGCTGAGCATAGTTGGTTTCAAAGATCAGTAACTGCCTCATGCCATCAATTGTATAGGATATTGGGTTAACACTTGCTATTGCCTGCAGCCAGCCAGGCATGCGGTCAATGGGGAAGAAGGCACTGCTTGCGAAAGTCAAAGGTAAGTTGAGTAGATTCATTACTGCCATTGGTGTTTCTTGCCTTGTCGATCGTATATTGATGGCTATAAATAGCGAAGCGAGACCGACACAGAGAAGGAAAAGCATTGCGAATACACCCAATATGTTTATCGGCGTGAAATTGGCACCAAATCTGAACCCAAGCGGTATGGCTATGAGTAGTATAATCAGTGCTTGGAACATTGAGCGTAGTGTTGCGGAGAATACCTTGGATAGAATTATCACTGAACGCGAGACAGGCGTACTGAGTACTTTGTTAAGGAAGCCTAATCTTCTGTCCCATACTATTGACATGCCGCTAAACATGGTTGTAAATATTGCTGTGAATGCCATCATGCCGACTGCCATGAAGCTGATGTAGCTGGTTGTACCGAAAGTATTCACAAGCAACTGAGAACTCAGGTCTTGGAAATAAGACTGCAGCAAATTAATTTGACTTTGGCTAAATTGTGCGAAGAATTCAGCCGGTAGATTAATCGAGCTTGGGCTAACGATGCTGCCTAAATTAAGTGCATTCCCTAATAGGGCAAGCCAGATTACTGGCTGTATTAAGGTTAGAACGAAGACTACGGGAGCTTTATACCATTTCTTTAGTTCCCTGTTAGTAAGTGCCCAGAGACCGTGGACTCTACTTACGGACACCTTATTTTCGTCGCTCATTAATGATGCCTCCCCATAATTGCACGTTTGGCAAAATCTGACTCTCGCGATTCGTCTACTGCATCACGCATGGATTTGCCTGTGTAGTGCATATAGACCTCGTTTAAAGTGGGCTTAGTAAGAGAAAGCTTAGTCACAACATGACCTTGTTTGCGCAACGCCTCAATTATAAGAGGTGCCGTAACTTCTCCGTTTTCAGATTTAATTATGTAACCGCCGTTTTCTTTTTTGACCTCTTTGACATGTTCAATTTTTTTGATAAGTTCACTGATGTCTGTGTCCTGTTTGATGCTCAGAGTAATTATGTCTCCGCCTAAGCTCTCTTTGAGTTCTGCTGGTGTGCCTACGACTACAATTTTGCCGTGATCAATAATTGCGATGCGGTCGCATAATGCGTCTGCTTCTTCCAAATAGTGTGTAGTCATGAAAAGGGTCATACCGTACTCTTTCTTAAGTGTTCGTACATAATTCCATGTTGCTGCGCGTGTCTGAACGTCTAAGCCTAATGTAGGCTCGTCGAGGAATAATAATTTAGGTCTGTTTATTAGTCCGCAGGCGAGTTCGAGACGTCGGCGCATGCCACCGGAGTATGTTTGGACGCGTTTATCTTTGAAGGCAGTTAGTTCAACAAGCTGAAGAAGTTCAAGTGCACGTTTTTCTGCTACTTTGCGGGGAATTCCGTAAAGGTCAGCGCAGAGAATAATGTTTTCGTAGCCTGTTAGGTCTTCGTCTGCTGTGTATTCTTGGGGAACTAGACCTATTACGCTGCGTACTGCCGTGTTCTGTTTTGCTATATCATTGCCAAGTATGTAGGCAGTTCCTTCAGTAGGCTTAAGTACTGTGATTAGCATGCTGATCGTGGTTGTTTTTCCTGCACCGTTAGGACCTAAGAAACCAAAAATCTCGCCGGCTTTAACAGTGAAGTTTATATGGTCAACGGCTTTCAAGTTTCCGAAAGTCTTGGTTAAACCTTCAGCTCTGATGATATCTTCACTCAATTTTTTCACCTTTTAATTTATTGTTTAATGCTTCGGTTTTTGCTGATGCTTCTTCGAGAATGTTTAATGCTTCGTCAAGTATTTGTTCAGAAAAGTTTTCGCGTAGCCCAACCCCCAGATTGAAAGATGCAATGGCGAACCGCTTTAGTGCATTGTGGACTTCTTTGGCTTTTTCTGGTGGCAGCTTCATGAATAGTGTATCAAAGAATGATGGTGGAGGGATTCCTGATTCTCTAATCATTTTGCGGATTTTCTTTTGCTCTTCAAGGAATGCTTTACCGTTCTCTGTAAGTTCATAGCGTTTAAGTCCATCTTCTACCGGTAGCTCGCTAATGTAGCTGTTTCTTTGTAGCATTGACAGCAGCGGATAGATTGAACCTGGGCTAGGTTTCCAGCAACCGCCAGTGTGCTTTTCAATTGCATCCATCAACTCTGAACCTGACATGGGCTTCTCGTTGAGGGCTTCAAGTACATGGTAGCGTATGAAACCTTTGGGCACAAATGCAGTGTGTCTTGCCCATTGTTTATTATCTCTCAAAGCATATCACTATTGATATCGCCTTTGATATCATATGTGATATTTAAGAGTTCACGGAAAATCAAGCCGAATAGAAGATAAAAACCAAAGAAGGGTGTGGTTATTCAACAACAGTCCCGACTTTTTCGCCCTTGATCGCACTTAAGATGTTTTCGGGCTTAAAGCCGTTGACTACGATTATTTTTATGCGATTGCGTTTGAGGACCTTGATAGCTTCGGGGTCAATAATTTGGTGTATGCCTGCTTTATGCTCGGTTTCGGAGAAGACGCTTTGAAGTTCGTCAAAGCTGAGATGATCAAGTTTTAAGGCGTCGGGGAATCTACGGGGATCCTTATTGAATATACCATCCTGGTCTGAGCCCTTCACCAGCAAATCCGCCTTTACATATTCAGCGACCAACGCTCCAACAGTATCCGTGGTGATGCCTGGTCTTAGGCCGCCCATGACTACAATTTTGCCGGCATTCATGCACTGCTTGGCTTCATCAAGTGTAGTACAAACTTTGCCGCACCCCAACTCGCCAAATTTTTTCACAAATAGCTGTGCAAAAAGACGTGAACAAGAAATTGCCACCTCATCTTGCGCTGACATCTCTAGCTCCAATCGCTTGGCTATGCCAATGAACTCGCGAGCTAGGCTACCGCCACCTACGACTACTGCTACTTCGTGCCCTTGCATCTTGATGGCTTTTATAAGCTCGATGTACCTGTTCATCAAATCGGTGTTAATCGGTGAAGCAACAACTGAGCCGCCTATCCTGAACACAACACGCATGACTTTACCTTCCAGCTTGATTCTGCTAATACGTTCAAGTCCTCAGTTAAAAATCCTTCACTTTAGTAGGCATATCTGTTGTTGTCAGCTATCACTATTGGACTCGCCCACTATTCTTTTATTTAAAATCGTTTATTCTTCTAGTAGGTGTTGTTTTTGTCATCTCTAATTGAGGTTAATATGCGGAATGTGCTTGAGATTCTTTCTAAGGCTAAGCGGGACCCTATTGGTGATGCGTGGGTTTCAGCGGAGTATCTTCGCAATGAGAGTAATCTCGACTCAGCTGACCTTAATGATGCTATTGAGCTTTTGCATGAGCAAGGTCTAGTGAAGTGCCTACAGGTTCCTGATTCAAGCCCGTATTTATGCACGCAGGTAACCATCACCGCTCGAGGGAGGCTTGCTCTTCAGAAAAATACGATTTAATCCAAAGGCTGTGCAGAAAAACTGTACCAAAAGTCTTATGAGTATAGTATTTACTACGAGGATATTGTGAAAGGCGAAATCAAATGGTTTATTGTTCAAGATGCGGCACTTTAAATCCAGATAGTGCCGCGGTATGCAATAAATGTGGGGCTCCGCTTTCAGTTAGCCAAGTATCAGAACCACAATGGAGTGGCAGGCGAGATAAATACAGAGAGTATAGTCGCCAACAGAAAAGAGGTTCGGGTATTGGTGCATTAATTGCTGGTATAATAATATTATTGATTGGGCTAAGCTTTATGTTTCCAGGCATTATCAATATAGGCACTTGGTGGTATTTCCTTCTAATTATTATTGGTGTCTGGTTGCTCTATGTAGGCATCCGCCGTAGCCGCAGAAACACGTGAACGCCGCAATAGTAACCTCGCTTTTTTCATTTATTTATGGCAATTAGTAAAAATCGGTTACTTGTATTCAGAGCATGCTTTTTTCACGTTAATGCACAAAAGAGTTATATTAATTCTCGTTAAAAGGTGTAGTTTATAACGGGGAACCCGGGCATGGTGAAATATATTTTCGTCACAGGCGGAGTTCTAAGCTCCGTCGGCAAAGGCATACTTACGAGTTCAATAGGTAAAATGCTTCAAACACGTGGCTTAAAAATAAATGTTATTAAAATTGACCCCTATGTCAACGTTGACGCTGGAACCATGAATCCATACATGCACGGTGAAGTATTCGTTACTGATGATGGGGGCGAAACAGATTTAGATTTAGGCTGGTATGAACGTTTCCTTGACTTGAGCCTCAAGCAGGAGAACAACCTAACTACGGGGCTAGTTTATAAATCTGTTATCGAAAAGGAGCGACGAGGAGATTTTTTGGGCAGATGTGTCCAAATTATCCCACATGTAACTAACGAAATCAAAAACCGCATAAAGCAAATTGGTAAAACTAGCAACGTTGACGTGGTGCTTACTGAAGTTGGCGGTACCGTAGGCGACATCGAAGGTCTACCATTTCTCGAAGCTATCCGTCAAATGCGCCTTGAAGAAGGTTATAACAACACTCTATACGTTCACGTTGCGTTGGTGCCCGTTCTAGATGTCACTAGCGAAATGAAGACCAAACCGCTCCAGCATAGTGTCAACGAGCTTCGTCGTATCGGTATCCAACCCGATGTTATTGTTGCTCGCAGCCCCCGTATGATCGATGCAGAAATATCGCGTAAAATCGCTCTCTTTGGCACAATTCCTGAGAATGCAGTTTTCTGCAGTTATAACGCAAATTCTGTATACGAAGTGCCGCTTGTTCTGGACCGTCAAGGTATGGGTGATTTCATATGCCAACGATTCGGCTATGGTTGTGAGCAACCTGCGTTTACGGAATGGAAGCAGTTTGTAGATGCCATAGTCAAGCCTGAGCATGAAGTTAACATTGCTTTAATTGGAAAGTATGCAGGTTTAACCGACGCCTATGTTAGTATGAGCGAAGCTCTAAGACACGGTGGAGCCGCGAACAAAACCAAAGTGTGCATAAACTATCTTGAAGCCGAAAAATTCGAACAAAATCCCCAGTGTATAGACGAACTCAAAGCATACGATGGCATATTCGTTCCATACGGTTTTGGTCCACGCGGAACTGAAGGAAAAATCGCCGCTATCAAATATGCCCGAGAAAACAATATACCTTTCCTTGGCATATGCTATGGATTCCAACTCGCAACCATTGAATTTGCCCGAAATGTCTGTGGATTAAAAGACGCTAACAGTACAGAAATCAATCCCAGTACGCCCCATCCAGTAATAGACCTAATGCCCGAACAGCGTGGAATTGAAACCAAAGGTGCTACTATGCGACTAGGCGAACATAAAATTATACTCCAGAAAGGCACGATTGCCCACACCCTGTTCAAGGCTGAGGAAATCCATGAACGGCACCGTCACAGATTCGAAGTCAACCTAAGCTACATAGATGTGCTATGCAAGAACGGACTCATCTACTCAGGAAAGAGCATTGATGGTCGTCGCATGGAAACCCTTGAATTGCCTAGCCAGTACTTCCACTTTGCATCACAGTTCCATGGTGAATTTAAAAGCAGACCCAGCAAGCCCTCGCCAGAGTACTATGGCTTCGTAGACGCATGTCTGAGCAAAAAAATGGGTAAACCAAAACCCACCTTCTCATAATTTTATTAATTGACCGCTACAAATTAAAAATGTATCAAAAATATGAAATCTTTCTATAAATAAGAAAAAGAAGAATTTTTTATCTGACGCGTTTGTACCCTGGTTTACAGAGTTCGGTCAGTTCTGGAATCTTTGAGGGAACTGCGAGTATGATGTTTTCTGCAGTTAGTACGCCGACAAGTTCTCCTTGTTTTCCAGTGACTGGTAAATGTTTGACTCCCCAGTGGTTCATCATTTGAACTGCTTCATCGACTGTTGCATCTTCGTCAATGGTGAATATCGGATTAGTATATACCATACGGGCTATGACTGATTTTGGTGCTAGCCCCTGACTTACGAGTCGAACAAGGATGTCGTGTTCTGTAATGATGCCGGTTGGTTTGCCTTGCATTTCAACCATCATATAGCTTAAGTCGTCCTTGACCATCATATCGACAACTTCTTGCATTGTTGTCTCGTTGTGGACTACGGGGACGTTCTTGGTCATGATGTCTTTTACTACGACGTTGCTTGACATTTAAATTATTACTCCTTTGCCTATGTGAAACGTAGCAGTCATTTATCTATTTTTTGTTATCCCATATTTTCTTAAACACTTAATAGCAAACGCAAAACCACCACAATCGGCATACAATCTAAGGCAATTATGAAAAAGCAAGAAGCACAAACTCGTATAGACTTATATAAACAAAATAATTGCACTTTAACAGCTTATGTTGTTATTGGGTAACTGTTTTTGCTTGTCTTTCCTCACGGCAGGGCCTGCATACTTCTTCTAGCATAGATAGCATGCCCGGTACATCGAACGCAATATCCGTAAATGTCATAATGCCTGCAAGCTTTTCGTTGTTCATGACGGGCAATTTTTTGATCTTTTTTTGTGCCATAAGCCGGACGGCTTCCTCTATAGTGGCAGATTCGTCAATGGTGGTTAGCGGGGTGCTCATAACTTCTCTGGCTTTAACCGCGCTAGGTGCCAAGCATGGTTGGACAACTCTATAAATCAAGTCTCGTTCGGTTATAATGCCTACTGGTCTATCACCTTGCACAACGACAACTGAACCTATATTGAGCTTATTCATAAACGCAATTACTTCCTGAATAAGAGTGTCGGGGCGAACTGTCTTGACGTTCGTAGTCATAATATCTCTAACAATCATTGAACTCGCCATAAAATTCCTCCAAAAACTACTAGCATATTCTAGGTGGCAAAGCAATTTATCTGTTTTTGTCCAAAGGGTTAATGGTGGTTAAGGTATACTTGTACGACAGTTTTATGCCTGATCATACTGCAATTCTATTTTTTCTGGACTTGAATTTTTAAATTTAGTAATCTTAACACCTGCTACGATCTCAAGGTGTCATACAAACGCCCAAACATAGTCTTTAACGTTAAGCCAGAAATTTTAGTCACATAACAGTTAGAAAGATAAATTATTACAACACTTTCATGTTAGTTCCTTATCTACATAAGGACTGCCTAAGATCAATCAAAAAATATCCTTCTCAGCTCCTCAACACATTAAAAGGTGTTCGGGATATTCTTTCATCAGCTAAGGGTGTAGTTTTTGAGTACAGAGGAATCGTCTTTTTCTAGGTATCAGGAGACTTTGGATACAGCTAAGAGTTACGCTGAAGTTTGGCTGATCGTGAAAGAAACCGTGGAAGCTGTACTTAAAAAGCGCCGAGGTGGCATGATGCTCTTTTTAGACGATTTACCTTTACAGGTGGGAGCATATTATCCGGTTGGGACAAACAATATTGTCTTAAATAGGCGCTTAGTGGAAATAGTGGAGGCTTCTCTGAAAAACAAGCCTTTAGTAAACGCCTTAGTTTACAATTTACTGCTCCATGAATATCTCCACGCGCTAGGAGAGCTTTCAGAAATCGAGGTCAGACGCCAAGTTGTCATCGTTGCAAAAAAATGCTTTGGTGAAGAACATGATGTAACAATGCTAGCCCGCAAATCTCCTTGGATTTTACTGCAAAACATGCCGCTTAATGTGAAAAATGCACCTAAACGCGTTATGCAAATTGTTCATAACTTCGAAAAAACAGATAGATATATAGTCTAAGTCTAACGACAGAACATGTGTTAAAGGTCTGCTAAGTCCTTGCCGCTCTGCTCCTATATGTGTTGTTAGTTTTAACGTAATCTGATAGTTGTTGTAATTAACTGTCATGTTGTTTTTATATGATAAAAATAGGGTTAACCTTATATTAAAATGGGCAAGTTATCTAATTATCGGGGTTGTCTGCTAAAAGAACAGTCACTGGTCGTAGGGTGTGGCTGCATTTCTGCCGTAAGTCTAAACGGTTTGGAAGCCTCAAAAAGCGGGATGATAAGTCCGAAAAAAACGGTAGATAGGTTTTTATGTACGGTTTAAATGTAGAAGTTGTCTAAAACCTGTAAAAAAGGGCAAACTTAGGATTGAGAATTGAATGGTTAGAAAAGCTCGAATACGATTAACAAGCACCGATTACGGCAAACTGGAAGAGGTATGTGAGGAACTGAAAAGCATAGCCCAAAAGACAGGCGTCAAAATCAACGGCCCAGTGCCCTTACCCACAAAACGTCTTCGTGTTCCTGTTCTAAAAGCTCCATCTGGCGCGGGAACTGCAACATGGGATAGGTGGGAAATGCGCATCCACAAACGGCTAATCGACATTGATAGCGAAGAGCGCGTCATGCGTCGAATTATGCGTATCCGTGTTCCAGAAGAAGTTCACGTTACGATCGAACTCATTTAGTCTTTTTACGACTACTTCTCTTCCTCATATTACCAACCCAGTTTTCCTACCAAGAACTTTTTTGGTTTATAATCGACTTATGGAATGTTCATTTTTTAATTTAAAGCTGTGAGCGTCAAATTTTTTATATGTGGCTATATGGTCAATTACAAATTTGTATTAAAGTCGTGTTAGGTATTATTTTGCCACAAAAGTTGTGGTCCTTGGCAGTCAACGCATGTAAGATCCGTGTATCACCTCTATTATTAGCACGTTTTTCCAGTGTATCTTTATGAGTTGACCTGTTACGTAATGTCCTGACTTTTGGGGCTTGAGCGATATGAACATTTTTAGGCTGTAATCTTTAAAGTATACAAGTAAGAAATGTGATACATTCACTTGATCTCGATAAAAAAAGTTAAGGGCGTACCTAAAATGCGGATGACGGTACTGCTATATTAAGCCCAATGTTGTGGACAGAAACAGGGCATATATGAATAGAAATATTAGCCCCTCTTTCCAGGAGATTTTTTCTTTTGAAAGGAAGTACCAGAAGAACAGGTTTGTAATTATTGAAAATGTTACCAAGTTCTGATAAACATTCATTTTCATTTCTAAAGCGTGACCTAAAAGTGCTGGGGCAAAGAAGGTTATTCCTAATATTAATGTAATGTTTACGAAGCTAGCGCCTATAATGCTGCCAAATGCTAGTCCCGAATGCCCTTTTAAGATTGATTTTATACCTACAGTCAGTTCAGGCAAGCTTGTTCCGGCTGCAATTATTGTTGCGCCAATTATTGTTTGAGGAATGCCTACTGACTGCGCTATGTTTATGGCAGAGTCTACAAGGAAATTTGCACTGATTACGACTCCAAGCGCGCCTAGGATAGTATAAATAATGTATCGGTTAAGTTTGCTTTTTTCATCTGCTGTTACCGGTTCGGATTCTTCTAGGACTCTAACCTTTGCGAGCCTATACATATAGGCGGTGAATATAAAAAGTAAAATCAAACCTACAATCCATGATGCTGTTTCAATATAAATTAACCCCATTGGAATAAGGGATGATATGAAGAGACCGAATTCAATGCTACTTAGTTCAGATTTTGCAAAAGACGGGATGATGTTGATTTCGTTATCGTCAATATTTTTATTGCCTTTGTTTTTGCGTTTATGAAAAATAAACAGAAGAACCGCTGCCAAGCCCACAATGACGCTTATGTTAAATATATTTGAGCCTAGTACGTTGCCAACTGATAAAGCTGAACCGCCAGAAAATACGGCAATTAATGCAACTACTAGCTCCGGTAAAGTAGTAGACATGGCTATGAGGGTAAAACCAATAGAGGTTTTGCCTAACCGTGTGATTGTAGAAACCTTCACAGCGTTGGTTATTACAAGGTTGCTTGCCCAGTTTAAACCAATAAATGCTATCACTATGACAAGAACATCTACTATGAATCCAGTTAGCACAATATCTGCCACACTGTCCCCTCTAGTCTGTTTAGCTCAGCTAGCTCAAGGAAATAAAGAATTCGCCTGAAAATTAAACAAGGATTTGTTCATCTATGATTATGATCATAAAATAGGTGAATTAACTAACTAAATCGACTGAGAACAATAACCTACAACAAGTCTTTATTAGGAAAAATTGGGTAGTCCGTTTAGGTGCATAAGTTGCCTACTTCTGAGGTTGATTTTGAAATAGGGTACGCTGTGTTAAGCGAAGAACATAGCCCAGAGCAACTGCTTAGGAACGCCCAACTAGCTGAAGAAGCTGGCTTTAAGTTTGCCATGCTTTCAGATCATTTTCATCCATGGATTGGCCGCCAGGGAAGCAGTCCATTTGCATGGAGCATGTTTGGCGCTCTGTCACAGGTCACAAAACGGATGCGTTTCGTAACTGGTGTAACCTGCCCGATTATGCGGTATCACCCAGCGATTATTGCCCAAGCAGCAGCTACCATGGCGCTTTTGATGCCTAACCGTTTTTCCTTAGGCCTAGGCACAGGTGAAAACCTTAACGAGCATATAATAGGCGCAGGTTGGCCAGACTTTGACGTTCGCGCGTCTATGCTTGAAGAAGCAACGAAAATTATACGTATGCTCTTCGAAGGTGGCGTCCAAACCTACTATGGTGATTATTATACAATAGAAAATGCCCGCCTGTATACGCTACCGCAGCAACCGCCTGAGATACTAGTTGCAGCGTCTGGACCTAACGCTGCTGAATTAGCAGGTGAAATTGGAGACGGATTAATTACTACATCCCCTAAGCCTGAAATAATTAACGCATTCAAATCTACATCCACACGCAAAAATCTACCTTGCTATGCATACATAACGGTCTGCTATGCGGAAGATGAGGAAAAAGCAAAGAAGACTGTCGTCGAGCAGTGGCCCATTGCTGGCCTACCTGGCGAACTTGACCAAGAGCTAAGAACTCCTAAACATTTTGAGCAAGCTGCGCAGCTAGTTACTGAAGAAATGGTTGCAGAATCGGTTATATGTGGAAAGGATCCTGAACCGCACATAAAAAGAATCCAGCAATGTATAGACTTAGGTATTAACAAAGTATACATACATCAAATAGGTCCAGAACAAGAAAGCTTCATGAAGTTCTACCAAAAAGAGATAATGCCTCAATTCCAAAAATAAGTTCAAATAAATAAAAAGAAAAGAGGTAACTGAAAAAGGATGGCGGTTGTAGCTATCTTGCCATTGATTCTTGTGGTTGACCTCTTTTGCCTATGTCGCTTTCCGTATCTATGCCGTGAATGTTCTTCATATGCTTGCCAAGATCAGTTTGATTGGCGAAGACTTGTCCACAATGCTGACATTTATACTGATCCTGTACAGCAGTCTCTTTTGACATATTACCTTCTCCGTGCAGCGCCGTCTCTTCGCCTCTTCCACCTTGTTCACGATATGCGCTAGCCATTTCACGGTCTGAACTCCCTTCAGTGCCGGTAGTTTCAACTTGGGGCTTCTCCATGGATTTCATCTCTTCTTCGGTTGCTTCCTTCCAAGTCCTTGAGGACCCTTCGCCTTCAATAGTTGACGTATCTTTTCTTGTTTCGGCTTCTTCTTGGTGCTCGGTAGCTTGACCTGACCATCTGGCTGCGCTTGAGCCACTAGTTGAGGACATGCCACGGGTGGCTTGGATCTGTGACGCTATCTGACTAGTGTGAATTGACTTGTAATGTTCATCTAGATCTTTTTGACTATTAAAAACTTGACCACATATATCACATTTAAACTGCTGAGAAGTCTCTGATGATGTTCCTTGAGACAAAATAGTCACCGACTAACCACTAAGACACAATTTATATACACATATGTGATTGCAAAACTGCAACAACAGCCTTTTTGATAACTAAAGAAATTGGGTTTTTATTATTCTTTAAAGTAATGCCATATACCCTAAATAGGACGGTATGGCTAAGGCCACGGCAAGACCAAATGACGCTACCCAGATTGTTTTGTTCCAGTTGAAAATTTTATAGCCGTCCAAGATACCGAATGGAATGAGGTTAATTACTGCCATAAGGGCGTTTAAAAATGCGCCAATTACGAATATCCAGGAATATTCAGGTAGAATAAAGGTAGCTGATAAGAAAGTTGCTGATAAAATGATGTTTGTAATTGGTCCGGCAATTGATGTCTTTCCCAAGTCTTCTATTGTCATAGGGCCAGATATCATTACTGCACCAGGAGAAATTAACTTGAAGGGCATAAAAATTGAAAGCAGCGTTATAAGGGCACCCCATGTCGTTAACCGGAATTCTGACCATAGCCCACGTTTTTGGGCGGTAAACTTGTGGGCAAACTCATGTATAATGAATGACCCAGTTAATATCGCCGCTAGAATGGAAGAGTAAAGGAGCCAACCTTCTTGTCCAATTGCTCCAAACCCGAAGGAAAAACCAATTCCTACTACAAGTAGGGTTCCTATAGCTATATGCTGTAGCTCCTTGTGGCCAAAGTAGATGCGTCCGTTGACTTTGCGAGGTGGTCCGAATGTGATTTTATATTCGTAGGCGGCGCTGTTTGGGACTGTGTTGGAAGCAGTTTCATATCTGTGTGCTTGGGCTTGGATTAGATTTGGGCACTCGTGGTTTTCCGGCAGTCTATGCTGACTGCAGAATTGTCCTCCACAGTAGGGGCAACGGAAGGGCATAAGAACATCTTGACCGCATTTGCTACAGTTCATAGTTAACGTAACACTCTTTTCCTTTGTAATTGCGAATAATCGGTTTATATGTTTCTCCTAACTTCTCCCAGATTATTGTTAATTTTATGCAAGAAGGCTTAAAACCCACAAACTAAAATGCTAACTAAGAAATAAACGGGGACTTATGGAGGAATAAGCGCCTGAAGGCTTTCAGCTTTGTACACACTGCAGACCTACACATAGGCTACTCTCAGTATGGCTTAGAAGCCCGTCGCAAAGACTTTGATAACGTCTTTAGCGAAATCGTCGACCGCACTATTGACCTGAAGCCAGATTTCATGATAATCGCTGGCGACTTATTCCATCAAGCACGTCCCTCGAACGTCACCTTGGAGAATACTATTCGCAATTTTAAGCGCCTGCGTGACGCTGATATACCTGTCCTCACTGTAGACGGCTCACACGATTTGGCGCCCAACTCCATTACTGGCACCATACTACTACCGCTTGATAGTGCAGGTCTAATTTACCATCTGCCCCGGCATGAGGGTGCATGCTGGCGAAAAAAGGACACATGCTACGTCTATGGTATCCCCAACTTTCGCAGCAGACGCAAAACCGAGGAAGCCCTGCCCGAGTTCATGCAACTTAATCCGCCAGAGCCAGACCCTGACATAGCTAACATTTTTGTCCTGCATGGCGCGATTGATCTGCCTAGCGTAAAGCCGCCTTATATGGAAGCTGAAATTCCGCCTGAACTCATTCCAGACGGATTCGACTACTATGCTGCTGGGCATGTACATCAACGATATCAGGGTAAATTCAAGTCAGGTCTTCTAGCCTATAGTGGTTGCACTGAAACCGTAAGCTACGACGAGGTCAAGTACACTAAAGGTTTCTTCCATGTTCAAGTAAGTGAGCAAGGCGAATTCCAGTCAGAAGTTATTGAGTTATCCTCTCCCCGAAGATTTATCGTTACCGAACGTGATTTTACAGGTCAAAATGTTCACGTTATAACAAATCAAGCTATACAGATGGTCAAGGATAACGACATAGAGGACGCTGTAGTTATTCCAGTTCTTCGTGGGATACTGCCTGCTGAGGCTAGCCGCACTGAGATTGATGTCGCGCATATTCGTTCTGCCGCAGAAAAAGCTCTGCTGGTACATCCTCTTATTTTACTCAAAGAAAGCGCCATCTCAGATGACGTAGCCCGTTCTATTTTCGAAAGCGAATTCAAGGACCTGAAGACTAAAGCCTTCGAGTACTTTGTTCAGATTTTCAGCGAACGTTATAGCCGCGAGGAAGCCGAACGGGTTGCTCATGGCGCTATTGGTTTGATCGAGCCTTTGACTCATAGGAATGATGAAAAGGTACGTCAGGTTCTGGAGGAGCTTTTACGATGAGAATTGAGGTCGTGCAGCTAGAAAATATTCGTTCCCATGTTAAATCCACTGTGCCTTTCACGCGGGGCTTCAATTGCCTTGTCGGTGGATTGGGCTGCGGTAAAACCAGCATTCTTTATAGTATCGATTTTGCACTCTTCGGGGACCCTGTTGGCAGAAGCTTTGAATACCTACTTCGCGAAGGTGCTGACTCCGGCAAGGTCACAATCCAATTTACCCAAAACGGCAATACCTACATCCTCGTCCGCGGATTAAAACGACGTGGCAAGGGCATAACTCAAGATGTAGACACCCTCAAATTGTTCCATGATGAGAAGCTTATTGCCAGCATGAAAACCGACGCTGTTGAAGAACAAATCCGCGCAATAACTGGCTTAAATAAGGACCTATGGCGTGAAATTATTTGGATCCGTCAAGAGCATCTTAAAGAGCTAATTGATGCGGCACCCCGCGATCGCCAAAAACGGCTCGATGAACTCTTCGGTTTATCAGATTACGAGACTGCTTGGTCGAATATTGTCGAGTATCAGCGTCAATATGATTGGGAACGCAAACAACTCGAAAAAGACCCAGATGTTACTGGCAGAGAAAAATTAGCCGATGAATACAACCGCGTCACCGAAGAATATACGCTAATTGAAATAGAACTCTCCGATTATGAAACAAAACTTGCTGCCGCAAAGCGTCGTCTCGAAGAATCTGACCAAAGGCTCAAGCAGTTAGAAGAAAAGAAGCTTGCCTTTGAGGAGCTTAGACGCAAAGAAGTCCAAATCGCTACCAACCTTAAGAATGCTCAAAGAGCTGTATCAGACGTTGCCGAGCGAATTGAAGGTAAAAAAACTGTTTTAGAAACTCTGCAACAGCGTGAGGCATCTATGGGTACTCAGATTAAGTCTTACAGAAGCAGACTTGAGCAGGCAGGCATTCCATCTGGTTTGCAGCTTGAGGAGATGCGCCATTATCTGGTTGGCTTTGATGATCGTATTAGCAGCCTAAGAGCCGAGCAGGAAGCAACATTACGCGCCATGCAGACTGATCAGAAACGTGTTGCCCAACTTGCCACCGAGACAGATAACAAGTGCCCTTTGTGTCTGCAGCCGCTTAACGATGAATACAAAGAGGGTATGATAGAGCGCATTGAGCTGGAAAACAAGGAACGGCAGAAGACCATTGCGGAGTTACAGCGTGAAATTCTCGGGCTTCAAAGAACTAAGATGGCGTCAAATGATGCCTTCTCTAGCCTGCAGACGCTAACTTCACGTGCCGAGGATCTCAAGGCTCGTTTAGAGGAAGAAGAACAGAGCATAATGGACCTTTATGGTGAGATGGATAAAAAGCAAAGAATTGCCGAGGATTTGAGTGACCAGCTCAAGGCACTGCAGGCAGAAATTAGCTGTTTTGATCTCTCAGATTTAGATGCGGCACGCAAGCAGAGAGAGCAAGCATTTCGATTATACTACTCTATTGAATCTGAATTCAAAACTAAAGAGAATCGTAAAGGTGACCTGCTCCATCGTCTCGATGAGATCAAGGAACGCGTAGATCTTGCACAGGAAAAAGTCGAACGCATGGAACAACTTATCAAAGCTATCCAAATAATAGGTGCTATCCGTGATGCATATCGCAGTATCCAACCCAAGTTGCGCAGCGAATTCGTCAAGGTCCTTCGTAACTTCGTTCAGCAGGTGCTCGACAGCCTCGCCGGCGGAGAAGCTCCTATGCTAAACATAGTCATCGATGAAAACTATACACCGTATGTTAAAAGCGAAAGCGGTTCTGACCGCGAAGTCGCCAACCTTTCAGGTGGCGAAAGAACAATATTGGCATTTGCTTACCGCCTCGGTTTAGGGCAACTAATTATGCAGTCGCGCACAGGACATGGACTAGGCATGCTACTGCTTGATGAACCAACTGAAAACCTAGGCACAGAAGATGGCAGCATAAGCCGATTAGCCGAAGCCATCAGCCGCTTCAAGGCAATCGAGCAAATTATAGCAGTAACCCACAGCGAAGAGTTTGCTGAAAAGGCAGAACATGTTATCGTCCTAGAAAAAGAAGCCGGAATAAGCAAAGTGTCCATAGCCAAAAACGAATAATTGAAGATAAGTTAAAATCAAGCTTAATGATATATCAGTGAGATAATCTTTGGATCAAATAATTGTTGGCTGGTCGACAAGGGAAGTTTTCGCTGTTCATAATCTTAGATTACGAGATGAGCAATGGTTAATCGATGTTACTTATTGCGATAGAAAGAAAACTGAAACAAAGGTAATTGGACCAAAGCTTAGCTGGGAAAAGGTATCCCAGTTAATACCTGAAGCGATTTTCAAAAAGCCAACTCAACAGTACCTACAAGATTCCCGTATAATCTCATTTGTTAAACTTGATGTCAAGACTTTAAGAGTAGATCGGTCCAAAGGGGGTCGCGTTTCTGAGGTGTCCCCCTCCTCATTGGGCGAATATGGTGTAATCCGTATCAACATTTACACAGGAAATGAAATCGCCGTAGACATTAGAAAAGCGCGAAGGCGTAACTTTTAAGGACCACAGAAAAAGCAGACTTCAAATTGCCAATTGCCAAACAAAAAGGTAACTAAGTGCCGACAAGCCTTTGCTCAACATAAAAGAGGTTGAGGCGTTGCCAAGTTCTTGCGTTTAATAGGGTTTCTATCTCCTGCAAAGTTGTAAACGTACAGCATTTTGCACTCATTTTTCCTTAGAATTGTTTTATGTGTTAAAAATGGTCTATGTTGGTTTTATTACCCACAAAACTACGTCCCAATCTCTTCCTGCTGCTTCATATTCCATTCGGAAATCGTCAAGTAGTACTTTTGCTTCAGATGCAAACTTAGTATTCCGCTCGATGAGTTCTTGTAAGCCTCTTATTGGTGCGCGTACATAGGCGTCCCAATCCTCTTTTGTGGAAACAAAATGCCCCAGTTCCATGTAGTTGGCTTTCTGTATTAGCTGCTGGGTTTCGGAGACAGTGATGAAGCTGTCTTCTTTAGAGCATAGCGCCTTTAGAACTTCAGGAGGTACAGGTCTCTTCTTCCACACTGGCTCAGCATAAAGCAAGACTCCACTTTCTTTGAGGATGTTGCGAAAGAATTTGAACGCAGCTTCTCTGCCTCCGTAAATTTCCGGTTCAATCCCCAACGAAGCTACTACGTCGTATTTTTTACTGGGGATAAACCCTTTAAGGTCTTGGCAGAAAAACTTTGCGCTATTAGATAAGTTAAGCAGTTTAGCGCGAGCGTTAGCGTAATCAACATTAACTTTTCCTATATCGAAGCCTTCAACTTGGACGCCGAAGGCACTTGCTAAGAAGAGTGCTGGGAATCCCTTTCCGCAGCCAAGGTCAATTAGCTTTTTTTCTGGACTAAGGTCAGCTAGTTTGCCTGCTGCTGTTAATGATTGGAGTGAGACAGGGTTGAAAAAATCGGTGTATTTGAATATTTCATCGTAAATTTCGTACATTAAGTGTCGCTGCCTGTAAATACTTTACTTGGTTAGTTTACATCTAATTATGGCGCTAATAGACTTTCATGGTTATGCTTCTATAACTTTGCTTTCCAGTGCTCCTATGCCGTCAATTTGTATGCGTACAATGTCGCCATATTTGAGCCATGCTTTGGGATTTTGAGCCATGCCTACGCCTGCAGGTGTCCCAGTGGCTATTATGTCGCAGGGTTCAAGGGTCATTATACAGCTTAGATAGCTGATTATTTGGTTCACGTTGAATATCATGTCACATGTGGAGCCATTTTGGCGTAATTCACCGTTGACCCAAGTGCGTATATGTAGATCACATAGGTCAGGCATCTGATCACGTGTAGTTATGCAAGGTCCAGTTGGTGCGAATGTATCAAAGCTTTTCCCCGGAGTCCACTGAGAATTTTTGAACTGAAAGTCCCGTGCAGAGACATCATTCATGATAGTGTAGCCAAAAATATAGTCTTGCGCCCGTTCAACGGGTACGTCTTTGGCTCTTTTACCCACTACTATAACCAGTTCACCTTCATAGTCTAGCTCCTTGACGTAGGGGGGTTTTTTGATTGCTGCATTTGTCCCTGTGATAGTAGTATGGGGCTTCATGAATAAGATTGGCTCGGCAGGTATAGGGAGTTTGATTTCTGCAGCATGATCTAAATAATTTAGACCTAAGCAAAGGATTTTTGGCGGAAATAGGAGCGGCGCCATCAGTTGCACCTCGTTAAGTGACGCAGAGATGTGCATCAAATCTGTCTTTGTAGCTCTTCCAAGCAGAGTCTTAGTTTTTTCAATAGCGACCTCTCCGTCTGCAATGAAATCTTCGATGGTTTCGGGCAATTCCGCTTTAAGGTTCTTTGCCAAAGCAGGCAAATTTAGCACCACGTCTTCACTTAAAAGACCGTAGCAATGACAATTCTTGTACAAGTACCGTGTGAGTTTCATTTTTCGCTTCCTTCATCAAAGTAACGTATAGTAAAATTAATTGGATGAATAATTACGTTACTTAATCTAGAAGCAGACTCAAAAAAGAAAAAGGAAGATATGATTTTTGGCTTTTTATCTGACCTCGGTCATCATACGTCTTGCCAGGCTGTAGACGATTGGTATGAGTGCAATTGCTAGCGCTATGGCGAATGCCCATGCTAATGTTCCGATTATGCCTGTAACACCTGGGAAGGTTGAGAATATGGCTCCTGTACCTATGAGCAGGAATATGCTGTAGAGGATGAATTTCGCGTAGCCCGCGATGCCTGTGAATTCTTGGTGGTCGTCAGTTATCGATTTGATTATTGTATCTGTTATGATTATTCCTGCACCGATTATGACAAAGCCGATGATTAGCGAGTAAACAAGTCCGCCAGCGGTGAATAATAGCAAATCAAATGCAATGTTAAGAATAATTGCTACTAAGCCGATAAACAGAAGGTTCTTGAGCATATCAGCGATTTCGGTTTTTGCAGGTCCAAACATCGGTTTTATGACTGATCCAACAAGTTGAGCTAAGAAATCTACGAGCACTATACCTAAGACAATGATTAATATGCCGCCTAGAAGTCTGGGCAAGTATGCAGCTATGTCTGTCATGAACATGCCGATTGGGCCAGAGATGTTAAGCATGCCTATTGCAACGCTTATAGCTAATACAACGATGAATGCATATATCACTCCGCCAACGAAGTTTGAAAGGTCAAAACCTGATGTTCTAAAAGTTCTTCCGATGCTGCTTTTATCAAAGTTTTTTTCTACCGTGCGGTCAACGATCCTGTTTACGACTTTGCCGACAAACCAGCCAACGATAACGCCGATGATTATTACAATAATTGCACCTATGGCTGCGGGTAATGCTTGCGCGATTTCGTTTAAAAAGTTGTTCAGAGCATCTGTTAGCGCCTGTAATAGTATGATTAAAAATTGCATAAAATACACCTGTTTGCTTACTAATTACCAAAAATAAAAATGTTTGTTGTAACATGCAAGAGACATCAAAAATCTATTAATTGAAAAAAGAGAGTTGCATGTTTACCAAAGGCGATGGCTTTGAGCCTTTATGGAAATAAAATTGCTGCTGGATTTAAAGAAGAGGTTATTACTCTTCTTCGTAGACTTTGCGTTCTTTGATCGTTAGGGCGTCTTCTTCTCCGCCGATGACGCGGAAGGTGTCTTTGAGTTCGTTATGGTGCAGGAACTTTTTGAGGAGCACGCGTAGGTATTTTTTGTTGACTGCGTCGCCTTCGCCTTTAACAGTCACTGTCGTGGATTCGGTGGTTACGTCTGCACTTGTTTTCTCTTTCAGAAACTCTGAAAGTAATTTGATTATGTCTTTTCCTTCACTTTTAAGTTCGGAAGCGTTAATTTTTATTTCAGCCATAATTGTTCACCAATTTTGTGTTAGCGTATTTCTGCCTTCTTACACGGCACGTCTATTGATAAATTTTCCGTACCATTGCTTGTCAGTTTGCCCGTCGAGTCATATCAGCACCCCGCGAAGGGCTCAACGACTCTAGACATCATCATCCAAAACTAAACAATGTTGACTCTACTTAAGAACCTTTACAACGCTTCATCAACATTTTCACACAAAACGCACAGCTTTTTACCAATTTTAACACCTAACAAGCTCATTTTGAGTCCTTTCCAAAAAATTAACAAGGGGTTAACGTTGAACAGAAATCGCGTGGTTAGCTGCTTCAAAGCAAGAAGTAACTGTAAATGACAAATTATCGATTGGGTTAGAGTTTGTATTTGTGGTAGATTTGTTGTTTATTTGCTTCTACCTGCTTAGCGTTATCAGCGAATAGGTTGTTTCCATGAGAATCTATGGCAACTATTAAGGGTCCGAATTCGGAAACTTCTAGTATCCACATTGCTTCAGGTATGCCTAAATCGAGCCATTCTACACCTCGAACGCGTCGAATAGCGTTGGCAGCTAAAATAGCTGCACCACCTGTAAATGCACAGTATATGGCACCAACTTTTTCCATGGCTTCAGTTGTTCTTTGGCCCATTCCGCCCTTGCCAATAATTATACGTGGCTTAAACTTTTTGAGAAACTCGTCCTCGTAAAGTTCTAATCGTGTGCTTGTGGTTGGTCCAGCGGCAACGGCAACCCAGCTACCATCAGCTTGTTTATTCATCACAGGTCCACAGTGGTAAACGGCCAAGCCCTCAACGTCAACGGGTAATGCTATACCTGCTCTTTGCAGGGTCAACGCGCGTTTATGCGCCTGATCACGAGCAGTAATCACAGTACCAGATAGGTAAATCACATCGTTTACTTTGAGCCTGCGAACATCTTCTTCCGTAACAGGTGTATGTAGCCTGTAAATTGCCATCAGTAATCCTCCGCATTGTTCCGGGTTAGGTATTCGACTGTGCCGTTGGCGTGAATTTTTGCGGATGCACGTCTGCATGCCCAGCAGCCAAACGCCACTGCCACGGGGAAAGATGCAGGATGCCTGAATGCGTAATCCACATGTACGCCTAGCACTGAGGTTTTGCCGCCTAAACCCATTGGACCAATGCCAGTCAAGTTCGCCGCTTCCAATAGCTCTTGCTCCAGTGTCGCAGCTTGTGCATCTACGTTTGTCTCACCTAGCGGTCTAAGTAGGGCTTTTTTTGCTAAAAACATAGCTGCATCTGCGCCACCGCCAATGGCAACGCCCAGAATCGTTGGAGGACAAGGCTGTGCACCTGCCCTAACTATAGCATCAATAACGAACCGCTTAAGTCCCGTTAAGCCCTCGCCAGGATTAAGCATACCCAACATACAGGCATTCTCCGAACCACCACCTTTGAGTGTTACTGTTAGCTCGACGCAGTTGCCTTCTGCGATTTCCCAATGGATTTGGGGTACAAACCGACCAACATTATCACCGCTGTTCTGATTAGTAAAGGGGTCCACGTCATTAGGTCTAAGTGGAATTTCAGCTGTGGCTTTTCGAGTAGCCGCAATCAACGCAGCATCCACGACTGCAAGGTCTTTGAAGTCCGAGCCGGCTCGCACATAAAAGATTATGGTGCCTGTATCCTGACATATGGGAGCTCGCTGTTTCTCAGCCAAGGCAACATTATCAAGAATGGCTTTAAGCTGAGTCTTCCCAGTGCTGCTAGTCTCTTGAGCGTAGGCTCTTTGTAACGCTAATTTGACATCGGCTGGAAGATAGATGGCTGCTTGCCTGATAAGCTTAAATGCTGCTTCTTCCAATATATTGTGTGGTGATGGCATATTCTTTTCTGCCATCCAATGAGTATTTCATTCTTTAAAACTTTGGCATAATCAAAAACACCCTAAAAATAGGGTAAAAATAGGGTAAAAACAGGGTGAAAACACCCAAAAATCATGTATTCATTTTAACTCTTTAACTGACCTCTCCACGGATAAAATAGTACTTTTTCACACATTTTTTAAATATAGCAAAATGCCTTTGGTTCATTCAGATCAATAGAGAACGTGAAAAGTATGTCAGAAGACTTAGGAACCAGCCTCGTTGAAGAAACAGAAGCTAAAACGAGTAGTAAGAAAGAGAAGAAAGAAGAGAAGGCAAGTGTTCCAGAAAGGAAAAGGTACGATTTTATTGAAGACCTTCCAGGAGTAGGTCCAGCCACCGCCCAGAAGCTTCGCGACCTTGGCTACCACACAGTTGAATCATTAGCCATGGCCACAGCACGCGAACTAGAACCAGTCGGCGTCAGCGAAAAGAAATCCTTCCAAATCATAGATGCAGCACGCTCAGCAGTAGGAATTAACTTTATCCGTGCAGATGAACTCTACAAGATGCGCCAAAATGTTGCTCGCTTAACGACCGGCAGTCAAGCCGTAGATAAGCTCGTAGCAGGCGGATTAGAGACTCAAACCATAACCGAATTCTATGGTGAATATGGCAGCGGCAAAAGCCAATTCTGCCACCAACTTTGCGTTAACGTACAACTACCTGTCGAACGTGGCGGATTAAACGGTGGAGTTCTTTATATCGATACTGAAAACACCTTTAGGCTCGAACGTATTATCCAAATGGCAAAACACCTCGGGCTTGACCCTGAACAAGTTGTCAAGAACATTATCTATGCTGAAGCATTCACCTCCGACCACCAGATGTTCCTTCTTGAAAATGCAGACGAAATCATAAAAGAAAACAACATCAAACTCATAATCATTGACTCCTTGACCGCACACTTCCGAAGCGAATACATTGGACGAGAAATGCTAGCCAGTCGACAGCAGAAACTAAATAAGCATATGCATAAACTCATAGCACTAGCAAGAGCCTTCAACGCAGTTGCGGTCGTAACCAACCAAGTCATGGCAAAACCAGACCAGTTCTTCGGGGATGCAACGCACCCAATCGGCGGGCACATCGTAGGACACACAAGCCATACACGATTCTACCTAAGACGTGCATCACATGGACCAGTACGCATCGTCAGACTAGTTTCAAGTCCATATCTGCCTGAAGGCGAGGAAATAATTAAAGTAACCGAAAACGGTATAGAAGATGTAACAGAAGAGGAAAAAGCAGCTAAACGCGGTCGCTAAACATGCCAGTACCCCAAGCACTAGTAACCCGATACTTCCAGCTCGTAGCCGAAAGGCAATTCACAGAAGCAGAGCGTGAGCTGGAAAAACTAAAACAGAAAATGCAGAAAACCGAGTGGAACCGAGGTTACTTCCGTGCCCTCTACGGCATGTACCTTGCCCAAAAAAGCAATGACTCCTATTCTTTCTTTTCAAAACTCGACCTAACCGATAAACCAGCCCTACACGGTTATAGACGAAACTTTTTAGATGAAACTCGCAACGGTTTACATGGCGATTTTGATCGCGGGTTCTTTTCAGCATGGGCTGATTGCATGCGTACTTTAGCACGCCTAAATGTCGCTGCCCCAGCACCTTCAACACCCAAAGTAGCCACTGAGGAAGCCGAATCTGTGCCAGCTGAAGAAAAAGCTGAAAAAGAACCTCTAGAAACACTGCGTACTGATAAGAGCCAAGCAACTATTGCTAATTTCTTGAAAAAGAAAAGCAGTAAAGAAGAGTAAACTCTTCGATTTTTGTTTTTTATTCACTTTATGTTGATATAGCCATAGCTGGGCCTATGATTATGCTTGTTAATAGGACCCATACGATTATCCAGGTGAAGAAGTAAATGAATATGCCCATGGTCATGATTTTGGTTGGTTTTTCTACTTTTGACATAAGTTTTGCTTTTAAAATCCAGTATGTTACTAGGTAGATAAGTAAGGCCACTGTTATGCCATTGAGTAGCGTGTTGGTTTGCCTCATTTGATCAATTAGAGGTGTTCCAGTAATTGACTGAACCACTATGGGAATAGATGTACTTACTAAACCTGCAATGGCGCCTAAAGCTACTCTGAGCCAGTAAATCTTGGTTAGCAAATTCACGATAGTTCAATCCTCTTGTGCGTAGGTATTTCGAATCTACATTAAAAGTTGCCTACCTAATAAATCGTTTCTGCTCACAATTGAGAATGCATGTACTTTACATAAAAATAGTGATCAAGACTGCTCTATATGATCAATGAATTTCTCCTCTGTTTTTTCGTGTAATTTCCATGCTGAATAAAGCGCTATTGCTAACACAAAAAATGTGATTGGTACTCCAGGCATTAAAATTGCAATAGCGTTATTAAAAAAATGTAGTAGAACTGCTGCAAGATAGAAGGGCAAAGGATTCTTTATAGCTACCCCATAAGCTGTTATGGCTGTGCTTGCTGGGTGAAATAGCAATCCTGGTATGCGCACTAGCGGATTCACACCTATAGCAACATAAGTCAAAAATTCTACTATCCCAAAACCCAAGCCAACCATCAAAGCAAGATGAAAAATGGAACGTTGTGTTTCGCCGTGCCGGTAAAATAATGGAAAGATCTTGCTAAATTCTTCAATAATAGGTGCAAAAATCGCCACCGAAATTAAAGTAGCCGAGAATATCGAAAAACCACCTAATAGCGCAGTTGCGTACTGGCTAATGAAAATAGTCAAAGGCACGCTAAGAATAGCGCCTGAAAGAAGGAAAAACATTAATTCGTTAATGCTTGGTCGATGAAGATGGATAGTATATTCGTCTTTTGCCATTGCAGGTCAACTCTTTTTAAAGAAAAATCAGAGTTCATATCATACTATGAGGGTCCGTGATATTTCTTTTTTTACCTTGACACCTATTTATAGTGAGCTTGCACTTCTAATCTTAAAGTGTGGTGTAAGATCTGCCCAAGAAAGATTTCACAAGCTTCGATTTACACGCCATTGTAAACGAGTTAAAAGAAAAGGTAGTAGGTGCCAGGATCAACAATGTTTACCAGCTGGATGCTAAGACTTTACTTTTTAAGCTGCATAAAGTAAACGAGGCGCCGATTATGCTGGTCTTAGAAGCGGGCAGAAGGTTGCATTTAACCAATTACTCGCTAGAAAAACCACAGACGCCGCCCGCATTCTGTATGACCCTGCGTAAGTACTTGCCCGGGGCGTGGATAGACAATGTGGAGCAATACGAGTTCGAACGCATAGCTCTATTTTATATTAGGACCAAGACAGGCACCATGCGGCTCATATTGGAGCTTTTCGGTGAAGGAAACATCATATTGGTCGGAGAAAAAGGTGAGATACTACAGGCGCTTTACTTTAAACGCATGCGTGACCGAAACATTGTGCGTAATGAGCTCTACCATTATCCACCTGCTGCTGGAAAGAATCCATTCAAGGTAACTCAAGAAGAGCTGACTACAGCTTTGAAATCAGGTGATGCAGAAATTATTCGCTGTGTAGTTCGCTTTTTAGGCTTAGGCGGAGTTTACGGTGAAGAACTTTTGCAAAGAGCAAATATTGAAAAAACAAGGCACTGCAACAGCCTAGATAGCAGCGAAATTGGCGCTATCTTTGAAGCTCTTCAAGGTTTGCTATCCTCTATCATGGCAGAAAACCTGCAGCCAAGTATTATTTTAGACGATGCAGGCGGATTCATGGATGTAGTTCCATTTAAGCTAAAGCGCTATGAGAACTGTAACATCCAGTCGTATCCAAGTTTTAGCGAAGCGTTAGACGAGTTTTACGTACGTGTTACAGCAGCAGAGAAAGCAGTTGCAGGCATAGATGTTAGCCAGTTTAAGCGGGAAGCAGAGAGACTTAAGCGCATGATTAGCGAGCAGGAGCATGCATTGCAAGAAGGTGAACGCAAGACCGAACGTGACAAACTTATTGGAGATACTATTTATGCACATTTTAGTGACCTGCAGGTTTTGCTGGAAAAATTCGCTTCTGCACGTAGTCAAGGAAAAGACCTTAACGCCATAGCTGCCGAAGTTATCGCCGCTAAAAAAGCAGGTCGTGTACCTGAAGTTTTCTATGAATCTTTCGATGGGCGTAATCTTGCTATTAACGTACGGGTCAATGAGTTGCAGTTCAGCTTAAGCCTGCGTAAATCCCTTCACGAGAATGCCTCAGAATTTTACGACCGTGGTAAGGCTGTAAAACAGAAAGGCATAGGTGTAACCGCTGCTTTAGAGGACTCACGTAAAAAACTAGCTGAAATCGAAAAACAATTAAGCAAAGTTGAGGCTCTTAAAACCGCTGCTCCAGCTGAAGCCCTAGAAGATCTTGAAAAACGTAGGGTTGAAAGCAAGGAATGGTTCGAGAAGTTCCGTTGGTTTAAATCATCTGACGGTTTCCTTGTTGTTGCAGGTAAAGACGCCGTCAGTAATGAAGTGCTAATTAAGAAGTATACTGATCCGTACGATGTTGTTTTCCACGCTGATATTGTAGGTTCGCCTTTTGCTGTTGTCAAGACAGAAGGCAAAGAACCTGGAGAGGCAACGCTTAAAGAAGCTGCCGAATACGCAGCGGCTTTTTCCAGAGCTTGGCGGGAAAGCATGGGTGCGGCTGATGTTTACTGGGTAAAGCCTGAACAGCTGAGCAAGAGTGGCCCTTCAGGTGAGTATGTTGCCCACGGGGCCTTCGCTGTAACAGGAAAACGCAACTGGTATCGTGGTACACCTTTGAGGATGGCAATAGGCATAGTCGAATCTGATGACGGTGAAGCAGAATTTATCGGCGGTCCAGTTACAGCTGTAAAATCCAGAGCAAAAGCTTTCGTAGTCTTAAGTCCCGGGGATTTGACTGGTAAAGATTTTCTTAAGACGATTTTAAGGTCTTTACTGTTAAAGCTGCCTAAAGAGCAACGAGAAAAGCTTGGAAAAACTAGCATCGAATCAATCCGTGAGTTTGTGCCCTATACTAAAGGGCGCATTATAACAAATGCTTAAGCCCATCAGTGGCTTTCTTTCTTTTTCTGGTTAATCCAAATACTGTACTATTGTTGCCTGTTTCTTCGCAAGGTATAAAAAGTAAAATGTGGGTCTTGTAGGGAGGCAATTGCAGTGAAAAGGGCTCGTCTAAGTTTTATAACTTTACTCTTTGTGTCTCTGATTATTGGTAGCTTTGTAAGTTTAAACGTCGTAAGTTCAGGCAATGATCAGCTTTCAAATGATATGGCTAGGATTAAAAAGGACTATGATGAGTTACAGGCGCGTTATTATAACCTCTTAGGAAACTTTAGCGAAATGGAGAGCAGTTACAAGGGCCTTTTACTGCAGGGTTTTCCTGTTCCAACGCCTTCTGGTTCTAACTATGACTCTTCAGAAGCACAGCAATATCTAGCCCGTTATGAAGCCTTGCAAGAACTATACAAAGAACTGCAATCAGAATATGACCAGTACAAATATTATTATCGTATATTGAAAGAGCAGACGGACGCTAGGCTTATGCAGGGACCTCTATATAGGTTCATAACGCCTGAAGATCCAGCAGTTATGAACATCACTTTGCAAGTAGCAGGTGAACTTAATAGATCTTCAACTGCAGGACTTGATTGGCCAAAAATTAAGGCAATTTATGACTGGGTAAACAACAACATCGAATACGCTGACGATGGGCTATACCCACAATTGCCAAGCAACCTTGAGAACATTAAGGAAAACAAGCTTTCACATACTGATCAAACAGCTCAGTACCCAAATGAGACACTAAGCAGGCGAAAAGGTGACTGCGAAGATACAGCGGTGCTACTTGTCTCTATGATTCGTGCATTCATTAGTGTACAGGCAGAGTGCATTTGGATAACAGGTGCAAACGCTGGTCATGTTGCAGTCGTTGTTCCTATTGGCGATGACCAAATTGTAATCATGGATCCAGTACGAGACTATTATAGCCACAACATCCTAAGTGAAATGGCTGTAGCTAACATATCCACCGAGATCTACGACTGGCTCAACATATGGCGACCAACATTAGGCAATGATGTTCATGTTTACCGTGTATTCAGCGACTATATGGACAAATACTTTGAATCAACTCAAGAATACATAGACTGGCAATACAACCGATAACATATTTCTTTTCTGTCAGCAGGTTCTCTGTACTCTCTATCAATAGAGCCATCCTGATGGCGCTAGTCTTTTTAAAAGTAATTTGCGGCAAAGAGGGAAGAAGTAGCAGCAGGTCACAGAGGTTTGACACACAGACTCCGCCTAGCTCCTCGAGTCCTACGCTCCTACCCGCGATCCCTTGTGCGCTGCACGTCCAAACTTAGGTTGCTCTCTCCCGAGCCTAGCCGGGTTCGCCTGGTTGACCCTGAAGACAGTTGCCCTACGGAAACTGCTCAGAGACCGCCAGCCTCAAAGGACGGATAGTCACTGTTTCGGAAATGAGGGCCCAGACAGCCTTTTGTGCCTCAGCCTCTGCTGTTAGCCCGTCATGTAGAGGGTTTACGGTTCAAGGGACCCCTACCCCCCCGCCTAAGACCCACTGCCAACATATGAACGCGTGATATGGACTATAAAAGTTTACTCTACTATGGGGGTGTTTATCAGGGGAATGAGGCGATTTTGTACTTGTAATCAGGGTCAGATCTAATTTAGATTAACTTGAAAGGTCAAAAGGAAAAAAGGGCAAGAAGATAGGAAATGCTGTGAAGTTTACCATTCTTCGTCTTCGCAGTCGCAGTCTTCGCAGTCGCAGTCTTCGTATTCATCTTCTTCAAACAGATATACCATTTTGAGAACCCACACTTAACCTGACCTCTGATCACTTAAACTTTTTGATACACACTTGACGCAAAGTTAGCTATCTAGAAAATATAGTTAAATCGTGACATTTGAAAGTCTATAGTTTAGAAAGGCGCGTGGATAGTAGGGGTACTATCATTTCTTCAGGTGTCATGCCGCCGTGTGCGCCATAGATGTTTTGGTAATGTTCTCGTACAACGTACTGGTAGGCGATTGAGTTTTTGCTTTGGCTTAGTGCGGCTATGGTGCCTACCCTTGTCTGCAGCCAGTCCCTTTTTACCACTGGTCCGAACGCTTCTTTTTCAATTAACTCCTTGGATGGCATTATTGTGAAACCTTGTATGTTGCGTTCAAGTGCTTCTTTGAGTTTTTCTTCTTGACCATACTTGGGGAAAAAGAAGGCTGCTCTCAGGTCTCCCGTAGGTGGTATGAGGTAATAATTGCTTATTTGCGGCTCATTTAGCATATAGGTCTGCAGGCTTTTTACCACGCCATGATCAGCAGTTACTATTAGTAGCGTTTTGCTTTTAGTTTCAGTAGGTAATCTGTCGGAAAGCGATTCCTTGAGTAGGTTTTCCAAAAGGCGGATTTCATCGGTGGCTTCCTCCGAATATGGACCGTAAGTATGTTCGACGGTGTCTACGCCACCATAATATGCGCATATAAACATAGGTTCTGGGTGTTCAAGCAATTTGCGGCATTGTGAAACCATATCTGAAGCTAAAGCATAACCAATCAAGTCTTGATGCTTATGAATCACCTTTGATAGGCCACTGCCAATTACGTTGCGCCGCGTTAACGTCTTTACCTTAACCCCGTAGTCCTTCAGCGCTGAGGACCATGGAATTGCGTTATTGGAGAAATCATCCGCTACATCAATACCATGACCAAAGCCATACACAGGGCGCATGTCCAATGTATTCACAATTAGCCCATAGGGCTCAACAAACATGTTAAAACCAATTACGCCATGCTCCGATGGGGGCAGTGCGGTAAAGATACTCGTTAAGGCTGTAGAAGTCGTAGAAGGGAATGTGCTAGTTAAAGCATGTAGAGTACCTCTATCTACCAAGTCGTAGAAGGTCCTCTTGAATTTTTCTATGTGTGCAAGAAGGCGGTTATAGCCAAACCCATCAAGCACAAACAGTACAATCTTTTCAATCCCCTTAAAATCATCAATATAGTTTTCAGGTAGGCTGGCTTTTTGTAGTGACTTAATAGAGAAGACTTTGCCTATAACCGAGCTGATGTTTGCAATGTTGAATTGCTGATAGTCTGGCAAGATAAATTTTCCTAGAAAACGTCTTCGATCAACTAACTGCTGCACTTCGTTTTTGAAAGGTTCAAAATCCATACTATAGACGTCCACTTTTTAGAAAGCCGGAGCGAATTCCCGAGCAGCTATGTTTACATCATAGCAGCATGATCTTCTTTCATATGCCGATTTAGCCCGCTTCTGCTTACGAAAGTTTTTTTGCAAATCAGGCATACGAAGCGGCATGTCTCGGCTGACTCGTTTGATGTGGCTTCGTTAGGTGACTTTACTTGGCCCATAATTATGCATCCGAACAATAATCGGTGCCTTGTTTTCTTAAGAGTATGTGACTGCTTGAATGTAGTCACATTGCAATAATTTGGTATCTCGCTAATTAGTGCATAAGGATTAGGTATTATATTCATTTGTACAACGCTTAACTGTGAACTGCTCCGAATTAGGAATCCAGGAAAGGAAATATGATAGGTGATGAAGCTCTGGTCGAATTAAAGTGGCATTACAGTAAAAGCGAATTCGTTTACAGTATGACCTGTTCGAGCTATCTGGCAGGCGAGCTCTTAATTATTACTTAGAGCTGTCAAGAGTATATGTAAATAGAGATCTGGAATCTGCAGTCAACATGCATAAAGCGATTAAAAAGAAATAACTTAAGGTCAGTACTTCAAAGAAACGGTAAATTTTCAATAAGTAAGTTTAATTTTGATGATTTTCAAATCAATATATGCTTCATTTGTGGTTTGACAAAGGTACCCTGCTTCTTAAGGGAAATATCGGAACGCCTTACGGTAAGTGGGACCCTCGTGTAGACTGTTATAGGATCAAGTCATACCACTACAAAGATGTACTTAATTATCTACATGAAAGCAAATTGCTCTTCAAGGACAATGTAGCTAATCTGCCACCCATAGAGCAGATTAGCTGTAATCTGGAACTGCGTGAATATCAAAGTGATGCATTAGATAATTGGAACAAAGCTGGCAAACGAGGTGTGCTGGTCCTGCCAACGGCGGCGGGAAAGACATTCATTGCATTAAAGGCAATTGCCGAGCTACAGGTGCAAACGCTCATCGTTGTACCGACTCTTGATTTAATTGATCAATGGCGTAAGCGTGTTCAAGACTGCCTAGGTATAGAAGCAGGCGTTATCGGTGGCGGAGAGAATACAGTACGCATGGTAACCGTTGCAACGTACGATTCAGCGTACATCCAGGCAGAGTATTTGGGTAACCAGTTCCTGCTTTTGATTTTTGATGAAGTGCACCATCTGGCATCTCCAGGTTACATGCAAATCGCCGAGATGTACATGGCACCTTATCGAATGGGTTTAACTGCCACATATGAACGGGTAGATCAACGCCATGAGCTACTTTCCCCCTTAGTAGGCGACCCTGTATACTCCATAGCTATTGAGGCGCTAGCTGGCGAACACCTCGCTCCCTACACACATGAGAAACTATCCGTCGAATTGACCGAAGAAGAACAAAAGATATACGATGAGGAAATGGCTGTGTTTCGCGGCTATTTGGCGAAACGTGGCTTCACTATGCGTGGTCCAACAGATTTTCAGCGGTTCATCATGACCACAGGCAGAGACCCGGCGGCACGTGCGGCGCTGCTGGCGCGAAACCATGCACTCAAAGTTGCGCTTAACTCCGAAGCAAAGCTTCATCTGCTTGCCGAAAAGTTAGATGAGTATCGTAATGAAAAAGTTCTCATATTCACCCTTCATAATGAACTAGTCTACAACATTAGTCGTCGCTTCCTTATCCCGGCGATTACCTACCAGACACCGCGTGAAGAACGTCGTGAGATTTTAGCCTACTTTGGCAGCGGCAAATATCGAGCTATAGTGACTTCTCAGGTACTTGATGAGGGTGTGGATGTACCCGATGCTTCCGTAGGTATCGTACTTAGTGGCACAGGCAGCACCCGAGAATATATCCAGCGCCTCGGACGAATACTCCGCAAAGTTGAAGGTAAAACCGCCCGCCTAGTAGAAATCATTTCCCGTGAAACAGTAGAAGCCGGCATGAGCCGAAGAAGGCATCCAAAGCCAGGAGCTGCATAGCATGCTGCAAAGTGAATTGCTTTCAGTCATGAAGCGCAAAGGCGAACTGCTGCCGCGATATGCTAAGCCTACTGAAGAGAATTTAGAGGCTGCGCGAAACCTAATTGAAACATACAAGCAGCACATCGGCGAGAAAAAGAAAACCCTGAAAACTATAGTTACCGAACTGGAGGGCAAAGGTTCACAGTTCCGCTTCATACGAGGCTTATCCACATTATTGGACCGCAAGAGTACTTATAGCTGCGACTGCAAAGTTGACCCCATAGAGCTACGGCGAAAAATCTTCCAAGCCGCACAAATCTATGGATTAGCTACCACTGCAGCAAAACGAGCAGAAATCCTTAGTCGCATTGCATCTGAATCAGGTCTTACAGTGGACCAGGTCGAAGAGGCATTTTACGGCGACTTGGATGGTGAATTAATTTTGCGTGAGGTTGCTTCACTTTCCGATACGGAGCTCTTAGCGGAATACAATCTGAGCCTAACACAGACATTGCTGTTTAACTGCACTGAGCTCAGCTTCAGCGCCTCAGGCAATTGGCAACGTACCTTTCACGCCCTTAAAAAACTTGGGCTCATATATGACGTAACCCCGGAAAACGGTTACACAGTAAAAATTGATGGTCCTGCAAGCTTGTTCAAATTAACCCGGCGTTATGGTGTAGCGATTGCCAAACTTCTGCCAATTATTGTTGCCAACAATGAATGGACCCTAAGCGCTAAAGTATTTTGGAAGTACGATAACGAAATTTACAACTTCAAAATTGATAGTAAAAAGCACGGGGCACTGCTCAAAAAACCTTACATGCCCGTCGTGAGTTATGATAGTGAAGCTGAAGAAAAATTTGCATCCCAGTTTGAAGCTTTGAATTCAGATTGGACGCTGCGCCGTGAGCCTGAGCCCGTCCCCGCAGGCAAGCAGGTAATCATTCCCGACTTCTCGATGGAAAGAAGCGGCGTAAAAATCTATGTAGAGATAATGGGATTCTGGACCGAAAGCTACCTTTTGCGGAAAATTGAAAAGCTCAAGCAAGTGGGGGTAAAAATGTTGTTGCTGGTAAATGAAGCCTTGGCGTGTGAAAAGCTTTCTGTGTTAGAAAAATATTCACAACTGAACCTAATTGTTTACCGCAACAAAATCCCTTGGGCACAAATTCTACGCTATCTAGAAATTGCATTCGAGAACACTAAGAACCGCGAAATCGAATTCCTGAAAACTATGCCCATAAAGTTCACTGAAGACGTATTACAATTTGACGAGTTTGCTGCCCGGGTAAGTGTCTCAGTTGAAGCTGTTAAAACCGTTCTAACTGCCAACCCACCAGACGGATACATAGCATTCCAAGGCGGCTTAGTCAGCAAAGCAAAACTGGCACAAATCAACAAACTACTCGAAGAACACCTGCCCGAATCAGGAAAAATGCCTCTCACAGAAGCCACAAAAATCATCGAAGACCAAGGCGTAACAGACACGACCAGCACTTTAGCTGCGCTCAACTACCGCATAAACTGGCAAGGCATAAGCATACATCAAGCCCAAGTAATAAAATTAGATAAAAAACATGCATAATCTAAATGGTAAATATTACAGTATCAATTAAGAATAGTTACTTAAAACGGAAAAAGCGCATAACTCAATCATTTATAGCAAATAACTGGTTGGAAAAAGTACAAGTCTCAAAATTTCTGTCTTTTTAGCCATACAGAGCCTCTATTAGCCTTTTTGCGACTTTTTTAGCCGCAAGCAAAACTTAATTTGACCTTAAAACGAAAAAACCAACTAAAATTAACCCTTTTCAAAAATTCAGAAAAATGATTCTGTTCTTCTTTCAAACGTTTTTGTTAGTGATGTTATTGGTGAAAGTCGGCGAGGGTTGCTTGTTCTAAGTGGGCTTTCTGTTGGTGCTGTTTTTGTTTTTCGGTAAGTAGCCCAAGTTTTTCAATTAGATAGAGGCAATTTTCAGGTGCGTAGCCATGGTAGTGGTTATTGAAGTAGCCGACAATTTTTTTGGTTTGCTGAGCGGCTTTTTCAACTTTAGGAATCCAAGCATCGAGTTGTGGCTTTGAATACTTGTAGTCAAACCATGGGCTTTTGCCTCGACCATGCCAGCGAAAATACGTAAAGTCCGTTGTCAGGTGCACGTCAGGCGGTAAAAGAGGCTCATCCACGTTTACGTATGCCACGTCAAACTCTTTGAGTAAATTCCATGTTTCTGAGCGCATCCAGCTTAGGTGCCTAAACTCTATTGCATAGCGGAACACGGGGTCTAACAAGCTAAAAAAGCCGCGCAGGTTCTCAGAGTTATAATCGTATGAGGGCGGAAGCTGAATTAGCAGGCACGCAAGTTTGCCTCCAGACTGCAACGGGCGCATGATATCGAGGAACTCTTCCAACTCTGGTTTAACGTCGCCTTTCAACCCAAGTTTTTTGGTGTGTGTAATGGTCTGGGGTAGCTTGGCTGTGAATACGAAATCAGGGGGCGTATAGCGCAGCCAGCCGAATACCATTCCTTTCGATGGAACGCGATAAAATGTTGAATCAATTTCTGCTGTGCCAAAAATTTGGGCGTAGGCTCGTAGTTTGCGTTTTTCGCCCTTGTCATAGAATGGTCCTTCCCATTCTTTGTAGCTCCATCCTGAAGTACCCAAAAAAATATTTCTTTTATCCATAGTTTGTTGCCTCTAAAGCTTTTACAACATCATTGACGTCAGTGTAGGTTCTGTTAGGTATGTTTTGGAGTAGCTGAGAGAGATGCACGCGCTGATCTGTGGTTATGTCTATGACTTTCCAGCCTTGCTTGTCAATAAGCTGCGTCTTCGACATCGGAAACTTTGCATCTTCTGATAGTACTGCCCTTGCAGAGTCAACACCTGTTGCCAATGTTGTCTGCATGAACTTGCCTGTAAGCTTGTAGCCTTTGAACCTTGCAGCATCGCTGTGCATTCGTGCGCCATGAAACGATAGGGCAACTGTTTTAGGCTTAGCTGCTACAGCTTTCCTATCAATATCTATGAGTTCGTTGTCGGTAAACTGGTAAAGGTTATGTTTGCCTTTACCAAAAAGCCGCGAATAAACCACATCTGATTGACCTTTCGGAGTTTCCTTTGATAAATCAACACTGTGAACGATGTTAAAATCCTGCATTAGGTTTGAAGCCTCCTCCGTCACTGGTGCGCGCATCTCCCAAACCAGACGAACGCCGTGAAGGTTCGCGCTGGAAAAAAATTCGCGTGCCTGATTGGCTGTTTCTGATTCAATTACATAACTTGCCGGTGTTTCGAGAACCAGAAAAGGCGATCTAAGTCTGCCGCAGTATCCTATCATTTTAACCAGTACCTCATAGGCTTCATCCACAGGCTTAAGGCCGATCCGATGCGTAAGATCCTGATGGCACCGCACACCAAATGTGAAACTAGCCGGCACTTTACGTCGCCACCCCTCAACCTGCCTATCATTAGGATACTCGTAAAAAGTATAGTTGACTTCGGTGAAGTTGAAAAGCTGCGAGTAAGCCTCTAGCGGGTCTTTTCCTGGCACGTTGAAGTATGCCCAGCCGCCTGTGCCCACAAGGTAATCGGTCACCGTAACACGCCTATGCATAGTTAATGCTCTTTAGCCTCATTAACCTAGCCTGTTGCAGTTAGCAGCATCAACGAACCGAAAAACGGCACAGGAGTAAATGGTTATAGCCTAGGACCCAGTTAATCGTGTAAAGGCCAGGAGAAAACATGGGTATGCGCATTGCGGGGATAGATGAGGCCGGCAGAGGTTGCGTTATCGGACCACTTGTTGTTGCGGGATTGCTTGTTAAAGAAGAAAATTTGCCAGCGTTAAGCCAGCTAGGCGTAAAAGATTCAAAGCTTCTATCTCCAAAGAAACGTGAGGAAATCGCGCCTAAAATCATCAAATTAGCTGAGAAGTACATAATCTCTAAAATTACCCCTCAACAGATCGACTGTGCCGTTGAGAGCAAAGTCAAGCTTCAAAAGCTGAATTGGCTTGAAGCAAAAACCATGGGCGAAATTGTAATGCTGCTTGAACCTGACTTAGCCTATGTTGACGCCGCCGATGTAGTCGCTGGCCGCTTCGGGCAATACATACTGGAGGCTTCTGCATTCAAAACAAAAATTATCAGCGAACACAAAGCCGACAGAACCTACCCAATCGTTGCAGCCGCAAGCATACTTGCCAAGGTTGAACGCGACAATACCATAGCGCTACTGCGCAGTGAGTATGGCGATTTCGGCACAGGCTATCTAGCTGATCCCAAAACTCAAGCTTTCTTAGTCGAATGGCTAAAATCGCACGAAGACTTTCCTAATATCATACGAAAATCTTGGAAACCTGCCAAAAAAGCCAAGGCGCAGCAGCATCAAAAGCAGCAAAAACTCTTCTAGTTGAGGAACACTTATTTTGATGACCTCCAACTCAACATAGAGTCCACAAACGTCTAACGAGAGGGGCTGTCGGCTAGTTTGGTCCAGGCTTGTAGCCTCGGGCGCTATAGACCCCGGTTCAAATCCGGGCAGCCCCACCACTTAAAATTCTTGCTTGAATTATGCTTTTTTCTTCATTTCTAGAAAAGATTTTGGCTTGAGGAAGTACTTAAAGCGATTGTCGACAGTCAGGGTTGGAAGTTGCTGACCGTTAGGGTTCATGATGGTGATCCTGTGCATGTGTTTGTCTTTTGCCCGCCAAGGGTCTGTGTTCCTGAGCTGGTTCGTGTGCTTAGGTGCGTTTCTGCTAGGCTGCTCTTTAGAGTTTCCGCATATTAAGCTATAGCTTTGGGGCGGACATTTGTGGAGCGAAGGCTGCGCGGTGTGAACAGCCGGCGTTGTTACGAGTGCAAAAATAAAAGGGTACATCAACCGAGCATGATTGGAGATGCTTGCGGCGGGAGCAGCGCGTACTTCACTTCTCTATCACTTTGCCTCGCTGTTTTGCTTTTTTTATGTGTTCGCTACAACGGTGGCTAGGTAAGCGATCATGGCTGCGTTAAAGAAGAACAGTGCAATAACGTTTGCCGCATAAAGCCTGTTCCTATGCTTTTTCTGGTTTAACCACGCAAATTGTGCAAGCGCAGCTGCTAAAGGTATAGCTGAAAAAACAGCTACAATCCCTAGGTTCATCAGCGTGTTGCCGAATTGCCATATATAAACAAGGAACAACAACGTAGCCATCAATGCTGCTGCCAAAATAGTGCCGGAAACCGCTCTTTCTCCTTTTCGGACAGCAAAATTTCTTTTTCCAGTCTTTTGGTCTACTTCAATGTCGGGTGCTTCAAGACTCAGACTAAGTATTAACCCGCACAGCATAAACGGGAAAGAAAAAAAGGCAAACAACAGGTCCAACTGACCTCTTACAGATAAATATCCAACAGCGGGAATTGCAAACCCCGCCGCCAAAGCGATAGCAGTCTCGCCAAGCCCCCTTGAAATTAATCGTACGGGCGGAGCTGAATAGAGCCAGCCAAGCAAATTTGCAACCACTGTAATGAACAAAAGTTCAACAGGTGCTACTTGAAAGAAAACCATCACTAATGCAAAACCGCACGAGAGCGTTAAAAATATGATTGCGATTAGCCGTGCTAGTGGGCGAAACTGCGGGTTATCGACGAGTATGTAGCTTCCAGAAAAATACTTTTCCTTTTAATGTGTTTATCGGCTTCAGTGTCAAAATAGTCATTACTGTAATGTGTTGAAAGGTCACCTAGGAATACTACTGCGTAGAACAAAGCGGTTTTTCCTAAATCAAAGGTTCCGCCATTTGCAGCAGCTAAGAGTACACCAAGTGTGAACGCTAAAATGCCTCCTGCTACGATATGAGGCCGTATTATCCTGAGCATCTGAGTGGCATCGTTTAGCGTCATAGCGATCTTAGCTTACTGATGCTAAAGCTTATTTATTTAAATATTATAATGCAAAGCCGCAGGCATAGAGTTGAATACTACTGTTAAAGCATACGTAGACCTTATGCGTTTACACTTCTTCTTTGTATGGCCAGTACTATTTTCCGCAGGGCTCTTTTACGCTTTCTACACTTACGGCGGATTCTCGTTAACGTTGGTGGCTCAAGCTATCTTGATTGGCTTTTTTGGATTCGAAGCCGGTCTAGTGCTAAACGATATTGTAGATGCCAACATTGATAAAAAAGAAATAGGCTCTAACAAGCTAACAAAGTACTGGCGACCCTTCGGAAAAAGACCAATTTCCCAAGGATTAATTACCCAACAAAAAGCAACCCTACTCTTCGTTATTCTCGTAGCCCTTACAACAATAATAATTTTTACCCTTCCCTTTCCAAACGCAATTTACGTTTTCACTATAATGGTAACTTGTTACTGCCTTGAAGTATTCTACCAAATTGTGAAAAGACGTGAAAGTTTTCCGTTTGCCCAAATAATCGGGCGCACCGATTTTGCCCTTTTCCTAGTTGCAGGTTATCTCTGTGTTGGAGACCCGGGCTTGAATGTTTTGCTTCTTTTCCTGTTCTTCTATCCGCTAGCACTTGCACACTTAGGCGTTAATGACCTTGTTGACGTGGTTAACGATCAAGCAAAAGGCCTGAACACCATACCGACTATGTATGGTATGAAAGGAACTGCCTACTGGATATTTGTCTTCAGCATCTTCCATTTCGCTATGGCTCTAATTTTCTTAACCACAGTTGGAACGCTGGCGATTATTGGTTTCGCCATAAGCCTTTCGCTGATAACCTTTGGAAACTTAATGATATTAAAGAGAAAAAGTGCCGAAATAGGAATCAAAGCCCTGCCCCTATTTCACATAGCAATGCTAATCTACGCAATCACAATAATCCTAAACTACCTGTGATCCCATTAGCACTTTAAGAGAAAACAAATGGGATCACAATTATTGACAGCAGGATAAATACTATTGATGCTGTGACTGCGACTGTTATGTTATAGATAGTTTTTTCACTTACCTTTGTTCCTAACGCACGTTTTAGCCCGATGTTGAACATGCGTCCACCATCAAGTGGATAAATCGGCAGCGCGTTAAATACAGCAACGTTAACGTTGATGAACCATATCCAGAAGAAGAGATTAGCGAACGATGCCCATTGTGGTCCTAGCCAATGAGTGTAAAATGGGGCTAGCGCATCTGAGAACGGTACTACTCCAGGCGCCAAGGCAGGCGGAACTAGGTACAGTGTAAGTGAAGTGAGGCTTAGGTTCTGGTAGAGCTGAAGCCGGTCACTTGTTGTTAAATCGCCTATATTTACGCCCATTATTGCGCTTCCGTTGGATTCGGCTAATCTAATAGTTGTAGAGAATCGCTCTTGCCAGCTCTCTCCCCTAGCCACTGTTACCGATATTACATCGCCTGGCTGCTTATCCTCAAATAGCGCTCTCAACTCTTCATACCTAGAAATGTTAACATTATCAATTGAGACAAAGATGTCTCCTACCTGCAATCCTGCTTCCGCTGCAGGTCCCCCATCAACGACATTAGCGATGTATACGCCGTCCACTATCGGTGTTAAACCGTTAATGATAATAATTACTCCCAAGAGGCATACTAAGCCAACAAGGATGTTTGCTCCCACACCCGCAGCCATGACCTTCAAAGCGGGTCGCGGCTTTGACTTTGCAATCTGCTCTTCGTCAACATCTACAAAGGCACCAATAGGGATGATTAGGAAAAAGAGCAAGCCGCTAGATTTTACGTTAAAGCCGTTATTTCTTGCAACGATACCATGGGCGCCCTCATGAATTGTAATTGCTACGATTATCCCTAGCCACCCAAAAAGCAGGGGTAGCATTGGATTAATTCCCGGCAACAGCAGATAAGCGCTCGGTCCTAGTTCCCGACTAACCTCTCTGACTGCTGGCGTCCATAGCAGGTTAAGTAAGCTATTGATCAGTAGGTAAAGCCCAATACCTGCTACGATAGGCACAACAACTACTGCTATGCGTGAAAACCATAGCGAAGTTCTAAAAGAGCCCAATCTATCAAAGAGACCATTGAACGTCTTTGTTCTTACTGTCAAAATAGGAAAGTTAAACTCTACTCTTCGTTGTTCCTTTTGTTTTTCAGCATTTTCTTGTTCAGTCAAGGGGATCTAAAACCTGCCAAAGGTTACCTAACACTTAGATTATCTTCAACAAATACATTCTGGTGCACAAGAAATGTTTACTTTGATATTTTAATTCTTATTGAGTGCTGACTTCAACGATGACCTTCATGCTCATGTATTTGCGCCAAGCACTGCGACTATGTTAATCATTGACCTAAAAATTTCTATATTAACACAAACTTAAAACCAAAAGAGCAATGGGATACAAGCAGAATCTGTCTAATAGGCTCCTTTTTCCTTTATTGATTGCAACTTTAGCAACAAGAAATTACTTGCCAGCTTGTTGTTGTATATATGCAACCACATATCTTTAAATTTTTTTATGTTGATGTTAGGTTCGTGTTATTTTTTAGTCAAAGTCTGTTTGAGGTATATTAAAGTATGATTGTTTCTGAGAGCGCCAAAATAAAAGATGGTTTCGAAAATTCTGCTCCAATGATAGAGCCGCAGTATATTGATGCATTGATGTTTCTACATAAGAGGCTAACAAAAAATCATGTTGAATGGGCGGTTGGTGGAGAACTAGGCGAGGCTTTACGGGATGTTCAAGTAAAACCTAGCTGCATAGAAATTGTAACCAGCAAAAAAGGCGCTGCACAAATTTTTCTTGCTGTAAAAGAGTATGCTCCAAAAGGAGTTTACTTCCAGATTCAAAAGCTGGATCGTAACGCAGTAGTTAACGAAAAGGAGTATCCGGTATTTCTGCGGAGTTACTATTTTGAATTTTTTTTAGATACAATTAAAGTCAAAGTGCATGGTGATTTGCAGTTTAGGATTAAGGATTGGAACTGGAGCGAAAAGATATCTTTCAATCCCGAGTATATGTATGTAGAAGGTACAAAAACAGCTATTGTACCGCTGCACGTTAAATATGATATCTATCGCCATCTAGGCTGGACTGATCGTATAGAAAAAATAATGCAGGCTGCAGCAAAAAGACCTATGATTCTTAAACGTCTAGTTGCCGCTTATCCACAACTAGCCAACTAATAACCTTTTAATGAATTCTACAGGCTAGTACTTCAATTTCTTAAGCTAAAAACATACAACCGGCACTGTACAACCTTTAGAGCGCTTACAAATGAATAAAATAGAGTGCCTTTAGGTAAAAGCATATATCTCCTCTTGTGCCCTTCTATCTTCCCACTTGTAGGCGCGATGTAATGAATGACTTAATAGTCAAAATCCAGCAACTTAAGAAAGAAAAGAAAGCCATTATACTCGCTCACAATTATCAGCGTCCTGAAATACAAGACATAGCCGACTATGTGGGCGATAGCATTGAGCTAAGCCGTAAAGCTATGCAGGAAGAAGACGCACAAATCATCGTTTTTAGCGCCGTAAACTTTATGGCAGAATCTGCAGCGTTGCTCAACCCAAGCAAAAAAGTCCTTTTGCCCACACTGGGCGCCAGATGTCCAATGGCACAGATGCTCACGGTTGACGAGATAAGGCGTGCAAAGCAAAAGTATCCTAAGGCGCCTGTAGTATTATACGTTAACTCGCTTGCTGAGGCAAAAGCTGAATGTGACATATGCTGCACCAGTGCCAACGCCATCGAAGTCGTCAACTCCTTAGATGCAGACACAATATTATTCGGTCCAGATCGCAACCTTGCAGAGTATGCTGCAGAAAAAACAGGAAAAACTCTGATTCCGCTGCCTGAATGGGGCTTTTGTCCTACTCATCTGCTTTTCCAGCCTGAAGAAGTCATTGTCCTTAAACAACAGCATCCTAACGCTCTGGTCACCATCCACCCTGAATGCACAGGTGAAATGCGCAAAATTGCAGATTATATCGGTAGTACCAGCAAAATGTGTCGTTACATTAAAGAAAGCAACCATAAAGAGTTCATAATTGGCACCGAAGAAGGTCTATTGCACCGATTACGTACAGAAAACCCCGAAAAAACATTCTACCACGCATACGATGGCGCTTTTTGTCCAAACATGAAGCTCAATACCCTTGACCGCATCTACACCTCACTAAAAGAAGAGAAATGTGTGGTCACAGTCCCAGAAAAGGTTGCTGCAAAAGCCCGCCTTTCTCTTGAGCGTATGTTCCAGGTATAAACCCTAAACACCGTTACGTGCTTACGATGATGGTTTTTAGGATTTTTACGCCTCTTTTTGTTGCCAGTTCATCACTTAAATGTCTGATTTCTCGAGCTTTGCCCTTTACAGCTATAGCTTCCATACAGTCGCCTTTGCTTAAATGAATATGTAACGTAGAAGTTATCAGATCCGAATGGTCATGCGCTGATTCTGTGAGTTCGCTTTCCAGCCCGCGTACGCCATGGTCATAAACCATAAGCATAACTCCTGTCTGGGGTGTATTAGCTTCCTCTTTAAGCCATTTTCGTTCAGTAACAAACAGACGTACAGCGTCCTGGATGGCTTTGCTTCTGCTTTCATAACCCATTTTTTCAATGATTTCGTCAAAATCTTTGAGTAAATCAGGCGGAAATGTTACGCCTATGCGGGTAATTTTTGACATGTACATCGCTGATAAGTTTGGTGTTTTTGTACCTAAAAGCTTTTATACAATTAGTAACACGTTTTTTTAAGAAAGTGTTACTGAGGTAAGGAAATGCACATCAACGATGGTATCCTAAATCCCATAAATCCAGTAACCCAAACGCTAAACGTAACTGACATTGCCGTATTAATTACCACTTGGGCAATAACTATACCTTTTCTGATTTTTGCTTGGAGAAAAACAAAGACTGCCTGTCCCCAAACCAAAGCGCCTATTATTGCTTTGATGAGTGCCCTTGTCTTCGTTGTGCAGATGCTAACTTTCCCAGTAGCCGGCGGAACCTCGGTACACGTGGTAGGTGGTACAATGCTTGCCATGGTTCTTGGGCCTTTTCCTGCAATGATAAGTATGACAATTGTGCTGATGATGCAGGCTTTATTCTTTGGTGACGGCGGGTTCATTGCATTTGGAGCAAACGCATTAAACATGGCGATAATTGGCGGCTTAAGCTTCTATATAGTTAAAGGTCTAATGGGTAAATCTACCGCCAAAAATCGTGACCGATTAGTAACAAGTGTATTCATAGCAACATTCGTGTCGTCAATCCTTTGCGCCTTGGTCACTGGAATTGAGGTCGGTCTATCCAGTTCATTTGCTAACGCTGGTGGTCTGATGCTTACTGTACCTACTATGTTAGGCGTTTATAGCATAGCCGGCTTAGTGGAAGCTTTAGTGACATCGCTTCTTGTCGTTGGTTTGTCATTCTCGCTCCGCCATTTACAATCTGCCGGGCTATCAGGTTTGAGCATGTTAAGAGGGAAAACAACATTATGAAAAAATACATAATCTCAATTGGTTTAATTATCGCTGTGCTGGCAATATCGTTGCCCTTCGTATCTACAACCCCTGATGGACTTGAGACCTTAGTTGAAGCCTCAGATGCACAAGAACCATCTTGGAATGGCTTAATTGGTGACTATGCTATCAGTATCCTCGACAATCCATACTTATCTACATTAGCAGCTGGTATCATAGGAACTGCAATTGTTTTTTTGGCAGCTTTACTGCTTGGGACGAAGATTTCCCCTAAAAAGGAGGAGCCTCAATCAAAACCCCTTTAACTCTTACTTTTAACTGCTTTTACAGCAGGGTTTTTTAGCTGTAATGCATTACTAAGTTGAGCTTAATGAACGATTTAGATTTAGCTAAGGGCGAAATGTACGAAGAGAACTTGACTTTAGTCATTGTGAAGGATGGTAGTGTTCTTTTTCAAACTGATAGTCACCGCATCAGCGGCTTTCTAGATGCTATTGAAAAATGCGGCGCTAACTTAGAGGGTTCTTCAGTTGCTGATCGCGTTATTGGGAAAGCGGTGGCGCTTTTATGCGTATATGCTAAAGTCAAAGAAGTTTATGCATGTGTGCTTAGCCGAAAAGCACAGGCGATCCTTAAAGAACACAGAATCGGCTGTCAATGGCAAGAAATAGTCGAAAACATTCTAAACGCCGATAAAACCGGTATGTGCCCATTTGAAAAAGCTGCCGCAGACATATCCGCACCTCAAGACGCCTACCGCGCATTCAGGCTTCTACGTGAGCGCATGAAATCCTGTAAATGAATTATACACGAACACTTTATATCACAGAAAAATAGAGAATTACTGGGGAGAATGCCTTATGAGTAATGACCCGTTTCATTTGACTGATGCAAATTTTGAAGAGACAATAAACAAAAACAAGATGGTCTTAATTGATTTTTGGGCAGGGTGGTGTGGACCCTGTAGAGCGCTTGCACCAACTATTGAGGAGCTGGCAAAGGAGCTAGAAGGTAAGGTCCTAGTTGCCAAACTTGACGTTGATGAAAACCCAAAAACCGCTGAGAAATTCCAAGTATTCAGCATACCTACAGTTATTCTAATAAAAGATGCTGTTGAGGTAGACCGTATTGTAGGTTTGTGCCCAAAAAAACAGTATGAAGCAGCTATCCAAAAACAATCTACATAACTTGTAAGTAGACGACTTTACTGTTGTCCTTTCACTTTTTCGTACATCTTTTCTAAGGTCCAGCGGATGCTAGATTTGAGCTCTTTGAACCGGTCCTCATCAACATTGCGGATTACAATTTCACGTATAAGGTCGCCTTCACGGATTATATTATAGCTAAACATTTTATCCTGCGGGAGTTGCTTCATTCGAACCAGTTCTGCGTCTTTATCTTGCATTTTTGCCAAGACACGTTCAACAAGGAAATTACTGAACGGTGGTGTGTTAACAGTGAAATGCTTGCTTTCATCAGGTAAAACATGGATGGAGTCTTTCTCAACATAAATAATTGCTAAGGACTCATCGTTTATACTTTTGAGCGGGATAACGTTTTCCGGTTCTCCGCCTTTATAACTTGTAGATTTGTTTTCTTTTGGTGGAGTTACTTTTACTGGCTGCGAGGTTGGCGTTGAAGCACCTTTTGGTGTGGCTTCAGCAGTTTTCGCGGCTGATGCAGCTGCGGCTTGGGCCTCCTTTGCCTGTTGCTCGACATCTTTGATATTTCCACGCTTAAAGCCCTTCTCAAGTAGTATTGTATTTACAGCGTCTAAGCTAGTCTTAAGCTCAGCCTGCTCGGCATCTATTTCTGCTATGCGCTTCTCCAATCGTGATTTAAGGGCAAGGAGTGCTTTGTATTTTTCTTGATCTATCGACATGAGTCCACAACCGCAGTAATAATTACAATTACAGCTATCGGATTATTAGAACTTTAAACTTTGTGCACATTTCTGCGCATGACACATTAACTTTGGTTTATTTTCTTCAGTTGGTTACGATACATTTCTACGATTTCGGCGCTGGTAGTTGCGTCTTCAGGGGCTTTATCGGTACGATATTTGCCTGTGAAGCGAGGGAATCTGATGGCTAAGCCGCTATTCTTGCGAATCGAATTCATCGCGGCATTATGAATAGGGCTTAGAGTGATTTCTGCACCTAAAACCTCAAGCACTATGGCGGGCTCAAACCAGATGTCTGCTTCTAGGGTCGATACAACACGGGAGTGTTTGCGAGGCACCTCATGCTTCCTTAACATTTCTGGTATCAGCGCCAAATCCTTATCGGTGAATCCTGAACCCAGCTTCGTGACTGTTTCAAAAACATCCGCCTCTTTGTTATAGGTTGCCAATAGTAATGCACCATAGGACCCTGCACGTTTACCTCTGCCATAAAATGCGCCTACCACGACTAGGTCAACGGTATCGGTCATTTCACTCTTATAATCACGCTTGAACTTTATCCAAAGCCAATCGCGTGCGCCCGCTTGGTAAACAGACTCTGGGTTCAAAGATTTGCATACGACACCTTCACAGCCATCCTCAATGGCTTCTTCAAAGAACTTCTCAAGTTCTTTGACCTTGTTGGTGGTAATTTGTTTTGCCAGATTGACTCGGGCATTTTTTGCGATAACCTGCTCGAGTGCTTTACGCCTTGTAGGATAGGGCTCTTGGGTGTAATCTTTTCCATCAATGTAGAGTGCGTCAAACATGAACAGCGACACGGGATACTGTGATATAGCTTCTTTAATACCGTACTTACGTCGCCTATGCATAAGCTCCTGAAATGGTAACATTTCGCCTGATTCCAAGTCCATGGCAACGCATTCACCCTCTAATATGGCCTCTTTTGCATTCACGTATTTTCGGGCTAGATCCACCGCGTCAGGGTATTGGTTAGAGATTTTTTCGAGTTTTCGTGAGAAAAGTTTGATTTCGTTATCTTTTTTATGGATTTGAATGCGTTCGCCATCATATTTGTATTCAACCACACATCTGCCGCCCAACTTATCAAGGATTTCCTGAGGTGAAGGCAGACGCTCAGCCAACATTGGTCGTATAGGTTCAAAAACTAAGACCTTGTAGTTCTGTATGCCCTCCATGCCCTGAGTTACAAGTACGTTTGCCACTCTACCCAAGTCTGAGCTAATATTGTAGGCACGTTCAATTCCTTTACGAGCTTCTTTCCCTCCACCATATGCTATCGATAGTGCATCTAGAACGGTCATATCAGCGATACCTAGTCGTAGCTTGCCTGTTAGGGTACGCAAGATGTACTTAGCTTCTTTAGGTGAAGCATCAGATAGTAATCCGGCAAGCATACCCATTTTGATATCGACTGTGCCGGGACCTGAGGTTTTAGCAATTTTATCAAAGGTTTCATAAACTTTCTGAACAGTGAGGCTTTTCTTAACACCAAGGGTGGACTGAATTTTTTTAGCCAAGCAGTTTTGTGCAGTTTCTCCAATGTCGCCTGTTTTACGCAGGTCGCTTTGTATTTCAGTCTCCTTTTTGCCACAAGCACGCGCGACGGCTTTAATTGCCAGTTTTTCTGCTATGCCGATTTCTATACCTACGAAGTCAGGATACAACTTGCCTTGCGTGAGGTAGACGACTTTAGCAATTAATTCCTTAGGCGTATTTTTTAGTAACGTAACAAGTAGGTCGGTCATTTCGAGCCGTTTAGTCGTAGCTTCAATTTTTTCATATGCATTTGCTATGTCAAGGTAATTCAACCGCTGCGCCTCACTACGCTATAGGTTAGTGATGAACGTTAAAACCGTTTCCCAACCCACTCTGCTAAGCGAGCATGAAAGCTTTTATCCCTATTGTGTCTTTAAATGAGTGAGGTTTAAATATGAGTTTTGAGGACTGCGTAAAGTTTGCAAACGAAAACCGTGTTGCATATATTGCTACAGTCGAAGGTGATCAGCCACGTGTGCGGGCTTTTCTAATGTGGTTCGCAGATAAAACAGGCTTTTACTTCCAAACCGGCACCATGAAAGACATTGTTAATCAGATAAAAGCTAACCCAAAACTTGAGGTCTGCTTCTACGATAACAAGCAACCTATGGGCACTATGATGCGAATTGCAGGCAAAGCAGAATTCGTAAACGACAAAGAACTAAAACAGAAAGTAATTGCAGACAGACCATTCCTACAGCAGATTGGCTTCACACCAGAAAGCCCCGGGCTAATCTTATTTAGGATTGCAAAAGGTGAAGCCGTCTTCTGGACCTGGGAAACCAATCTACAACCCAAAAAACCTATACCTTTCGGTTAAGACTACCCTTCTCATCTTCTTTTTACAACTAAATATTTAGGGAAAACTCTGGAGCGGGGTCTTTTTGGTTAGGATTAAATAAGTTTTCATGCATTGATGTTCGAGCATTCGGCAAAATTAAGTTGCAGGATACATGTTTGTTATCTGTATTATGTTAAATGAAGCTTGCAATTTCGCCTGCTAAGGTGTAACCTCTGAGCATATCCCATCGTTCGCATAGCAGCTGTTGTAACCAAATAGTCACGTAAAGCAAGGAAACTAAAAAGCAATACTACAGAGCACCTTAGAGATAGTTGTGCAATAAAGGTACTTTAAAGCTACAAATGGAAAAAACTATGCACAACGATAAAAGCCTTAACTTCGGGCTAGGTTTATTCATAATACTTTTATATCTGGTTAAGGGTTTGTGCTTATGAATCCCAACTATATTGACCATGGTGTTCAGATGGAACCTAGCAAAAAGCCACTGAATGTTCTAATTAAACAGCTGCACGGTAACATCGAAGTAGTCCTCAAAAACGGCTGCGAATATAAAGGTAAAATGATTAGAGTCGATGGCCACATGAACATATTGCTAGAAGGTGCAACAGAATACAAAGACCAGCAGATGCTAACTAACTATGGCAACGTACTTCTACGCGGAAATAATGTGCTCTACATAATCCTAGATTCAACTAGGCACTAAACCGCAGCTTTTCCACCCTTCATAATCTTGAGGTGCTTAGTTTTGCCTGTGACAAAATCGCAGGCATCATTAACCTTAACTCTAACTTTATATTTGCGGTCAAAAAAGCCAAGTACATTATTAATATCACGCGTTAGTAGGTCTTTCGCATTAGGATGCTCTTTTGTAACGTATTGAGGCCAATCGATAATTAGCACGTGCATGTCAGGCTTCACTATAATGTTATAATCGCTTAAATCTGCATGAATTATGCCTGCATCCAAATACGCCTTCTTCACGTTTACCAAAATTTCTTTTAACGTCTTAGCTGCATCTTCAAGCTCTTTCCATCTTGACAGTTCAGCACCTTCAATTACACCCATAACAATAGCGTGACGATTCTGGCTAATCGGCTTTGGTACAGCAACTCCATGTTCAAACGCAAGACTCAACGCCGAAAACTCTTTCTCCGCTGCAAGCCGCGACTGAAAAAGCCAACTCGCGTGGTCAGGCATATAACCGCGCGTGCGCCGTGTCTGCCGAAAACTAATCCTGCCCAGTCGATGAAACTTCACCGCTACACGTGTTCCTTTAGGATCCAAGGCGTCAAAAACGTCCGCTTCCTTGCCTACGCCCAGTGGTTTGCCAAAGGCTTCTAACACGCCGGCTTTGACGAACGCATTTATGGCTAGGCAGTCATAACCAGTGTAGTTAAGGGTGTATCCTACGTAGGCACCATGCATTCGTCGTATCAGGCCTAGCTTGTTTAGTCTATTTAGCGTGAAATCAATTCGGTCCATGGGGACCTTGGAGTATTTCTGCACCTGCTCTTTTGGCACGAACTCGCGCTTGCTCATAGCCGCCTCTATAATTTGAAGTACTTTGAAGTCTTCAATTTCGAGTTCTTTGAATTTTTGAACGGCGATTTCAGCGGATGACATTCAACTATACTCTATGTCACATGTATTAATAAGAGTAAGAAATAACTAGCAGAGAGCATTTTATATGCTAGTTCGTTCCCTAGTGTTTTTGAGCATTATCAGTTTAGTGTAACAGGGGCAGTTAGGTCTTAATAAATGGCTGTTGATCAAGAAAACGTATCTAAAGTACTTTCAGTACTTTCACACCGGATAAGAAGAGAAATACTTCTTATTTTAAACGAGAAGGGCGAAAGTAGCTTCACTGACTTAATGAACACGCTAAACATTGATACTGGGAAATTAAGCTTTCACATACGCAGTCTTTCGCCGTTCCTTCAGCAGACAGAAAGCGGTAAATATCGCCTAAGCCGCGCAGGCGAAGACGCGGTAAGAGTAATACGCGATGTTGAATCTTGGGCTGAAGCTGCCGACGTAAACCGCAAAGCATCCCAACTTCTATTAGCCTCTTTTAAAAAGAGAACCTATGCTTTTCTGATAGACTTTGGCATCATCTTTCTAGTGACCGCATTAATCTTGGTTGAATTAGTCCTAGAATTGTTCAGGGGTGAAACAGTCATAAGTTTAACGCTGCTTTTTGCTTCTTTAGGCTTTCTGTGGGTATATTCGACGCTTCTTGAGGGATTCAGCGGGCAAAGCATAGGCAAACGTGTCATAGGCTTAAAAGTTGTTAAGATAAATGGTAAAAAAATGGATTATGAACATGCTGCAGTACGCAACTTCGGCAAAATCCTTCTACCTTTTGACCTATTATTCGGCTACCAGCTTAAAGATCCAAGGTTTATTAGGTATTTTGATAAATTCGCAGGAACCACCGTTATAGACTTAAGACAACGTAGTTCCGTACCGGCAACAGCATCAAACTCGACGCCAGAACCAACTTCAACTATCGCCTGATCTAAGGGCGTCTTTTTGGAGTAATGCCTTCTATAGTTCTATGACTTTGGCAGCTTGTACGGCAGAATTTACCATAATGTCTATGTCGAGGTCTTTCTCAGCATCTTTGACAGCATCTAGCTTTGCCTGTGTAGACGGCATGGATGGCGCAGCAATGCAACCTTGGGATCTAATGATTGAAGTCTCATAAGTTCCAATTTTTCGTGCGATGGCTTCAGTTTCTATCTTGTCAAAACCTAGCAGTGGGCGATGGATGGGGTAGCGTTTTGCGGCTTCATCAATAACGTAAAGGTTTTGCATGGTCTGGCTTGCCTGTTCACCTATGGCTTCTCCTGTGACTATGCCTACTGCTTTTTCAATGTCCGCTATTTGTTCTGCGATGCGGTACATAAATCGTTTACAGAACAGGCAGGTGAACCGCTCGGGGGTCTTCTGCATTATAGCCTTCATGTTTTCGCCATTTGGGACAATATACATTTTTTTGATGTAACCTGCACTCCACTCTTTAAGTATGCGTGCGGTTTCAATAGCCTTTTGCATGGATTTTTCGTCAGTATAAGGCGAGTTATCAACGTAGACCGGAACAGGTGGACAACCTCTCTTCATGGTTAGCCAGCAAGCTACTGGTGAATCTATTCCACCGCTAAGCAGGCAAATAGTTTTTGCTTGAGTGCCAATAGGAAACCCTCCTGCGCCTTGTAGCGTCTGTGCGTAAACGTAGGCTTCCTGTTCGCGGATTTCCACTGTTATGGTAACTTCAGGGTTAGTTAGGTTTACTTTCGGGCTGCGCATATGATATGCATCAAGTATTTTTTCTCCAAGGTCACGGCAGACCTCTATGCTGCTATACGGATGGGTTCCTACTCTGTGGCAGCGTACTGCAAACGTTGTGTTGTCCTGTATTGTAGCATCTGCTATTGCCAAAGCTGTCTCAGTAATCATCTTAAAATCGGAAGTGGTCCGCTTTGCTGGTGAGACGCTGGTTATCCCAAAAACCCGTGTTAGCGACTTTGCAGTTTCGGCGGGCTTTTGGGTTTTAATGTAAATCCTTCCTCTCATACGTTCAATGCTTGTTGGCTTCAAGCCAGCATTTTTGAGTGTCTGCTTAAGATTCTGTAGCGCTTGTTTTTCATAGGTTCGCCTTGTCCATTCGCTTTTGATGCCTATCTCGCCGCTGAAACGCACAATAATTGTATCAGATTCCATATGCACAACCAGCTTCAAAGTGAATAGGAAAAAGAGCTACAACAGAAAATTTAACAGTTTGCCCCCAACTGAGCTATACTGCAGAGATAAACTATTACTATATGCCTGATCTGCTGCAAATCTTCTTCAAAATATCCCATTATAAAATAAAAATAAGTACCGAAACATCTTCGATCAAGGACGTTTAACTTAAGTAACCCATCTCTTTACTTATAGTAAATAAGCTAAGTTATTGCTCAATCGATGTTTATGCCAATTTTATGATTGTTGAGAAAGTTTTTTAGATTGGTTGGACATTTTTTAGATGTATAGTTTTGAGGTCTCTTTTATGTCTAAAAATGAACCTTTTAATGAAGCTCAGCCTGATTCTGACTCCACTGAGGAAGAGGATACCGTTGCTGCGGTTACACCTGATATATGGATTGATCATAACGATAAGACCTACTTTATTGACATTCAGTTGCCTGGTGTCAAAAAAGAGCACATAGACCTGTCTGTTGGCGAGCAGAGCATTTGCATTCAAGCCGCGCGGACGGATGAACCCATCGTTTACCTAGGTTGTTTTAGTTTAGCTCACCAAGTGGATGAGGAAAAGGCCAAGGCTAAATTCGAAAACTGGGTGTTAAGAGTCGAAATTCCCTTAAAAGCACCTCTGACCGTTAAAAGAATCCCAATAGAATAACCCTCTTTTTTGCAAGCTCGTTATTCATTTTACTTTTTGGTTGCTTTGAATACTTGTTGTAAGTTTAATTGCTGCAGTTAAAAGAGGGTGATTGTACCTTTTTGCTTAAAAGATGCTGCTGACTGAAAATTTTTGTTATAGCAGTAAGTTTAGTGTACTGTTCGGCGCTTTGCATTAATTTATTTTAGTTGTTACAGCTGGCATACAAAAGTTGATTGTGACAATGTTTGCAGCTTCTCTTAGGTGATAGTGTTTTGATCTATTTCTTATTGTAAGTGTTTGTTAGTACTGGTTTAGTTTCTCCACCTTACTGTTCGAGACAGCCAATTTCAGGTGAAAGCACATACAATTTGCACGTCAGTTTAATTATCACGTCAGCAGACTACTTAAGTCATAAAAAGACTAGCTAATACAAGCGAAACCTCTATATTTATAGATGAAAATTCCTTTTCACCAGAATCAGCAGATGGGCCCGTAGCTCAGTCAGGTCAGAGCGGAGGACTCTTAATCCTTAGGCCGCGGGTTCAACTCCCGTCGGGCCCGCCAATATAATTTAGCTTTTAGTTGATAGTTCTTGCGCCCACTTTTGTATAGCTTGTATATTTCTGGTGTCGTAGACGCCTGGTTGGGTTTCTGTGTAGTTTGCGGCAAGCAATGGGCGTTGATATTCCATGCCTTTTTTCATTATCCATGACATGGTGTTGAAGTTGTATATTGCTCCGAAGAAGCCTAGTGAGGCGGATTTGAGGTTGTACTTGATGGCCTTCTCTTCGAGATATTTTATCTTGGCGTTTGCTGCTACTTCGGGTTTATCTGGGTTTAATTTTTCGGCAGCAGAGCCACAGTTGACAAATAGTGCCACCTTCTTCGCAATTAATTCTTTTTGGAACCTTTTTAGAAAATCATCTGACTCGCCTGTCCAGCGACCCATCTGAATGCCGCTGCCCACAACAATTAAGTCATATTCAGTTATCGATTTGATTTTTTCTTTTTTAGCATCTACAACCTTGGTTTCTATACCCTGATTTTGAAGTGTTTGCGCAATATCTTGTGCAGTAATTGCGGCTGTTCCAGTTCTTGTACCATACACAACTAATGCTTTCAATATAATACCCCATTTACTGAAGGGTCCTGGTGTCTAATTTTGTTTTGCTATGACATAAAAATGAGAATTAACCCTGTAACCCTGCACCAGCTTACAACCCCATCATATGTAAACGTAGTCAATTTTAATCGAACCGGCCAAAAAGCCTCTTAATAGAAAAAATTGAAATCAACTTAATTTCTAGATATTTTGAGTTAAAATAATGTAGTTATTAATCAATTACGATAAGGTATAGTGTGTACGTGATTGCCTGGTGCGCTTTTTTCTTGATTGATAATCCGTAACTTTAGCGTCCTCTTTGTTTGCTCCTAAGTCTGCGAAGTCAATTATGACTGGGAATCTCAAAGTGACGCTATTTGACTTTTGTTTGATTCTCATCAAGCATCCTACTATGCTTTGTTAATGTCATAGCTAAGTTTTATGAATGTAAAATTCACATTTTGATTGAAATTTTTTTTATTTGTTAGAATTTACATTTTTAATGCAATCTTCATTTGATATTGCTATTAGTCTCAATTGAGCCTATGGATGGGATAAATAGGGCTACAAGATGGTGTGTCCTTTTATTTGTATAGTTATCCTGTAGAATAAGCTGTTGCTATCGCTTAAGTTTCACTTCAGTATGCCCCATTATTTTGAATAAATGTATCTTTAGAGTATCAGTTATTAGAAAACTAAGTAGTGCGTAACCCCATACGAAAGCGGCTAGTTCCCATCCAAGTGGAGCCATAAATATTCCATAAACCGCCAATAATGTGCCGCCCATTTGAGTTATTTCAGCAGTAAAAAAGAGAACATTTGCCGGTAGCGGTTTAGTCCAGAAATGGCGTACACCTGTGCGTGCAAGGTAAATTGTCATGTGTCCACTAACTGTTAGTTTAAGGAAGATAAGCGTCTGCAAAGTAGCCATATCTAATCGAAATACTTGTAATCCTATCAAAAATAATAGGAAGCTAGTGACTATTCCGATTGCACCAAGCAGGGCTGCAACTAAAATTACATCATGCATGTTCCAACGAACAGGTTTTTCCTGAACTCTTACATTATCATAAACTATGGTTATGATTGGCAAATCATTAAGCAATGCAAGGATGACTATCATCACTGCCGTTATTGGATAAAAGTCAAAAATTATGATTGAAAGTGATAAGAAAATCAACACTCGTGTAGTTTCGGCGATACGGTAGATAGCATAGTTTTGCATCCGCTGGAAAATCTTGCGGCTCTCTTTCAACGCGTCAATGATCACTGAAAGTCCAGGCTTTGTAAGCACTACATCTGCAGCTGATTTTGCTGCATCAGTAGCCCCTGCAACAGCGACACCGACATCTGCCTTTTTTAGCGCAGGTGCATCATTTACTCCATCACCGGTCATGCCAACAATATGGTTTTTTTCTTGAAGCAAATGCACGATACGATACTTATGTTCAGGAAAAACTTGGGCAAAACCATCAGCGTTCTCAATGAGACCTTTTGCTTCACTATCAGTTTTATCAACAAAAGATGGTGCAGGTAAAATATTTGATCCAAGGTTTACCTCGCGGGCAACTTCTTTAGCTATAGCTAAATGGTCGCCTGTGACCATCTTAACACTTAAGCCCATCTTCTGAGCTGTCTTTATAGTCTGAGCAGAATCCTCTCGCGGCGGATCGTATATTGCAAGCAACCCTACAAATTGCCAGTTGCTTTCTTCGTCAGCTTTAGCAACCCCTAATGCACGGTAACCTCTACTGCCAAAGGAATCTAGATTCTCGTTGACTTTGTTTTCAATTTTAGCTCTGTTAGACGCGATGGATAAAATCACTTGCGGTGCGCCTTTTGTGACTTTAAAGCGTTTGCCTTTTGTGTCTTTTACTGTTGCCTCAGTTCGTTTAGAAACTGGGTCAAATGGCTTGAACTCTATTATTTGAAATTTCTTGAGCGCTTCAGTTACTGATTTGATTGTCCTTGCTTTAGCTATGACTGCGTCATCAATTGGATCATGATCTTCTTCTCTCGATGACAAAGTTCCAAATAGAAGTACGTCATCAATATCATAGCTACCAAAGGTTTGCGCCTCTGTAACAGTCAACTCATTCTTAGTAATAGTGCCAGTCTTATCAGAGCATAATACATCAACACCAGCCATTTCTTCAATTGCTACGAGTTTACTTACAATGGCCTCTTTTCTGGCTAACGTGATAGCACCTATGGCCATAGCTACAGTTAAGATTGCAGGCAAAGCTACTGGTATGGCTGCCACAGTTAAAACTAATGCAAACTGTAAAATTTCAAGAGGGTTAACTTGCCGAAAAAGAGCTACAATAACAACAATGGATATAACTACAGCTGCTAAAGCGATCAAGTAGTTGCCGATCCTGATGACAGCTTTCTGAAAATGACTGCCTGTCTTTGTTGCTTCAACAAGTTTTGCTGTTTTGCCAAAAAAACTACTAATCCCTGTAGCTACAACGTATGCATCCATTTCACCTTGCCGAACAATTGAACCCGCATAAGCTAAATCTGAAATATGCTTTTCTACAGGTAACGATTCGCCGGTAAGTGCTGATTCGTCCAAAAGCAGATAGTCACCTTTCATGAGCTTAACATCTGCAGGTACAATATCGCCTAATCGAACGCGGACTATATCGCCGGGCACAAGCTCTCTTGATGGAATCTCACGCCAAATTTTATCTCGTAGAACTCGGGCTTTAGGCGCGAGCCGCTTCTTAAGTAGCTCTATAGAGTTATCTGCTTTATGTTCTTGCCAGAAACCAACAACAGCATTCATTATCAAAAGGGCAAGTATTATTCCTAAATCTTCCCAGCGCTGAATTACCGCAGACAATACTGCAGCGGCTTCTATCATCCAAGGAATCGGTCCCCAAAAATACCCCAAGAATTTGCGTAGCGGACTTATCTTCCTTTCAGGGATTTCATTAAAACCGAATTGCTTGAGTTTTTGTGCTGCTTCTTGAGAGGAAAGACCAGTCTTACCATAAACAGACTCATCAAGTTGAGACAAAAAAACGCCTTCTGATTAGCGTCTATGGTAGGAATATACCTTCCTTTAAATTTATATTGGTTCATCACAAAAAGCATATGACCGTGGCAATCTCGGTATATTGTCGATGCATGAGCGCCATAGTATTCTTTATCATTGCAATAATTTGATGTTGAGAAAATGTTTTGCGTTTATACAAGACAGGTAAAAAATTAATGGAAAGCTTATGCGGTGATGTTTGATTGAAGGTTTTGTCTCAGGCGACCAACCTGTCTCTATTACTGATCTTGATGACTTGAATACAATTTCCCATGTGGAGCATAATATTACTTTCCAACAAGCTATGCTTTGAGTGTGAATCTTTGAAAATGCTATTGGCAATAAATGAGCTGGGCTAAGTATATATAATTCTTGATTTATTGATAGATTGAACTTTTCATTGCTTTTAAGTTGGAGTTGATTTGTTGGGGATTGGTGAATCGATAAGAAAAGATCATGATGAGTATCGTCGATTTTTTGCAAAATTAAATAAAACTACTTGCAAGGATGCGCAACTACGAAGGGATGTTTTTGCAGATTTTAAGCTAAAGCTTGAGGCACATCATTTAGGTGAAGAGCTAACAGTTATTCCTGCTATGAAAAAAATCCCCGAGTTAAGCGATTTAGGATTCGAGCTTGAAGTTGAACACGCCGATATGAAAGTTCATTTTGACTCATTATCAAATTCAGCTTTTGATCAAGACATTTGGCGTCACCGATTAGCGCCACTATATGATGTTATGCATGCCCACTGGCTAAAAGAAGAAGAAATCCTCATACCCTTTGGACCTAACTATTTCACCGAAGCGCAGTGGCTAGATTTTGGAGAAAAATTCGATGCAATAGTAGCTGATTATCTAGAAAAACATAAAACTTGATAATATACTGTGATATTCACGCTTTACAATTTTCATCATTTTAGTTTTTGGTAAGTTTAATATCTATTTAAAAATTCGCTTACTTGGCTTCAATGGAAAATCCCAATTAAGGGGAATTGAAAGGTGGCAGATTTTCTTATTCTGGAAAGATTGGTGTATCAAGTGTTATCTTTGTTTTGAGGATGCAATAATTTATCTGTATTCGTTGTGAAGTATTAGTTGATCGTTTTTTGTGGCTGATTATTATGCATCATGAGAAAGGCATGTCGGGTCATGAAGCGACTTATAAAGAACGTGTAGCAGCTCCGGTGGAAAAGCCTACTGTGCATGACCATCATGCTATGATGGAGGCGGAAATTAAAAGACATTTTATTGTGGCTGCAGTTTTTACAGTTCCTGTTTTGTTTCTTTCTCCTTCGATTCAAGGCTGGTTTGGCTACACTTCGCCTGAATCATCAATTTGGGGTATTCTGCTCATAATTTTTGCTTCAATAGTTATCTTATATGGCGGCTTGTTCTTCTACAAAGGTTCAGTCTCGTCGCTAAGAAAACGTCTGTTGGACATGAACGTTTTAGTAAGCATTGCGCTCATCTCAGGCTATCTCTACAGCCTTGGAACAACCTTCTTTGCTATAGGGCAAGATTTTTACTGGGAAATTAGCACTCTTGCGGTTTTCATCCTTTTTGGGCACTGGATGGAAATGCGCGCTTCAAGAGCCGCAGCAGGCGCCATACGTGAATTAGTAAAACTAATTCCGCCTACGGCGAATTTAGTAAAAAATGGTTCAATAATTAGCACGCCTACAGCTGAGCTAGCAATTGGCGATTTACTTCTTGTTAGACCGGGTGAAAAAGTTCCGATTGATGGGGTAGTGGTAGATGGTGAGACTTCAATTAATGAAGCTATGCTAACGGGTGAGTCAAAACCGGTTTCCAAAACTAAAGATAGCGAGGTTATCGGTGGAACCATAAATGTGGAAGGCGCTATAAAAGTTGAAGTTATAAAAACTGGTGAACAAACCGCCGTCGCTCAAATCATTAAGCTTGTTGAGCAGGCGTCAGCTTCAAAACCTAACGTGCAAAGGTATGCTGACAGGGCAGCGACATACCTGACTTTGATTGCGATTTTTGTCGGTGGAGGCACTTTTGTGTTCTGGTTCGGAGTAGGAGCAGGTAGCTTATTCGCATTAACTCTTGCTATAACGGTTATCGTAATTACCTGCCCCCATGCATTAGGATTAGCCATTCCAACGGTAACTACAATCTCTACCACTATTGCCGCAAAAAACGGTATGCTCGTAAGAAATGCACAAGCCATAGAAATCGCAAAAATTATCGACACGGTAATTTTTGATAAAACGGGCACCTTAACTAAAGGCGAATTTGGAGTCTCAGACATCATGGGGCTAGGTAAATGGAGTGATAAACAACTCCTTGCGGTTGCAGCTGCCTTAGAAATTAACTCTGAACATGTTATCGCAAAAGCAATTGTTAAGAAGGCTCAAAGCGAAGGCTTAGAACTAAAAAAAGCACAAGGATTTCGCGCAATTTCAGGAAAAGGCGCTAAAGCGACCGTAGATGGGAACGAAGTCTATATCGGTAACCTGGCGCTTATGAAAGATTTAGGTGTAAGCCTTACTCATGAGGACGAATTTTCTAGGCTTGCTGCCGAGGGTAAAACAGTTGTTTATGTGGCTGTTAACCAGCAACTAGAAGGCTTAATTGCCTTAGCTGACTTAATTCGTGATGAATCAAAAGAGGCTGTCAAGAAACTTAAAGAGCTTAACCTAGAAGTAGCCATGCTGACAGGTGATAATAAGCAAACAGCAGCTTATGTAGCTAAAGAGCTAGGCTTAGATACCTTTTTTGCTGAGGTACTTCCTGACCAAAAGGCTAATGCTATAAAAAAATTGCAAGGCCAAGGTAAACGTATAGCAATGGTAGGCGATGGGGTTAATGATGCTCCAGCGTTGGTTCAGGCAAATGTCGGTATAGCCATCGGCGCTGGTACAGATGTTGCCATAGCGTCTGCAGATGTGGTCCTAATAAAAAATGACCCAAGGGATGTCTCTAAACTTATCAACCTGAGCAAAAAGACAATGCGCAAGATGAATGAGAACTTAGTGTGGGCAACAGGCTACAATGTTGTAGCCATACCTATCGCTGCTGGTGCATTGGTACCTTTAGGCATAGTTCTAAGACCCGAGGTGGGCGCAATAACTATGTCTGTAAGCTCAATCAGCGTAATAATAAACGCATTATTATTAAGAAAAGCAAAAATATAGTCACCACTCATATAGAGAGAACCTCTTGTGATTGTCATATAATGCTAGTAACATAACTTTAAGAGTAGTCAGAAGAGTAGTAAAGTAAAATTCTTTAGAGGTGAACCAAATTATGCAACAAATGATTATGAATCGTAGCGAAATTGAACAAAAATGTATCGATGATTGTATGAATTGTTATAGGGTCTGTGAAGAATCAATTGCTATGTGCCTTAGTATAGGTGGAGAACATGCTGAAGATAGGCATATAACTACAATGGATGATTGCGCAAAATTATGTGCAATATCAGCCGATTTTATGTTACGAAACTCTGATCTTGACACCCACATGTGCAGTTTATGTGCTCAAGCATGCGATAACTGCGCCGAGTCCTGTGCAAAATTTGATGATGATTTCATGAAAAAATGCGCCGACATCTGCAAACAATGTGCAGAATCCTGCAGAAGCATGGAAAGAATGACTGAGTAAGAAGCATAATTGTATCGCATATATTTTCCCCTTTTCACTATCATGGCAATTAAATTTCCTATACGTGACTTTTATTTTATAAAAACAATCAAACAACATTTGAAACATAGCAGAGCTAACAGAAGTCACTGTTGCAACTCTATTTTGAATTAGTTGCATTTGCTACCCAAGAAAAGTGGAAATAGAAAGAAGGGGTAAAGCGCTAGGTTTTCCAGGTCTGGAGGGCTGCTTCGAGTTCTTTATGAGTTTTGGAGTATTCATCAAGGCTGATTTTTTGGATTGCTGCATCAGTGGCTTGACGCATGGCTTTGGCTCCCGCTGCTGTACCATCAGGGTGACCGTGAATGCCGCCGCCTGCCTGGATGACTACATCATTGCCGAATGTCTCAATTAGGGCAGGTACTAGGCGAGGGTGTAGGCCGCCTGAGGCGACTGGCATGACCTGCTTGAGCCCGTGTAGGTCAGTTTTTAGTGCATCGATATTATCGAGCACTTCTGTTTTGGTTTCGCTCATTTTGCCCACGACTGTACCTACGTGAAGTTGATCGACGCCTATGACGCGGGCAACCTTAGCAATGGGCCGCATCGCTATGCCATGTACGGGGCTCTTAGTGAATGCTGCGTGCCCAGCGCGATGGGCGTGAATAACAAGCTTAAGGTCCTGATTGCGCAGAGTTTGAAGGGAAGACCAGCCACAGGTTAAGATGTCAACCATTACATATTCGCCGCCACTTTTCACAACAAGGTCAGCTCGTTTAAGCATGGTTTCAGTGTCTGCGGTTATGTTGATCATGTAGATTTTGCGTTCGCCCGTTGCATCTTGGGCTTTGTCACGAGCTTCCAGCGTCTGGTTTAGACGTTCTTCAAATGGATTAAAGCTTTGGCTGCTTAAGTTTTCATCATCCTTCACAATGTCGCAGCCGCCTATCCAAGCTTCGTAAGCGACCTTTGCATGGTCTTCAGTCTTAAGTCCCAGCTTTGGTTTAATAATTGTGCCAACTAACGGGCGTTCGGGAACCTTAAGCAGCTTACGTATGCCCTCTATGCCATATCTTGGTCCATGAAAGCTTTGGGTAAGCTCCTTAGGGAATTGCATATCTTGGAGTTTGAGGTTTTTTAATGCTTTGAGCCCGAAAACGTTACCTGCAACGCTGCTAAGGATGTTAGGCATGTTGCCTTTCTCAAAAAGCTCAATTGGATAGGCTATGGTGGCTGTGTTATCTTCAAGTTTGAAAACAGTGGCAGCAAGCTTTTCGACATAAGATTTGCTGGTGGTCAGTTCGGTCCAAGTGCCTACACTACTTTCAGCGGCTACTCCGCCTGCAGCTTCTTTAAGACTTATGCCTTCGGGTTCAACGGTAAACGTGCAAATCAGATCAGAGGTCTTGGGCTTGTACTTTAAATTCACGAAGTCAACATAATTCAAAATAGTCAAACTCCCTGCTTAACACAGACTGCTAGACCCTTAAAATCCTTAACTATTGCATCAAGAAAGCTGACCCTTAAAGAGTTTATTGATTTAGGATTCTATAAGCTTTATAATCTAACGTGTCATATGTGGAGAAGATCTGTAACGCTTGGATGCTTGCCTCTGTTGAAGTGATACGTTTGGTGTATTCAGACTGGGTTAAACGGAAACTGGATGAAGTGTTAAGTTGGCAAAATGACAAATCTGGAGACGATGATGATGGCGGTTTTCGGGCTGAAAGAATCCGCGATCAAGGTGGGGTATGGACCACAGCAGAGACTCTCCATACACTTATAAAATATAAAATCCTGCCCACAACTGACACCCGGGTTCAACGAGCCAAAGCCTGGCTTATCCGACATCGTAACTTAGGAGGAGATTATGGCGACGGCTGGCCGTTAATTAATCGAGGTAACAGTTTTGTTGACACTACCTGTATGGCTATTCAGGCTTTGCTATTTTTCCCAGATGATCCTGAAGCTGTAGATGCGGTTAAGAAAGCTAAAGATTGGTTATTTGCTAACCAGAACGATGACGGTGGCTGGGGAATCTGGAAATACGAGGATAGTCTCGTCTCCGCTACATGTTTTGCAGTATTAGCTCTTAAAGAGGTCACCGTAGTTTATCCTGACGAGAACACGCATTTTGCGATTCAAGCAGGCTTAAATTGGTTAAAGATGATCCAGGATCCAAATTCTCGTCTATGGGGATTCTGCGCTGGCTCCCAAGAATCCAATAATGCAAGCACCTGCCAAGCTGTATCTACACTTTTCCAATTTGGCGAAGATCCTAAAAATTACCGAGAAGCACTGAGTTCTCTTCTTGCCGAATTTAAAGAAAACGGGTACTGGAAAACAATCGAAGAGTCTTATACACTCAAATATTTTGGTGAAGGTCTTGATAACCGGCTTTCCTGGTTCTTGGCTCCTTTAGCCGTAACCGTACTTATTGAATACTCTGAAAGCATGCCTAAAGAAATAGGCATCACACAAATTGTTGAAGCAGTGGAATCCCTAAAGAAATTCGACACCGTGTATAAATCTCGAGAAGTTACCCGCATAGATACTGACCATGATGTTCGGGTTTGGGCTTCTGTAGAGTTGCTGAAAGGACTTCTGGAGGCTAAGGCGTATCTGGAAGAGCATCTCGATGAATATGTTTCTGTTATGAGCGGCAAACTCACGATAATAGAGAAAGCTGGTATGTTAAAATCGCTTCCGATAATGTTCACTTTAAGCCGGAAGACCAGTATCTACGCCAGCGGCAGGTTCCTGGTTGCGCTGGTTCCACTAATAGGTTTATCATTACTTGGAGCTACCTACTTTACTGCTACCAAGACAATTGAACTTGAGCATATGCTTATCATAATTCTGTTCTCAATATACATGTTGACTTTCGCAATTCTACTAATCGGCTATAAACAAAATGTGGTATCCCGTTCTAGGTTTGCGTACCTATACTTCCCAATTTGGGCGCTCATTGTACTATCAACGGGTCTATTCATCTTTGAACATGCCGCAGAAGGTGTAATAGTGCTGCTCCTAATTGGATTTCCCGAAATCCTCCATCACCTCATGGGCAAATCGCACAAAGAATAGCTGGGAACTGCACGCAAAAGCAGTCGCCCTCCAAATCTTTCTTCGATGATAAACAAGAAGGCAAGTCTACGTTTCTCAAATACATTTATTTTTCTACTATTAAAATCGGTTCTTTTGAAATGTTTAACTATCTTTGCTGATTCATAATCTGTAATGTGAATTGTATGAAGCTTGTTGCCGGCATATTAAATATAACCTCAGGCGGTAAACGAATAGCTATACTAGACGATGATACTGCCGGTCTATTGGGTGTGCACTCTTCAGACCGCATACGCATAAGTTTTTGTGATAAAGAGCTAATTGCCATCGCCAATGTAGCTACTGATTATCCTCCCGATCGAGTATGGCTCTTTCTTGAGGTGGCATATGCTTTAGGTGTAAAAGACGGAGAAGAAGTGGAAGTGCAACTGGCACCTATGCCTGAATCACTCAATAACGTGCGGGCTAAACTGCGTGGTGAACGTCTACGAGAAGCAGAAATTGTAACCATAGTAAAAGACGTTGTGGAACAGCATCTAAGTGACATAGAAATCTCGGCGTTTTTGACGGCTTTGAAGATTTATGATTTGAGCATGAGCGAAACAGAGGCACTGTCTCGGGCTATGGTAGAAACTGGGCAAACTTTAGACTTTGGGCCCGGTCCAATTTTGGACAAGCACAGTATCGGCGGTATTCCAGGTGACAAGACTTCTATGATCGTTGTACCAATTGTGGCAGCTGCAGGGTATACTATCCCGAAGACTTCTTCACGTGCGATAACATCGCCAGCAGGAACAGCTGACCGCGTCGAAACGCTTTGTCCTGTGAATTTTGAAATAGAAGAAATCCGGGCCATTGTAAAGAAGACTAACGCCTGCCTTGTATGGGGCGGCGCGATAGAATTGGCTCCTGCCGACGACCTGTTCATACAAGTAGAGTATCCGCTGGGTATTGACCCTCTTCTTTTGCCCTCTATTATGAGTAAGAAAAAGGCCATAGGTGCTACTCACGTAGCTATCGATATACCTACAGGTAGGGGCGCCAAAATAAAAACTCTCAGCGAAGCTTATACATTAGCTGCAGACTTCGTAGATTTAGGTAAACGGATGGGTGTAAATGTTCGTTGCGCTATGACCTTCGGGGATCAACCGCTGGGATTTTGCATTGGTGCCGCGTTAGAAGCTAGAGAAGCCCTATATACGCTTATGGGGAAGGGTCCACAGGATGTCCGTGAGAAAGCAGTTAGCCTTGCGGGCATGCTTTTTGAGATGGTAGGTGAACCCGATGGACGTTTGAAAGCAGAGCAGATTATTGATTCAGGGCAAGCAGAGCGCAAACTGCGCCAAATAATTGAAGCCCAAGGAGGAAATCCGAATATTACGCCTGAAGAAATTCTCGTTGGCAAAGAGCGGGTTAATGTGCGGGCAAAACAAAAAGGCAGAGTTCTTTGGATTAACACTGACGGCATCGTGCAGGTTGCTCGAGCAGCAGGTACACCTAAAGAGAAGGGTGCAGGTATAGTGCTAAAAGCAAAAATTGGTGATGAAGTAGCTAAAGGAGATGTCCTATTCGAAATCTATGCCGAGCGAGCCAGTAAATTAGACGCCGCCTTAGAGTTGGCTGGGCGCCTTGAACCCGTTGTACTAAGCCAAAAACCTGAAGAGCGTATGCTCCTTGAAACGTTCCCTCAGAAGACAGTGCACGAAGAAAAACCTTTCAACTTAGATCGCTAAGCAAAAAAGAAAAAATAATTATGTATGTTGAGGTTTAGCGGGCTCTGCTCTGTACGCGAGGCTCTAATAGGGTCCAAAGCCAGTTGACAAATTCATTTACGTTCTTTGTTTGTATATGAACTTCGCCTGGTCCGGTGATTTGTGTGACTAGACCTTCTCCGCTTAGGAAGGTTTCTTTTAGCCCACCAATTCTAGTGACTCTGTAACTGCAACTATCGCTAAATGCTACAAGGTGGAAGTTGTCCACGATAAGTGTTTGTCCCGGCTTAAGCACATGAGTGTCGATGGCACCAAAAGTGTTAATGAACATGCTACCTGCGCCTGTAGCTTTGAGCATGAATAAGCCTTGCCCAAAGAGACCTTTGCTAAAGCCTTCCCATTTAACGTCTAGGTCTATGCCTTGGGTGCTGGCTATGTAAGCGGATTTTTGTACAATAAAGCCGTGTCCGGGTGCGATGTCGAGTTTCTCTATATCCCCTACGGGCGCGGCGACAAGACCTATTTCACCTGGACCTGCTGATGCGATGAAGTCGTTCACCCAGAAGCTCTGTCCACCGATAAGTCTAAGACCTAAGCTGCCTAGAAGGCTTTTTTCGCGTTTTCTTGTGTGCACCTCAATTGTGGGGTCCATGTAGGTTAAGGCGCCTGACTCAGCAGTTATCGTCTCGCCTTGATCTAACTGCATTACAAGCATTGAGTAAGACGGCTTATATTTAATGTCATACTTCAAATCTAGTTCCTCCCTTGTTTTTGATCGATAGTTGCTATTAAGAATTTAGGAAGTAATATTATTCTCTGTTAAATTTTATACAGTAACCAATATGGCTTATTGGTATTTATTTTTGGATTTCTTTGACTATTAGCTCCAGTTGTCTAGTTGTGTAAGGATTGTAATTTTTGTATTTAGTAATATAGCTTGGCAGTTCTTGTAGTCTAAGGACAGTAACGGTGGGCTTGTTTAGGTGAAGTTCTACGTTATCGTTAGTGAAGACAACAATCGGTTCGACCCAGATGCCGTGGGTCCGCAGCACTGGATGTGCTTCAAGTAGCCGTTTTATTTTTGTGGTATTCTTTTTAACTTGCTTGCTGGGGCTACCATTAAATTTGTTGCGATCCTGTCGTTGCCACTCATCGCCATAGCACGTAACTTTGCCACTCCAGTTCTTAGTTTCTATAACAAATATTCCATTAGGTCCAAGCACAAGATGATCCATGTCGCTGCCTTTGTCAAGCCGCACCTCATTGACTAAGCAATAATCATCACTTAGGGTATTTTTAAGGAGTTTAGCAACACGCTTTTCACCTTCCCAGCCACCACGATAGGTACGATACTTGTTCAGGTAAAAATAACCGCCGACCAGCGGAATCAGCGAGAGCAACAACCCTACAGCTACCACTATCTCAAATTGGAAGGTAAAAAGTAGTCGCAGAAATGAAGCAAAGAAAATTACCACAAACACAAATAAGCATAAGGCTGCCTTAGCAAGATTCTTCACAGTTTGATTCCTAAGGTAACTTCCAGACCCTTTTAGCTTCCGCACGATAGCTTCACTCTTCAAGTAAACATTGTGCACGCCTACATACTATATTACTTTAACCCCTAAGCGCTCACAAATAAGCAATCTTCTAAAAAAACCAGGTCAGCCAATTATATAAAAATCAACCAGATATATCGGCGGCTTTAAGCACAGTTATGCATCTATTCAGTATAGGGAGACTAATTGAATCCTAATGCGCATTTTATGCAGCTGATTGAGGTGTAAGGCAGGAGAAGCGTAGGTAGCTGGTGTAAATCTGTGTTGTGGTTACTTTTTTGTTATTTCTTTAAAGGTAAATATGAACGGAACAATACAACCTGCAATTAAAGCCGCAACAATGAAAACTAATCCTACCATGCCGATAGAGACACCAAAGGTAAAGACCGCGGTTGCTATGGTTGGCGCGATGGTCTGTGCAAGTCCTGACAATGCCTGTGCCAACCCTAAAGTTCCACCTTGGGCTTCACGTGGCGCATTAAGCGAAATTAAGGTTATCACCGTAACCAGCATCAACCCTGCACCCAATGCAACTACCCCTGTAACCAATAAAAACAAAGGTAAATTAACAAAGACTCCCATTACCAAGAAACCCCCAAATAACATTAACAAGCCATAAATCGCCAACTTTGTATTACTAAGCCTCTTAGATAACCGCGGCAAAAGCACCACTTGTGCAAACGCCACTGCAATTCCCACATAGAAAAATGTCACACCCGTTTCAAACCCGCCAAACCCAAAAACCTTCTCCAGCCACGGAGTCAAAGTAGACTGCAAAAACATAAATGCCAAAAAGAACAAAAAATAAACTGCCAAAAGCAACTGGATAACTTTCTTCTGAAGGATTATGCGCAAATTCTCAAGTGTTACTGCCCTTCTAGTTAAATCACCCCTTAACCTGTCTGACTCCTTTAGGAAAAGGTATGCTGAAATAAGGTTGGCAAATGCAAGTGCGGAAGCTAAGAATGCCGGCACTCCGAACCCAGCTATAGAGCTTAATGTTCCGCCTATTAATGGTCCAACAATAAAACCTACGCCTGCAGTTGCACCTAAGTATCCTAGGTAGCGCAGACGGGTGCTATCAGTTGTTAAATCGGCAATATATGCCTGTGATACAGGATAAGTTGCTGCTGTTGTTCCTGCAAGTAATCGCCCTAAAAATAAAACCCAAAGAAACTGGCCAATGCCAACAATAAAATAGCTGATGCTAGAAACAGTTATGGCTGCTAGCAGCACCTTTTTACGTCCATACCGGTCACTGAGTCGGCTTACTATGGGGGTAAAAGTAAACGACATTAGACTATATGAAGCCAATAGTAGACCATAAACAAAAACAGAACCCCCCAACGACTGCACATAAAAAAACAAGTAGGGTAAAAGAATGGCAAAGCATAGATTATCTAAGAAGACTACTGATAACAAAGCAGCCAAAACTGGCCTGTTAATAGAATCACTTGTAGCCTGTGCGTTACCATTTGACAAAATGCCGTTCACTAATACTAGAGCAGTTTAACAACAGTTTAAGCATTATCGAACAGAGAAACGGTGTAAAGAGAAAATTAATTGGCTGCTTATGGACGCTTGTGGCACCATAGCTATTTGAATTGTATAACTGCTTTTACTACCTTGTCTCTCTCATCGAATTTTGCATAGGTTTCCGGAGCTTCGTCAATTGTTATATGGTCGCTTACTATTAAGCTGGGTTTGGCTTTTTGTGCTATTATCAAATCTCGAAGAAGTCTTTGATAATTCTTCACTGGTGCTTGCCCTGTGCCTACTGTTAAGCCTTTCATCCATAACTCACCAAACCGCAATGTCATCATGCCTTGTTTTTCTTGCTCATTAGCTGCCATTGGATCTGCTTTCAGGTAGACTCCTATAATTCCCAACATGCCTGTGGCGTTTACGATTCTAATCAAGTCATTGAGTACCTGTGTGGGCTTCATGGCATTGGGATTATTGCGGTCTTCTGCTTGGTAGCCTACAGCGTCAATTCCACACATAACGCCAAGCAACTTTTCATCCCCAGGCTGCATTGTCTGCATGAGCATCTGATTCTCTTTACGCATTTGCATTATCTGCTGCACAGGATCGCCATTTTCATAGTTAACTGGTACGGCACCAAAGTTTTTTGCTAGATCTAGTCTCCTTTGAGAATTATCAACGATGTAAATTTCGCTTGCTCCTTTGAGTTTTGCGCTATACGCTGCAAGTAATCCTACTGGACCAGCGCCGAATATTGCCACAGACATTCCTGTCTTTACTCCCGCTAATTCAGTGGAATGATAGGCTGTAGGGAAGATGTCTGCTAGAAGTACAAAGTCATCTTCCATATCGTCAAATGGTTTCCCTGGTAGTTTTTCGCATGCCCAGTCCGCTTGAGGGACCCGTAAATACTCTGCCTGGCTGCCCCAATAGGGTCCCATGCTAACATACCCATATGCCGCTCCTGGAGCTTGTGGATTTAAAGTAAGACATGCATTGGTGAACCCTCTAATGCAGTTAAAGCAGAAACCACATGCTACATTGAAGGGTACTACAACGCGGTCCCCTTCCTTAATTAATGATACATCTTCGCCGATTTTATCAACGATACCCATTGGTTCATGACCTAATACCAATCCTGGCTTGGCTTCAGTATGTCCATCATACATGTGTAAATCGCTGCCGCAAATTGCGCTACTAGTTATCTTAATAATGACGTCAGAGGGCTTCTCAATTTTCGGATCAGGAACTTCTTCAACTGCTACCTTTTTCGGTCCTTTATAAACAACGGCTTTCATTAGGTAACCTCCAAAATGTTTGGAAAAACCTGTCTTTTTGAAAGGTTTTGGTACTATTAAATCTGTGTTGCAGCTATCCTGAAATAACAGCGGCTATTTTTAGGCTCTATACGTGTTTTAACCATTACGGCAAGCTTATGTGTGAATTTAAGCGTAAAAATTAGCTAAAATCTAATATAAGCTTGAAAGAGAGTAATTTGGCTGCTTAGAATAAAGATGGATTGCTGTTCCTATGTAGGAACAGTTTGTTCCGCCATGAACCATTAGAGCCACATTGCACAAAAAATGTTCTTGATGACTCAACATGAATAATCAATTTCATCTTAAATCTCAGATGCCTACTTACCGACTCTTGGCCTTCATTAGCATATGCGCTTTCTTTATATGGACACAATACGAATTCTACCAAAGTGTCACATTTAGTATCAATCTTGTTCAAAACTTCTCATATTATCAAGTTCAGATGGTAGAGCCTTGGTGGATAACAACCTTCTACGGCAGCGAACTTGGCGGTACCGTCGGCGGAATTTTTCGCTGGCTAGCCAGCTTCATTGCTCTATATACCGGATTTATTTATTGGCGCAATGGGCCCTCAGCACTGCAGCATATCAAAAGTAAAATCGGCGTCGCACTTCTCTTCGAAGCAATTTACTTCCTATCCCTGATTCCTACAATATGGCTAGGCTTTATATACCCTTCAACAGCTGGAAATCTGTGGTACTTTGAAGTTACGCCGATTTGGGAAGTATTTTTTTCTGCAGGTTTAACCTCGTTATCTATGGTGCTGGTACTTCCGCCTGTTTTACTCAAGTTGCGCAGTAAAATTTTGCAAAACGCATCTCAAACTGACATCATTCGGTGGTCATGCATTACTGTCGTAGCCTACCTGTTTGTGGTTTTTTGGTTCAATACAACAATGCAGTGGGCAGGAATGATAGCCACATGGGGACCAGAAATACTGTTAGACGTATTAAATTTCACGGGCTTCGTTGCATCAACCATCGGTCTCTTTGCGGTTGCTGCATTTACATTGCTATTTATGCTTTCAGCCATCAGAAAGCAAGGTGATTCAATGTTTACCCACAAGCATATAGGTGTATCTGCAGTCGGCTTAGGTAGCTACTTCATCTTAGGTATAATTATCTACTTTGCCGCTGGAGGATTTAGCGCTCGCCCAACTGCATGGTATGAACTCATCGTGCCGCATAACCCTTACCTGTGGTGTCTAATCTTTTTATTTATCGGTTTATCCTTGCTTCTACGCATAAGAGAAAAATAATTAACCTTCAATTTTCTCTTTTTTCCTTTGTACTTGATGGTCCTTCTAGTTAAGGGCATACTCTATATTTGTGGCGCGTATGTTTGTAATAGAGTGCAATAATGTGTCATCCGCGTGTCACACGCAAAAATCTGTATGGTGCTGTTATGCTAGTTGGTTAGTGTTGTTTAAATATTAGTGTTGGAATTCTAACTGTGCAAGAGGATAATTAAATGGGTTCAAAATCACCTCAAGGCGAATTCGCAGCTCGAAAACTGGCAAAGAAACGGAAGAATTTCCGTTGGAGCGACAGGTACTACAATCGTCGCCAACTCATGCTAGACGAAAAAGTGGACCCTATGCAGGGCGCTCCACAATCACGAGGCATAGTTCTTGAAAAAGTAGGCGTTGAAAGCAAACAGCCCAACAGCGCCATTCGTAAATGTGTCAGAACACAACTTATCAAAAACGGCCGTGTTATCTCAGCGTTCTTACCCGGAGACGGTGCCCTAAACGTAGTTGACGAACACGATGAAGTGGTCGTTGAGGGTATCGGCGGAACTCGTGGAGGCGCCATGGGAGATATTCCTGGTGTACGCTGGAAGGTCGTCATGGTTAACGGCGTAAGCCTAAATGAACTTGTTTACGGAAGGAAACAAAAACCTGCACGGTGATAATATGAGTACTGCACCAACAACAACCACTCCTGCACCTGCATCAGCATCTGCAGCCGAAATCAAGCTTTTCCAGAAATGGAGCTTCAAAGAAATCGAAGTTAAAGACCTAGGTCTAAAACGTTACCTCAACTTAACTCCGATGGTTGCACCCCACAGCATGGGTCGCCACGAGCATCAAAGATTCCGCAAAGCTAACGTCAACATAGTTGAACGTTTAATCAATGACCTTATGCGTCCAGGCAAGAACGCTGGCAAAAAAGCCAAATGCACAAACATTGTCAAGCAAGCTTTTGAAATCATCAATCTGCGTACAGGTAAAAACCCAGTTGAAATTCTCGTACGCGCTGTAGAGAACAGTGCTCCCTGCGAAGATACTACACGTATCAGCTACGGTGGTGTCGTCTATCACTTATCAGTCGACGTTGCACCCCAGCGAAGAATTGACCTTGCACTTCGCCACATAACGGAAGGCGCAAGAGCTGCATCAGCTAACAACCCCAAGTCAATTGAAGAATGTCTCGCAGACGAACTAATACTAGCCGCAAACAATGATATCAAGAGCGCAGGCGTAGCAAAAAGAAACGAAATCGAACGCGTCGCGCAATCATCAAGATAAACGCGCTCTTCCCCCTTTCTCTTACACTCTTTACGAGTGTGCAACCATTTTTTTGTTTTATTTTAAAAACTTCTGCACACTGTTAACTACTAGTTATTTTGTATGGAGTTCTACAATGTCGCCGTCATCAAGAACAAAATTTAGACCTGCTTTCTGAGGACTAAACGGCAGGCGTTTGGCCCAGACTCGAGCAAAGGCAAAGTTTTTGAGGAAGTCCCCATGAATGTTTTTGGCTAAATCTTGTAGGGTGGCGCCTTTACGAAGTGTAAATGGGTTGGTGCTGGGTGATTTGGCGCCTGGCTCTTTAGTATAGATGCGGATTATATCCATGGTTTTGAATAATGCTTCGCCAACTTGGTCTAGGCCGATTCTCTTTTCGGCAGAGATGGTGATTATGGGAATTTTATTTCCAATTCTGGACTGCAAAAGTTTGAGGTTTGACTGAGCGCCCGGTAAGTCAAGCTTGTTTGCAATAATCAAGGCTGGTTTGTAGACGGTGCTTTCAAAAATGGCGTCTTCTACTTCGTCTAAGGTGACTTCGCCGCTGATCTTAACAATTGCATCATTTATGCGGTAGCTTCGTAGCAGGTTCTCTACTTCTTTTAAGCTAGTGTCAAGGAGTTTGCCTACAAGTATTATGCGTAGTGCTACTCCTGAGCCTGCGTGTCTGCGATCGATGTCAACGCGTCCTTTCGGCTTATGAAGCACTATGCGTGATTGCTCCAGTTCTTCTAAAAGAATATCTATCTGCTTTACTGGGTCTTCTGATAGGTCTATCATAAGAATTATGCCGTCTGCGTTTCGTGCAGAACCTATGGTTGCCATGCCCCATAATTTGCCGTCTGAGGAGCCTTCTATCACAGCTGGGGCTTCTACAAGCTGGAACCGTATGTCCTGATAATTCATGATGCTTGGCACGGGTTCATTTGAAGTGAATGGAACGGGTGAAACTGCAACTTTAGCGTTTGTTAACGCTGCTAGGAGGCTGCTTTTGCCAACGTTAGTCATGCCCAACACAGCGACTTGGGCAGCGCCGTCTTTTTCTACATAAATCTTTGGTCCACTGCTGCTTTTTCCAGTGCCTTTCTTTTTCTTGTCCTCCAAATCTTTGCGTATTATTGCCATCTTCTTCTTTATTTGTCCACGAAGTTTCATTGTGCCTTTATGTTGCGGAACAGCAGCTAGGAAATCCTCATATGCTTTCAGTTTTAGCTTGGGATCGTTAGTTGCCTCTACTTTAGCCCATCTATCTTTTGCTTCTGGTGGTAGGTTCGTTGGCATGAACGTTTCAGCTTACATTATTTGTAAATCCAACTTTAATATGATTTCGAATCTATTAGCGCATTTCTACCTTGCTTAGTCTGTGCGTTTTTATGTAATGGCAATACCAATATGGCTATCGGAAAACTTTATGATAAACTTAAAATAATTGTAGAACTGATGTGTTAACCGAAATCACTAAAACTTAAGGAAATTAGTAAGGAAGAATGTAAGATGAGTAAAAGTGAGAAACCCCACTTAAACGTTATTATCATGGGGCACGTTGACCACGGAAAATCCACCACCACTGGACACCTACTTGTTGATATGGGTGCAGTCGATGAAAGAACACTTAAAGCGTATCAGGACGAGGCAGAGCAAATTGGCAAAGGCACATTTGCATATGCTTGGGTACTCGATAACCTCAAGGAAGAACGTGAAAGAGGTGTAACTATTGACCTTCGATTCCTTCAATTCCAAACTAAGAAGTACAACTTTACCGTCATTGATGCACCTGGACACAGAGACTTCATTAAAAACATGATCACTGGTGCAAGCCAAGCAGATGCCTGTATACTCTTCTGCTCAGCAAAGAAAGGCGAATTCGAAGCTGGTATCGGCGCAGGTGGTCAAACACGCGAGCACGCATTCTTGGCCTTCACTTTAGGTATTAGGCAAGTAGTAGTTGCTATCAATAAGATGGATGATCCCATTGTTAATTACAGCCAAGAACGATACAACGAAATCAAAGCTGAAGTCTCACGCATGCTTACTATGAGCGGTTTCAAAGTAACCGTTAAAGACCCAGACGGCAAAATGGTTGAGAAGATCCGCTTTGTTCCAGTTTCAGGCTGGACTGGTGAAAACCTTGTCAAGAGAAGCGATAAGATGACTTGGTACACAGGTCCAACACTTATTGAAGCTCTAGACATGCTAGAAGTTCCTGCAAAACCAACCAACAAACCACTGCGCATGCCAGTACAAGATGTCTATACAATCACAGGCATAGGTACTGTACCAGTAGGAAGAGTCGAAACAGGTACTCTCAAACCAGGAGATACAATTGTTTTCATGCCCAGCAACAAGACCGCTGAAGTCAAATCAATCGAAATGCACCACACCAGCATCCCAATGGCAGAACCAGGCGACAACATTGGCATCAACGTCAGAGGCATATCTAAAACCGATGTCCACCGCGGAGACGTCGCAGGCCCAGCATCTAACCCACCAACAGTAGCTAAAGAATTCATCGGCCAAATCATAGTCATTTACCACCCAACAGCAATTGCAGCAGGATACACACCAGTGCTTCACTACCACACAGGCCAAATTGCATGCAGATTCACCGAGCTAATAAAGAAAATTGACCCACGCTCCGGACAGGTCACTGAAGAACATCCAAGCTTCCTGAAGACTGGAGACGCAGCTTGGGTACGCATGGAACCACTTCACCCTATCGCTGTCGAGACTTTCACTGATTACCCTGAACTCGGTCGCTTTGCAGTCCGAGACATGGGCACAACCGTAGCAGCAGGCGCAATAAAAGAAATCACCAAGAAGGGTCCATAAACACCCTTTCTTCTTTTGTTTAATTAATTTTCAATATTCTAGGCAATTTCTTATCTATTATTTAATATATTAAATGATCATTAGGCGTTTTAGCTGTTCTATTTATCTATTAATATGTTTGATTTTTAGCTCAATTGTTGTTGGGTTATGGTGATCACATAATTTTAATAGTATTCATAATGCCTTCTTAGTCATAATGGGGCAATTAATGTGCAATATAAAACCAGAAAGGTTAAGCGTCCCCGTGATAATGAACCATCTAAAGCGCTTGCTGAGTACAAGCCTGAAGTTAATCAGCTGAGCCGTTTTTTAGAAAAAGTCTCCTTGAGGGATGTATCTTTGGAAGAACGGCGACGTGAAGCAAAAAACCCCTTTACCTACTCAGGTACGAGTAGATAGCTAGTTTGGGGACATTAGGTCATATTCGATATTTTTTAGTTAATTGTTTTTGTCTTGGTTGCCTGTTTTGATTTTTAACGAAAGTGAAATAAGACTCATTAGTAAGGTTACTTCATCGGGACGAAGGACATGACGGGCACTGAGACTCTTGTTCCATTTATTAAAGATAAGAAAGACAATGAAGAACAACCTACAATAATTGTTGATAGTCGTGAGGCGAGCAGTGCATCGAAAATTATTAAGGGCTTAATTGAACGTGGCGCAAATGTGAAAACACAGGTGCTTGACAAAGGTGACTATATCCTAAGTGATCAATGTGCGGTTGAACGTAAAACTGTTCAGGACTTCGTCTATACGCTTACCCGCAGATTCCTATTTGAGCAGGTTTTCAAGCTCAAAGAAGTATATCCTAAATCGCTGCTGCTCATCGAAGGCTACATGCCTATGATTTATAAGTTTAGTAAAATCCAGCCCTCAGCCGTCTGGGGCGCTATGTTTAATATTGCCAAAAATGGTGTGCCTATGATTAATACTTCTAGTCAGAATGAGACTATAGATTTTCTTTATACCGCGGCAAAACAGGAACAGTTGGTTGAGAAACGCTCGCCTATCGTGCATGCATGCAAAAAAACTGACACAATTTCTGATGCACAGTTGTATTTTATCTCCAGCTTACCTAATGTCGGTAGAGAAAAAGCCACAGCAATACTGCAATCTTACCAGACCCCACAAAATGCCCTCATCAATGTTGATGACTGGTCAAAAACTGTCAACGGTTTAGGTCCAGTCATAACAAATAAAGTTAAAGAGATTTTAACTACACCGTATAAGGAGCAGGCAGAGCAGTCCGAGTATTAAAAATGGTTTTTTCTCTAGCAACAACTATTTATTGTGACAATGAGTGCTTTATTCCGTTTAATGCATTTCAAGTTATGGTGACTAAGGCATGAAAGCAGTTATTGTACAGTTTCCCTTCGGCGTTGTGGCTTTCGACGAAGAAAATAAAGTCGTAGATAGGAAAGTTTACCCGAAAAAGCCGCAGGCAGCAGCAAAAATTGCGGCAAAAAACCAGCCCGACCAACTCTTTGATGATATGGTTGCCTTAATCACGCAACTCCAAGCTAAAGGTTATGATATCTTTGTTTTCGAGAATTCCGCTTTGGCTAATCAAGCAAGGGAACGGTTAGGGGTTTCAGTTTCAGTTGCTGAACCTGTCAGTATTGATGCTCTACGTGAGCGTATGCCTGAAATTGCAGTTGAAACTGGCTTTGTCAAGGATGCCAAAGATCTGAGCCTTTGGCTGCATAACGTTAGTATGGAAATGGCAAAAATCCAAGTAAGAGGTGCAACCAAAAAACGTGACCTAATAGTTGGCCAAGCTATCCAGACACTTGATGATCTAGACCGCGAGGTTAACCTCTTCATGGGTCGCTTGCGCGAATGGTATGGTGTGCACTTCCCTGAACTTGATAGGCTTATAGAGAAGCACGAAACATATGCTCGTTTAGTCCTTAACCTTGGTACTAAAGACAACTTTACCCTTGAGGCTCTCAAAAAAGAGGATGTGCCTGTAAACAAGGCTGAGCAGGTAAGTCGCATAGCTTCCTCCTCTATGGGCGCAGACATCACTGAAGAAGATCTAACCCAAATCCAGGCGCTAAGCAAAAACATACTGGATACTTATAAGCTCCGTGAAAGCATGGAGGCATATCTGAATCAAACCATGGATGAAGTGGCCCCTAACACTAAGGCCATAGCCGGTGCACTTCTTGGCGCAAGACTAATCGCCATTGCAGGTGGCTTAGAGAATCTTGCAAAGCGCCCAGCTAGTACCATGCAAGTGCTAGGTGCAGAAAAAGCACTGTTCCGTTCCATAAAAACAGGTGCACGTCCCCCCAAACACGGTCTAATTTTCCAGCATACGCTGCTTCATGATGCCAAGCGTTGGCAACGTGGAAAAATCGCTAGAGCCATCGCAGGCAAACTAGCTATAGCTATCCGTGCAGATGCATTCGGAAAAGGCGAATATATAGGGGATAAACTCAAAGCCGCTTTAGATAAACGCATCAAAGAAATTGAACAGAAATACCCCGAGCCTCCACCAGTAAAAGAACAAAAACCTCGAGAAGAACGTCCACGTAGGGAGTTCCGTGAACGCAGAGAATTTGGGCGAGGCGGCGGTTTCCGTGAACGTAAAGGAGGAGGTAAAGGATTCGGTGGCGAACGCCGTGGCGGCGGTGGAGGCTTTAGAGACCGACGTGGTGGAGGTGGCTTCCGTGAACGGCGCGAAGGCGGAGGCTCCCGTGACCGTGAACGGAAAGAAGGCGGCGGTGGCTTCGGATTTAGTGGCGACAGAGGTATTAGCGGTGGTTTCCGTGATCGAGGCGAAGGCGCTGGAGATAGACGAAATCAACCCAGCGAACGGAAATGGAGACAAAATCGTCGTGCAGATTAAAGTTAAACCTCATCCGAAGTTTGAGGCAATCTACCAGATTACTTTGGAAGATGGCTCTAACAGATTAGGCACGAAGAGTTTTGCACCTGGTCGAAGTGTTTATGGCGAGCGTTTGATTAAGTTCGAAGGCGCCGAGTACCGTGTTTGGGATGCTTTTCGCAGTAAACTTGCAGGCGCAATTTTGAAAGGTCTTAAAACGGTGCCCATTGTACCTGACTCTAAGGTACTTTACTTAGGTGCAGCTTCAGGAACTACACCTAGTCATGTTAGTGACATAGTCGGCGAAAATGGGCATGTCTTCTGCGTCGAATTCGCCCAACGCAGCCTGCGCGAACTTGTAACAAACGTAATCACATATCGACCTAACATGTCCCCGTTTCTTGCTGACGCACGTATGCCTCAAAAATATGCCATGTTCATTCCCGGCAAAGTCAATACTATTTACTGCGACGTAGCGACCTCCGAACAAGCGAAAGTTCTGGCGGACAACGCCGACATGCTGCTTAAGGCAGGTGGCTGGGTTATGCAAGCAGTTAAATCCCAAAGCATAGATGTAACCCGTTCACCAGAAGAAATCTACCGACAAGAAGCACGCGTACTAGAAAACCGAGGCTTTCGCATAGAACAAATTGTCGACCTAGAACCCTACGATAAAGCCCATGCCATGATAGTGGCTCAACGATAACATAACCTTTTACAATTTATTTTTTTTAATTCTCAATCTCTATGAACAGGGGTTACTCTTGAACTATTGTTTAACGGTCTTTGACATTTTTGACAGTTGGTGACATTGTATTCGTTGAGGGCGCCGCAGTAGGGGCAGACTTCGGGTGGTTTTAGGGCTGTTTTTTGCGGTTTTGCAAATTGGTAAATCCACCATAGTATTGATAAGCCAAGAAAAATACATGCTCCTCCTATGAATATACCGCGGGCAGATGAGTGTACACATAAATAGGTGCCTGCAAAATAGATACCTAGCATAACAAAAAACACTCCTAAGGCAGCTATGCTGCTAATTTCAATAAAAAAGCGAGTTTTCGGCTCCATGCGTTCACTTACTATTGAACTATGTGAGTAACATATAAAAAATGTGTCTGCGGTCGCTAACATATCCTCATTGTGTACTTTTAAGGCAGATCGTCCTGATCTCAATATTTTCAAAATTTTTTAACAATAATAGAGTATGTAGCTAAACTACAAAGCGACTTAAGCGACTTTGTAGGAATTGCGTGCTGAGTAATGCTTATTTTTGTGCAATGTTAAGGTCTAGTTGCTGGTTCTTTGGTAATTCATGTTGTAGGTTGAATGCGTCTATTTGCTCTGTATCCAAGTGGTCGATTGTGGAACTTGCAAGATTGTAATTGCCAATAGAGGTTATACAGCAAAAAAGAAATAAAGCATAAGCAGGAAATTAGGCACTTAGCCTACGGGAGAAAGTGTTCAACCATGAAACTACTTTACGTTATTATAGATGGCATGGGGGATTTACCCGTTAGAAAACTGGGTAATAAGACCCCGCTGGAAGCTGCCAAAACACCAAATATGGACCAACTTGCAAAAAGCGGCAAGACAGGTCTTATGTATACTGTCAAAAAGGGCATGGCACCTGAAAGTGACGTAGCCGTAATTTCACTGCTAGGTTATGATCCGTTCAAATACAGCACTGGACGTGGAATAATTGAAGCTGTCGGAGCAGGAATTGAACTCAAAGATGGCGAGCTAGCTGTAAGGTGCAATTTTGCCACTGCAGGTGAAGGCAACACGCTCATAGATAGGCGTGTAGGAAGAAACCTGACCACCGAAGAGGCCAGCCAACTTTGCAAGGTAGCAAATCAACAAATCAAACTCACTTCTCATCCAGCAACATTCGAATTCAAGAACACGCTAGGTCACCGGGCAGTTCTCGTTATACGTCATAAAGATAAGGCACTTTCAAGTAAGATTTCTAATAGCGATCCGGCATATGCGATTATCAACGGTCTAGGCGTTGCTTTAGAGGACGTAGAAATGGTAGTAAAGACTGTTCAACCTCTCGATACCTCCGAAGAAGCTAAGATAAGCGCAGATTTAGTTAACGAATTTATCGACAAGTCGCGACAACTTTGGGATGAACACCCCATAAATCAAAAGCGTGTTGCAGAAGGAAAACTCAAAGCCAATGTAGTACTTACACGTGATGCTGGTAGCCAACTTCCCAAGTTCTTCAACATCAACAACTATTACTGCGTAAACTTTGCAGCACTAGCGGATATGATTACAGAACGTGGCATCGCAAAACTTGCAGGAATGGATGCTGAGCTCCTTCCTCCTCCCTCAGGTAATCTCAAAGCCGACTGCGAACTTCGAGCAAAACGCCTTCTAGAAGTGTTGCCTATGCACGATTGCTTCTATATCCATCTTAAAGGACCTGATGAACCTGCGCATGATGGTGACTGTGACCGTAAGACTGAGATAATTTCCGCCATAGATGAGTATTTCTTTGGTAATTTGTTACCAAAGATAGACCTTAAAGATACGCTTATATGCATCACTGCAGATCATGCGACGCCGTGCGAAATGAAGATACATAGCGATACACCGGTGCCATTGCTAATTTCAGGCGGTAAACTCACCAGTGACGGCAGCCAAGTCTTCTCCGAGCAAGAGTGCTCCAAAGGCAGCTTGGGCACATTAGACTATGGATACCAACTTATGCCCAAACTCATGCAATTTCTAAAAAATCAATAACCCCTTTTCTCTTTCTTTAGCCATCTTGCTTAGAATTTTTAGCCTCCTCCAGAGCACCACAATGCGTTTTGGCTTTGACAACCTGCTTTATGATGACTTTCACAGCTTCAAGACTGCGTGAATTAAACTCGTAGGCTTTTCGATTTCATGTATGGTCACAGTAAATTCAAAACGCAAATTGATGTTAAATTTGATTTTGGCTATGCCCAATTGTATGGCTAGTTGTATTGATCTTCAAGTATGTCTTTCGAGCCTAAGTTGTGCGCTGTACTTGATGATTTTTCGGCGGACCATTTGGGCATGCTTGCTACACCGTGAAGTGTTAATGGTATGCTGATTTTTAGGCTAAGCTTATTGCGCTGCTCATATCAAGCTTCTCTTGGGTTTTAAATTTATAAGTGCCACTATTTCCTTAGCAACTGCCAGTGTATCCACGCCGTACGCTCCACAAGCTTTAGTATAAGGGTCCATAAAAACAGCCTACTTTTCTACAAAAGTTTCTTCAGTGTTGCTTAAATGTTAATATAAAGAAATGGATTGATGAATTTGCATGTTTACGTGTTTAAAAATTTATTCAGATGGTGGTGCAAGAGGCAATCCGGGGCCTGCAGCTGGCGCCTACTTATTACTAAATGAAGCAGATAAAATAATTAAAGCACAGTCGATTTACTTGGGCAAGCGCACCAATAATCAGGCAGAGTATGAAGCCTTGATGGCTGCTTTGGAGGCTGCAGCAGCTTTTGGTGCAGATGAAGTGCTGTGTCATTTAGACAGCGAATTGGTTTGCAGGCAACTCACAGGTCAGTACCGGGTAAAAAATGCTGACCTGCAAAAGCTCTGGAACAAAGCTCGCGAACTATCGCAACGTTTTAAGAAAATAAGTTTCATTAACGTTCCTCGAACTAACTTTTATATCCAAAAGGCTGATCGGCTAGTCAATGAAAAACTGGATTCATTGTCCGCGAATATGCGATAATGTTGCACTTTTCCTGATAAGCTTAAATATGTATTGTTTTCAATATTGAATCGTGTATCTAAGATGACTCAGGATTATACTAACGCGGTTGAACTACGTAATGTAGTAAAACGTTACAACGAGCTTGTAGCCGTAAACAATGTAACTTTAACAATTAAGCAGGGTGAAATCTTCGGTTTGTTAGGACCTAACGGTTCTGGTAAATCTACCACGCTTAAGATGCTTTTAGGTTTGGTTCAGCCAACTTCTGGGTCAGTTACTGTTCTTGGATTAGATGCACAAAAAGATACGGTCAGAGTAAAACAGCTCGTCGGATATGCACCAGAAGCTCCAAGACTTTACGAGTTTCTAACAGGAATAGAATACTTGGATTTTATCGCCGACATATATGGCGTGCCGCCTGAGGAAAAGAAGAAACGTATCAGCGAATACCTGAAAGCGTTAGAGCTTGAAGGTAGAGAGGGCGATATGATGGGCAGCTACTCTATGGGTATGAGACAGAAAATTGCCCTAATAAGTGCGTTCATCCATAAGCCCAAGCTGTTAATCCTCGATGAACCTTTAAATGGGTTAGATCCGAAAGCTGCGCGCATAGTAAAAGACTTTTTGCAGGAGCTCAAGCTACAAGGTGTAACTACCATAATGTCCACTCACGTACTGGAAATCGCCCAAGCTATGTGTGACCGAATTGCAATAATGTACCAAGGCAACCTCTTAGCTTTAGGTACCGTGGATGAGTTAAGGCAAAAAGCGATGATAGAAAGCTCAGGCTTAGAAGATATATTCCTTAAACTAACTGGTACAGGCGACATAAAAGCAGTGGTTGAGGAACTAGCTAAATGAACTGGAAAACCGTACGTCACCTTATTAGCGTAGATATGAAGGCAGGTCGGCTTACCCGGGGTCAACGTCAAACAAAATATAATGTGGGTCGAAGTAGACTATACAATTACTTGACCTATGCTGGGGCAATAGGTATCGGTTTAGCCATCGGTATAATTGTAAGCTGGTTCTACAATTCTTTAGCTCTTGAGTCAGGTTTTAAAAGTTTATTTGATGCTGGGTTTGTGAGTTTTCAGTATTCTTTGCCAACGCTAATTTTGGTATTTGCATTAATCTTCACTATGATGCAGCAAATCCAGCGGAGCGGTGCACGTTCTACCAATCAGGCACCTTATTGGCTCCCTGTCACTTGGCAAGAACATACCTTGGCGTCAATCTTGGCTGATATGCTGGGTCTTCCGTTGCTCGCAGTAGCGCTAATTTCCCCGGCAGTGCTCATTGTATCAGTTTTCACTGGGCAGCTACCTTTAGCTTTGGGCGCAGTTTTTTCGATGATTGGTGCAGCTTTTATGGCGGTTGCTACAATCGAAGTTATCCGGATTCTCCAGACGCGCTTCACAGGTGCTGTCTATAAATCTACTGGCAAAGCAGCAATTTGGGTACGCTTCATAAGTTCTATTGTATTTTTTATAATTTTTTACGCAATTTACTTTTCTATTACTTCTGGTATTGGTCCGGTGGGCTTCATTGAAGGTGTAGCTAATATACAGGGATCTGTGTGGTTTGTCCCTTTTGTCTGGCTGGGTTTGGCTCTCTCTTCATTCAATGTAGGCCTGATAGTTGAGGGTACAGCTTTTGTGGGGCTTTCGCTTCTTTTCATTATTGGTTTATTCTACCTTGGCACTGCATTGAACGCGCGATTCGGTCTTTATGAGCCGCCAGCAATTACAATATCACGAGGAACTTACATACCTAAAACTGGCATGCTAGGTAGACTCGGTTTTACCCCTGCTGAAGCTGCATTGATACGCAAAGACCTTAAAGCCTTTACTCGGAGGCGCGAACTAATCAGCACATTCATACTCCCAATAGTCTTCATAGTATTGCCTATCATGACTACGCTAAACAGCAGTGGGCAGGCAGATACTCCCTTAGCTATGCAACAGTTCTGGTACGCATATACAACGCTATTTCCAGCATCCATAATGGCATCAAGTCTAGGCAACTTTATGACTGGCGAAGAAGGTCAAAGCATCTGGCGACTATACGCGTCTCCTATTTCTGCAAAAAGTTACATTAAAAGTAAGTACGCATTTTTACTTATGTTCTCTCTTCTTGTGCTCCCTCTTACAGGCACAGTAGGTTACATAATCTACCAGCCCTCAATACGTGCCGCAATAACAATGGTAACAACAGCAATTTTCATAATATTCGCCGTAGGGGCCCTATCATTAGCTAACGGAATCAAGGGCGCGGATTTCAATGAATTACCTAGACCAAGAATGATACGCACCGAATGGAGCCTGATTAACCTACTTACCTCCGCTGCAACTGCACTTGCCATAATGATTCCGCTCATTCCATACATAATCTCAGCGCTATTGGGCATACAACTTGGGACATTCTTAGATTTGTATCCTTCATTGGCAATCAGCGGAGTAATAGCAGCAGTGCTAACCTTTATCTTCTACAGAATGGCAATCGGAAACGCAAAGGAGCTTTTAGCCAAAGCAGAAACCTAAAAAATGTAAGAGTATTGCCACATCAGGCTGGTTTTTTGCCTAATTTTTGTGGCTTTCTTCTTCCATCCCAGATATGGTGAAATGCCTCACTTGGATGATATATCATCAGCCGTGGACCTGAATACTTCATGATTACTTTAGCTTTAGCTTTCATATCAGGTTTGTAGCAATGTATGAGGCATTTTCCACAGGTGCTCTTCTCCTCTTGGAAGGGGCATTTATCTAGGCGTAATTTTGCATATGTTAAGAATTCGTTGCAGTCTAAGCAGAGCTGACCTTTGGTGTTATGGTGTTTTTTACAATAAAGAGTCACCATGTGCTCGATGGTTCTTTTCTCACGTGCTATACGTGGACCTTCAGTAGTCAAGTTTCTTCTCTTCCTGCTTAACTATTTACGGCTGGGCATAGATAAATTTTAACACGAATATATTCGGGTTTTTAAATAAAATTTCTGAATAATTTCAAAACCAGCTGAAAATGGTTATAGAAACGAATAATATAATCGAGGCAGATTATACTTTTAGATGCTTTAAAAAATGGTTTTGGAGGATTTGTGATTTGAAATATCAAATTATTGTAAATCGAGATGGCTGTATAGCCTGCACTAGCTGCTACATGATGGACCCTGCCCATTATGAAAGCGATGCAGCAGGAAAATCTCAGGTCGTTGGCGGAACAACCAATGGGACCTCAGAAGGAACCTTTGATGACGAAAAAATGGCTGAAGCGCAAGCTGCCGCGGATTCATGCCCTGTGAGCGTAATAACTGTAGTTAAACTCTAAGAGACATTTCCGTCAACATATACTTTAGGAGCAGCAACATTATAGATATCTAACTAATCAGGTAATGACCCTTTATGATTAAAGTTGAAGATGAGCAAGGACTAACAAGCCAGCTTGAAGCAAACAAAAATCATGATATAATTGTGCTCTTTTATTCGACTTGGTGCCCCTTTTGCCGTAGTTTCCAGCCTGTTTTTGATAAATATGCAGAAAAGGCAGATTCAGCTGTATATGTAAAAGTCCCACTTGATGAGGATGAAAATCCCATGTGGGAAACCTATTCGATAGATGCTGTACCCACGATTCTATTGTTTAGAGATGGTCAAGTCTCAAAAAGGCTTGATTGCGAACGCGGCGTTGGACTAAACGAAGCAAAATTCAGTGCATGGCTAAAAAATATCTAGCCATGAATGTAACCTTTGCCCTATTTCTTTTTTTATACCTACCTAATCATTCCCTAATATGATGCAATCATCAAATTGTTTTTTATAGATAATTTTTCCACTCATTTTATTTGTATATCGTTGCTATTTTAGTGTCTTTTTTCGCAAATAACTCGTAAGTTTAGCCATTTAGTTAAATATGGAATAAAGGCACGTGCAGAAAAAGAAAGCAGCGGCCTAGTTTAAGGGAAAGATTTTTACCTCTTTAAGTCGAAGTACTGCATACCTCTTTGGTGTTATAGGTGACGTTTTAATGCAGAGGAATGATTACCTTAAAAACCCCGTGGAGCATATGAAGATTCGTGCTCCTCTTACCGTTGATCAGTTGATTAGACAATTTGGCAGCTCCGGTTCCTTTGGAGCTGGACGGATTGCTAGTGCATGTGATATTTACGAGAAGATGCTACGTGCAGAGGGATGTACAGTCTTTTTAGCTCTTTCAGGTGCGGTTGTTCCTGCAGGCATGCGTACATTGCTCTCAGATTTAATTCGTCAGAGATTTATCGACGTAGTAGTATGTACGGGTGCAAGTATGGTTCACGATATTATTGAGGCGTTAGGTTCTAGGCATTATAAGGGTAATTGGGTCATTGATGATCGTGAGCTCTATAATTACCATATTTTTCGTATTTATGATGTACTGGTTACTGAAGAAGCCTATGTACGTATGGATTATGAGCTATCAAATATGTATGAGGAGATTGCCCTAGCGTACAAGGGCGAAAGCCTTTCTTCACGAGAGTTTGCTTGGGAAATTGGCAAACGCCTAACTGATCCACATTCGATTCTGCGTGCAGCCTACGAGTCTGAGGTGCCTATTTTTATGCCTGCAGTGCGTGACAGCGAATTCGGTTTCATTCACTGGCTACATTCATCACAGAAGAACGTTAAAAGTGTGCTAAGTGTAGATGCATTCAAGGAGGTTCCTGAGATCTGCGATATATGCAGCGAGTCGCCCAAGAATGGCATGATTGTGCTCGGCGGTGGTGTTCCAAGAAATACTGTCCAGTCGGCAGCTTTGGCGTCCAAGAAGGGTCTGGACTACGCGGTAGTGGTGACAATGGATAGGGTCGAAACAGGTGGCTTATCTGGTTCTACACTCAAAGAGTCAATTAGCTGGGGCAAGATGAAAAGCGAAGCTGATAACGTCATGGTTACTGGTGATGCCATTGTAGTTTTTCCATTGATGGTAGCTTCTGTCATTGAACGCTTAGGCACAAACTTCCAGCGCATCCCTGGATATAAATCGTTTAGGAGTGTCAAACAATGAAAAACGAATCCAAAAAAGATGAAACGGGCAAGTTCTGTGGCAACTGCGACGGACACAACTGTTACGAATACCCAAACAGAGTATTCTGCTCTACACGCCATGCCCAAAGCCTAGACCCAATAGTGGATACACTCTGGTATTGTAGTCAATGGAACCCAGTTACTCAAGACTGCTACTGTGTTCGAGAAGCAAAAAACGCCCAAAATAGTAATGACCGAAAGCCATCCAAACAATAGTAGCTTCAGAGCATTTTTGGGTTTGCAGATTTAACACATTTCTTTATACCCCCATTGTAAAAATATAAAAAAGTATAGATATTGGCCAGTTAAAAGTAGAAGCGCAGCAGCCTGCATTACGTTTAGACGATTCTGCAGTGTCTCTATTGGAGCTTGCCAATAATTCTCGGACATGCATTCTCAAAATAGCAAATTATAATTTTATGCGATATTGAATTTAGACTGATTGCTGTCATAAAAAGAGTGTCACTAAAAGGGTAAAATACTGATATAACTATAACATTTTTTTAAAACAGCCATTTACGCCAGTAAATTCTATTATTTTGTTTTGGTCATAATTTGTTAAGCGAGCAGGCAAGTGTTTTTATGGTAATCAAATAAACATTAAAAATTATATTATGATTTCGCCAATTGCAAGGGAGGACAAAAGTGCAACATGCTTCATTAGAATCAACATAAAAATATCTAAATGTGCAGTTTATAAAAATCCTAGCGCCTGCATGAATTAATTGTTGGCAAGCCTTCTATAATGGTAAGACTGATGAGATAAAGCATCTACTGCACAGCTATGATATTGGCCTGAGCTATAACCAAAAGTACAGGCCGTTACTTGAGAAAACGATAGGGGTCAAATTTGTATAACCTTGCTAAAAAGGCGCTGAGCAAAGCCTTCAGTTACATAATGCATGTAATAAAAAGAGTGCCTACGGAGAAGAAGGATGAATTTAGGGGGTTCTATTTTTCTTCGGATATTGTTCAATCAAAAGTAATCTATACTTTGTTCGCTATTACCATAGCGCTTTTCATAATTAGCGATTATATGCTTTTAAATTTATCATTAATTTTTTATGGGATTGTTATTCTTAGAGCAAGTCTAATTGTTTATACACTTTTTCATTTAAGCTATCTTACAAAAATAAAAGATTACCGTTCTTATGATAAATCAACATTAATCTATTTAATTATCCTCGTAACTTGTATTTTGCTTATAAATACCTCTCGTCCTGAAAATTTTCTTTCACATATTATTGTTGCTAATTTAGCCATATTTGTATTCTATTTGGTTGTTCCAACACGGTTTATAATTCAGGCTATTCCTGCCTTAATTTTTGCTGTAGGCGAGATTCTTGTAATTATGTACTTTTCAAGAATAAATTATCCGGCAGTATTTACAGCAATAATTAGCTTGGTTTTCACAAGTATTGTTGCTGCTATAGTCTCAATACAAATTCATTCTTATCGTTGGAGAGTTTTTCAAGATGTAGCTGAACGCAGAGAGTCAGAGCGCTTCATAGCTATAGGTCAAACCGCGGGGATGGTTGGACATGATATCCGTAATCCCTTGCAGACAATTACTTCATCAATTTATTTAGCTAAAGAGGAGTTGAACAGTATGCCTAAATGTCAAGAGAAAAATGCTGCCTTGGCTGAATTATCTGCTATCGAATCACAGTTAGGTTACATTAACAAGATAGTGAGCGATTTACAGGATTTTGCTAGACCTTTAACACCAGAATTAACCAAGATTAACTTAAGAGCACTTATAGAAGATTCAATATTGAGTGTGGTAATTCCCAGTAACATCGTTGTGTCAATCGATGTCGATAGTAAACTTGATTTACTTCTTGATTTGACGTTTATGAGAAGAATAATAACTAATTTACTTACTAACGCAATACAAGCTATGCCACAGGGTGGAAAATTAACCATTAAAACAATTCATAAAGACCCTAACGTGTACATAACTATTGAAGATACAGGCGTAGGCATACCTGAAGACGTTAAACCTAAAATCTTCCAGCCCCTATTCACTACAAAATCGAAAGGACAGGGCTTTGGCTTAGCCGTCGTAAAACGCTTAGTAGAAGTTCAAGGTGGGACAATTGGCTTTGAAAGTGAGTTGGGTAAAGGAACCCGATTTATAATTCAATTACCAAAGAATTAATTTGTGGAATATATGATTCTATATCCTTCTTCAATTTCGTATGGTCTTTGAAAGGCTATGGCGCGTGCTTCTATTTCCTTATTCACCTGATCGTTTTCTATTAAGTGATGTTTTATCCGAAATGAAGCTGACTTTTTCAAATATCGAATTAGAGGATAGTGCGATTTGAGATTACAATTAAATGACGCGAAAATACAAATAAATAAGAAAGGTATTCGTCTGAAGAGCATTTTTCATCTGAAGCAATCAACAAAACCAGGCAATTTGTATTACTTCAAAAACAGTCACGTGTGCTTGATATATTCTGGTTTTGAAATAACGGCTTATAATTAGTTTGGCTTTACCTTTTTGAAATTGGTTGACCAGTTTGGTTCTACGTTAGTTGCTGGTTGGCTAGCTAAAGGAGAAAGGAGAAGGCGCTTTACTTAGGGATAAGCTACCCTTATCCCTATACCATATTTTTATTTAATCTTTTTATTTTTACGTTAGCATTGATACGAAAAATTAATTCAAAGTAGCTATAGCTTCCACTTTATGGGGCTATCTGCATTATTTGGTATGCTGGCTGTATGTATGCTAAATTTTTAATATGTCATCATAGCATAGAAATAAAATAATTCGGTGTTAGTATGGGAGAAAAAACAATCCAATCAATACAACCTTTGCCCTTAGGTCTAATGATGGGTGCAATTGGGGCAGTAATAGGGCTCATAGTCGGCATCTTTTATGCAATAATGTTTAGTGCAATGGCTTCAATAATTCCGGTCAATACTAATGTAAATTTAGGTTTCTTTGGATTAATATTAGGCGTAGGTGCCATAGTGATTGTGCCCGTTATAGGTTTTATAAGTGGACTAATACAGGGCTTAATTATCGCAGTTGTCTATAACTTCCTTGCGCCAAGAATTGGAGGAATAAAACTAAGGTTTAAAGAAGATAATTCAGTAAATCTACAATAACTCTTTTTTCTTAATGTGCCTCTGCACGCTAGATTTTTCACTGCCGACTTATAATGTATTTATGATGAATCTATATTATGGCAACTTGAGTGTCTGGTCAGATTATAATATGCATTACCCGTTTTTTAGTAATGTATCATTTTAGAATTACTGTTGCTGCACTTTTGCTCTTAAAATGTGTACACACAAGTGTGCACTGTTTAGAAGTGATGTAGCTATTTGCTTGTCGTCATTGGTCCGACCTACAAGATTTTATATAATAACTAATTCCATAGATAACCATGTGAAAATCATCGGAGAGAGAAAAATGATTTTTACATTTTATAATAAAATTTTTTTAAAAAATATGGGCAAAATTAGAATTAAATTTGCGTTTGCTATTATGCTGATTACGTTGTTAGCTATCTCTGCGTTCTCTGCAACTCAAGTTACGGCTCAAACAAAGATGAGTACTGTCGCAAAACTATCTATTACTCCAAAGACCATAGGCATTGGCCAATATGTTTTGGTTACCGGATGGGTTACACCTCAGCCTCAAGTAACCGATGCTATATACACAGGCTTTGTAATTACAATCACCAAACCTGATGGGACAACTTACACTAAAACTATAGATTCTGACGGTGCTGGGACATTTTGGTTCATATACACACCAGATATGCAAGGTGACTATACTGGGAAGTTTACTTGGGCTGGAGATAAAGACATGGAAGGCTGTGAAAGTCTGCCTGCAAAGTTTTCTGTGACACAAACGGAAGTGCCCATGTATCCTGATGTACCTATTACAGATGCGGCTTGGGCGCGTCCAATAAATGGTGCAAACAGAGGTTGGGAAGTGCTTGGAGGCGCTTGGATGCAAACTGGGCGAAATGAACGCGACGTAATGGGAAGCTGCTTTAACCCTTATACTAAAGCACCAGAATCTGCACATATACTTTGGAAACTTAACACTGGATTAGGCGGGATGAGAGGTGGCGAATATGGCAACATGATAATCAGTGGTGCACCTGCTAAAGTCATCATGTTGGGACGAGCTTACTATATGCGCGATGGTATTCACTGCGTTGATCTTAGAACAGGAGAGGAACTTTGGAATCCGCCAGTTAAAGCGTCTGGTAGCTTGTTTGCCTTACCTGCTGGCACACCCTCTTTGTGGACAACAAGCGGCGCCATGTATTCACAATATAACGCATTCACTGGTGCACTAATGAAAAACGTTACAGGACCAGGTGCAAACTTAAGAATTGCTCGCACAGTCATGGATCACAATGGTATCTTTTATGTATCAATTTACGACGTTAACTCCCAATTCTTAAGTTTGACCAAATGGAACTCAACCAAAGCTACCCCTGCTGGAGGCTGGGAATCAGGAATAATTTGGGAAACAAAAAATGAAACACTCAATATTCCATCTCAAGCATTAGCTAACCTGATGGTCTGGCAAGAGGGCGGAATAATCTTCATGAGTCCAAATGGAGGGCAATATAACGCTGCTTTTAATGATACAGATGGAACATTGCTGTGGGATATAAAACGGACAGACGTCTTAGGTTTTGAAGGTGCTGGAGGAGTTGCGCAAGGAATTGGCTTTGCACCAAGCAGCAGTGATATGAAAATACACGGATATGATATGCTTACAGGCGAAGAAGTTTGGGAAAGTGAACCTGCAACTGAACCTTGGGGAGCCTTTTGTGCATATCAAGCTGGTGTAGCCTATGGAAAGTATTATTATGGTTCTTATGATGGTTACTTACGGGCATTAGACGTTACCAATGGAAAGACTGTTTGGAAATTTTACTCTGGCGACTCAGGTTATGAAACACCTTATGGTACTTGGGCGTTCTATGGGAATCCAGCTATTGCAGATGGAAAAATATACATGGCCACAAACGAGCATACTCCAACCAATCCACTTACAAGAGGTAACAGACTTTACTGCCTTAACGCTGAAACCGGAGAATACATCTGGAGCATTATGGGTTGCCAAGGACAAACAGCAGTAGCAGATGGGGTTCTTGTCGCCTCTGATGGATATAGCTCATATATGTACGCGTTTGCCAAGGGTGAAACTAAAACTACAGTCAACGCACCACTGACTTATGTACCTCTGGGTTCAAGTGTATTAATTAGCGGAACAGTTATGGACCAATCGCCCGCCCAGCCTAATACTCCTGCCATATGTGATGAGGATATGACTGCTTGGATGGAGCACCTGCACATGCAGCAGCCACTGCCGGATGGAACATCAACATATCAATTTTATCCTAAAGGAACACCTACAACATTCTCAGGCAAAGGTGTCGAAGTTAAGCTAACAGCTATTGACTCAAAAGGTAACTCAATCGACATAGGTACAGCTACCTCAGATGCAAGCGGCTACTATAGTATCTCATGGACCCCGCCAACTGCAGACAAATACACCATTATGGCGAACTTTGAAGGAACAAAATCATATTATCCCTCATATGCAGAAACAGCCTTAGGCGTATCAGCAGCATCAACCTCAACAACTCCGTCAACTTCAGCTTCACCATCGATTTCTCAACCAATAAATAGCATAAGCACAGTCTCAGCTGAAATCTTCTATTTATTTGCAGGCATTGTGACAGTGCTTTTAATAGTAGTTATCGTCATGCTGGTTAAAAAGAAATAAGCAATTCAAAATTCCCTCCCTTATTTTTTTATTTTATAAAGATTTTAATTTTGTATACTTTATTTGAAGTACAGCCAACATTTGTTCACCAGAAATCTTGCAGATGTAAAAAGCAAAAGCTGATTAACTTTTTAACCACAAAAGGGAAAAGCCATCGCGCTAAAAGAAATGCCTAAGCGGGACAGGCGGGGGAAGTACCAATCTTTACGAAATTAGCTTTGTTGTCTTAATTTTTGCATCAGTATGGCTGCTGATATAATTAACTCAGGGTAAAAGAAAATAAAAGTAATGGATACCCAAAGAGCGTCTATGATGCATGGAGGGTTTCATAACAAGGAAAGTATGCTTAAAAAGACGTCTCGCCCTAAAATTATCATAACTTTATGCTTTAGTTTTATTGCTAAACCTTCACTTTTAGTTGTTATCTGGTTGGGTGGTATGTTCGTTTATGCGCAAAATTTAATTAGCATTAACCTGAGCTAGGTAGGATGCTGGGTGCGAACAGAAAGTTTGCCTTCGGCGGCTTGGCAACCTAATCTATTCCTCAAAAGTTCCCTTTCGAAAAATCCTTTCATTCCCAGAAACGATTTTCTAGATCTCAAGAAAGGTTGCCAAGTCAACACTAACGGCTAACCTTTATGCTTTTGATATGTTCTCTATTAAGCATATTGCTGGCTTTAAAACTTTAAAATAGTATATCGTGACCCTCCTCATTCATTGATTGTCATGCAAGTTGCCAATAGATGAACTTCGATTCGTTCACTAAAACGCAAAATCCCTAAAAAGTTTGACATTAATTAAATTTTTCTAACGGTAAGGTTTTATTATAGAATTTCAAGTTCTATTAGACACATGAATCTGCAGCCCGGTGGTGTAGTGGCCAAGCATAGGGGCCTCTGGAGCCCTTGACAAGAGTTCGAGTCTCTTCCGGGCTACCACAACATTTTCTCTTTTCGCGAAAAGAGAACCTGTGCTA
>CAYRSV010000002.1:0-150615 GCA_964427115.1 uncultured Candidatus Bathyarchaeia archaeon | reverse complement strand
GGACCAATCGGTCCAATTAAAATTCTAGCCGATTAGCAGACGGCACCAAAAAATTGGGCTCGAAAAATTCAAGCAAGTACTTATGGAAGCAATCCAGAAAAGCAAAGCCGCATAGTAATCAAGGCATTAGCCAGAGGTCATTAGGCGATTTAACTGACGATTTTTCTAAACTGATATAGCATGGCGCTGAATGCCATTACGGCGACCAGCCCGATATCCTATACAAGTAATATTTCGCCCAGTTATAGCCACTAATCAGGAGTTCTCTGATTGTATCTACTGTGTAGCTTATCAGGTTGAATCTGGATACATCTTGGGGCCTTTTTCCTTTAATGATACATAAAGCATGCTTAGGCCTAAGCCGAGCAGAGGTGTAGCCCAGATTTCCATAAGCATAGCTGACCTATACGCGCTTGATAAAGCAGAAGTGGCAAAGGTGTTAACCAAAAAAATCAGGAAGTACAGGCCAATAAAAGTAAGGGAGAGGGCAAATAGTTTGATAGCTAAAAGGGCTTTATTACGATACAAAGTGAGTACACCTGCTATTGTGAAGCCTAACGCACAGGATAGTATAATTAAGGCGTTAAGGAACCCAACTATGGAAGCTAAAGTAAACAGAGATGCAATACCACTATTCATTACAATTAAGACCCATCGGGCGATACTGTTGACCCAGATGGTAGCTATATAACACAAAAAAGTTAAGCTTAAAAACTTCCAAGGCAGTCCGTCCGAAACCGCATTGCTATTTCGGATTTTCCAACTTAGCACCATTAGGATGGGAGCCGCCAAAAAAACCTGAATAAGGTAAGATACTGCGAAAACTGCATTTATGCCGTCTAGAAGCATAGGAACAGAACCTAAAAGGCAAAAAAAGAATAGCCCTTCAAGGAAAATCCCTAATCCAATTTTGCCTTTGACACTTGACCAAGGCTTTCCGAATGCAAACAGAAGGCAGACTGAGAACAAAAGAACGGTTAAGCCTATGAAACGAGCAATAACGCCAATTTCAGGGAAAACATGCCCCCAAAGAAACAAGGGGTTACGTGTAGAATAAAAAGCTGGTACTGAACCAAAAAGCGCCATAATTGCCCCAAAGCCGGCATTGTAGCCGTCTAAAAAGCTGTTAACTAGTTGAATTAAACTGTAAAGGAACATAGAGGATATTGTTATGATTATCCATGTCCTTACGAACCGTGACTCAAAGACCATACAAACCCCTGTATTCTTGGCAAAAGCTACTCAGCTTAAAAATCTAATAAGCTTTGCTAGATCACACGAAGCGACCAATTCAAATCATGCAATCATATGTAGGCTTACTATAACCAAGAAATAAAAATGGGTTAGCAACATCAGGTAATCATATCTATATGGCGTATCGTTTTAGGGTTTAACGTTTCAGCTAAAATATGTTAACCATATTTCATAACTGGATTTCCCTTCAAACCGTGACTGCACAGCGCGGATCAGAAGCGCTACAATCAGTTATCGCTTTTTTTGGAAAAAGATGCCTGGATTAGAGTTTATCTCGCATATGCTTCAACTAGGTCGCGTGCCGTGATGATGCCTACGAGTGTATCGTCCTTTGCTGCAACAGGCATTCGTTTAATATGCTTCATAGCCATGGTAACTGCAACATTGTGTATGCTAGTTCCTGCAGGAGTAATGATTAATGGTGACGAGGCGGCTTCGCCTACTTGAGTGTCAAGAGGTTTATCATTTACTAGAATTTTACTTAGCAGGTCTCTCTCTGTAAATATACCGAAGGGCTTCTCTTCACGATTAACTACAACACTGCCAATATGCTCTTCACCCATTGTCTTGACTACTTCGCTAATGGGAGTACTTTCATCAACAGAAATAACTGTCCGCGTCATAAAATCATCAACTTGAACTTGGGTTTCAGGAACCTCAGGCATACTCCGAATTAGATCAGAAGCCGTAATTATGCCCCGCAACTTTCCGCTGTCAAACACAACAAGGCGACCTTTTTTTGTGTACATCGTTTGAGCTGCCTCTTTAATTTTGGCAGAAGGACTAATAGTAACCAACGGGTAAGTCATTATTCTTTCAACTTTTTCCTTTGCTGGGTCTTTACCCTTTGCTAAGACTTTAGTTAGGAGGTCTCTTTCGGTGACAATGCCTACAGCTGTGCTATATTTTTCTGCTATTAGACTTCCGATATGCTTTGAGCCCATTATAACAGCGGCTTCCTTCATTGAGGCTTCAGCGTCTATTGTAACAACATCAGGGGTCATTATTTCAGATACTTGCTTATAGCGTAGAAGGTCACGCTTATATTGCTCATACGCACTGTCGAGTACGCTTGGGAACTCTTTTCTTAAGTTCTTAGATGTACCCATAAAATATCCTCACTATAAATAATATCCAACACGCTTACTTAAAATTTCATTTTTACGCATGTTTGACTGTCCAAAGAAATATTAGCAGAAAAGAAGCTTTATTAAGTGATAAAAGCGATTTTTGGAGATTTATATATGAGTGAAAATGTCCAACAGCACGATGTTTTAATTATTGGTGCAGGTCCAGCAGGGCTGACTGCAGGCATATATTCTGCTTGGCTTGGATTAAAAACGTTAATTCTAGAAACAGCCATGACAGGCGGAAGGGCATCTATAGCACCTAAGATCGAAAATTTTCCTGGCTTCGAAGAGCAAATTACGGGGCTGGAACTGGCAGAAAAGATGAGGCGGCAGGCAATTCGTCTTGGCGCCAAATTACAGGTCGGCGAGGAAGTCATTGGCTTGGATGTGAAAAGCAGCCCTAAGAGGGTGATTACAAGGCAGGTAGTATATGAAGCGACAGCGGTAATAATCGCCACTGGTACACAAAGACGCAAGCTACATGTGCCCGGTGAGGAAGAGTTCCTGGGTAGGGGTGTCAGCTACTGTGCAGTCTGTGATGGCCCGTTTTTTAGGAAAGCAAATGTTGCGGTCATAGGTGATGGCGAAGAAGCCGCCACAGATGCACTGCATCTATCAGAAATCGCAAATACCGTCACGATAGTCACACAAAATCCGCAAACACTGCAAGACGCGCTAGATAGCAAGTTACAGGGTAAAACTAACGTTGAAATTATAAGCGGCAAAGTAAACGCCATACAAGGTAACCAAACCTTAAAAAAAATCAAAATTACCCAATTAGACACTCAGCAGGAGACAGAAAAAGAAGTCAAAGGTGTCTTCATTGCACTAGGTGGGGTGCCCATGACGGCGATAGTTAGAAATGCAGGTATAGATACTGACCGAAGTGGCTGTATAACTGTAGACCGCCAGCAGAAAACCAACGTAGAAGGCGTTTTCGCGGCAGGTGACTGCACATGCGGAGGCATGCAGATAGTCACAGCAGCAGGCGAAGGTGCAATGGCAGCAATGCGAGCTGCAAGCTACGTTAGGCAGCAAAAACCCAAAAAAGAACTAACAACAGTAGCCTAAACGTAAGTGAAATTTATTATCAGAAGATATTGATGGCGCCGGGAGAGGGATTTGAACCCCCGAGGGCCGGAGCCCACAAGCTTATTGGTGCTTAGCAGGAGCGAAGCATTTCCAGACTTGCTCCCTACCGAGCTAGGATATCCCGGCAACATGTTTCTATGAAGTTATGGTTGAGCGTTTTATATAGTTTCTTCACATGAATTAAACCTTTATGCGAGATACTTGATTCAGTAATGACGTTCTTATAAACTGGTAAAGCCATATTGAGAATGGCAACCTGAGGATATGGTAAATATGGAAGAAGCGAACGCTAATAATTGTAAGAAATCTAGCTACCTGTGGCTTGATGAGTTAAGCACTATAGAAGCTAAAGCGGCTGCTGATGCCGGAACTGTAGTGATTTTTCCCGTTGGCGCTGTTGAGGAACATGGCAAGCACCTGCCCCTCTGTACCGACAGCATCCAGGCAGAATACATAGCTTTGGAGGTTGCTAAAAGGACGGGTAGCCTAGTAGTTCCGCCAATAAGATATGGGATTTGTAACGCTGGACGCAACTTTCCTGGTACGCTATCTATCGAGTTTGACTCGCTTTATAGAATCACAAAAGATATCCTAAGCGAGCTCTCTCGCAATGGCTTTAATCGTATCATCGTGCTCAGCGGGCATGCTGGCTCATCACATATGACCGCGCTCAAGCTAGCTGCCCAAGCTGTAGTTCAGCAAAGTGAAAACACGCCAGCAGCCAAAAAGACCCGTATCATGGTCTTATCTGACTATTACTTCGCTGATGAACTCAAAGGTAAGCTTGAAATTGACCCTAAAGATGGCCATGCTGGTGCTATCGAAACCTCACGTATAATGGCAATAAGACCTGACTTGATAAAATCCAAAGGCGAAGCAAGCTTTCCGGACATGCCTCGATTCGAAGTTGTTGCAGACCCAGAGCGGTATTTCCCTAGCGGCGTTATGGGCGACCCTACACAGGCTTCCAAAAATAAAGGACAAATAATGAACGAGTATGCAATCGAACAAGTTGTCAAACTTATAGAGGAACTAAAAAGCTAAGGGCACGCAGAAAAATCAAAAATTAACCTACTTTTTTTCAGGTGAGCCACTTTGAAAGTAAGTAGAAAAATACTACTCCGTCGTGTTTGCGACCCTGTTTTCTTTTGTCATGTCCTTTTTCATGTCAGGATTTATTGCATAGATGAACTCTGGATTTGACTCTTACTTTCTTGAAGACATATTTTTTCACTTGCATTGACTCCAATTCGCAGCCCATTCTTTCAGCAATCTCATAAAATATTCATATTTTATTCTATACTTTAGAATAAGTTGTACCCAAATAAGAACAATTAATCTGGGGCTTACCGGATTGTGAAATTTCGTAATTACCGCTTTTGACCTAAGAGTACGCGATAGCCACTTTTTATGGATAATATTTGGAAGTTGCCAAAGGTTTCGGTGAAGATTTGGGGGAGGGTTTTTTTGCCAATCTTGGAGCGAACGACCATTTGCAGAGTGCCGTTTGGGTTAAGAATTTGGGGCGCGCCTCGAATTATAGCCTCAACTATGTCCATGCCCGCACTTACAGGCGGATTTGATAAGATGCAATCAAAACATAGGTCCTGTACTGGTTCGTAGAGATTGCCCTGTCGGACTTCAACATTGCGGGCGAAGTTTTTTTCGGCATTTTGGCGGGCTAAGATGACTGCACGTCTATTAATGTCGGTTAAAATGACGCAAAGGCTGCGATTGAAAACGGCCGCTGATATGCCTACGGCGCCGTAGCCACAACCTACATCGAGTACATATCCAGTTTGGGGTAAAACCATGGATTCAATAAGGACTCGGCTGCCTGGGTCAATGCGTTTGGTGCTAAATACGCTTGAAGCGGTAACAAATTCGAAGGATTTGTCGCGTAAACATGTACGGATAAGGCCATATTTTGGCTGCGTTTTGGGCGCTTCAGTATAATAATGGTCGGGGTTACTGGTCATCTTTGTTGCCACTGCTAGTTTTCCAGAATTTCGGGTAAGTACCCCTCTCCATTAGTACACGTTCAAGGTTGGCGACTACGCCGTGGTTGGTATTGAGAATTTCCTCAGTGACAAGCTTTGCAGTGCCTAAGGCTACTGCTTCACCTTTAAGCGTCATAATTGCTACCAATGAGCCTTTTTGGATGCCGCTTTCGACTGTTAGAACGCCTGGTGCAGTAAGATTTGCGCCATGGCATAGAGCATCGACTGCTGAATCACGCACAGTAATTTTAGGGATAAGCTCTAAAGCAGATTCCATGGGCTGGATGAATTTACGTAATATGACGGGGTCTTTCTTTTCTTGCCATTCACCAAAGTAGTACGCTACATCATGTAAAGTAACGCGTGTTGGGCTATCCTCGCTAAAAGGTCCTGAACGGCTTCTGCGTAGCTCCTGCATATGAGCACCGACACCTAAAATTTCGCCAATGTCATAACAGAGCTTACGTATGTAAGTGCCACCTTCGCATCCGACACGCGAAAGAACGTTTCTTTCGTTCATCTCAATAAATTCATTATAGTAGATGCGCCGTGTGCGGATTTGACGTTTAACTGATGATCGTAAAGGTGGGCGCTGATAGATTTCGTCTTCGAATTCTTTCATGACTCGCCGGACACGTTCTTCGGGCACATCGCCATGCAACTTCATGACGCAGATGTATTCTTTGCCGCTGTATAGAAGCGCCTGAACAATCTTGGTAGAATCTTCCAAGGTAATGGGTAAAACGCCTGTTACTTTAGGGTCCAAGGTTCCCCCATGACCTATACAATCAAGTTTCATGATTTTTTTTGTCCAAGCCGCGACTTCGTGGCTGGTTGGTCCTGCGGGTTTATCAAGGTTAATGACACCGTTTTTAATGTATTCCTCCTCTGGCCTCTCGGAGGGTTTGTGACCGTACCTAGGGTCGGTTGTGTCCTCGTTTTTTATGTACACTTCACGTTTAATTTCCCATGGGGGAACGGTTCTGGGCATAAATAATTGGTTCTCCTTGAACAAAGAAAAAGAATAACGGGGAAGTATAAGAGTCTACTTTACGCTTCGGCTGGATTTACTGATTCTTTCATCTCTTCTATTTTGCCAGCTGCTTCTAATACCGAAGTGACTTCTTCATCGGATGCGCCTCGTTTGAGGTCAATTTTGTCTCCGAGGACCAAAAGGTGGTTAATGTTGGCGCGTTTGCGTTTTACGCCTGAGACTTTTTTGGGTCCTGTGATCATGACGAAGCTTTTATCCATGACGTCGACTACGACACATCGTTTGCCGGCTTCGCGGCCAGCAACTTTTATACATATTCTGCCTACTTCAACTGCGGGCGTATCTTTAGCCTCCTAATTAAAACAGGCTACTAGAGAACCTCTGCAATATTTAAGCATAACACAAAATAGTATCTAAACACTTTCAGCTGTTGCTACATAAGAAATCTCCCTATAGCGGTATAACGCAAATTTTGCCTTCTTTTTCACATAAGTAAGAAGAATTGTCTACAAACTAAATAGAATCAATAAAAATCAAGGCATCTAAAATGAAAGCGCTCTACAGTAATGTTACACTTTGTGACGTAGAGCATACAAATAGTTTTTATAAACACATAAGTTGCTGAATGGAAAGAAAGCAGGTGCCTGTGAAGGCTTGTATGCCTTCTTGGGCTAAAGTGGGGAGTTGTTTATTCCGGCTTTGCTAGGTACTTGAGGTGGAATGGTTTGAGCATTACACCGGGCTTGAGGTCTGATCGGAAGGTTTGAGTTTCAACGATGACGTCGCAGAGTTCTGATTCTTGGTTTCTTATGAATTCAGCGTATTTAGTGTAGTTTTCGTGAAGTGATATGCAAATTGCATCCCAGCCCATTCCTTGTCCATTAAGTACGCCTATGACATTGGGTTGTTTTGCATACCAGTCTTTAAGCTTGTTAAAAGCGTCTTGCTTTTCTTGTCCTTTGAGATGATTGAGTCTTGTTTTTAGAAATGTGAATGCTGCAATTTCGAACCCGATTTGTCCGAATTTAGGTATTACTGTGTAACCTTCAATAGTACTATCTTCAAGCATCGCTCGTCTTCGCGTTACAGTAGGCTGGGAAATTCCTAAGGCTTTGGCTAGTTGTCTGTCGCTGCGATGAGAGTCTTTCATTAACTCGAAGAGGAGCTGGTAGTCGAGTGGTTTCAATTCTTTCATTTTTTCATCGACCGTATTAACTTTAATCTTCATTATGCATTTTAATAATAATATATAAACATCATTGTATAGATAATGAATTTACTCCCTTTTTTTGTTATTCCTCGATAAAAATTGAATTAAAATACAAGAAACTCTTAAGTGAATACGCGTCGATTCTAAAATTAGCAGGTATCAAGGATGCATATGTACTTAGATAAAGATATTGAAGCAGAGGTTACAAAGCTTCTAAGTGAACTTTTACAAATTGACACCACTAACCCGCCTGGAAATGAGACAAAAGCAGCAAATTATCTTGCTGATAACCTAAGCAAGGAAGGCTTTAGCTGCGAAGTTTATGAGTCCGCACCCAACCGTGGCAGCGTAATTACCCGCCTAAAAGGTACTGGTGAGAAGCCCCGCCTGCTTTTACTTTCACATTTAGACGTAGTGGCGGCCAATAAGGCAGAATGGAGCGTAGACCCTTTTAGCGGTTTAGTCAAAGATGGCTTCGTGTGGGGAAGAGGTGCATTGGACATGAAGGGCATGACAGCCATCGAAGTAATGGTCCTCAAGCTTCTCAAACGTAACAACATACCACTCAAAGGAGACGTAATCTTAGCGGCTACCGCAGACGAAGAAGCAGGCAGCAAAAGCGGCGCAGAATACCTAGTCACCCATTACCCAGAGAAAGTCTACGCAGAGTATGTGATCAATGAAGGCGGCGGTTCTTCACTACGAACAAAAAACAAGAATGTTTTCACAATTAACACCGCTGAGAAAGGGTTAATGTGGTTTAAAGTGAAAGCCAAAGGCATCCCTGGCCATGGCTCAGTCCCAGATGAAGCCGACAACGCCATCCTACGCATGAACAAAGTTATAAATAAAATCGGCTACTACCGCGGAAAAATCGAGCTCGTACCAACTATGAAGCAATTTTTAGCTGAATTGGCAAAAGAAGACCCAAGCCTCCAAGAACCTTTTGCACAGCTAATTGCAAACCCAGAATCAAGCTACCAAATACTAAATGATCTAGCCAAGACGGCTCCGGCAATTGCAGACGAAATTCGACCCCGCATCCAAATGACCATCACACCCACAGTGATTCATGGCGGCGTAAAAGAGAACATCGTCCCGTCAGATTGTGAAGCAGTCTTTGATTGCCGAATATTGCCAAGCCAATCGATAACACAAGCAAAAGCCATAGTTCACGAACTTGTTACAGACATAGGACCCGAAAAGCTTGCCTTTGAGGACATCCAAGTACAGGAGCCCTCTGAATCACCCGCCAACACCCCACTATTTGAGACAATAAAGGAAATATTAAATGAATTTGAGCCTGGCTGCGGCGTAGTACCAACACTCATGACTGGCGGTACAGACAGCCGCTTCTTCCGTCGAATGGGCAGCGTAGCATATGGCTTCCACCCTCTGTATAGTGAAACAAAATATGGCGAAAAAGCCACACGACGCGAGCACGGCATAGACGAACGCATCTCCATTGAAAATCTCACTTTCGGCGTCAGCGTACTCTACGAAACAGTAAAACGCTTCATGACATAAACCAACACCGACACATAATTTCTAAAAATAACCATAACAAAACCCCCTCACTATTTCGCCTTCACCCCCGATTTTTGCACCCTATTACAATCAGAGTTAAATAGAATACTGGATAGCTTGATAGAATTTTTTTTAAAAAAAAAAAGAGAGCAGATACTTAGCACTTTCAAAGCTAATGAAGCCTATTTAATCTAATTGGTAGGCTTCTTCGCCGTGTTCGCTAAGGTCTAAGCCTGCATCTTCTTCTTCGGGGCTAACACGCAAGGGCGAGAACTTGTTAACCACTTTTAGCAGTACGTACGAGCCAACGAAGGAGAAAGGTGCCACTACTGCAACCGCTATCAGCTGGGCAACCAACTGATCGGGGTTTCCAAAGAACAGCCCATTTACACCTACTGAGGCGAATAGACCAACTGCTATTGAACCCCATATTCCACCTACGCCGTGACATGCAAAGACATCTAGTGTATCGTCAATTCGTGAGCGACCAACTCTCCAGTTTGCAACAAGGTTTGATATTACACCTGCTATCAAGCCAATGATTATCGCTGAACTTACGCTGACGAAGCCTGCACAAGGGGTAATTGCTACTAGTCCCACTACTGCGCCTACTGCTATGCCTACTGCTGAAGGCTTGCCTTTTATTACCCAGTCCATGATCATCCAGCTGACAGCGGATGCTGCGGCACCCAAGTTTGTGGTGACAGCCGCTAGTACTGCCAATTCGTTTGCTGCCAATGCGCTTCCTGCGTTGAAACCGAACCAGCCGAACCACAATAAGGCGGCCCCTAATATTACGTACGGAATGTTGGTTGGCTTAAATTCAGTTGCGTGATCCTTTTGCTCTACAGCTTTCATGTGACTTTGCCAAGGCACTGCACACCCTTTTCGTCTACCGACTACAAGCGCTGCTGCAAGAGCAGAGATGCCCGCTGATATGTGAACTACAATACCGCCGGCAAAGTCGATGGAACCTAAACCGCGCAGCCATCCATCAGGGTTCCAGACCCAGTGAGCAATTGGTATATAAATGAATGTTGACCAGAGCACGATGAAGATCATTAGTGAGCGAAATTTGATTCTTTCTGCACATGCACCGATAATTAACGCGGGTGTGATAGCAGCGAACTTTAGCTGAAACGCAAAGAACAGTAGCTCAGGAACGGTGCCCGCTAAGAGGGGGTTGACGGTTTGTATGCTCAGACTGTTTAATCCTAGGAGGGATAGGTCACCTATTACTCCGCCTATACTGTTACCAAATACTAGGCTATAGCCCCAGAGCGCCCAGATTATGCTTATTACGGCAAATATGGCTACACATTGCACTATTGTGGAAATCAGGTTTTTCTTTCTTACCAGTCCACCATAGAAGAAGCCTAACGCGGGGGTCATTAACATAACTAGGGCTGTTGAAGCGATTAGCCATGCGATGTCTCCAGAGTTTGATGATGTTACAACACTCATTTCACATTCCTCTTAATTCTTCGACGTTTGTTAACTATTTCCCGGATTTTTTGTACAACTATCGTGAGCAGTGATATAAGGCTATCCACATTGAAACATTGTTTTCATATATCTTTGGACATTTGACTAAAAACAAGCACATTAACCAAATAACCATCCAAATTCAGTACAAAAAATATCCCGAAACTGAAAAAATTTCCAAAAATACCGCCATCAAAAAAGTAAAGCCAGCTACGGCGAAAACAATCACATTAAAAGCTTTCACCACACAATAATTATATAATTAACAAGATGGTAGAAAAGTCATGCATTCCCGATCAGCCCTCACTAAACTTCAAGCAGTTTTGCTTGTTGACCTGATTATTATTGCCGCAGCAGCAGGCGGATTCATATATATTCAGTCCCTTCCGGCAGCATCTATAGACCCCGCAGACATACAGCTAACCGAACTGACTATAACCCCTATTCAGGCTACAGTTGGCCAAACTATAACCATCGTTGTCAATGCAACCAACCTTGGGGATGAAAGGGGCTCCTACGAAGCAAATCTGATGGTTAATGGTGTTTCTGAACAGACTCAAACAGTCCAACTTTTAGGTGGAGAAACCAAAGTAATCCAATTCAACACTACGGCTACAGTCGAGGGCACACACTCAATTAAGGTGGGCTCGCTGGAGGGCGCTTTTACTGTTCTAAGCAAATTTGTTTTATCTGATTTAGTGATAAACCGAACTCAAGCCAACATAGGTGAACCGGTCGGAATCTCAGTTAAAGTCACCAACAGACAAACACAAACTGAGGACTATTCGCTTACACTCATAGTTAACGGCGCTACAAGGGAGACGAAAACAGGACAAATTGAGGGCAACTCTACCATAAGTGTTCTGTTTGAAGTAGTTGAACAAAACGAGGGCACCTATCAAGTCAACATAGATAATTTGAGCGCAACATTTCAGGTTTTGCCAGCAGCGCCACCGGCTAAACCTGCAGCATTTGAAGTAAATAATCTAATAATTGACCCACAGGTAGCAGAAGTAAATGCGCCTGTGCAAGTTACAATTAATGTTACTAATGTTGGCGAATTAGCTGGAAGCCACACTGTAGAGCTCAACGTTAACGGTGCTACAACCGACACAAAGACTGTGCAACTATCAGGTGGAGAAAGCACGACCGTAAAGTTTACTGTGACCCAAGCATCTCCAGGCACTTACTCAGTAAAAATAGGCGATTTATCAGGCACATTTAGTATCGAAGGACCTTCCACTATAGTGTTAGAGAACATGTTCATTAAGCCATATGAAGTATGGCCTGGTGAAAGTGTAACAGTTACAGTGAAGGCAAATAATCCAGGAGAAGAAAGCAGCCTATCACTTAGGCTTGTTATAGATGACACAGTAGTCGAGACCAAGACAATCACCCTTGCCGCAGGCGCAAGCCAAGATGTGATATTCACTACTACTGCACCGCCATTAGCAACATCCGCCCAAAACTCTCAAACACACAGCGTCGCGGTAAACACGCTCACCTACGGAGGATTCAAAGTTGTCAAAGAAGGTTTCCACACTTTAAGCATTTCAACCTCTCCAGCTACAGGGGTCAAATTCAAACTAGATGGTGTAGAACGCCAAACCTTTTATTCAGAACTTTTAGAAGCAGGCAAAAGTTATACAGTTGAAATGCCCCTAACAGATCCAGAAGGAAGATACACCTTCCAAAACTGGGATGACGGCTCAACAAATCCGGTTAGAGTCGTAACGCTAACAACTCAGCTTACTGTCACAGCATCCTTCACTGGCGGCAGTTCTTGTCCTTCACTTTACATGTGGAACGGCAGCAACTACACATACGTAGGCGACATCTCCAACCACGGCTGGCTAGGATACATAAACTACAAAGACTCCTCCAAAGGCCAAGAAACACCATTCACCTTCTACAAAAACAACCCCTGGGACTACATACCACTAGACAGCACCCAACTAAAAGAAACCAATGGCAACTTCAACCTAAGCCTTATCCAACGCTGGAACGAAATCTTCTACCTAGACAGAGCCTACATGGTAATAGTAGACCACCCAGCCGACGTAGATGTTTACTCTACAATGGTAGAAGAATATCTTAATCCGGAATTTATGGGAAACATTTACACGGTAAGCAAGACTCCAAAAACACCCATCTCTGCTATCAACGAGAAAGGCGAAAACGTACTGCCCCAAATCTCCAAAATAGACAACATATTCACCAACGGCACACACGGCATCCAAAGCCCCTCATGGGACAAAATCAACTGGAACCAAATAACATTAGATCTAGGCAATGTATCTGATGCTGAGCAAATCAAGCTTGTAATTCGGTCAATAGTTGACTGGGGCTCAGCAGACGACTACAACACCTGGCTAGGCTACTTCTATGACCCCACAGTACCAGACGGCACACAAGTAACACCACCACCATACATGGAAGTCAAAGACGAAAACGGCAACTGGATAAAAGTAGACTGGAGCAGACAATTTCCGCTTCCCTCCGATAGTGCGCCAAGAACATTTGTAGTTGACTTAACAGGCTTATTCCCAACTAACGATTATTCGCTGCGCATTAGCAATTTCTGGAACGTAACCTTCGACTACATAGGCATAGACACAACAGCCCAACAAGATATAATCATCCAAACCATAGAACCCCAAGCTGAACTCTACAACTACTTCCCAGCAGGATCAGCAGCCGCCACAGGCAACTTCACCCGATACGGCAACATAACCGAACTACTACTAAACGCCGATGACAAGTTCGCAATAGGACGACAAGGCGACGCAATCTCCCTACAATTCCCCACAACTAATCTGACAGAGCCAGCAGAGGGTATGGTGCGCAGCTATTTCTTATTTGAGTCATGCTGGTTTAAAGACGAGAACGGCAACTGGGGCTTTGGCTTTGACTTCACAGTAGACCCACTACCATTCGAAAACATGAGCGGCTACCCCTACCCACCAACAGAAAACTACCACACCGACGAAGAACACCTAAACTACTTACGAGACTGGAACACCCGAACAATTGAACCAGTAACCTAGCAAAACACCCCAAGTCAAAAAGAGCTACTTTTTTCTGCTCTTTTGATATTTTTCTTTGCATCAATTGCAGTCTATGTAAGCTTTAAATTTGGTGCGTTCGCATCCTTTTATTTGAAGGGGCAAAAGAATCTCAAATGTCGTTTGTGCCAGAACTGGGAAATCCATATCTAGGGGCTTTAGTTAGTGGCTTTGCGTTTGGTGCTGTAGTTTGCACTTCAAGTTGCTTACCCTACGTTGCGAGTTACATAGCGGGAATAAATGCGGGATTCCGCAAAGGTATCTTTGTTACTCTGATTTTCAATCTCGGACGCATAGCAGCGTATGCCCTGATTGGGGCAGCCATAGGTGCATTTAAACTTGTTATTAGCGATTCGCTGTTGGTTTCATTCCAGCAGTACTCAGGACCAGCGTTCGGTGCTGTAAGCATAGCCATAGGTTTGTACTTGTTGCTTAAAAGAAGGAACAGCCATGCTTGCACCAAAGAGCCACCTAAGATTTCAAATGAGACAAAGTTTTTAGGCAAGTTTGACTTCGGTGCATTTACCCTTGGTTTTTCGAGGGGTTTAATTGTTTGTACACCACTGATGTGGATTTTGGCTGTTTCGATACCGTTTGCTTCGCCTGTTGATAGCATCGCTTTAGCAGTGCTTTTCGGCGTAGGTACAGCGCTATCGCCAATTCTGTTAATTGGGGGAGCTACAGGATGGCTTCTAAGCAAAGCACCCCTTCTCCGCAAATGGGTGTCTATCGGCGGGGCTGCTGTACTCATAATTCTGGGAGTGATAACTTTATTTAGCGCAATAATTATTTAACTGAGTCATACATTTAGCTGGATACTGTAATGTCAAATATTGTGGCGGATTTGCTAGCTCTTACGATGGCAGTAGGACTATCGTTAGCAGGCATACTGGTAATCTTAATCTGGAAGAAAGATCGCACAAGAAAAATCAGTTTTTTGCGGCTGTTTATTCAAATAGTCTCGTTGGTCGGCATTTTTATTTCATTCACAATGTCTTTGTGGTTATCAATCTTTTTCTTAGTAATCTTTGTTGCAACAGCCTTCACGGGCAGGTTTTTCTGTGGCTGGATATGCCCTTTTGGATTATACATGGACTTGATTGCCATGTTGCGGAAAAAAATCGGGGTACGCTATCGGAATCTGCCAGAAAACCTTAATTCCGCCCTGCACAAACTCAGGTATATTGTTGCTGCAGTAATTTTAGCCTCGCCACTTCTACTAGGGGCATTAAATCTTACAGCTCAGTCGGGCATTTATGCCCTGTTTTTACGTGGACCTTTTAGATCTCTGGGGCTGCTGCTGTCACCTCTTGAGCCTTTGATTGTACCCTGGACAGGCACACCTGGGTCGAGCGTAATTGCTCCAGCAGGCTTCAATGAATGGGGCATAAGCTATCCTTATGCGCGGGATATTATGACAGCTCTTAATGATCCTTCAGTAGCGTTGATTTTAGTTTACATATTTGTAGCGTTAACTTTAGTAGGCACATTCTTTGTGAGGCGTTTCTGGTGTCGATTCTGTCCTACCGCGATCTCAATAGGTGCTCTTAACAGATTCAAAGCCTTTAAAGCTCTACCCCTGTTGCATATAAATAAGGTCGAGGAAAAATGCACCAAATGCGGCATATGTAAACGCGTTTGCCCAGTGCAAGTCACAGAAGTTTACGAAGATAAAGGTGGCAATATAGATACTTCGATGTGCTTGAATTGCATGCGCTGCATCGAAATGTGCCCCTATGAAGGCTGCCTAAAAATGGATTTTGGCAGAAAAACTCTATTCAAGTCAAGAAACTGGTTAGAACCAGCAAAAACAGAATGAGGAAAATTAGATGAAAAGCCAAACTGCGGAAAATAAGTATATGCCCGAAATACCTGCTAAAGAAAGTGAAGAAATAAGGAATTCAGCCCAAGCCATGTCCTTGAAAATAATAGCTGACAATATTGAGCGCATGAAGAAGACTTCGCCCAACCGACCTGAAGCTATGAAATATTTTGATGATATTTCGAACTTTTTTGGTCAACGCCAGCAGGAGATTGCTGCAGAGAAGGCTAAAGGCAAAAAAGTTATTGGTTATTTTTGTATATTCACGCCCATTGAGCTGATTTTGGCTGCAGACGCCATCCCTGTGAGAGTTAACTCGGGCTGGTATGATACATCAAAACTCGGCGACCGCGTAGTTCCAGTTGAAGTCTGCCCAGTTATCCGCTCAACCATTGGCGCAAGTATGGTCAGTCTATCACCTTACCTTGAACTAAGTGATGCGATTATCAGCAGCCTTACCTGCGACGGTATGACCAAGCTCAGCGAAATCATGAGCGATAAAAAAACCATTTGGCAAATGACTCCACCTCGCGTAAAAGACGCACCCCATTCTCTTGAGCTTTGGCGAGAAGAAGTCAACCTCATAAAAAAGAAGATTGAGGAATTTACTGGCAACAAAATTACCGCCAAGAAACTTAAAGAAGCTGTTGAAACTATGCAGCGAGCCAGTAAAGCGTTCCGTCGCCTTCAGGACCTACGTAAGGGCAACCCAGTTATTATGGGTAGAGACGCCATGCTGGTTAATCAGGCAAGCATGTGGGATGATATAAAGAGGTGGACCGAAAAAACCGAAGCCCTATGCGACGAACTAGAAAAAAGGGTACAGGCAAAACAGTGGGCTTGTCCACCAGATACACCACGCGTAATAATCACAGGAACCCCGATGTTCTGGCCAGATAACTGGAAGTTACCTACGTTAATTGAAGAATCTATGCCACAGGGAGTGCTGGTAGGAGACGAACTTTGCTCTAGTGACAGACTCCTCTATGACCCGGTAGGCATAGACGAATGGACTATGGAAGATATGCTTAACGGCATCTCCGAACGCTACCTTATGGCGTCCACTTGTCCGTGTTTTACCTCAAAGGATGGTAACGAGGACCGTATTAACTGGCTAGTTAACAAAATCAAAGAGTACAAGGCAAACGGAGTCATTTACTACGTAGTACGCGGTTGCATGCTCTATGCAATGGAGTATGCACGGGTCAAAAAAGCTCTTGACAAACTTAACGTTCCAGTATACTATTTAGACACTGAGTATACGCGTGAAGACGTAGGTCAGCTGAAGACTAGAGTGGAAGCATTCCTTGAGATGCTAACTGCTAGGGTAGACTTCTAACCCAAGCAAAAATCAAAGTAAGAAGGTGTAAATGTGATAACTGTCGGCATAGATATGGGAATACAAACCGTAAAAACTGTCGTTCTTAAAGACGGCGTAGTCGTCGCCCGAGCTAAAGCCTTTTCGGGCTTTGAGCCAACCAAGTCAGCTGAGCAAGCGTTCGAAGAAGCCCTTAAAATCGCGGGTGCTTCAAAAGCTGATGTCAGCATGGTTTTGACTACGGGGTCAGGCATGGGAATGGCACCCTCCTACTCGAACGGTACTGTAAGCATGATGAGTGCGGACGCAAAAGCAGGCGTACATCTGTTTCCTGCTGCTCGAACGATAATTGATGTTGGCGCAGAAGAAGCACGGGCTGTTAAATGTGACGATCGGGGTATAATGATAGACTTCGTTGTAAACGAACGCTGTGCAGCTGGTGCAGGTGCATTTATCGAAGCTATGGCAAGAGCCATTGAGGTTAAACTTGAAGAAATGGGACCACTCTCACTCAAAGCCGAACGCGCCAGCCCCATTAACGCAAGCTGCGTTATATTCGGCGAATCAGACGTCGTAACGCTCATTCATCGTCAGGAATCTAAACCTGAAATCGCCAGGGCAGTATTTGATGCAATGGCAGACAGGGTCTCCTCAATGGTTCACCGATTAGGCGTAAACCCTGAAGTTGTATTAGTCGGCGGTGTAGCAAAAGACGTCGGCTTTGTAACATCTTTGAAAAGAAAGTTAGGCATTGAAATATTGATACCTGAAAACCCTGAGTATGTAGGCGCATTTGGCGCTGCACTAATAGCTGCAGGCCGTGTCAAGAGGGCATCACAATGACTCAAAACAATGGAAATAAAGAATACTGGCGTTGGCAAGAATACCAACGTGTCATGCCAAATATGAAATGGACAAGCAAAGATTTGATCACAGCAGGAGTAGATGTAGGCTCAGTAGGCTCCAAAGCGGCGATTATGATTAACGGTGAAATCTACTCATGGGCAATTACTCGTACAGGCGCAAACAGCCCTGACAGCGCTAAACGCGCACTTGAATGGGCACTCAAAGACACCAATCTACAGCAAAGCGACATAAAGTATACCGTCGGCACAGGTTACGGTAGAGTCAACGTTCCCATGGCAAACAAAGCTATAACTGAAATTGCCTGCCACGCAAAAGGCGCCAACTATATCTGGGGACCCACCGTACGGACAATCCTCGACGTAGGCGGACAGGACATTAAAGCCATCCACTGCGATAGTACAGGCAGAGTCACGTCATTTTTAATGAACGACAAATGCGCTGCAGGCACAGGCAGAGGCATGGAAGTTTTCGCAGATCTACTTCAAATCCCTATTGAAGAAATAGGTGCCGAATCACTCAAAGTTACAGAGGAACCGCCGCCGGTAAGCTGTACCTGTGTAGCCTTTGCAAAAACCGAAGCCATAGGATTGCTTCGCAAAGGCTGGACCAAAGAAAAAGTCCTCGCTGCATACACACGCGCCATGGCGGTCAGAATGGCTAACCTCATTAACCGAGTAGGTCTTGAAAAAGAAGTAGTAATCACAGGTGGGCAATCTAAAAACATGGGTATAGTAACCAGAGTAGAAAATATTCTGGGAGTTAAGACGTTGCCGTCGCCAAACTGGCGTGAAGGTGGCCTAGATCCTACCGTAGCAGGCGCAATAGGTGCAGCATTAATAGGGAAAGCGCTCTACGAAAAAGCACAAGGCAGTTGAGGTAAAAAATAGTGATTATAAACTACGGGTACTGTGACGGCTCAGGCGAATACTACATCGTCGTCGACACCGACAAATGCACTGGCTGTGCAAAATGCACCCAACAATGCCCCCAAAAAGCCCTTGAAATAATCACCGAATTTATTGATCTAGAAGACAAAAACATTGCTGCCGTCTCAGAGCAACACCGTAAAAAAATCAAATACACATGCGCCCAATGTAAACCCGAAACAGGCAAGACCCCGTGCATTAGCGCTTGCAGCCAAAATGCACTAAAAATTGTTTGGAAACCCAACTAAAAATTTTCTTTTTCCTTAGGTTTGTTTACTGAAACGACGAAGACATCTTCTTTTCTGTATGTTGGTATTCTTAGTAAGTGTACAGTTACTGCCGTGGCGATTATTATGAGCATTACTTGCATGGGCAGTATATCTACCATTAGTATAGAGATGCATATAGCTATCCATAGACTGGTTATGGAGAAGATTTTGGCTCTTGCGGACATGCCTTTGCCTTCATGGTAGTTTTTTATGTAGCTGCCGAACCAGCGGTTGTTAATTAGCCATTGGTGCATTCGTTCTGAACCCCGAAGATAACATGCAGCTGCCGCAAGCAGAAATGGTGTAGTGGGCAAAAAGGGCAAAACCATCCCGATCACACCTAAAACTACACATATAGTTCCAAGTACAACAAAAAAGCCACGAATAATGCGGGCTCTACGTGAATCAGGACTCATAATTTAACAAAAATATCTGTAACCAGATTAACATTACTGATAAACTCTCCAAAAAGTGCCATCAACACCTTAGTTTTTCTTTTATGAACCGCTTCCTGAACTAAAGAATGTCATAAAGAAATCAGGATTGATAATAGCGCAAACTTTGGTCGCTCATAAAACAGAATTTGAGTGACCCCGACAATTTTCCATAAAGTATAAGAGCAAGTTTCCAAGTAAGCACTTACATCTTTAGGTACAGAGATTTGTTTAGCTGTTCTTTCAGGAGAACATGCTGTTCTTTAAGGAGAGTATTAGATGGCTTGCCCAAATTGCATATGTTGGAAAGATATGTCGGATACTGTAAAGACAGCTTTAGCTCCTGTCAGTCCAATGATAGTCGGCGTAGCGGCTTTTAAAAATGAGGTGAAGCATAGCAAATGAGGCTTATAACGAAAAAGTTAGGTGTTATATTAATTCTTCTTGCCGTTACATCATCATCATCGCTGATTATTGTATTTCCTGTTGAAGCAGAGTCTAGACAGATTGTTGTTCCAGATGATTATTCAACTATTACTGCTGCAATTAACGGCGCTTCAGACGGCGATAACATATTTGTTAAGCAAGGAACCTACAATGAAACATTCACAATCGACAAAGCCTTAACCCTAATTGGTGAGGACAAAGAAACAACTATAATTAACGGCAAGAATGCTGGAACAGTTGTTCAAATACGCCATGACAACGTTAACTTCACAGGCTTCACAGTCATTTATGATTCTACCCCGAATAAGCCCCAGCCGATCTGGATGTGGAGCACAAGGCTTGCAGGAATCCACCTATCAAGCGTAAAAGGCTGCAACATATACGGTAACAAAGTGTCAGACTGTGGCGCAGGAATATGGCTCTATGATGCCCACCAAAACAACATCTCTAACAATACTGTCTTCAACAATGACTATGGAATCAGGGTTGAAGTCTCAACAGGTAACAGCATATCAAAGAATTCTGCAACTGGCAACTGGGGCGGCATCAGACTAATCTCCACAGCAAACAACAAACTTACAGAAAATAACATAAACAGTAACGCGCAAAATTTGGGCATTTCAAACGAGAAAATTGCTTTCACACCTGACGAGATTGATTCATCTAATAGAGTAGACGGAAAACCAGTATACTACTGGGTTGGTGCCTCTGATAGGGCTATTCCGCCTGATGCAGGATACGTTGTTTTAGTGAATTGCACAAAAATTACTATCCAAGGTTTAAGCCTATCAAAAAACCAAGAGGGCATAATTTTAGCTGGTACTATGAATTCGACAGTAAATGGCAACCACATAACCGAAACCACGACAGGCATCATACTTTACAACTCTTTTCTTGATAAAATAACTGGCAACACAATAGACGCTTATTCAGGCATCAGCGCAAATGGCACAGGAACTCAAATAACAGGTAACAAAGTAACAGCAAAAAACATCGGAATAAGCACAGGCGGCGAGTATCAAACCGTTGTAGGCAATACTATTAGAATCAGTGAATGGCAAGGCAATATGGTTAAAATCTCAAGTACCTTCACTAATGTAACAAAAAACACGCTTATAGGAACAAGCTATGCTTATGCTGTAGTAGATGGACCTGAAAACATCTTCTACAAGAATACCATAACAGACAGCTATGGATTACGTGTAACCTCTGATAAGAATATCATCGCCAATAACATGGTAACTGGCGGAAGCATTTCAGTCAGCGGTTCAAATAATACTGTGTGCATAAACCAGTTAACAAACGGATTTGGGATGACCATAGCTGGTCATTATAACCGCTACTACGCCAACCAGATACAAGGCAACACGATAGGCGCTAGCCTTGGCGGCACCGAAGCCTACTCATCTAACAACATAATATACCAAAACAACTTCATACAAAACACACAGCAGATTGAAAATTATGAAAACAAAGCCAACTTTTGGGATAATGGCAACACTGGCAACTACTGGAGCGACTATAACGGAACTGACGAAAACGGCGACGGTATAGGCGATCAGCCATATGCTATTATGGGCCAAAGACTGGACCAAACCCTTCGTACACTAGTTCCAATTGTTACCGGACAGGACAATTATCCGCTAATGACCCCGTTCAATTTAGACACCATAACCATACAACTGCCAGAATGGACACCCAACTTCACTCTACACACACCAATAACCACACCTTCACCGTCACCATCTGCATCTTCATCACCTACGCCTTCACAAAGCCCAACACCCTCGTCAAGCCCATCAGCGACTCCGGCTTCAACATCATCAACAATAGAAAGCCCATCAGCTTCACCTTCAAGCCAATCTACATCATCACCATATCAGCCACAAGCGTTACTAGCCGAAAACATTTACCTTATAACAGCAGGCATAGCAGTATTTGCAGCAATTATCATAATTGCGGTTATAATCAAGAAAAGAGAATAACCAACAACCAACTCTCATTTTACTGCTTTTCTTACCTTTTACGCCATTTTGCGATTATATTAGCCCTAAATTGAGCCTTGAATTAAATGAGGCTTAATTTGAGCCCCTTATTGGAATCGAGGGGGTAAACGTACTAGCGAAAGGAGGTCAGCGGGATAGGCTGATAAGTTTTAAATGGTAAAACCAGCAATCAGTCTGTATGGATATTATTGATTTTGTACACTACAATCATGCGGTTCGTGAACTCTACTTTGAGGCATTGGAGAAGCTGCCTTGGGAAGAAGTTATTAAACCACGAGGGGCAAGTTTTGACTCTCTACGAAATGTGTTTTTGCATTTGACGGCCGTTGAGGATCGGTGGATTAACTATACACTTCGGGGTCGGCTTAAGGAGTGGGTTGACCATAATTTTGATGATTTCACAACCTTCGATTCACTGAAAAGCTATAAAAATTACACAAAAGAGAGAACGGAAGAATACTTGCAAAAGCTCACTTGTGAAGAGCTGAACCGAAATATTGCCCTCCCTTGGGGCAATACGCCTGATGTATGCATTAACGTCGAGACCGCTCTGGCTCATATGGTTACAGAAGTCCTCATTCACTACGGCGAACTATCGGCGATGCTTTGGCAGATGGATAAAGAAGCGCCATACCTACCTTTCTGGCGCTATGTATACACGCAGCAAAGATAATAGCAAAGCAGCGTTCAAGGTCGCCCATTATACACTTTCCATTGACCATGTTCTAGGTCTAAAAAGAAAATGTCCTTTGAGCTGCGCATTACTTTGAAGGCATAATCTACTGCTTCAAGCAGCCCTGAGAGGATAAATTGGAATAGTTTTTCTTCCTTTGTTACAAGATCTTGACATTCAAACCTGTAAGTCTTGTTTCCGTAACTGTGGATGTTTGATACCTTAAACAAATTCCCACAGTGCCGAAGAATCATTGTCCCGTTAGACTTAAATTCCAAAGGCTTAGGGCTCCTCAATTTATTTTTGTTACTACGCCGCTATGTCAAAAAGCCATTTAAATTTTTGCCCAAATTTGCCCCATTTTCAAGCCTGATTGATTTATCTTGTGCACTAAAGCATAACTAAACATATCAGCAGTAAATCACAGAAAGGCAAGCAGCTACGGCAATCACTACAACATCATGATTTCTCAAAACGATTTTTATCCGTATAATGCTTGATCAAATCGCTGGTTGACCAAGGTAAACAGTCTTCAGGTTTAAAACCTAAAAGTTTGGCGTACTTATGTATAGTTTCGAGGTCTTCGGCTTCTATCTCCATAAACTCAGGAAGGTAATTATATTCGCCTTCGTAGCGGTCAAAGTCAAAATGTACGTTGTCTATCTGGTAGCTTATACGTTGTTTTTGGTTACTTTCCTTTACGGATAAGCCAAGCAATTGAAATATTTTCTTCATTTCATCTATATCTGAAACCTCAACCGAGTGCTCCTCGGCTACTTTGGCGCCCTGTGTGGATATGATTCGCTTAAAAGTAAGCACAATTTGACTGCCTTCCTGTCTTAAGCGTAAGACACCTTTTGCTTTAGCTATCGAACCGTTTTTAAAGTCAAAAAAGAAGGTCTCGATATTACCATCAAAGACCTTCCTGCCCCCTAGACGCAGAAGTTCTTCTTCAACTTTTGGCCTGTTTACGTTAAGGATTTTAACTTCTACTTCTTGCATGGTTTTAACAAATTGGATTTTGTCTTAAATATCTAATTGGCGTTAAGCCGGCAACTCAGGTTTAAGCAGATTAAACAGTATTTGAAGTGATTTACTGAAAGCTTTATTATTGCATTAGCTCTCTTTGCGTGTTAATAAAGGTGCATATTGTGAGATTTGGAGCATATACTCTTGAACCTAAGAAAGCTGAAGGCTTCGACTTTCACCTTTTACGAGTAAAAACTGAACTAGGCATAAGAAGCCCTCCCCAAAAAGACATGTACAGTAACATAGCCATTTTTGGTGACAATGCTGCGATCCGTGATCACCCCGATTGGCTTAGCCAGTCGGCACTGGGACCAGCAAAAATGGGAAACGCTAACTACAATATCTATTGGAATATTGTATGTCAGACCCAGCCAGAACACCGAGCCGAACAACTGGCATACATTGCAGAGGTAGATAAAAACTCGCTTGGCATCTGGCCCAATAGCCAGTACTTTGCAGACCACGGACACTGCATCTGCCCAAGGTGCGTTGAAAAATGGCGAAAAAGCGGCTTAGGCTGGCTAGAGTGGCGCCGTAAAGAAGTAACCGAGTACATAGCCCAAATCCGAGAAAATACCAAAAAAGAGCTAGTTATGTGCGTGCAGCCTGATCCCATATGTTCTTATGAACGCTACGGCGTAGACTTTGATGACTTCGCCAAATACGCAGACGCCTTCAATGTCGTCATGTTCAGCAAGAACTACGCCACTCCATGGTACTGGGAGATGATTAGCCGAGGCTTTCGCAAGCTGTTAAAAGATAAAACTATGTATATTAGCCTATACGTTTACGGTCCTGGCGATAGCCCTACAGACGTGCCAACGGTCTCGGAACTGCTTACAGTAAGTGCACGTTGCGCAAGAACAGGCATCGATGGCATCTTATATCTTACAGAGAAAGCCAGCCAACAAGCAGATTTTCAAAAGGCTGCATTAGCCCAAAAGGACCTGCGCGAACGGCTCAAAAACTACGGCGGAAAACCCGTCCAAGAATACCTCGAACGCATAGCAAGCTGGGAGAAAATCGTAAACTAAACCCCCGCTCTGCTCCTTTTGCCTTTTCTATTTTTATCCGTCGCCTTTTTGCATGAAAGCCTTGGCAAGATGCCAATTATCCACGCCAGCATAGCATAGCGCTTTTAAGATTTAAGTCATGCTCAATAATTCGCCATTCCACTACGTGTGTTGTGTTCTAATAGAACATGCCAGTATCTAAATAGCCAACATCAAATGATTGAAATACAATCGGACGCCAGTCAGAAGTTTTCTGGTTAAGCTCATCTGCAAAGTCTGGTTGGTAGGCACAAAAATATTGCCGTACTCGACTAAAACAGTAGCATTGACCCGACTACGCTCGCAGGGTTAAGTTTTGAGCCAGCCTAGTTTGATGAAGATGTAGGCTGTGAAGGTCATGGCAAGACCTATTATGAAGGCGACTTGCCATAGGTAGGCGCCGTAGTTTACGTCTAGTAGGTTCATGCCTAGTATTCCGCCTATTGCGGAGGGTATGACGGATATGCTGGTGATTACTGCTAGGATTTTGAGTATGCGGTTGGTTTCAAAGGAGGTCTGGTTGATGTATAGGTCGATGATGGATTGGAGGTTATCGGTTAGGTCATCGGCGATTTCGTTCAGGTAAGTGGCGCCTTGTTGTAGGACGTTGAATGCTTCTTCAGAGCTTTCATCAAATCCTTCAAGCGGAACTCTCTTAGAGATTATTGTACCCAACAGGTCCTTGTAGTGCACAAGGTTAGAAACCAGCCGGGTAACTTCTTTGTCAAGCTGGTAGATGCGTTCCAGAAAGTCTCGCGGCAACTTTGACTTTGGCGTTTTGCCTATCTTTATTATTTCTAGTTCTATTTCGGATAATAGTGATTTATAGTCGTTAAGGGTCTGTTCTAATATGCTGTAAAGCGTAGGGACAACAAAGATCTCATCTTTCTGGTCGCTTTTAATGGAGTTTAGCACTTTATTGAATAGGTCTACGCTGTGTCGTGATACTGTGATGATTTTTGTTCCATTACAAACTACAATTATACCTGATTTGGAAATGGTCAGGTAATTGTTTGCATTTTCAGGATACTGAATTTTGCCTGATTGGATAAATATGAATGAAGCACATTGGACATAGTCAATGTGAGGGTAAATTTCGTCTACTATTTTGCTTTTGAAGTGAAGCTCGGGGATTTTGAGAATTTTGCTTAATGTAGCAAATCCTTCATCGGATATATTATCAATGTCTATCCATTCTTGGCGACTATAATCGGAAAGGTGCTCTTCTAGCTCGGACCATGTTAGACCGTTTTGGGTTGTTTTTAAATTTAAGTCGACTTGGCGGATGATTGTATCAGGTAGTTTTATGGTTTCTGCGATGGGTCGGCTGGCAACTCGCCTGCCTGCGACGGCACGACTGCCGACGGCGAAAGCTCTGGGCAAACGTAGTAGCCTTAGTAGAAGCGAGTATGAGCCGGTAGCGCTCAACTCCACAATAGGGATGTACTGCACGAAGGGGAGCGTCACAATTACGAGATCGACTAGGTGCCAAGGAGACTTGAAATGCGCCCACCTATCGCTCGCAAAGTAGAGCTTAAGCACATACTCGGCTACAAATAGCAACACTATAGCCATGTCGCACATATCCAAGAAGGCAAAAACCGCGGGGGAAACATCAACTAGAAACGGAATCAGGATAATAGGAATAAGGATAATCGAGAGAAAAATCATGAATTTGTCTGAGAAAATGGAGTCTACGATTTCGCGCATGTTTTGCCTCGGGTCTTCCTGCGGCACATACAGTGAACGCGGCAGATAATCCTCAGCATTAGCATCTTTTTCCATGGCTTAACCCTCTACCCACGTGATTCTTAGCCTGCTTGGTTAACAGCCAAGTAAGCTACATGACTTACAAAATGGTAAAACATTCATGCTTTTAGGCTTTATCAAGACTAAAGTAACAATATGCCACAATTCTATGCAGGTAACCATCTATAAAGATGCCCCGCAAATACGTGAAAAATTGCTCAACGACCAACGTAGGTTCATATATTTGCAGACACGCTTTTTAGGCATCGGTGTCAACGTTTGCCAGGACTTCTCGACCCTTTGGAAGTTAACGGAGTCACTCTTAAGAACCGCATTGTTCTGCCGCCACTGCAGACAGGGCGAGCCAACTTTGAAGGTGCAGTGACAAACAGGCTGATTAACTTCTACGTCATGCGCTCCGCCGCGCTAGGTCTGCCCATTGTGGAACATGCATACGTTTCACCCACCGGAAAAATAGGTCCAAAGCAACTGGGCATCTACGACGATTCGCTGATCGAGGGTCTAACGGACCTCGCAGATGCAGTCCACGCCGTCGGCGCCCCAATCGTCATACAGATTAGCCATGCGGGCGGCGTCGCAAACAAGAAAGTCATCGGCACCATACCTGTGGGTCCTTCGGCCAGGGAAAAGAGCCGCGAACTGCAAACAGAGGAAATCGAAGATTTGGCAAGTGATTTTGTGTTGGCTGCGGAGCGGGCGGTAAAGGCAGGTTTTGACGGAGTCGAACTTCATGGCGCGCATGGGTACTTGCTTAATCAGTTCTTCTCGCCCCTATTTAACAAGCGGAGCGATGAGTACGGTGGCTCATTAGAGAACAGGATGCGTTTTCCGTTGCTAGTCGCACAGAAGGTCCGCAGGGTGCTTAACGGCAAGCTTTTGCTTTACCGGCTGGGTGCAGACGACTTGGCGCCGCATGGAACGCATGTAGAAGACGCAGCAATATTCGCGCAGAGGCTTGAGCAGGCAGGAGTAGATATTATTGACGTATCAGGAGGAATGTGCGGGGCAGATCCTAAGCAGCTTCGACACCAGAAAGGCTACTTCGTTCCACAGGCACATCAGATCAAAAAAGCGGTCAAACTCCCTGTTATAGGTGTGGGAAGAATCACAAACGCAGAATACGCTGAAAAGCTGGTTAGTGAGGGGCTGGTTGATTTGGTTGCGGTCGGCAGGGCGCTGTGGAAAGATTCAAAATGGGCAGAGAAGACCATTGAAAAGCTTAAACAGACAAATTAGCCCTTATAACAAACAGTTAGGCAGCCTCAATTCATAATCAACACTACAAGACGGGCATGCAGGATTTTCAAAATGTTGTAGCCTAATTAGTGTTATTCACAAAATATTAATAGTCTATTAATCATAGAGTGTAATAGGCGATTTTTTCAATGGCTGATACAGTAAATAAAGGCCTTAGAAGCATAGGCATCACTGTTTCTAGACCAGTACTGGCAGTAATTGCAATACTTTTCGGCATAATCATAATAATTTTCCCTGACTTGATCGGATGGATTGTCGGCTTATACCTGATAATACAGGGAATACTAATACTCACTGAAATCTTGGAATCATCAAGAAGATAACCCAACTTAAACCAAAACAATCTTCTCTTTTTCTTTTCATTTGCATCTTATTTTTGTGATTATGCTTACTTGTAGTAGTTATAGTGTTCTAACAAAAATTTTTATCGAATTGCCCCGTAGATAGGATGGTGATATTTTTGGTTAAAGCAGATAAACTATCAGGAAAAAAGGTTATAGGAGCTAACGGTAATGTCATCGGAGAGGTTAGCGGCGTTGAATTAGACCTAACCGAATGGAGAGTTACCTCTTTATACGTTGATTTATCAGATAACGCGGCTAAAGAACTAGGAATCAGCACATCCTTCTGGAGCGCAACAAGCATTTGTCTGCCTGTAACAATTGTAAACCAAATAGGCGATGTCATTACAATTACTAAAAATACATCTGAACTTATTGGCTATACCGAATGCCCACAGAGATCCACAGTCACACCCATCACAACACCACCAGTCTAAACAAATAGAGTTTTATCGCTAACTATCCAGATAGTTAGCGACTACCATAAAAAGTAGTACAACAGAAGCTAGCCGGTATCCTATTTTCTCAACATTTTGTGCACGAATCTCAAAGTGAATAATAGTATGACCCAGCTTTTTTTCACCTTTCCTATAGTGACAAAAAAATTCCATAAATTGAAACATAATCGAGTTATTGTGCATTTTGTTTTAGGTTACTTGGATTTTCAGCTTGATATGATGCCTGAATGTTGTTACCTTTTGCCTATAGCATAGGTTTAAACAAACTGATAGTCGTTCTTAGAAATGGCGAAGTCATCAACAAATAGTTTTGAACTATTATTTTGGATGTGAAAAAATTGGGCGAATACCAAAAAGGTAAGCCTGCGGTGTTTTTTGCTCTTGCTAACGAGCAGTTCACCGTGCAGCAATTGATTGATTACGGCGTAGCAGCTGAACGAGCCGGATTCAACGGTATATGGACCAGCGACCATTTCCAGCCATGGCAACCTAATCAGGGGCATTCAGGAGCAGCTTGGGTACTCCTTGCAGCTCTAACCCAGCAGACAACAAATATTCAACTCGGAACAGGCATTACCTGTCCAACCTTCCGCTACCGACCAGCTATAGTCGCCCAAATCTGGGCATCCTTAAGCATGCTAGCCCCAGGAAGACTATACCTTGGTCTAGGTACAGGAGAAAAATTTAACGAAGCAGCAGCGGGCGGCGGCTGGGGTACTTACAAGGAACGCGCCGATCGATTGGTTGAAGCAGTAAAAATAATACGAGAACTATGGACAGGTAACCATGTGCAGTTTAAAGGTGACTTTTGGGATATTGAAGGTAAACTTTATGATCCCCCTGCCACGACCATACCAATCTACATAGCCGCAGGCGGACCAAAAAGTGCTCGCCTTGCAGGGCTCCACGGCGACGGGCTGATTACAGGCGGCAACATCTTGAAGAGTAATTCTGAGGTGAAAGCCACCTGGGAGGCAAGTATACGTGAGAAAGGCAAAGACCCTAAAACCCAATCTATTATTGTAGAGCACTGGGCGGTAGTAGGTGACGAGAAAGTAGCGCGGGAGGACGCCAGCAAATGGCGTTTTATCGCCAAAGCCTGGGAGCATGGCTTCTTTGACAACATCAGTCCCTCAGATGTACAAACCCGAGCTGAAAAAGAAATCGAAATAGAAACGCTCCTTAAAGACTGGGCTATAAGCACAGATCCCCAAATACACATTGACGCCATTAAAGAACTGGCCAGCAAAGGAGCAACACACATCGTACTACACATAGCTACGCCCAACCAGCAAGAAGCCATAGACTTCTTTGGACGTGAGGTACTACCTAACATACAAACAGGCCAGCTTATTACAGCCTAAAACTATTCGGTAAACAAATCCATAAAAATCAAGCATCTTTTCGCGCTAAGCAGTAATTGCAGCGGAAAAACAAGTTATGCGGAACTTGGCTTTACCTGTAGAGTAACCAAGTTAGAGGTTACTGAAGATACTTTGATTTCTAAGCCAAGATCACGGTACACTGCACCAGCTGTTGCTGGATATGAGCGGGTTTGCTGTGAATCTTTAACCACGTAAAACAAACCTGAATCAGCAGTGGATGACAAACCATAGCTAAAGACAAAGGTGCTACCATCATGCGAATACGTAACATATTGACCAGCAGCCAAATTTAACTGCACATAATCAGATTCGTCGCTATTTGAGCCTTGAAAAAATGAACTTATAGCTGGAGCCTGCCAAACCAACAAACCCAATAAGACAAACAAAAAAGCAAAACCCAAAACCTTTTCAGTAGAAGTCAGTCGTTTACCTGAAGCAGCCCTTAATTGTAGCAAATGGAAATAAATCATCATTCACCTATCCTTAGTATAGTCTTAAAATATAAAAAATCTACTTAGACACACTACTTTTGTAAATAACTATTGTAGATAATCTAATGCCACCCAAAAGGAGCCCTGTAGAAGGATGCTATCCAGTTTCGGACTATCAAGGAAAAGAATGTTGCCCACATTGCTGCATTTTACTATGGGGTTCAGCCTATACTATTTAGTTTTTTATTTCTCTACGGCTTCTCGAATCCTCCGCAACTCTTCAAGAATTGCCCTGTTAACATCGCTGAAAGATTCTGATGCTGCCTCTACAGCTACAGGCTTTTTGCCTTTGACAAAACTCAGAACAGCTTCTTTAGTCCCCTCAAAGTCCTTCACGCCTATAAAGTCGGCTTCTGCTGTTTTATATCCAGAGCTGTTAGCCCCTGAAAAACCTGCTGTCTGAATTGCTAGCCTGCCTATTCCATAACGCCTTGATATGGGACCCTGATAGATATTGATATTAGTAACGCGATTGTACGGGACTACACTTTTCGTTTTCCACCAAACACCCTTCGAAACAACAATCTGGTCCTCTTCCAAGGCATATTTGATTGAGGAATAAAATTTCGGAATCCAGTATAGGACAAAGCCGAAAATAACAAAAATTGGAAAAAGGGTAGTCAAAACAACTACCTCTAAAGCAAACAGTTCCCCCCAAACCGTTAGCACAACAATCAAGGGAATAATCCACCAAAGAAAACCACCAAATAAGGTAATCAGCGCATAAGCTCTATAGAGACTTTTTAATTCTGGATCTGCCCCAAACTCCCGATATGCACCCAAAACCCTCAACCTCTCACTAAATATAACCACATTGCCTTTCCAGATTATTAATTTTCTCAAATAATTATGGCATACATAATTTTCTTAACATGCACAAGGGGCAAATTAGCAGATTAGCCGTAGACATACGCTAAATGCATACGAGCAGGTATTTGGAGGCAGATAAGCTTGAAGTTATTTAGTAGCCGCTTGATATGTGTGCTTGGTTGGCATATGCTTTGGCAGGCATATGCATATAATAACTTGCTTAGTCGTGCGTGTGGTGTTAGTAGTGGGCATACACACAAGTAAACGGCTTATTATATGCATACAGCTAATGTATGCACCTGTCTAATCTAACTAATATGCAAACATGACTAAGCAGTACATAAAACATGCACCCCTGCATCGATATTTATTTCTTTCATTAACAAGTGACTATACAATATGATAACATACTTTTAGCATCGCATATATTTCAAATTTATTCTTACGCGTTGAACTGCTATAGAAGGAAAAAGAGAGCAATAAAAAGAGAATTATGCTTCCTACTAATAGTTGCTAAATAAATTTTCTTTTTCTAAACAGTGCAGCAATTAAAGCTCCTGTAAAAAGTAGGGGCAAAAATTGCCAAGTCTGAAACTCTGGTACCGTAGGAGAAGGTGTTGTTGTCGCTGGACTTTCTGCTATCGCTGAGGTTGGGGTTGCAATTGAATGGGTAGCAGTTGGTGTTGGAGTGGGGAAAAGAGGTAGCGGTTGAAGAGGTTGAGGTGTAGGTAAATTGTTTATCCATTCTGGAATCGATACGTTTATGCTATCGATGTTAAAAGGTGAAATTAGCGGATACCTATCTGAACGATAAGAGTCAAAAGCATACGGGCTATCGCCTATGCCATCTCCATTTGTGTCTGTGCCGTTGTAGTTGCTCCAGTAGTTGCCTACTGTGCCATTATCAAAATAGTCAACCGTGTTAACATAAAAGATAGCTGCAACTGGAGCTTGGTTATTAACAAAGTTGTTCCAGTAAAGAGTGGCACTTACACCTTTATATCCGGTATCGATAGCCCAAAAATTATCTGCCACATAATTTGCATAAATTTTATTGCTTTTTCCTGACCCAACAAGTCCTATTGTGTTGCGGGTTATGTTATTTGAATAAATAATATTGTTCAAACCTGATAGTTCTATGCCATATGCTAAATGATCAAAAAGATTGTTAACTACAATATTTCCATTGCCTGTAATACTTCCCGTTCCGCCGTTCTTATTTTCGTTTACTTTATTATCATGAACAAAACAGGAGAATGCTTCTATGCGAATGCCTTTGACAATGTTTGAGGAGACTTCGCAGTAAGAGCCGCTTAAGGATATAATTCCTGCCCCATAAGTGGTTATACCATAGCCATCAGTTATTCCTATGGCGTTGTTTGCATCGATTTTACAATATTCACCTCTAACGCCTATGGTTCCTAAAGCTTTATTGTTTAAAACGGTTAAGTAAGAGCCAGTAAGGTGTAGTGCGTTTGCGTTGTTTTGTTCTATTCTACTATACGAACCATTTACAATTAGGGTTGTTTTTAGATTATTTTCAATAATGTTTGACCAAGGTCCTTTTAGTGATAACATTGCTACTGCTATAGTGCTGTTTATTATCTGAGATTTTTCTCCAACAATAGTTGCCTCACCGTTGCTTGAGATTGTTATATTGGAGATTGTGGTGTTGTTAGCGTAGATTATTATTGAATTCTCATAAACAGTATAGTTTTCAACGTAAGGTCCATTCATGCCCATTCCTTCGTATGGTACTTGGCGCGATGAAGGATGCAAAATTATTTTAGTTAATTCAGCGCCTTCACCTATTAGCGAAAGGCTCTTGTTTGTTTCAATGGGTTTTTCATCATAAGTTCCTTTTCTAATAAAAATCCTATCTCCATCGGTGGCATTTCCAATAGCATCTATAATAGTTGGATAATCATCTGGGACAATAATCGATGAAAAAGTAGCCCTACTTTGTTGAATGTTCCAGATGCATAAGGACGTTAAGCTAACAATAATTAAAACAAGCACACTGATTCTGCTTACTGTGTCCATAAATACTCTATAATATTAACTGCTTATTAGCTCCTCCTAAAGAACACTTTATTTGGCTAATCAGCGCCGTTTGTGTTTTTTAAGATTAATGCTACGATTATGAAGCTTGTAGTGGCTATAGCTGTGACTGCAACTATGGTGGTTAGCTCTAGAGCAGATGGTGTATGGATAGGAGAGTTAGTTGTTGGTGCTAAGAGGGCGTTAGGGTTGTGTTTGGTGATGGTGTGTGTGGTGTTAGTGGTGGGGCCGTTGAGATTTGAACTCAAGATCGCATGCGCCCCAGGCATGTATCCTAATCCATGCTAGACGACGGCCCCATGCGGATACGTGCTTTACAGCGGAGCTAAATGAAACAGGGCAAGCCATCATAAAAACCTTGACCTTTTTAGAAGACAATGGCAAGACTAAAACGGTAAGAAAATAGACCACACAAGAAACTTGATACACAGAGACACATAATCAAAAGCAATAATTTAAACAGGATTGACTATTCGCACGTTAACCCATGTGACTTTTAAGATAATTGTGATTATTGAATTAGGGCTATATCAAGGTAATTGAAGAGGAGAAGAAGAACAAGCATTTCCTGTAAAATCAGTTGTTCTTCTTCCAAGCTAAAGCAGGCAACTTCTGGCAATCACTAATTGGAGAGAAGGAAAAACAGCAACTTTTCTAAAGAACACAATTATTTCTTTTTTAAAGCTAACCTAAGCCAATTACTCAATTGGGTAATTTGTAAGGGTAAGTGTAAAATTTTTTACTCCTTCATCTATTCGTTGCTATGCTTAGATTTTTGGTATGCTTAGTAGAACAACAACACGTGTTTATTGCAACTGTTGTTGTTCTACCGCGCTAGCTGAAAGCTCTAAAAGTTGTTGTTCGCATGGTTATAGGCTTGTGAACAACAACTTTTAGCGACTAAACGACCGCTGTTAAAAAAGGACCCGAAAAAATTTCACCTACTTCGTCTCTTTACCAGTTAATCAAGCAGGCTACAGGCATACAGCGGATGTCTAAGAGAAGAACAACAACAGCTTGTGCTGTAAAATTTTGGTGTTGTTGTTCTACCAGCCAGACCACCAAAGATTATTTAGATAGTTTTCTCAGCTTAGCTCTTCTTAAAGTAAACTACCAAACTTGCAACTGCAATAATTAGTGTCAAAGTGATTATGATAACGAGTATGTAAAGTATAGTTAGATTGGGCGGATTGGGTAAATCGACAAATATTGTTGATAACGTTGGTGTTAGTTGCTGTGTTGAAGCGTCGATTTCTGTGGTGAAGTGCCAAGTTCTAGTAGTCGTCGGTTTAGTGCCTTCTGGAGCTGTTTCTTGTCCATAAGTTACTGTCACGGTGTATGTTGTGTTTGGCTTTAGCTGCTGGGCGAAATAGAAAACATATGTTGCGTCTAGCCCTTCTGATTTAAAGACTCTCTCTTTGATGGCTACTTCTGGTGTTAGGGTTAGGTTGCAAATTGAAGGTGGCCTGCTAAAGGATATAGATACTGTTGTGTTAAGGGCTACATTTGTAGAGTTAGGAGCAGGGTAAAAGTTACCTGCAGCATAGGGCAATTCAATTAGGTTTTGAGTAGGATTAAGCGTTGGTTGTATAGTTGGTGAAGTTGTAGGTGTTATTGTTGGACTTGTTGATAGTGTTGGTTGAGGTGTTGGTGTTTGATAAGTTGGGTCAGTTGTGCCATAGCCGATGGGTGTGTACTGTTCGTTAACTGCTAAGCCACTCATGCCTTGCCCTCCTCCGATGACATATAACAGATCATCTACTACCGCGCATGAAGGGTTAAAGCGGGCAGTTGGCATGGGCGCTGCTCTAATCCAGGTGTGGTTTTGCGGGTTGTATGCGTAGTTCTGGTCAGAGCCTGCTGCAAACCCCACGCTTCCGCCCACTACGTAGATTTGTTTTGGCGCTAACTCGCCTGTTGTAGCGCCTGCAGCTGCCTGCCATATGATAACCGGGGCAGGCTTACCTAAGCTCCACTTGTCAGATATTGTATCGTATATTTGTGTTGTATCAAGGTTTAAGCGGGGTTCAAATTCGGCTTGGCCACCAATCACGTAAATTTTCTCATTAACTGCAGCTGAGGCGTAGCTTACTACTGAGTATGGCATAGCTGCTTTTGTAGCCCAAGAATTAGTAGCTGGATCATATGCTTCAGTTACATTCACGGTAGAATATGGTCCGGCTGTTCTTCCACCCATCACATAGATTTTGCCACTCACTGTCTCTGCTTTCATTTGGACCCTGCCTGTTGGCATAGGGGCTTTAAGCTCCCAGGTGTCTGTTGCTGGGTCGTATGCTTCAGTTATTCCACAGCTTCTTGCATCCCCGTTCATTGGATCTCTGCTTATCGCGCCCCCAATAACGTATAGCTTGCCTTGGCAGGAGGCTACAGCAAAACTATCTCTTGATGTGGGCACATGCGTCTTCAGAGCCCAGCTATTTGCCGCTGGGTCATATTCGTAAACCACATTATTTGAACCCGCGACAGCATAGATTCTATCGCTAATGGCTGCCACTCCACTGATGCCTGTCACAGGTAAAGGTGCCATTGCTACCCAAGCATCCGTGGAGCCCACCGGAGTAGGAGTTGGTGTTTTTGTGTCTATTGTAAAGAACACTGTTTTGCTATCTGATACAGCATAGTTTAATGTCACAGACTGCGTATACACATCAATGCGGTGTGAGCCTTCAGATAGGATTGGCAAAGGAACTGTTATGTTGACCCCTTGCCATAGCTCATCAATTTTATATTCTACTCCTGTTAGGGTGACGTTTTCTTTGCCATCTATACTATAGCCTATCCAGTTGTCTTTAGTTAAAGCAAAACCTACAGTTACCTGTAACGTAAGTGAATTGGTGCTATATGTCGTGTTAGTTGGAGATAAAATTGGATTGACATTAGTTGTAGGAACAAAATTAGCCTCAACTACCTCAATAATCTGCAATCCAGCAGTTAATGAAACTACTAATGCAAAGATAAGTAATACTGCCAGAGCTATCTTCATCTTTCCTCTACTGCACTTCTAATTTAACCTACTTATCAATCTTGTTAAACAGCACTTTTTGCTAAACAAAAAATAATCTAAAGCAGAAAAGCAGCCTTAAGAAAACTTTGCTTAACCAGTTGTTTTCATCTAGTGTGTTTAAAGCTACTTTATCGAAATGTTTACTTCCATCTTGATATGCTTGCCAAGTTTGGCTAGTAAGCCTACAACACCCAGCACTATTGCTAGAGCTACTACAACTACTAAAGGCATAGAGTTTTCCTGTGTAATACTTGGCGTTAGATTAGGTTCTGTTGTTAGTCTTTTTGTTTGTGAACTTGTAGGAGATGGAGTTAAGGAGAGTGTTGGGGTCATAGTTGGTGTTGAAGTAAAATTAGCTGTTAGAGTTGGAGTAGGTGTAGGCGTTATGGTTGGTGAAGGTGTAGTGGTTTGATTTAACGCAGGCGTAGGAGTGGAAGTTGGAGTTGGGGTGTTTGTCATAGTAGGTGTTGGCGTTGTAGCTGAAGTTGGGTCTATTGTAGGAGGTTGCAAAATTTGTATATGGTCTATTGTAAAGCTGGTCCAGCCGCCCATTAGGCTTTGCAGATGTTCTGTTGAGAATGGTACGTATATGGCTGGTGGATGTCCAAAACTAATGGTGTTAGGTTTAAGTTGAGACTGAGCTACAGCTACTTTTACATTATCAACAAACACTGTGTAGGTGCTATCGACGTATTCTAATCTGAATGTGTAGGTAGGCGCAGTTGGCGCCCAACCGTTAACATATACATTCCATACCTCATTTTCTAATAAAGTAATTGAAATTCTTGACCTAGTGTAGGATTGGTTGTTATCTGCCCAAAGCGAAAAAATGTTTTTCGTTGAGAGCTCTTTTGTTGGATCATTATACCAAATTCTTGGTGATCCGCTTGTGAGCCAAAGTCCATTTCCAAAGTCACTTATGCCCATGTAGGTAAAGTCAAATTCAACTACAAAGTCTTCAGCTAAAGCAAAAGGGTCTGTTGCGGTTTTTATGCATGGAAACGATGAGCCATCACTTGACAAAGTTATTGCACTATTGTTTAATTCAACCTTGCCACCATAGGCTAAATAGCCAGACATGTTGGTGTTTTCTTGCACTATCCACTTATCAGGATCAAGCGTTAATTCATCAAAATGCTCAGAAAAGATAACTCCTAAATCAGCCTTAGCTACCTGAACAGTTTGCAGCCCAGCAAATAATGAACCTACCAACACAAAGATAACTATGGTCGCTAAAGCTAACTTCATTTCCGTCAATTAACCTGTTGAACTAACTTGCTTTTAACTATTTTCAAATAACACTTTTAGCAAAAAAGAAATAACCATTGTCTTTAGAAGAAAGGACAGCTGTCCGCGGGAAAATATCCGAACTCAATTGTCCTGGCGTGCTTTAATTATCATAGTTGCTAGCAATACGGTTACGATAGTAAGTGGTAGAATTATCCATGCTGGGAACTCTGGCATCGTACTTGTAAGTGATGGGCTAGCTGTTGGTTGTTGTATTGAAGAGTCTGGAATGCAAGAGATAGGTTGGAGGTTGTTGTAGGAAATAAGGTAGGTTTTATTTTAGATTCGTGCTATTGGGTAGAATTAGTTTGATTTTCGGAAAACAAGTGTAAGTTTACTTAATTAACTAGTTACCCGTAACCTTTTTGTGTGGAATAAGTCATGAAGGGAAAAGCAGTTTTAGTAATGGGTTCAGAGAGAGATTTAGATTTCTGTAAGGATATAGCAAAGTACCTTAGACAGTTTGGCGTTGAGTACGTATTTCGGGTGGCTTCTGCTCATAAAACGCCACTAAAGGTGCTTGAAATTCTTAAAGAATTTGAAGCAGAAAAAGTAGTTTACATCACCGTCGCAGGACGTTCCAATGCGTTGAGCGCCTTTATTGACGCAAACGTAGATAAACCCGTTATTGCCTGCCCACCCTATTCAGATAAGTATGGAGGGGCAGATATCTACTCTTCACTGCGGGTTCCAAGCGGAATAGGCTGCATGGTAACCATCGAACCAGAAGCAGCAGCTATGGCAACCGCTAAAATTTTCGCCATCGAAGACAAAGAACTTGAAAAGAAAATCAAAGACTACCAGTCGGCTAAGCGAAAAGAGATTGAGAAAGCCGACGAAACAATCAAAAACATGAAATAACCGAAAAGGAACGCTTAGTGTTGGTTTCTATCCACTTACGGGTTGGAAAGTTACTATGACGCAAGAAGTTGATGAGAGAAAAATCCCTCGAACCATGTCCACTCAGCACCCGGACAACGTTAACGTCCCACAGTGGAGCACAGATAAAATTATTGATGGCGACGCTGAAGTCTACGAAGCATACTATGTCTATGAGACGCTGGGCTGTCAAGAAGTTATGTGGGACTCAGAAGGTAAAGACGTTGACACCCGCGTAGTAAGAAAGCTGCTCAATAACTACTGGGAATACTTTTCAAACCATAGACTCGGCAAAGACCTTTACTTAACGTACAGGATTCCTAATCCAAAGATTGAATCTGTAGAACGAAAAGTCGTCCTAGAAACTCTCCAAAATATCTCAGTAACATATGACATAGCATCAGTATGCTACAAAGACAACAGCGCGCCAATATTCGAAGTCATTTTGCCTTTTACCACCAGCGGCAATGAACCAATCTGGCTCTTCAACTACTACAAACGAGCTATAATAGGCAATGAAGAAATTATGCTTGATGAAAAGACCACCGTAAGAGACTGGATAGGCAGCTTCAACCCAAAGAGTATAAGCGTAATTCCTCTTGTCGAAAACTACGAAAGTATCTTAAATGTAGACAGCATAGTAAAACCATACATTGAAACAGTCAAACCCAAATATCTAAGGGCCTTCATCGCCAGATCAGACCCCGCATTAAACTATGGGCTAATTGCCGCTGTCCTACTCTCCAAGATCGGACTCTCGAAACTTAAAAGAACCGAAAAGGAAACAGGCATACCCATCCACCCCATCATAGGCGTTGGATCAAAACCCTTCCGCGGACACCTCTCACCGGAAAACCTTGACAAATTCTTAGAAGAATACAAAGGAATATCCACAGCCACCATCCAGTCTGCAGCAAGATACGACTACCCAGAGGCGCAGGTAAAAGAGTTCATAAAAACCCTGAATGAAAAGCTCCCAAACAACTTCCCAACGCTAATTGAGCCTGACGAAGAAAAAATCTTGCTCAGTATACTGCAAAAAGTAAGACATCAATATGAGAGCGTGATAGAAGTATTTGCGCCTTTTGTCAATAGTATTGCAGTTTACGTGCCAGCACGCAGAGCCCGAAAACTCCACATTGGCTTATTCGGTTATAGCAGAAACGTCGCAGGCGTAAATTTGCCCCGAGCTATCACCTTTGCTGCATCACTATATAATATTGGTATGCCTCCAGAATTCATCGGCGCCAAAGTCCTAGAAGATTTAACTGACGAAGAAATGTGTGTCTTGCAAAAGCATTACGTGAATATGAAGCATGATTTTGAAACGGTTAGCGGCTTTATCTCAATGGAGAACATCAACATGCTCATGTCCATGCATCCACGCATCGCCAAACGTGCAAACATGAATGTAGATGACCTGAGACTTGCGCTCACAAGAATCCTTGCCGATCTTAAATCTGTAGAAGAAGCACTTGACATCAAATTAGGTCCACGAACCTCAACACAACGTAAACATGAGAATTTTACAAATAACTTCCTCATTTCATACTTAGAAAAAGAAGACAGAGAAGCAAGTAAAGCATTGGTTGAAGCAGCTAAACTAAGAAAATGCCTCGGATAAAAGAAATAAACTGATATAGGCTTAAACAGATTACTTCCACTCAGAAACTCGCAATTACGAAGTGTTAACTATGGGCAGTGTCAAAGACCTAGAAGTAATAAAGAACCCTACCCCAGAAAATATGGGCGTAGGACGATTCCGTTTTTCAGACCGGTACAGTGTTTTTGATTGGGGCGAAATGCCAGACCACATTCCAGGTAAAGGCGCAGCACTGTGCCTTATGGGGGCTTACTGCTTTGAGCGCCTAGAGGAAAAAGGTATCAAAACCCACTATAGAGGATTAGTAGACATAAACGGGAAAGTTGTACCCTTTAAACAGGTAAATCAGCCAACTAACACTATGGAAGTCCACCTCGTCAACATTTATCGCCCTGAAACTCGAATAAATGAGCAGGGAAAACTTGAATATGACTACAGTGCATACTCACCTAAACTAAAAAACTGCCTTATTCCATTAGAAATTATTTACAGAAACGGTCTTCCTGAAGGCTCCAGCGTTTTCAAACGCCTCGAACAAGGCAAAACCACACTTAAAGACCTAGGATTAGAACACTACCCTAAGCCAGGCGAGCGCTTCAGCAAACCCATATTTGATGTTAGTACAAAACTTGAACAAACTGACCGCTACATATCTTGGGAAGAAGCAAAAAAGATCACAGGCTTAACAGACCAAGAACTTGACCAAATCAAAGAGGTCTTGAGCAAAGTTAACGAACTCATCACTGAGATAGCCGCCCGCGCAGGGCTTGTAAATGAAGATGGCAAAATTGAACTTGCCTTTGATGATCAAAGACGCCTCATGGTAGTCGATGTTGTAGGCACACTAGATGAGTGCCGATTCACTTATGATGGCCTGCACGTTAGCAAAGAGGTAGCCCGCCAATTCTACAAGAAGACCCCATGGTACCAAGATTTAGAAGAAGCAAAGAAAACCGCTGAAGCAAAGGGCACCAAAGATTGGAAGCCCCTGTGCAAGTCTCAGCCACCTAAGCTAGATCCCAAGCTGCGGACAATTATTAGCGAAATGTACATTGCCACAGCTAATGAGATGACCGGATGCCAGCTATTCAACGCACCGCATCTGGTTGATGTCATAAAAGAGTATAAACAGTTTATGGGAGAAAAGGTATAATGAAAAATCAAATCAAGCAAGTCTTGGAAAAATACGACCCTAAAAAAATCCGTATCGGCGTATTAGGCAGCCACTCGGCACTAGAGATTGCTTCAGGCGCCAAACAAGAAGGCTTCGAAACCGTAGTCGTTTGCCAAAAAGGCAGAGAAAAAACATACACTAAATACTATGGCAACCTATTCGACCACACCTTGCTTCTCGAAAAATTCTCCGAAATTACAAGCGAAAAAAACGTTAAGCAATTAACAGACCTTAACACCATCTTTGTACCTAACCGCAGCTTTAGCGTATATACAGGCTACGAAAACATCGAAAACAAATTTGCTGTTCCATTAATGGGCAACAGGTATATGCTACGGACAGAAGAGCGTAACACGCCCAAAAACCAACTTTGGCTACTTCAGGAAGCAAAAATAAAAACACCCAAAGTCTTCAAATCAGCAGCAGACATAGACCGCTTAGCTATTGCAAAAGTTCCCGAAAAAGAACGCTCAATAGAACGTGCCTTCTTCTATGCATCTAACCTTACGGAATTTAACAAAAACGCCAACGACCGCATTAACAAAGGAATAATCACTCAAGAAGCCCTCGATCAAGCAATTATCGAAGAATACGTAATAGGCGCCAAATTTAACGCCAACCTCTTCTGGTCACCTTTAACCAACGAAATTGACCTTCTAGGCTTTGACAGACGCATACAAACCGACCTAGACGGAATCCTAGATCTACCGGCACAAGAACAACTAGAACTAAACATACCTAGTCAAAACATCGAAATCGGACACATGGGTGCCACCATGCGGGAAAGCCAAATTGAAAAAATCTTTGAAGCCGCCGAACAGTTCGTTGAAACCTGCAAGAAACACTACCCACCAGGCATGATAGGTCTCTTTGCGCTACAGGGAGCCATAACCAAGAACTTAGACTTTTACGTATTCGACGTAAGCCCACGTGTACCCGGCTGCCCCTGCGTTGAACCCACCTCACCTTACATGAAATACAAATATGGCACCGAAGTTGGCCCAGGCAAAAGAGTCGCCATGGAGATCAAAAAAGCAATCAAAGAAGGCAGACTCGCCGAAGTGGTAACATGACAACTAATACAACCACGGACATCGGTAAAATCCTAGAAAAATATGACCAAAGCAAAATCGCCATCGGCACCTTAGGCTCCCACTCTTCTTTGAATATCTTCAAAGGCGCCAAGGAAGAAGGCTTCCGAACAGTCTGCATCTGCAAAGAAAAAGACGCCATTATGTATCAAAAGTACCCTCTAGTAGACGAGATTATCATAGTAAAAGACTTCTCTGAACTGCTAAACGAGGCACTTCAGGAGAGGCTACACAAACTCAATGTAATCCTGATTCCCCATGGCTCCTTCACGGCGTACTTAAGCACTGATGAACTAATCAATAGTCTCAAGGTACCTATGTACGGAAATCGCCAGCTGCTCCACTGGGAAGCTGACCGCAAAGAGCAGGAAGAATGGCTCTGTCAAGCAGGACTCCGACTCCCAGCCACCTTCAAAACCCCCGAAGACATAGACAAGCTAATCATCGCCAAGCTGCCCGGCGCAAAAGGCGGACGAGGATATTTCCTAGCTGATTCACCTAAAGCGTTCTATAACAAATTTAATGAAATGGTCAAACGAGGCTTACTTCAGGAAAGCGACTTAGACAAAATACACTTGCAAGAATACGCGTTAGGTGTAAATGTTTACCCAAGCTACTTTAGTTCCATAATGAAAGATGATGTAGAGCTTTTAGCAATGGATAGGCGATATGAATCAGCCGTCGATTCAATAGGCAAAATTCCAGCAAACCAGCAACTTGACATTGACATCAACCCAACATACACTGTAGTCGGTAACTTCCCCATTGTACTCAGAGAATCACTTCTACCCGAAATCATGCGCATGGGCGACAACGTCCACAAAAAAGCCCAAGAACTAGCCCCACCAGGCATCATAGGACCTTTCTGCCTTGAAACAGTCATAACTGAAGACCTCAAAATCTACACTTTTGAAATCAGCGCACGCATCGTCGCAGGCACTAATGTCGGCATCGGCACCTCACCATATGCATATCTACGATATGGCGAAAACATGTATATGGGCAAACGCATTGCAGTAGAAATCAAAGAAGCCATCTTGCAGAAGCGTCTACATGAAATCGCTGTATAAATCCCTAACTTCTTTTTCAGTCTAGGCAGACCTGCAGCACCGATTCGAAGTTACTGCGCGTCTTGTTTTTCTTATACTCTTGAAGTGCCTTGACGATTTCGTCGTTTTTCCGTTCACCTAGAACCTTTGAGATGGCTTGCCCTGCTTCCCCTTTGCTGGTAAAAAGGAAGTGACAAATGGCTTGTAAATTGGCGGTTCTTCGGGTAACGCTGGCGGTCTCAAAGTCTACAATAAAGGGGTTCTGCTGCTGGTCAATTATGACATGTTTAGGCGCCTTGCTTAACTCGCCGTGATCCAAGCCAAGCTTATCAAGACGATAACAACTTTCAAGAAGACTACGTGTGACCTTTTGCACAAGCAGCTTTTCCTTATGAACATTAAGCCATGCAGGCAGTAAATCACCCTCAATAAGTTGCATAAGCAGAAAATTCTTGCTTACCCCTATAAATCTGGGTCCAACACCTACAGTATTAGCTTTCTCTAACATCTGCGCCTCATGGTACAGGTCTGCACGGTCAGCATCAACACGGCGAATCTTCAAAGCGATACGTTGTCCTTCAACGTACGCGATTACCACTATGCCTACATAACCTTTGCCGAGGATAGGTGCAGGTATGCCGTATGCATTAACTTTTCCTGAAAGCTCGACAGCAGTTACGTTGTGTCTTTTTAGCTCCGCTATACGGCTCTCCAGCTCGTCCGCAACAGGCTTAGGATAACATAGAACTGAAGCATAGGATTCTTCGCGTAGCTGCTCCAACGTTAAAGTTAAAGGCGCTCTTGTTTCAGTAGTCATTTTTTAAGCAACAAAGTAAAATGTATATGAATCCATAATTAATAGGAACTCCTCATTTAAGGCAGTCCTTATGTTGTGCGTGTTGATAGATGCCAAGATTTAAACAAACTTCCGAAATCCAGAGCCTAATGAGCAGAAAAGAGCGCATACGTAACCTAGGGATAATTGCGCACATTGACCATGGGAAGACGACCCTAGCGGATGCGCTGCTTGCAGGTGTTGGACTGCTACCACCATCGATGGCAGGCTCAGCACGAGTCCTAGACTACTTGGAAGAAGAGCAGAAACGCAAAATCACCATAAAAACCGCCAATATTAGCTTGCTCTACAAAGCCGCAGATGACCAACGGTACATAATCAATCTGGTAGATACGCCTGGGCATGTGGATTTTACAGGCAAAGTTACCCGCGCGCTACGTGCTATTGATGGCGCCATTGTAGTAGTGGATGCAGTAGAGGAAGTTATGCCACAAACCGAAATGGTAATCCGGCAAGCGCTGGAAGAACGTGTGCGTCCGATACTTTTTATCAATAAAGTGGACCGCCTAATCACCGAGTTACAGCTAGACATCGAGCAGATCGAAAAAAAGCTGCTGCACATAATTGGAACTTTTAATGATTTGATTGAACTTTACGGCGAATCACCGCTCAAGGAACAGTGGAAAATTGACCCTACAAAAGATAATGTCACGTTTGGTGCTGCGCTGCACGGCTGGGGATTTACCTTAAGCATCGCCAGTAGGAAGGGCATAAAATTCAGCGACATTATCGAAGCATACAAGAATGCATCTTACGACAAACTGCAAAAGCTGCTTCCAGTGCAAGAAGCAATCTTTGAGATGGCTGTAAAAAATATCCCTAACCCTAAGCAGGCGCAAGCATACCGTGTAGAGAAAATCTGGAGCGGATTCATGAAAACTGAAGCAGGCATAGCTATGGCAGAATGCAATGATAACGCTGCAACGATTATGTGCGTAACGAATGTGCATCCTAAATCGGAAGGAGGCACAATTGCCACAGCCAGAGTTTTTTCGGGTACAGTCAAGAAGGGTGATTGTTTACATCTTGTTTCTGTCTTAACTAATGCTACGGTTGAACAGGTTTATGTGCAAATGGGCTCGTTCCGTGAGGAGGTTGAGTATATTCCAGCGGGTAACATAGCCGTCTTAGCGCTCTCAGGTCCAATTAGAGCAGGTGAAACATTAGTGGATGCAGAGCACCAGAAGGGCATGGTACCGTTTGAGAGCATACCATATGTTTCTGAGCCCGTTATGACAGTTGCAATAGAGCCCAAGGACCCAAGGGATCTACTTAATATGCTCAAAGCCATGCATAGACTCGTTACGGAGGACCCCAACTTGGTAGCCATTGTGAATAATGAGACAGGCGAATATTTGCTCAGCGGTATGGGCGAACTACATTTGGAAATTGCATTGAACCAGCTAAGTAGCAACAGTGGTCTGCAGATTGAGGCGTCCTTGCCAAGGGTTGCCTATCGTGAAAAAGCCACTAAGAGAAGTATAGTAGCAACTGCTGTAAGTCCGAATCGACAGAACCAATTCACTGTGCAGGTTGAACCGCTCGAATTCAAAGCAACACCTAACCAGACGTTAACAGTTGAGGAGAGTAGCAGTATCCTTGCAGTAAATGAGTTTCGCAATGTACTGGTAGATTGCTCGGGTATAACTGGTAAGCTTGATGAAGAAACCTTATTAGCAGTTATCGCTGGCTTCGAATTCGCCTGCAAGACCGGCCCGCTCTGCAGAGAACCCATACGGCACTTAAGAGTAAACCTCTTGGATATGCAGCTCAGCGATAATATTGATCTCCGCAATCCGCTAGAAATCACCCGTGCAGTTGGTAAAGCAATCTCCGGCGCGTTCCTCACAGCAAAACCTGTACTTGAAGAACCTATTTACAAAACTATCATCTCTGTAAGTTCTGAGCTAGCCGGCGAGTGTTCTCGAATCATCAGTACAAAGCGTGGAAAAATCAAAGGATTTGAGCAGAAAAATGCGTTAACGACGATCACAGCATTTATTCCAGTTGCTGAAACGCTCAATTTGAGCAAAGAGTTGAGGTCGGCGACTTCTGGGCGAGCGTTCTGGCAAAGCGTATTGGACCATTGGGACACCATACCTGAGAAACTGGAACCTAAAGTCATCAAGGAAGTCAGGACACGCAAAGGTTTGCCCGAAGAGGTGCCAGCGCCAAGCAAGTTTCTTGAGGAGAAATAGCAGTGACGATAGAGCGAATCCCGCTTTACGTTGATGTAACATTATGCTGTGGGCAGGTTTTCAGGTGGGATAAACTTGGAGGCTGGTGGTATGGAGTTGCACGCGACAAAGTCTTCAAAATCCGTCAAGTCAAAGACAAAATTGAATATGCCAATATAGATCAAAGATTTGTTGAGCACTATTTTGCCTTGGATGAAGATTTAGAAAGAATCCTTGATAGCATCAATAAAGATCCCCATATTAACAAAGCTATCGAGCAATATTGGGGTTTGCGAATTATTCGACAAGACCCGTGGGAGTGCCTCATATCCTATATTTGTGCAACCTACAAAAGCATACCAGCAATCAGGCATATGCTTAATAACATGGCACGCAAATTCGGCGAAAAAGTCAACTATGATGGACGCGAATTTTACACTTTTCCTGAACCCGAGAGACTATGCGATGCATCGGAGATAGATTTGGCTAGTTGCGGATTGGGTTATCGTGCAAAGTACGTGCTGGCTACCACAAAACGAGTCTGCCAAGAAGGTTTTGACCTTGAAACGCTAAAGAAGCTGCCGTATCTGGAAGCCAAGAAGCAACTGATGGAGTTTCCTGGTGTTGGCGCAAAAGTTGCCGACTGTGTCTCACTGTTCGCGCTTGGTAAAACCGAAGCGTTCCCTGTAGATGTCTGGGTGAAGCGAGTCATCCTAAATCGCTACTCAGAAAAGCTTCCAGCAAAACTTTACCAGAAGCTTTCTAGTCATGATTCGCTAAGCAGCAGCGACTACGAACAGCTCAACACCTTCGGCCGAAGCTATTTTGGTAAGTACGCAGGCTATGCTCAGGAATATCTCTATCATTGGGAACGAATGCAAGTTTAAACAAAAATACAAAAACAAAGATATCTAAATGATGAGCTAAAGGGTACGCTTAATCTTTTTGACCATTTAGAAACGACCCTATGCGCTGAAAATTAAAAAAGGAGGTTAGGTTGTTTCTTTAGAAATTTTTTTAGCGATTGCGTATCCAACAGGGATTAGCATTATTGCGAGCGCAATAGCAAAAGCCCAAGATATGTTGGCGATGACTTCGGTTACTCCTGGAAAAGTGGCGAAAATTGCACCTGCGCCGATAATTAGGAATATGCTGTATAAGACGAATTTTGCGTAGCCTGCTATTGTCTTAAACTCGGAATGATCATCTGTGATTGATTTTAGAAGAGTGTCAGTTAAAGCTATACCAGCACCGATGATTACAAAGCCAAGAACTAATGGGTAGATAGTGTTACCTGAGAGCATCATTGTATCAAGTGCAAGCAGAATTATGAAAGCTATGAGGCCAATTAGTAGCAAACTCTTTAGCATATCAGCAATTTCTTCTTTAGCTTCTGGAAACATTGGTCTAAGCATTCTACCTATGAATGTTGCTAGAAAATCCACGAATACCGTGCCAAAGACAATTATTACTATTCCCCCAAGAAGCCTTGGTAAATAGTCTGCTATTGTAATGAGGTATGTACCAAAGGTTCCTCCAATGTTTAATGTCTGTACCGCTAGAATTATTGATAATATAATAACGAACGCTTTGACTATGGCGCCAATAAAGTTGGATAAGTCAAGACCAGCAGATCTAAAGGCTTTTCCCGTAAGTGTTTGATCAAAGCTTTTTTCAATACCGAGTTTTTCAACGATTTTGTTTGATGCCTTGCCTACCAAAGTACCAACAGCGTAGCCAATTAAGATGATTATCACCGCAGCAAGTACAAACGGAATGGCATTGACAACATCAACGGCTATGTTCCCAAAAAGTTCACTAATATCTACCAAGATTTTCCCCTCTGAAAAAGTATAGTATATTTGTTATTAATATATTTTTTAACAATAGTTATACTAACATTTAACCAAGAGTAGAAGAATAAAAAGAAGCCATGAGATTGCGCTATTCCATTGTGAATTTGTCTCTGCCGTTAAGGTTTAGATAGATTTTTTAGAAGCGATTAGGTCTGAGTTTAGAGAAGAGGTCATATGGATAGAAGTTATGATTTTATAGCGTCCAGCAGAGCCTCAGAATGGCTGCAGAAAATTGATACAGCGGATATTCTAGTTGGAATGCCCTCTTACAATAACGTGATCACTGCAAACTACGTAATATCTCAAATTGCTGCAGGATTGGATAAGTATTTCTCAAATTATAAATCAGTAATTTTCGTTTCAGATGGTGGCTCTAGCGACGGAACCCTGAATTCAGTGAAACAAATCAACATTCAATCAGCAAACGTCAAATTAATCCCGACTATTTATGTTGGAGCGTCTGGAAAAGGGTCAGCTGTACAGGCAATTTTTGAAGCAGCTCGCTACCTTCAAGTTAAAGGTGTGGCGCTAGTTGATTCAGACCTGCGTAGCGTTACCCCTGAATGGATGAAACTACTGATTACTCCTACACTAACGGGAACTGATTTTGTAGCGCCCCTGTATAACCGAAGCAAATACGACGGAACAATAACAAATTTCCTATGCTACCCACTTACGGCTACACTTTACGGCAAAAATATTAGACAACCCATAGGCGGCGACTTTGGGCTTTCAATAAGGCTTGTAGAAGAAATCCTGAATTCTCCAATGTGGGATTACCCCTATGTTAGCCGTTTCGGCATAGACATTTTTGAGACCCACACAGCATTGGCAAAAGGCTTCAAAGTTAAGGAGGCACCGTTGGGAGTTAAAAGTCATGACCCAAAAGATCCATCTAGCCAATTGGTTGGCATGTTTAGACAAGTAATAGGCACCATGTTTACCTGTATCAATAAATATGAATCCGCTTGGAAAGAAATCAGAGGCTTGTCTGAAACCGAAAAAGTCTGTGAAGTAAAATATGACACTACCCCCAAACCAGTTGATGTCTCTCTATCCAATACTATAAACGCGTTTAAGGCCAGCTATGATAATTATACCCCAATTTATAGATCCGTACTAAGCAAAGAAATTCAAGCAAAGTTTGAACAACTTAAAGCCATTGAAACTTCTGATGTGGACTTTCCCTCTGAGATTTGGGCTAAAACCGTATATGCATTTCTTGCAGAGTTTCATAAAGAACAAAAAGAGCCAAGAAGCGCGTTATTATTGTTAGATGCATTACGAATTTTATGGATAGGACGAGTAGCTGCCTTCATAAAGGATACATACAATGACGAACTACCGCAAGCAGAAGAAAAAATAAGAGAGGAAACAAAGGTTTTTGTTAAACTAAAGCCCTACCTAGTTGAAATATACTAAGCACTCGAGTTACATCTCGTTTAACTATGAATGGGTACAGATGAGAACTTGGCTAAAAGACACCGAAAACTACTAAAAAGAAAATGTAAATGTTTAAATTCTGTAGAAAACAGCATATGTAAGGAACCATGTGGGCCCGTAGCTCAGCTAGGTAGAGCGCCAGACTCATAATCTGTTGGTCATTGGTTCAAATCCGATCGGGCCCACCAAAACAACACAATATTGAATTTTGCTACATGATAATAGAAGTTGGCTAGGCTACTGCGTTCTTTGTAGATTTCTTTTAACTCGACTTATAAGATCTTAAGCCACAGGTATTAATCCGTTTGGCATCTTTTTGATACAATAGTCAGTTGGACTATTTTATGATTTTATGTGGAAAGGCTTATGTTTGTTTATTTGTATTTAGGTTTGAGTGGAAATGAAGCTTCTGGGGATTCCGCTGCTTATACTAATAGTTATCTCAGCGGTAGGCGTAGCTTCAATATATATAGCTTGCAACGCACAAGGCTCAGATGACGACCAAGATTTCTATTTCGGGGTTTCTTTCGGCGGAAACACTACCGCAGAAGCAAAACTGCTCATAGATAAAGTCAAGGACTATTCTAACTATTTTCTTATAAACTCATATGACCTTAGCAATAATGAGACAGCTTTAAATGAGATTTGCGACTATGCCGCAGAAGCTGATTTACACTTTACCGTATATTTCTTTTCACTTTATAACAGCACTTGGAAGATAGAATGGGTAGAAGCAGCATCACATAGGTGGGGAGAAAAGTTTCTTGGCGTCTATTTACGTGATGAACCAGGCGGCAGGCAAATAGACCTTAATGAGACAGTCCCTATCGCGTCAAACTTTAGCGACGCCGCAGACAAATACGTTGATTCTATTTCCTCAAGTTTCAGTATGCATACATTGAATAGTAAAAATATACCCGTTTTCACCTCTGACTATGCACTTTACTATTTTGACTATTTAGCGGGACACGACATAGTTTTTGTAGAGCTAGGATGGAACGTTAGTCGAACACAGCAGATTGGGCTTTGCCGCGGCGCAGCAAATGTGCTGGATAAAGACTGGGGAGCCATAATTACTTGGACCTACATGGAACCACCCTATATTACAAGCGGCCCAGAAATCCTGCAAGATATGTACACAGCTTACGAGGCAGGAGCCAAATATATTGTTGTCTTTAATTGGCCTGTTCATCCTGAGGGCAACCCATACGGCATATTGACCGAAGAACACTTTGAAGCAATGCAACAGTTTTGGGACTACACACAAACAGATGGCAAGGCAGCAGAAAAAATAACCGCACAAGTAGCCCTACTGCTGCCTGAAGACTACGGTGTAGGACTACGACATCTCAACGAAAAAATCTGGGGTTTATGGCAGCCAGATAACGATTACCAACAGATTTGGCAAAACATCAATAAACTCTCCGACAGATATGGACTAAAACTGGACATAATTTATAATGATGGAAAAATAGACCCAGCAAAGATATACAAAAACGTGTATCTTTGGAACCAAACCATACCTTAAAGACAAATGCTTTTGCAGGGTTACCTTCTGCTCAGTTAAATTGTTTCCTCAATTGGGAGAAATGCATAAGGTAAAAACTAGATGCAGGATAATTAGCCTGCGGTTGCTGGAAAAAGGGTTATTCAGGTGTGATACTGTATGGTCCATGGGTGAGTTTTTCTGCGCAATTCTTCTGTACAAGCACGGTATCTTCGATACGTACTCCGCCAAAGCCAGGTAGGTAGATACCTGGTTCGATGCTTATCACATTGCCTGCAACGAGGGCATCTTTGGTCTGCTGATTGAGACTGGGTGGCTCATGGACTTCTAAGCCAACGCCGTGACCAAGGCGATGCACAAAGTCGTAGCCGAATCCAGCTGCTTCAATCACTTGTCTGGCGGCAATATCTACTGCTGCAATTAGGGTACCTTCACGAATTATTTTGAAGGCACTTTCCTGTGAGTCTTTAACAATGTCATATATTATCTGCTGCTTAGTGGACGGTTTACCTGCTACAAATGTGCGGGTCATATCAGAACAGTAATACTTGTAAGTGGCGCCTATATCTACCATCACGAAATCGCCGTCATGTATTACTCGACCGCTGCAACCACCATGGGGAAATGCTGAACTTGGTCCTGAAGCTACTATAGTCTCAAATGCAGTTGGTCCTGAACCTAGCTTGCGCATTGTATATTCAATTTCGGCTGCGATTTCATACTCTTTTATTCCCGGACGAATGGTTTCTGAAGCTACTTTCATACCTGCGCTGGTGATTTCTGCTGCTTTACGCATAAGCTCAATCTCATTAGCATCTTTTATGCGTCGAAGCGCCTCAACGGGGGCACTGTTGACTTCAACAGCGTCTTGCCGTGGAAACGCCTTAGTTAATATCTGCCAGTCGGTAACGCCTATGTCGTCAACTATAAGGTGCTTGATTTTATAGTCCTGGGATTGGCTTGCAATCTTTTGCATCAAATTTTCATCGGACTTAACCTTTTCAACCTTAAAGCCCTTGCCCTCTGCCTTCGTCAACTCGTAGTTAGTGCCGTAAGTGTAAAGGACGCTTTCACCTTCTGGGGGGATTAACATTGCATTAGGTCCTTGGAAACCAATAAAATAGGTCATGCTCACATTATTGAGAATAAGATAACCATAAGATGCATTATTCTTAAAGGCAAGTTTGCGCAAGGCTTCAATACGCTTCAAACCAATACACCCTCCAAAAGAAAAGCACACAAGGCTGGTTTAAGGTTTTTCTTTTATCTTGCTATAAGAGAACCACCTGCTACACCAAACTGCAACCAGCAAGCCACCTAAACAGCGTCATTTTGTTTATACATCTGTTTCAAGCTACTCTTAATAGAACCGGCAGAGCCAGCCTGATTGCACTTTTAGACGGCATATGCTTGACTCATTGGTTTGGTTCATAGCATCACCCTCTGAGCAAGAAGTGAAGGACTGGTTTTAGCACCAGTTGCTAGAATGGCAGTTACACGGGAAAATGGGTTAACTACTGGCGAAAAATTAATTCATTAGCTTTTCAGACTATGATAGTATTCTGGGGAGAGTGGATTTATTGAATTTAAATAACTTTACGATCAAGTCTCGTGAGGCTATTGAGAAGGCTTTAGAGTTAGCTTCTTCGAGGCAAAATCAAGCAATCGAACCAGCCCACCTACTAAAAGCGATGCTGACTGTAGACGAAAATGTTATTCCTTACCTACTAAAGCAGCTGGGCGTAAATGTAGAGGTTTTTTCCCGCTCTCTTGATAGACTGATTGATTCTTTGCCGCAGGTAACCGGTGGCGGAGAACAGTATTTGTCCTTTAACTCTAACAAAGCTCTTCACAAAGCTCAAGAGCTAGCCTCCGAAAGCCAGGACAAATATGTCTCTATTGAGCAGTTGCTTCTGGCAATCCTATCCCTCAATGATCCAGCCTCACGGCTGCTGCAAAGCCATGGAATTTCAGAAAAATCACTTAAAGAGGCAATCAAGCAATTGAGAAAGGGAACAACTGTGAATTCACAAACTACAGATGAAACCTATAATGCCCTAAACCGGTTTGCAATCAACCTAAACAACCTCGCAAAAACAGGAAAACTCGACCCAGTTATCGGTCGCGATGAAGAAATCCGCCGAGTTCTACAAATTCTCTCTAGAAGAACAAAAAATAATCCTATTCTAATCGGCGAACCGGGCGTCGGCAAAACTGCCATCGCAGAAGGGCTAGCCCACCGCATTGTCAACAGTGATGTTCCTGAGAACCTCACGTCAAAGCAAATCTACTCACTAGACATGGGCGCCCTGATTGCGGGTGCAAAATTCAAAGGAGAATTTGAAGAGCGTCTAAAAAGTGTCATAAAAGAAGTCATATCCTCAGAAGGCGAAATTGTCCTATTTATTGATGAAATCCACACCCTCGTGGGAGCCGGCGCCAGCGAAGGAGCAATGGATGCCGCAAACATCTTGAAACCTGCCCTCGCCAGAGGGGAACTACGTGCAATCGGCGCCACTACCCTCAAGGAGTACCAGAAATATTTTGAAAAAGACAAAGCCCTTGAAAGACGCTTCCAACCCGTCATGGTTAACGAACCCGACACATTAGACGCCATCTCCATCCTAAGAGGTCTCAAAGAACGCTATGAAGTATTCCACCATGTCCGAATAAAAGATGAAGCCATAATTGCCGCTGTAGAACTATCACAAAGATACATATCAGATCGATTCTTGCCAGACAAAGCCATTGACCTAATCGATGAAGCTGCTTCAAAATTAAGATTGGAAATCAATTCCGCACCCGAAGAATTAGAAAACATAGAAAGAAAGATACGCCTATTAGAAATAGAGCGTGAGGCCATAAAAAGAGAAAAAGATGACGCCAAACTCAAATTACTCAACCAAGAAATAGCGAACCTGAGCGAAGAAAGAAACAAACTGAAAGCAAAATGGCAAGCTGAAAAAGATATAGTAGAACAAATTCAAGCTAAAAAAAATGAAATTGAGCAGCTAAAGTTTCAAGATGAGGATGCTAACCGTCGAGGCGATTTGGGTAAAGTTGCAGAGATAAGGTATGGCAGAATCCCTGAAGCCCAGAAAGCCATCGAGACTCTAAAACAAAAACTTTCTGAAATTCAGAAAGACTCACCGCTAATTAATGAAGAAGTAGATGCTGAAGAGATTGCCGAAGTGGTTTCTCGATGGACAGGTATACCTGTTAGCCGGATGCTTCAGAGCGAAAAGGAAAAACTGCTGAACATTGAAACCGAGCTACGCAGGCGGGTCATCGGGCAGGAAGAGGCCATCCAAGCGGTTTCAGACGCTATTAGGCGAAGCCGTGCAGGGCTGCAAGACCCTAAGCGGCCAATCGGATCATTTATCTTTTTAGGCACTACAGGCGTAGGAAAAACCGAACTAGCAAAGGCGTTGGCAGAGTTTCTTTTCAATAACGAAAACAATATGATCAGAATTGACATGTCCGAGTATCAAGAAAGGCACAGCGTCTCAAGGCTGGTAGGTGCACCTCCAGGATATGTTGGCTACGAAGAAAGCGGGCAACTAACCGAGGCTGTAAGAAGAAAACCCTACTCAGTTGTTCTACTTGATGAAATAGAAAAGGCGCACCCAGATGTGTTCAATATATTGCTCCAAGTCCTCGATGATGGTAGACTAACCGACAATAAGGGTCGAACCGTAGACTTCAAGAACACCATCATTATTATGACATCAAATATCGGCTCACATATCATCCAAGAAAACCTTGAAAAAACAAACCCAGACAATAGAGAAGAAATCTGGAATCAAACAAAAGAACAGGTCTTCAACTTGCTCAAGAAGTCAATCAGACCAGAATTTCTCAACCGAATTGATGAAATAATAATGTTCCAGCCCCTAACCGAGGAAAAAGTCAGAAAAATCGTAGAAACCCAGCTTAAAGGCGTACAGAAGATGCTTGAGAAGAACAACATCCAAATTAGCGTTACAAAGAAGGCAATAGACCACATAGCTAAGGTAGGCTTTGACCCACAATTCGGTGCAAGACCCATAAAAAGAGTAATCCAAAAAAACGTACTCAACGAATTATCGAAGATAATCCTGGCAGAAAAGGTCAACAAAGACACAACAATCATTATTGATGAGAAAAACGGCGAACTAACATTCAAAAATCAATAATCGCTACCCCCTTTCTTTGTGGATTCTCGTATCCATGGGTATAGAGCCAAAAACTTACTGATCTGCTTATGATGGCTCTTCTGTTTTCTAATTGATAATTATAACGGGAAATTGGATTTTCATTTGTAAACGCCGTTTCCTATATCTCGTCTATGCTTTTGATAATTCACAGTCTATCTGTGTTAATCGAAGAGGGGAAATCTACAGAGTCAGCAGCGATTATTGTAATTGAAGCGGTTAGAGGTTTTCCATCTGGCGGCTATTTAGCATCAGCGAAGAGTCTTTTAATGGCGCTGATGCGGGCTTTCTGGGCTAAAGCGTCGCTAGTTACGCATGCAAGGGCTTTTTGAGGACACATTTTAATACATTGAGGTCCTTCGGGTTTGTCTTTGCATAGGTCACAAGCAAAGACAATTTTGGCTTCTGGATGTAACATCATAGCACCGTAGTCGCAGGCTTCGATGCACCAGCCGCAGCCGTTGCATTTGTCTTTGTCCACGGTGATTATGCCAGTATCCTCAGATTGCTTAAGGGCATCTCGGGGGCAGGCAGCGACACATGCGGGCTCTTCGCATAGCCGGCAAGTTACGGGCATGTTAATAATCTGGTTCTGTCGCACTACACGTATGCGCGATTTTGTTGGATTAAATGCCTTCTCTTTTGTGTAAGAGCAGATGTATTCGCAGGTTTGGCAACCTGAACATTTGTCAGGGTCAACTGCTACAAAGCGCCTCTCGTTAACTTTAACCATCTTTAAACCGCCTTCTCATCTTCAACGATTTTTGAGTACTCTTCAAGACCTATCTCCTGAAGCTTAGCGGTCGTAGGCACGCCATTTATGCTCCAGCCACGGACCGCGTAGTAATCATCCAACAATGCATCAAGGTCTTTTTGGGTTATAACTGCGCCTTTAGTGGGACCTTCGTCGGGGATAGGTTCATGCATAACTTTCCAAGGCAGAGTGTCATCTTTTCTGTTCATACCTATACGGAAGTTAATTAGCCGTTCAAGATTGCTTATGCGTTCGCCGGCATGTTTAATATCTTCATCGGATGTCTCAATGCCAGTTATCGACGTATAGAGCTTGGCCATTTCAATGTATTCCTTTTGGAAAGCAGGCTTGGAATGCATGCAGATCATAAGTGAGTCGAACACGGCAGCAATATCATTCACTTGGGTGACGTACTTGGAGCGGTCTTTCCCATAATTGTCTGTTTTGCCTCTCACGTCAAAAGCATAGCTATCGCCATGTGCTCCACTGAAGGACGTTGCAAAACCTAGCGCGGCAGTCTTGAAGCAACGCAGATCGTAACCAGTTACTTCTAAGCCTTTAATGTGCTGGGCGAACTGTTGGGAATCCTTGCCAATTTTTTCTGCAGCGACTTTGACACCGTCGGCTAATTTGTCACCTATGCCTTCGCGTTTACCAATCTTTTCTATAAGTTGAAGTAACACCTCTACATTGCCAAAGTGCGCATCTAAGTCACCAAGGTCCTCATGGGTTAGTATACCTTTCTCGTGGCAGTCCATAAGGAAGCCAACGGTTACACCAACGCTTTGGGCATCTAAACCGTAGTAATAGCAGAGCTCTACGGCTTTGATAATAGCATCAAGTCTATCTACGCCACAGTATGGACCCAATGCCCACAGCGATTCGTACTCAATGCGAGTCATGGCACCCTTGAAGGGGCCTTCTGGAATTATAACTTCATGCTCGCACGGCATCGGGCAGGTAGCACAAGCGATTACTTTTGCGGTATAGCGTGTATTGATGGCTTCGCCACTTATCTTCTCGGCGTTTTCAAAATGAGCATTACTGTAGTTGCGTGTAGGCAGGCAGTACAGTGCGTTATGAACTAGAAGGTCCTCAACAGTGCCTAGTTTAGTGTACTTCTCGGTGGCAGGTCCCATCATGCGTTCTTGAAATTCTTGGACCATACTCATGAACTCATCTGGCTTAGCGACCGCAACATCGTGTGTACCGCGTACTGCTATTGCCTTGAGGTTCTTAGAGCCCATGATAGCCCCTAAGCCTATTCTACCTGCAATTCGGGTCTTCTCATTAGTGATAGTAGCTATCTTGGAGAGCTTCTCTCCTGCTGAGCCTATAGAAGCTACACGGATGTAGTAATCACCAAGGTCCTCCTTTATGGCATCCTCAGTTTCAGAGGCAGACTTACCCATAAGGCTATTAGCGTTAAGCAACTGAACAGAGGCATCGTCAATCCACAGATAAACAGGCCTAGTAGATTTGCCAGTTATTATGACGGCGTCATACCCTGCACGTTTGAGTTCAGCACCAAAGCTTCCGTGCGCTACAGAACCAGCAACTGCACCAGAAGCAGGAGACTTTGAGACAAAAACATGACCGTTGCCGCCCGTTGGGAAAAGTGTTCCCGCTACTGGACCTATAGCCAGAACAATAGGGTTCTCAGCACTAAGCGGATCTACATCTATCTGCGCGTTATCCATCCACAGCTTTAAACCTAAACCTAAGCCGCCGATGAACTTCTTCGCTACGGCTTCGTCGAGCTTATCCACCTTAGTTTTGCCCGTGCTTAAATCAACGAAAAGAATTTGACCTGCATAGCCAAACAACCGATGCATCTCTCCAGTAGGTAATAAAGAAATAGTCTTTTGAAAACTATATTAACTTAGTCGAACCAAAATCCACATCCATCCATTCAATAACGGGAATAAGAATACTTCAAACAACAGCAGTCTGCAATATTTGCAATGTATAGTGAGCTCGGTTGAGATATGCCTTGGCTTTCTATAACCACCGCTTAGCCTAAAAGTATAATCATGGAAGAAGGCGTAAGAGTTTCTCTACAATTTGTTCGGCTGAAGCAGTGACCTCTGGTGTTAAGCCTTCGCCGAAATCGGTACATTTGGGCTCAATGAGAAGTAGAGCGAGTTTACTTTTTGACATAGTCGTGATGTAGTCGCAGAAGACACGCAGAGGTAGCATATGGGTCGATATGGCGGGGAAGTTAGTGACCTTTTTTGTATCATATAGCCTTGCTTTGGCTGGTTTGAGCCCCAGTAGCGCGGCGTCAATAAGCAATACATGCGAAGGCTGGAGCGCTATTATCTCATCCATGAAGCTCTCGGGCACAGTCTCGCATTCAATGAGGTGCACCTTCGCAGAGACCTTGCCCCGTAAATCCTGAACAATTTTCAAGCCTACAAAGTCGTCACAGCGAATTGGGTTACCTATTCCAGCTATCACGACGTTTGTCGCTTGATTTAGCCAGCTTCTCAATTCCTTTTCAAGGTCATAAAGTTCCGAAGTCAAGTAGACGTCACAGAATCAAAATAAGGAAAAATCGAAAAGAAAAGGGTTGGGGTATGCTTTAGTCCCTTTGGGTCCTTTTAGCGTTGGAAGGTTTGGATGCGTTCGTTCTTTGAGTTGTAGATTTCGACGGTGAGGGGCATTTGCCCGACTGCATAGTGGGTTGCGCATCCAAAGCATGGGTCGTATGCACGGAAAGCCATTTCGACTTTATTGAGGATGCTTTGATCGCATTTGCCGTCGTGGATTAGACCTTTAGCTGCGTCTCTAATGCTCATACATATGGCGGGATAGTTGTTAGTTGTTGCAACTATCATATTGACATCGGTAACTATTGCATCCTTATCAAGCGTATAGTGGTGGAAGAGTGTACCTCTTGCTGCTTCAACAACACCAACACCTTCAGTAGGTACGCCTATTTTGTTACGTATATTTGGGCTAGTAATTTCGGGGTCTTTTGAGAGTTCTAGTGCATGTTCAGCAGCGTAGAGCAATTCTATGAGGCGCGCCCAGTGGAATGCTAAAGTGCTATGTACTGGTTTACCGCCGAGGGTCTTGTACATAAGCTCGTATTCAGCTTGGGCTAGCGGGGTTGCCATGCCGTCAGAAGCATTTAACCGACCCAAAGGACCAACGCGGTAAGCACCGCTATCAACGCCTGCTACTAGACCTTTCCATCCGATCTTCTTTAGATATGGGAATTTGCTGTAGGTCCATTCTTCAACATGCTCACCAATGTAGCTAAGGTAATCTTTGCCTTCGAACTTGAAGATTTCTTTACCATCGGGGTCAACCACGCGGATTTTTCCATCATAGAAGTTGACCTTGTTGTTGGCATCTACCATACCCATATAGTATGTGTTCAAAGTGTATGCATCGCTCTTTATCATGTCGATGTATTTGCTATTGCCCAAGACAATGTCGTGGAACAGCTTAAGTGAAAATTTGGCGAATTCGACACTAGAGGCAGCCATCTTTTCGATTTCTTGGCGATTCTCTTCGCTAAGAGCTTTGCTCATGCCACCGGGTAATCCACATACTGGGTGGGTAGCTTTACCGCCTATAATTTCAGTTATTTTTTGTCCATAGGCACGGTGTTTGATGACGTCTTTGGCTACGTCCATGCCGGCTTTTTGGATTACGCCTAGGATGTTACGTTTGTCTGCTGGCGCATCTGGTCCTACAATGAAGTCTGGTCCACCCAAGTAGTAGAAGTGTAATATGTGGTCGTAGATAACATAGCCCATGTACATGAGTTCGCGCAGCTTCTTAGCAGGCGCGGTGGGTTCTACGTTGAATGCTTGGTCTAGAGCCTTTACTGCTGCAAAGTGGTGAGCAACAGGACATACACCACAGATGCGTGTGGTAAGCTGGGGCATCATCTCGGCCTTTCGTCCAATGCAGAATGCCTCAAAGCCACGAAGCTCTGGGATTTTTATGTAAGCATTCTCGACTTCGCCTTGGTCATTTAGAAATATTGAGACATTGCCATGACCTTCGAGGCGCGTGATTGGGTCAATTATGATTTCTTTTTTACCATTCATTATTTTTTCACCTTTCTTCTTAGAATAGAAGCTGGAAGACTGTACATGTAGAAGGTGCCAACGGGATCCTTTATCTGAGCCATGAGCTTTTCGACATCTTCATCGGTATATTGACCGGGCTCTTCACCTAAGCCGAGTATGGAGGCTAAAGCTGTTATCATGCCAGCGCCAACTTCAGGCTGGTTGGGCGCTGCGCCACCGCAGCCTGTGCAGGGCATGTCAACTTTAAGGCATTGTGCGCCACATCCACTTCTAGTGGCCATACCCATGCATAGTATGCCTTGCTCCATTAGACAGCGATCAGGGTCAGGAATCTTCTCGTGGACACGGTGTAATTGGGTGATTTTCTTGTTTTCGCGTTTGCGGGGGCATTCATCACAGACCGCTTTTAGCGGTGCAAGAACTGATCCCTTCGGCGGTAACTTACCTTGGGCTACGGCATCTATTGCGTCGCTAATAAGTTTGACAGGAGGTGGGCAACCGGGCAGGTAATAATCTACATCAACAGTTTGAGCCAACGTACTTACGGTGTCATAGAACTCTGGAAGCTTTAAGGCGCCTTCTTTAACTTGGGTGACTGTTTTTGGCGTAATCACATTGGGGTTTACATTTGACTTGTCTTTTATGTAGACTTGACTGAAGATTTCGTTGCGGTCGTTAAGATTTGCTAAGCCAGGTATGCAACCTTCATGCGCACAGGAACCGAAAGCGACAAGTGTCTTGGATTTTTGGCGTAGAAGCTTAGCCATATGCTCTTGCTCTGAGTTCCTGATGGAACCATTAAAGAAAGTTATGTCTATGTGTTTGTCTGGCATTGCTTCTACGGCTTCGTATTTAGTGTCAATAGCAACTGGCCAGAAGACTATATCAGCCATTTTTGCTATGTCAAGGATTTTCTCGTTAGTGTCTAGTACTGCTATTTCGCAGCCGCCGCAGCTTGCAGCCCAGTAGAAGGCAATTTTCAGTTTTTGGCTCATTTTGTTTTTACACCTTCGTTAATTCGTTTTATTAGTTCTGAAGCGTTAACCCTGAGCTCGTTAAAGGCAAGTTCTTCAGGTGTCATGCCCATTGCCAATCCGAGCAGTTGGGGGTAATGCAGAACTGGAATGCCATATGCTTCATTAAATATTTTCTCTATACGTAATTCATTTGTATCATACATAATATGGCAAAATGGGCAAATCGTAATTAACGCCTGTGCCTCAACCATTTTTATATGGTTAAGTTTATCTCTGGCCAGTTGTAACGCCATTTTGTCATTAACGCCTACGCTTGGAGCACCACAGCACTCAGTCTCATCAATATAATCTAAGCAAGTAGCCCCCGTTACCTCAATAAGTGCCTTAAGCATCTGTGGGTTTTCAGGATCATCAAAGCCTATGTATTCCTTAGGTCTAAGTATGTGGCATCCATTATGTTCAGCCACATTTAACATTGTCAGCGGCCTTGTAACATTAGCTTTTATTTTTTCTATACCGATATCTTCCATGAGAACCTGCAGTAAGTGTTTGGTAGTTACGCTACCTCGAAATTCTAGACCGGATTCTTTTAGGTGCGTGTTAATCTGTTCGCGGAGAGCTTTGTCCTTGTTTAGCATGGCATTAACTTTCTTTAGTGTACCGGCACAGCCGGGGCAAAGCGTGATTATGTCCAGACCTGTCCGCTCAGCTAATGCTAAATTTCTTGCAGCTAGAACCAGCATCATTTCATGGCTAACAGGGTCCAAAGGCAAGCCACAACAATTGAACTGTGGCATCTCCATTAATTCCACGCCAAGCCGTGCTAGAACTTTACGTGAAGAGAGTTCAAAACTTAAAACGCGGTAAGGAATGGAGCAGCCAAGGAACATCAAATACTTATTGTTGCCCATTCTGTTCACCTTTATTTTCAACATGTTTTGTGAAGGCGATCCCTTTCAGGCTCTTATGTATGCTTTCAGAGTTGCCTTTGGGCAGAGGTGGTAATCCTAAGGTTTCACGTTTCTTTATTCGTAACTCGGGTATTTCGAAAGCATAACCGGACTTTAGGATGTTTGTTGCCTGGTCCTTAAAGACCTGTGGTACGCAGCCGTTTTCAGCAGCCAAATTTCTTAGAACCCGTATGACACTGGCAACCTCAACACCTTGAGGGCAACGGTCAGTACAGGTAAAGCAGGCAGTACACAACCATATCGTATCATTCTTTAGGGCACGATCTTTGAGCCCTAATTGCGCCATGCGGATAATTGTACGGGGTCGATAAGTGTCGCTAAACCTTGCAATCGGGCAATCAGATGTGCAGGTGCCACATTGAAAACACTTTAAAAGTTTCTCGCCGCCAGGCATACGGGTAAGTTGGTATTTGAATTGTGGATCAAATTCGGAAGCCTTTATGGGTTCTTTATCTGCGGCTTTTTCTGTCATGGACAGTAACCTCCCCTCATTATACAGGGCAAAATAGACTCAGGCGGCTACTCATCTAGGAGTTAAAATCTATAGATGCCCAGTACATGTATAGAAACTAAAAGTCGATGTCAGCTACATAAAGTTTCAGACCTATTCTCGCTAATTAATCCATTATATAATCAGATTTTACAGACTGTGCCTTGATGATCAGACAGAGATGCATAAGATAGTATACGTAAAAATAATGCAAAAAAAGCATAAAAAGAAAAATGTTTGTTATGCGCTAGATTCTATCTAGTCACTTTGCTGTATGTCAGGATGGTGCAGCTTCGGATTTAGAATCTTTTTTCTCAGTGACGTAGATTACTTGAGATAGCGGCTCTTCTTTCTGTTTCGATTCGTCTTGCTTTGCTGACTTTTCAGCTTTGACATCTGTTTTTGCTTTAGCTTCAGTTTTAGACGCAGGTTTTTCTTCAGTTTTAACTTCAGTTTTTGGCGGTTCTGGTAGGTAGGGGCATTTATCTTGTAAGATTTCTTCCCTAAGATCGAGTGTGCCTTTGACGGTGCTGTCGCTGAGGTATTCGAGGTCGAAGCCCATTTTTCTGGTTAGGCTAATTGCACGGTAGTTGTCAGGCAGCATAATGGCGTATAGGTTTTCAACGCCTTTCTCTTTAGCAATGTCTAATGTATAATCGACTAGTTTGGTTCCTAGACCTAAGCCTTGGTAGCGGTCACTTACTAGGAAGGACATTTCACCGTGTTTTCCGTCGGGTTCAATATTGAGGCGACTTACACCTAAGAGTTTTCGTCGTCCCCCTTCCATAAGTTCAGCAACTATAGCAACCTCACGGTCGTAGTCTATGTTGCAGTATCGAACGCGAACTTCATGTGGGGTGTCTTTGAGCATCTGGAAGAAACGGTAGCGTATGGATTCCTCTGACAGGCTCTGGAACATTTCTAGCCACATAAATTCATCTTCGGGCTTGATTGGTCGTAGGAGCACATCTTGGCCATTTTTAAGTTTCCAAATGGTTTCATATTTTTTCGGATATGGACTAACAATCATGTGTTCGTGGGGCTCGAATTTCTTGTAGACAGCATCTTTGTCAATGATTATCCTGGCGTCAAGTATAGTAGCATCTTTCTCGTTAATGAGCAAGGGGTTTATGTCGATTTCTTTTATCTGCGGGAAATCAGTAAGTAGCTGTGAGAAGAGTAGCAGGGTTTCCTCGAGTTTCTTGATATTTGCAGGGGGAGTACCACGATAGCCTTTGAGGAGTCTGAAGACTTTAGTTTCTTCGAGTAAGCGTTTTATGAGCGTGGTGTTTAATGGTGGAATACCCATTGCGTAGTCTTTGAAGAGTTCAACACCGACACCGCCCATGCCAAATAAGATGGTTGGACCAAAGACGGGATCAGTTTTTCCACCAATGATAATTTCGGTGCCTTTCATTTGGACCATAGGTTGGATCGTTGCGCCGATTATCTGGGCATCAGGGTTGTAGGCGGTTGCACGCTGAATAAGTGTTTCAAAGGCTTGACGCACTTCGGCTTCTGAGTGTATGTTAAGGATGACACCGCCAGCATCGCTCTTGTGAATAATCTGTGGCGAGAGTATTTTCATAACAACAGGGAATCCCATTTGCTGTGCAAAGGCAACTGCTTCCTCTACGTTGTTAGCGACCTCGGTTCTCACGACTGGGAAGTTGTAGTATTTGAGTATCTTTTTAGCTTCATCTTCAGTTAGGACTTCACGGTCTTCAGAGGCAGCGTTTTTAAATATTACGTTAATTGGACGTCTTGGTGGTGCAGCATCAACTGGTAATTCTTCAGGTGTTTCGTAGAGTAATTCAATATTGCGCTGATACTGGTACATGTACATGTAGGTCTTAACAGCTTGTTCAGGCGTAGAATAAGTTGGGATATTGTTTGCATTTAGAATTGCGTTCGCTTCAGCTACTTTGCCAAAACCTATAAACGAAGTTAGTATGGTCTTGTTCTGGTAAGCCTGATTCTTCACTAAATCAACTAGTGCGTTGGCAGTTTCTATTGGTTTTGTTACTGCTTGTGGAGTCAAAACGACGATTACACCATCAACGTTTTCATCATTTATGCATGCCTCAACTGCAGCACGGTAAGCTTCAGGAGAAGCGTCACCTAGAACATCAACGGGGTTACCATGACTCCAGAAAGGAGAAAGTACCTTGTTGAGCGATTCAATAGTTTTCTGGCTGATTTTAGCCAGTTTTCCGCCTGCACCTATAACTGCGTCAGAAGTCATTACACCTGGTCCGCCAGCATTAGTTATGATGGCAATATTTGGACCTTTAGGCAAGGGCTGAGTGCTTAGTACTTCAGCTGAGTTAAATAAATCAGCTATTTCATCAACACGTACTACACCTGCACGTTTGAACACTGCATCGTAAATGGAGTCTTCACCAGACATTGAGCCAGTATGTGACGCTGCTGCTTTGGCGCTTTCAGTAAATTTACCGGATTTCACTACAATAATAGGTTTAGTTCTTGCAAAGTGTCGAGCAGCACTCATGAATTTGCGAGCATCAGTTATACCTTCAATATACATAAGGATACTTTTTGTTTTCGGATCAGTACCAAAGTAGTCAATAAGGTCGCCAAAGTCGACGTCAACCATTGAACCTATGGAGACGAAATTGCTAAACCCGATATTTTCGTTAATAGCATAATCCAAAATAGCTGCACCTAAGGCACCGCTTTGAGAAATGAAAGCCACATTACCGGGTTTTGGTACTTTATCTAAGAATGTGGCATTAAGATTAATTCTCGGACGGATGATGCCTATGCAGTTTGGACCAATAATGCGTATATTGTATTTTTTGGATAGGTCAATTATTTTTTCTTCCAGAGCTTTTCCTTCAGGACCTATTTCCTTGAAACCCGCTGAAACAATAATTGCACCTTTTACTCCCGCTTTTCCACATTCTTCCACTATAGCTGGAACTGTTGGCGCAGGAGTAGCAATCATTGCTAAATCGCATGGTTCAGGGACAGCAAGTACTGTCGGGTAAGTTTTTACTCCAAAAAGCTCAGGTTTTCTGGGATTAACAAAATAGACTTTACCGGTATAGCCTAGTTGGGTAAAATTTTTAACTATCGCGTGACCAACTGACCCCTCTTTGTCGCTTGCGCCAATAATGACTACGCTTTGAGGATTGAAGATTTTGTCAAGGTTTAGAGTTACCATGTCATTGTTGACCTTCTTTTCCGTATGTAGGCTTCCTGTAAATGCCGAAATTAAAGGTTACGCATTCATACTCACTCTCTTCTTGAAAAGAAATTCCGAAATCGCCAACAGCAGGCATGAATGCAGATTTCGCTTATGGGCGATAGACACTCAAACCTACACAGCCCACTTTTTATTTGTTTGCTAGTAAAATACTGAGCAACAATACAATTGATTATTTATATTAGCGTAGATGCTTACTTGGATGAAAGATAAAGCTGCAGGGCTCAATTATAAAGCCATTTTGGGTTTTTGTTACCTGAATAAGGGAATATTGACAGGTTTTAAGTAATTGCCCCCAAATCATAGTGTGATATCCTCCACGTTCTTTACAAATAACTAGACAGCCAGCTTCAGCGCCTACGTTCTTTGTGGCCATTTGCTAGTTTGCATAAATGCCTTGATGTACGTAAACGATATGGAAGTTGCTTAAAACTATCTCATCAATTATGCTTTGGTAATCATGTTCTAAAGAGCTTGATTACGTTTATTCCAGTATTCTTTTATACATCAAAGAGTGTGATAAGAAAAACTATAAAACTGTTAGTTTTTGCATCCCTAAAAAGATATTCAACGCACCCATTCTTTACCACAAAGTATATGTTCCATAGTAAAATTGCTTTACCAGTTTCAAAGTTTGAGAGGAACAATTCGTGCCCATAAAAGCAGTTATCTTTGATTTAGATGGAACATTAACTAGCTTCAATTTGGACTTTAAAGCGCTCCGCGCAGAGGTCCGTGGGCACCTGCTGAATATGGGTATTCCAGCATCTATTCTTAAGGTTAATGAGAATATCTTTGATATGCTTAAGAAAACAGAGCTCTTTATGAAGAATGCCGGTAAGCCAGAAAGCGCAATACAGCAAGTCCGCATGGAAGCATTAACTATTGCTGAAAAGTATGAGCTTGAGGCCGCAGCCACTACAAATCTTTTACCAGGAGTAAACGACACACTCAAAGCACTTAAGCTGACAGGTCTAAAAATAGCTTTATGCACTATCAATAGCCAAAAAACAACTAACTATATTTTAAAACGTTTCAGACTTACCCAATACTTTGATGCTACAATTCCCCGAGAAAATGTTGCTGATGTAAAGCCTCACCCAAATCATATTGAGACGGCACTTAAAATACTAGAAGTATCACCGTCTGAAACAATAGTCGTTGGTGACAGTGTAAGCGACATTCAAAGTGCAAAAGAACTAAACGTCCTAGGTGTTGGGTTAACTACTGGAGTTTCAACCAAAAAACAGCTAATAAATGCAGGTGCACACTGCATTATAGATTCAATAACTGACGTGCCAGTTCTAATTGAATGCATAAATAAAGATCAGGAAAAAGCTGAACCCTAAAGAAATAGCCTATCTTTTATCCTTAAAGCCAATGTCATTTTGGTAGCCAATGTTCCTACTTTGAATTAGCTCGAATTCAATGGCTAAATCATCTTTTAAGCATTGTCTATAAAATTCATGATCAGAGTACCCTAGAAAGAGATGCCCTATCGATTTTCGTTCTTTTTGTCTTTATATTGCACAGATGTGCTCGTAAAATAAGTCAATGTTTACCCAAACATGAAACAGTTAATATTTATATCCTTTACAACATTAGTACACCATACAATTTTTAGGTGGATTATAAATGGCCAAAATGCTAATTTTCTTAGAAAGAGGTGTAGAAGAAGCCGAGTTCATTTACCCCTACTACCGATTTCAGGAAGAGGGCTACCAAATGACTATTGTGGCACCTGAAGCGGGGAAAATGTATAATGGAAAACACGGTGTACCTTTCAAAGCCGACATTGCACCCGACAGCGTCAACGTAGATGAGTATGATGCAATAATTGTTCCTGGCGGCCAAGCACCTGACCGAATGCGCCTTAACAGTGGCCTAGTAAATATCATAAGAGAAGCAAATAATCAAGGAAAAGTTATAGCTGCCATATGTCATGGACCTCAAGTACTCATTGAGGCAAATATAGTCAAAGATAGAACCATGACAAGCTGGCCTTCAGTAAGAACTGACCTGAGAAACGCAGGCGCAAAAGTCATAGATGAACCCGCAGTTATTGACGGAAACTTAATAACATCTCGCTCACCCGCGGATTTACCAGACTTCTGCAAAGCAACCATAAAACGCCTCACCCAATTGCATCAAGCAATACCACTATAGCTTGCTTGGACAAAGAAATAATAAGCATAGTTTTTAATCAAATAAGATAGCGGTTAGCCTAAAAAGTTGATCAAACAACTGTTAATAAGCGAGTGCGGCGTGCATCCACATAAACTCAAAGGAGGAGAGAGGGGAGGAAGAGGAATTCAAAAAGGATGCACGCCACATAGTACATTTTCTCCCCTACGTATCTAAGTAGAATGCAGTAGCCATTCTTGTTTTTGAAGGCCGAGAGCTTCGGGTTTTTTGTCTTGGCGGTTTGATCTTCTGTGAGCTGCGACTAGTTATAAATACTGACCCGCCTTGCTCTAGATGCTCCTGTACCGTAAGATAATCTACTTCACCTACTTCATGTATTTCAACATCTGGACGGTCATTGCGCAAAAATAGGACCTGAAACTTGCGCGAACGGTATTTTTCCATGCCTAAAACTTCGCCAAACATAGTCATCTCACAAAGGAAAATTCTTCAAAATCGGCACTACTACTGTGCACATTATGTCTTACTTTAAAAAACTCTTAAGGTTATGTGATTGTCATTATACAATAACAGTGAAAAAATTAGGTTTAACCGAAAATTAGACTAAGTATAGCAGCTTTTTCTTTCAGAGAGGGCACAATTAAGTCGGGATTAGCAGAACAAAGCTCTTCTTTTGAGTAAGCACCCTGAGCTACGGCAATGCAGCCCATATTCGCCGATTTAGCAGCTTTTACCCCAAAAATGGAATCCTCCACAACTACACAGCATTCTGGCTTTACTCCGAGTTGCTGTGCTGTTTTCAAAAAAATTTCTGGGTCAGGCTTTGGCTTGTTGATTTCGTTTGCTGTTAGAATTACATTGAAGAATTTTTGAATTCTCTTTTCTTTAAGCATATGATCGATGAATTCACGTTGATTCATAGAGGCCAAGGCTACTTTGATCTTACCATCAAGATCCTCCAGTAGTTCTTGGGCACCTTCGAAAAGCGAAATTTGCTTGCTTAAGTTGATCTCCGTTTGAACCTTTATTCTTAAAAGTTTATTAATCAAAGCGTCATCATAGCTTACGCCTTTTTCGATTAATATTTCTTTGAAAGTGTTCACTGTTCCGATGCCAATACGCCGCTCGATTAACTCGTCGCTAACCTCACAATTTATGCTATGTAGTGCTTTTCTGAATGAGACTAGCAGAACATTTCGTGTATCAGCTAAAGTTCCGTCCCAATCGAAAATGACAGCTTCAAACATACAGATGCATATTCCACAAATGCACAGCTATTGGATATCTTTGCAGATTTTCTCACGGATTTTTTGGCTCTTTAAGGTCGCTTCTTCAATTGCCTGCATCAATGCTTGTCGAACCTGACTTCCTTCAAGTGCATATATAGCTTCGATAGTAGTGCCGCCTGGGGTAGTTACCATATCTTTGATCTTCGCAGGACTCTCTTGTAATTCAAGGACAAGTTTTGCAGTACCTAACATTGTTTGCGCAGAAGCGTTCAATGCAATATTCCGCGGTAAGCCTACTTTTAGTCCACCGTAGATCATAGCTTCAGCGATAACTGCTAAGTAACCTGGTCCGCTACCAGAAAGACCTGTAATTGCATCCATATATTTCTCATCAACTTCTTCGCTTTTGCCCATCATATTTAGTAGTGCAGCAACCTTTGCTTTATCTTCGACAGGTATGTTTTCAGTGCAACAATATGCAATGTAAGCTTCTTGAACTAATATCGCTAGATTAGGCATAGCACGCACAAATTTTGCATCAGGAACAGTTCTATTTAAGAACGTAATAGGTAATGTTGCTGCAATAGAAATAACAATTTTACCTTTGATTTCTTTGCTGATTTCATTTAGCAGGCTTTCCACATCAGCAGGTTTTACACAAATGAAGATTATATCGGCTTCTGCTGCAGCTTTGCGGTTATCTTCAGCTATGCAAGCTCCACAGGCTTGCATTTCTTTTAGCCGTTCAGGAGCACAATCAGCAGCAGTAATACTGCCCTTGTAACCATTCTTAAGCAAGCTCTTAGTTATGGCTCCACCCATCATACCTGCGCCCAAAATCGCAACCTTGTCTGTCATCAAGCAAATCCACCTACATTTTGTTATTTACCTCTCCCTTTACGCTCTTAAACCTTTCATCCATAGACCATATTCAAAATATTACGCATCCATTTTTCTTCGTCCTCTACACATTCTTTATTTTAACATCCGTTAGTGTGAAATCACTAATAGTCATCCCACTTCTTAGTTAGCCGCATAGATTGAATATAAAATTAAGAATGAACGCTGTATTGCGTAATCACAAGCAATTTTAGGTTTAATAGAAAACCTATGGCTTGACCAGTTTTTTCAGAATTTTTTGCATATCGGTTGAGGTTGCTGTAGTTCGAATTCCTCGCGTATTGAAATGCGTTGGTACTGCCTTGAATCCAGCTTCTATTAGAGCCTGAAAGAATGTTGCTACTGGAACTGAAGGTAAATTCATTTTCTTATTAATCCTGTCTAAAACATAGTATGTTGGAGGCGTATCTGCTTCTTCTTTGATTAATGAGAGAAGCTTGTTGATTTTGTTGCTATTTTTGAAGGCAACACGAGAGTTTTCAGCCAGCATTGATTCAACAAAGGAGGCATCGAATATTTTACCTATCCAAAGCGGTCCGGCGTAATCCATTTGGGCTCCGCACTCTGGGCATTTAGTGGATATGCCGAAAAGGTGAGTTACAGTTTCGCGGTGAAGACAATTAAAGCAGTGCAGAATGAAACCTATGTTTTTAATGTTTTCGTCAGCTTTTTGAGCGCCGTAGTCAATTTGCGAGTATAATCGAATGTAGTGGTCGCTGCAATGGCTAAATAATACACGGACGCCTATGTCACGCTTACCCGCCGTTATCGCAACTGCACTGGCTAAAAATCGGATAGCCAATTCGTGGCAGTACTCAGTACGTATAGGACGCCCGCCATATTTTCGCAAACAAGCTCTAGTATGAACCCCACATAAAGGTGCCATATCGGTGGCTGTTGCTGCCAGCAAGCCATCGTTACGCAGTGCACTAAGGGCAGAATCCAAATGCGGAACAGGCGTACCAAACGGATCTATATCAATAATGTCAAAACGAGTTTTAGGGGCACTATGCTCAGCTAGAAGGCGATTAGCATCTTTATGCTTTACACTGACCCACTTCTGGAGCCCGTTTAATGTAATATTGTAAGCTGCAAGCTTTACGGAACGCTGGTTGATATCTCCGCATATGACCTTTTTTATGCCTTGAATTTCAGCTGCAAACCTTACACTTCGGATGCCTGTGCCCGTGAGAGGCTCACATATGGTAATTTTTCGGTTTACCATGCGTTGGTAAGCCTGAAAGGCAAGGATTGTTAGGTCACGGTTAAACTCCATAACAGGATTATAAAATACGGGGGCGCGACTGGGTGCATAATCTGAAGGAGTCACACCGTAGGCATCTAGTTTGGGAGCTAATATTTTGATTTTACCTTCAGTAATTACCTCGGTTGGAAAATTTGCCTCGAATTTCTCAGCTACCATTAGTTTACGCCAGAGCACTGTTATTATTTGGTGTTGAAAAGGAATTTATGCACATATTAGATTTCTGGTTAACTAAGGCGAAGCAGCTTGGAGAAACGGGTATTTATATTAACAGGTAGTCCGGGCATAGGAAAGACTACTGCATTGCTAAAAATTGTTGGCGATCTCAAAGCGAAGGGTTTTAGCATCGGAGGGATGGTAAACCGGGAAGTTCGCAAAGGTAATACTCGTATAGGTTTTGAAATTATTGATCTATTGACTGGTAGGCAGGGATGGCTAGCTAAAGTCAACCAGAAAGGCGGACCGCAATTGGGTAAGTACCACGTTAACCTTGATGATTTAGACTCTGTTGGCGTTCAAGCTATCAACAAGGCAGTTGAAACCTGCAATGTAGTCATAATAGATGAAATCGGACCCATGGAGCTTTTCTCTGAAAGATTTAAAGAAGCGACACGAAAAGCACTTGCAAGCAGCAAGATAGTCTTTGCAGTTGTGCATTGGAAAACGTCTGATAAACTAGCTATTGAAGCTAAAAGTCGAGAAGATAGCGAAATCATTACAATTACAACTGAAAACAGGGAAAAGCTACCTGAAGCAGTAATGGCAAAAGTCGTTAGGGTCTTGACGACCCAGCAATAGATAGGAACACTGTCCATGCCACTAAATGGAAGAGGTTTGTTGGTTAGAATAAGCAACAACATAACGTTATTAGCGTTTAGCCGTGTTAATTTTTGGTAATTTTATGGGAAATATTGTCCTTGTTAACGATGAGAATGCAAATATGTGTATATGCCCTACTTGTCCTACCTACAAAAAATCTAATTTAACTAGCAACCTTTTCTGTGGCAGGGGTAAAGCTGTCGAAAAAGTTACACAAAACGGCTGTATCTGCCCCCAATGTTCAGTATATAAAAATTACAAGCTAAACCAGCTATACTATTGTATGCAAGGAAAATCAGCCGATCTTAAATGACCCAATAAAAGTTCGTTAAAAGCCTTACAGTCAGTTAGCTGTGGAGTTTTTAGCACGAATTACGACTTCTCAGCATCGAATACGCATTTGAAGCCGATTTTAGATAGAAACCATTTCATTCGTATTACCAAAAGGAAAACATACGCGGACAAACTAATGCCCATGATAAGGTCGGCAAAGAACAAGATTTTGCAGCCAAAATTGTCAAAATTGATCTAACCCGCAATGGTTAATTGACAAGAAGACACAAACCTGACCTATCAGACATCAAGATTATGAAAATAGAATATGCCAATAACAACCCAAAAAGCAAATTCGTAATCTTTGGACATTAAAGACCGCTGAGCAACAATAAATTCAAGGAAATATTTGAGACGTATGAGTTAGTTAAATCCAGGTGGTTCTAATTTCAGTTACACTTTTGAAGTGAGGATCGTCCGATAGGCAGGTGGCTTTGAGAACTTGAGCGGTCGCAGCAATTATACTTTCAGCCATGCCCATATGGTATTTACGGCGAAGGTAGGCACTGCTTTTGGCGATTTCTGCGTCGACTTTCACAATTTTAAAGTCTTTTTCTATGAGGCTTGACCGCATGGTAGCTGTATCTTGCCCTTCCTGTTCAAGGGTGAGCCAATATATTTCATGCAGAACAATTGCTGAGACAAATCTCTCTTTGACTTTTCGGATTGCCTCCTTAGTCTTCTTTAACTGTGAGGGTTCTCTGCTGTAGTAGTGTTCTATGAAGAATCGAGTGTCATACACCGTTTTAGGCATCTAAGTCCCTTATTTTTGACAGAAGCAGTCTCATTTCGTCAGGCGTAGCATATCTAGCACCTGAGCCAGCAAGATCAAGCGTAGATTTTTTCGGTCTTAGAAGAATACCATCAGGAGTATCTATGACTTGAAGACGGGTGCCCTCTTCGATGTTGTACTTTTCGCGAAGCTTAATCGGAATGGTTGTTTGACCTTTGCGTGTAACTATGACTTCATCATCCATACGTGTCCACAGTACTACCAATAAGCTAGTACTACTTATAAGCTTTATATCAATACAGCAAGTACTACCAATTTCAAGTACTATTTTCCGTTAAAAATCAAGCCCATAAGACAAAAGGCTAAGTCAACCTAGAAAAAACAAAGCTACGTTGCCACTTAGGAGCGCTTTTTAATATTGACAGCCATAAGAAGCCTTAAATCACAAAAAATTGATACACCATTTACACATTTGTTCGAGAACAAAACACGCAATTATCCATACTTGTTGTTTGTTGTTGTGTCGCTACAGTCACAAACGCTTAATAGCTTTTTTGGGCATGGATAGATTGTGTCCTGAAGCCATCAAACGTTGCATCGAAGGTTGGCGGGTCAGGAGTTAACGAACACGCGGAAAAAGTGTCCCCTCATTCCCCAGTAAGGTTCCTTTTCAGGTCCGCGCTAAGTTAACAAACCTAGATTCGCCAATCCCTAATTTTGAGACCTGATAATATAATAAATGCCCATTCTACGTTATAAATTTTAATTTTCTTTTTACAGATTCTTTTTAACAATAAACACAAAAATAAACTCATAGCATTTAATTTGATTTAATATTTTTTCCATTCAGATCATGTTTAAAAGTATAGGCTAATAAGCCCAATGTCCATCTGCCACACGATTAAAAATATAGTCTAGCAAAAGGCTGAGCAATAATTATTTATTCCATAAGAGGAAAATGCAGCTACAAGCAGAACTTTCTATAGACCTAGCGTAAATCCTAAGCTTAGTTCTATCCAAAGAACTAGTGACGCAACAGCGACTTCTATTATAGAGAGTACTGCGCCTACCTTGAGGTATTCTTTAATGCTGATTTGGATCCCTCTGCGGCGCATGCAGTCTATCCACATCAATATTGCCAGAGAACCTAGAGGGAAAAAATGAGGTCCCAGATTATTTCCGATAACATTACTGAATATTAAACCTGTAACGGCAGTTTCATTGATTCCTGCGGCAACTACCTGCTCAATTGATAACAATCCCAGAATGGTCATAGGCCAATTATTCATGAAGCTTGCACCAATAGTAACAACTATGCTTGGAATGAATATACTTAACATAGAAGGCAAATCACTTACAATAATAAATGTTGATGCTAGAAATTCAACTACACCTGCTGATTCTAACCCCTGAACCACAAGGAAAATGCAGAGCATAAAGAGAATAATATCCCAGTTGATTTCCTTTGCCAGCTGGGTTAAACCTTTAAACTTATTGCCGACAGGGTAAACCTTCGTCATAGACCAGTATACAATAGCTAAGAATATTGCTCCTGAGCAGATTACTACCGAGACAGGAATCCGGCTTAGCGAAGCAATAATATAACCTACATCTATAGCGATTAATGTAGCAAAGCAGATCTTTAATAAAATAGGCGAAATGGATTTTTTACACATTGCCAATGTGTCAACTGCACCTACATCGTAAATTTTAGGAACTTTCTTACGGAAGAAAAAGTATACCAGCAAAATGCTGCTTGCAATAGTTACTATGGCTACTGGACCCATAAAAATCAGATGATCGATAAATGTATATTTGAAAAAGTCAGCGCTTAGAATGTTAATAGGGTTGCTCGTAATTAGCGGCATAGCTGCAGTGTCCGCAATTAACCCAGCCGAGAACAGATAGGCCATCCGACCTTTTGCGTCAATTTTTAACTGCACGATAATCTCAAGTACAATAGGGGTCAAAATTAAGACCGCACTATCATTCGCAAAGAGAATACTTACCCCAGCGACCAACAAAGACACATAAAAGTAGAGCCGCAGACCACTCCCTTTCGCAAATTTCACCACGCATAAAGCTGCCCACTTGAAAAAACCCATGGCATCTAATATCACCGATAATGTCACAATTCCGATGAACGCTAAAGCGGCATCCCAAATATCGAGAAACGACTGTGCAGCTTGACCCAAAGTAACCGTGCCAAGTAGAAGCGAAAATACTGCTCCAATTCCTGCTGCGTATCCTAAACGTATGCCTCTTGGACGCTTAATCATCAAAAATATTGTGCTAACGAAGATTGCCAACGATACAAATATTGTGTATTCAGCCACTAGGGTCCCTGAAGTCTTGCTTAAACAAGCGCAATATACGAGTATAAAAGATTAGCTCAGCAAATAAGCAAGAACACTAATAAAAATCAAAATCTGTTAACAAAGAAAAGAAAGTAGCAGGTTTACTGCTTTGGTTGTTGTGGTCTTAATGAGCGTACGGTGGCTCCTGCACGCCACATTTCGGAGTTGCCCATTTCTTTGAGCTCATCTGCAAGTTTCTTGCGGTAGTTTGGCTCTTTGCTCTTTTCAAGAACGATGCGTGTTTCTTCACCTGCTGCCGTTAGCTCATAGAGTGACTCAAAGAGGGGTTTTGTGCATTCACGGAAACGGTTTCTCCAACGAAGCGCGCCGATTCGGGCAGTTTCGCTACAATTACAGTACATCCAGTCCATTCCGTTCTCGTCGACAAGTCGGATTAGGCTTTGGGTAAGTTCCTCGACAGTTTCGTTGAAAGCTTCACTTGGGCTGTGACCATGCTCACGTAGGGTGTTGTATTGGGCTTCCATCATGCCAGCTAGGGCACCCATTAAGACACCTCTTTCGCCGGTAAGGTCGCTGTATACTTCTTTTTCGAATGTTGTCGGGAATAGATATCCTGAGCCGATGGCTATTCCTATAGCTTTAGTTCGTAGCTCTGCTTTTCCAGTGTAGTCCTGATAGACCGCGAAGCTGCTGTTTATACCGCTGCCAGCTACAAAGTTGCGCCTTACAGAATTGCCTGAGCCTTTGGGAGCTACCAGTATGACGTCGATGTTTTTAGGCGGAATCACACCAGTCATATTTCCGTATACTATACTAAAGCCGTGGGAGAAGTAGAGTGCGTCACCTTCTTTGAAGAAGTCTTTGATTTTTGGCCATACTTCTTTTTGTGCTGCATCTGTCAGCAAATACATTTTGATTGTACCACGTTTTGCAGCTTCCTCGACTGAGAAGAGCGTTTCTTCTGGGACCCAGCCGTCTTTAACAGCTTGTTCATAAGTTTCAGGAAACAGCGTGCTTTGTCCAACAATGACTTTGATTCCATTATCGCGCATGTTAAGGGCTTGTGCACGCCCCTGAATGCCATAGCCCAGTACTGCAACAACCTCATCTTTAAGCACTGCTTGGGCTTGCTCAACAGTGAACTCATTTCTTGTAACGACGGTTTCTTTTACGCCGCCAAAGTCCATTTGTACCATTGTAATTCCTCAAAGCAGACTAAGGTATTAGCAGAGATAATTAAGAATTGTCCTTCATACAAATATAAAAGAAGAAAAAATAGCGTGATATCAGTCTCAAATGCATATTTTGCCTACCGTGGAGGCTCGTTTATAGAAACAGTCTAATAACCGACCAAGCTACATGTGAGCAGGCACAAATTAGGAGGGACTATTTATGCCTTCACTTGCAAAAAAGAATGCAGCAAAAAAGAAAAAGCATGAAGAAAAGACTGGCAAAAAGAAGTAAATGTACTTCATAGGGGCCTACGGTTTAATCGAGCCCCGCAATAATCAAGTAGCCTTAGTCTGTATGTTAAACTAATATTGTAGTTAGTTTCTTATTTTGTTCATACAAGATTAAACTACTTGGCTTTTGTTTAATCTGGGAAAGAAGTATCACAAAGTATAGAATTACTTCACAATTAATATGTGCGTTCTCACTTATCTTCTATGAGGGAAATATCTTGTTTTGGAAAAAGCAAGAACCCCTAAATGAAAAGTTACCTCCACAAATAAGGGTTTCAACAGGTTCTGCCATGGTCATGGGACTTTTGGAAGGTAAACTTGACGCTGAACCTTCAACAGCCTATCTTATGACCTACAAATCGGGCAAGTGTACTGCAAACTGCGGATTCTGTCCGCAAGCCAAAAACAGCCAAAGCAGAATAGAGTTATTATCGCGTGTTTCATGGCCAGTTTTCTCAACTCAGACAGTCATTGGACAAATAAGAAATACTGCGAGGGCAAGAAAAATTTATCGCGTCTGCATTCAAGCATTAAATTATCCATCTGTTTTTGATGACCTTTCAGCCATTGTAAAAGCAATTAAGCAGAACGCGGACATCCCTATTTCAGTTTCTTGTCAGCCACTAAATGTAGATAATATACAGCGATTAGCTCAAGCAGGTGTGGACAGAATCGGCATAGCTATAGATACAGCAACCCAAAAGCTCTTTGACAAAGTAAAAGGCTCAAGTGTAAATGGACCTTATAGCTGGCCAGAGCAGTTTAGACAGATGCAGGAAGCAATCAAAGTATTCGGAGCGGAAAACATAAGCATACATTTGATTGTCGGGTTAGGGGAAACAGAAAAAGAGGCAGCACACTTCGTTCAAGAATGCGTAGATTTCAGGGTTTTGCCTGTGCTTTTTGCGTTTACGCCCGTTCGGGGTACAGCGCTTGCGGAAAAGCCTCAACCGCAACTTACGTCATACAGACGTATACAGCTTGCAAGATATCTGATTGTTCACAGAATGCTGCGATTTGAAGACATACAATTTGATACACAAGGCAACATTGTTAGCTATAATATTGATAATAAAATGCTAACTCAACTTGTAGAAACTGGAAAACCATTTCTCACTTCAGGTTGTCCGAACTGCAATCGACCATTTTACAACGAAAGGCCAAGTGGACCAATCTACAATTACCCCCGCAAACTACGTCCAGAAGAGACGGATATAATAAAACAACAGCTAATGATAAAATAGACTAAAAATAAAAAACAAAAAGGGAAAAACGCTTATGTTGTAACTGGCGTAACAGATTTTCCGCCCGATGGTGGTAACTTGGGTTTTTGCCTAGTTACCTGTTCGACTACACGCCAGAACTCATGCATATCTAAGCCTTTCTGCAAATCGCGCAAAAGTTTTTTAACTTGGTAGAAAGTCATTTGAGCTTCACCTTTGTCGAGGCTTTCTTGTGGACCTCTTATGTACCTTAGGATTTCATCCATTTGACGTGCGGAGGCGCGTATACCGGCCTTCTCAAGAAGGCTTTGAAGCAGTGTTTGCCCAGTATTTCTGCCTACGAAAAGTGAGGTTTCACGCCCTACTATTGCTGGTGGGAAAGGCTCAAACATAAGTGGGTGTGCAAGCATGCCTTCTACATGTTCATCCACTTCATGAGAAAAAGTTGTGTCGCCAACAATTGGCTTATGGAACTGGATAGGCAAAGCAAAAGATTTTTCTGCCAGTTGCGCAAGGCGATAGATACGTTCCATGTCTACACCTGTATCAAGGTTATAAAGAAGCTCTAAGGCAGTTACCACTTCTTCAAAAGGTGCTAGGCCTGCACGTTCACCGAACCCAATAAGAGTGGTATGCAGGTATGATGCGCCTTCTTCAACTGCGGCAAGTGTATTTGCGGTAGCTAAACCAAAGTCGTTATGGCAGTGAACTGAGAGGGGCACTTTTTGCTTAACCGAACTTGAGAGCCCATCACGGATATGACCCATAAGATAACGCATCGCTAAAGGTCTAATGAAGCCTACCGTGTCAGCTATGGCCAATTTTGATGCGCCAGCAGCTGCAACAGCTTCAAAGATTTGAATTATATCCTCCAGTGGAGTTCGGGTTCCATCGGAAAGAACAAAATTTACAGTTAAACCATGTTTTTTGGCGTAACTGACGCTTTCTACTACTCGTTTGAGGTGATCTTCCTTGGTGGTTTTTAGCCTATACTGTAAATTTAAACCGTTGAAGGGGGTTTCTATGTTGATTTCTTTCATGCCTACTTCCATGCAGGCATCGACATGAGCTTTCGTTGCGGCTGATGAAGCTGTAAGTTTAGAGTTTTCGAAACTTTCATTCACAATACGCTTGATGCTACGTTTCTCGTCTTCGGATAAACCTGGAAAACCAATATTGATAACACTTATACCAGTTTCATCCATCATTTTGGCAAGTTTGACTTTTTCAACGTAAGTTAAAAATACAGTTGGCGCCTTAATTCCTTCCCGGAAGCTCTCATCCACCATGTAGACGCGGTCAGGTAACTTCGGGGGCAGATTTTTGCGAAGCCTATTGTAGTTAGCAATTAAACCTTGGGCTTCCAGCTTCTTGAATATGGTTTTCCTCATCTATCTACACAGTCCAATAAATTCGGAAATTACTCATGGAATAGTTCACGAGCAATTATATAAGAATTGCATAGCTGATAGACCTGCTAGGGAAGTTTTGGTGATTTCTTTTTTAAAAGGTCTGCATATTGAAACATCGTTGTTCTATCTAGTTTAATGTATATATTTGGTTGCGGATAATGTCAAGAAGCAATGTATGAGGCTGAAAGGCGTGAATACTTGGCGTTTGCTAAAGCTTGAGGTGAATGATGCGTTCATGAATATGGCAATTGATGAAGCCATAATGCATGCACGCATAGCAAATGAGGTCCCTGATACGCTGCGTTTTTACAGCTGGAAACCTTCGGCGGTTTCAATCGGGCGCTTTCAAAAGGCTGAGAATGAGGTCAATTTAGAATACTGCCGTAAAGCAGGCATATATGTCGTTAGGCGTATAAGTGGTGGCGGAGCAGTCTACCACGATGCAGAAGGCGAAGTGACTTATAGTGTAGTTGCCAAGCCACAGAATTTAGGAGCCAAGGATCTAGCAGAGGTGTACTTGCGAGTTTATGCAGCTATAAGCGAAGCCTTGCGGATTATAGGCATAAGTTCGGACTACTGCACAGGGAACATAAATAACTGCCCAAACTTGACTGTAAAAGGTAAAAAAATTTCTGGTAGCGCCCAAGCTAACAGAGGTGGTGTAGTCCTTCAGCATGGTACTTTACTTTTAGATGTTGACTTAGAAAAGATGTTTACATATCTGCGTCTCCCTTGGGCTAACACATATTCTAAGGTTATTGAAGTAGCAAAAGACAGAATTACTAGCGTGCGCAACGAACTGGGTCATGCTGTAAGTCCGGAGACGGCGATTAATGCTATTGCGCATGGCTTTCAAGTTGCCTTGAATATCCAAGTTGTCGAAAACGTACAGAGTTTGGAAAATGAGCTAACACCTAAAGAACAGAATCTTGCAGAAAAACTCTACAAAGAAAAATACTCAACAAAAGAATGGAATCTAGGCCAGCATAAACAATTGAATTAAATCAAGTTTTTTCACGTTTCCATCGTACACCCTGCGCAGTATCCTCAATTGTTATACCCATGTCCTTAAGCTGCTGTCGAATTTGGTCGGCTGTCTTCCAGTCTTTTGCTTTACGTGCATCTTCACGTTTTTTGATGAGCTCTTCTACCTCTTTGGGCAGAGCTTCCTCTTTAGATTTCGGAATGATGGCAAGAACCTTGTCGAAACCTTCAATTACTGCACTTAGCTGTTGGGCTTCAGCCTTGCTAATAACATTGGAATCCAGCAGGTTATTTATGCCCCTAACGAAGTCAAATAATGATGCCAAAGCTACACTGATATTTAAGTCATCATTCATAGCTTCGCAAAAACATTTCTGCACCGTGCAGATCAAATCTTCGACGTCACGTGGGCTGCCTTTACCGTTTGCGTCTTGTAACCTGCGTAGCACATTAGCTAACCGTTCGATGGCGCCTTTTGCAGCATCTAACCCTTCAAAAGTGAAATTGAACTGCTGTCGATAATGTGTGGACAATAGCAGGTAGCGGATTGCTAACGGATCGTAACCTTTTGCAAGCAAGTCGCGCAAAGTATAGAAATTGCCGAATCGTTTGGCCATTTTTTTACCTTCAACTTGCAAGTGCTCGTTATGCATCCAATAGTGAACAAAAGTCTTACCTGTGGCTGCTTCGCTTTGGGCAATTTCGTTCTCGTGGTGCGGGAACATGTTATCTATACCGCCACAATGGATATCAAAAGTTTCGCCTAAGTACTTCATGCTCATAGCACTGCATTCAATATGCCAGCCTGGCCTACCCTTGCCTAGTTCAGTTTCCCAGAAAACATCACCATCTTCAGGCACCCAAGCTTTCCAAAGTGCGAAGTCTCGAGCTTCCTCTTTGGCGTATTCGTCTTGCCTAACGCGTGCGCCTGCTTTGAGTTCGTCCTTTTTAATGTGACTAAGTTTGCCATAGCCGGGAAACTTGTTGATGGCAAAATAGATGCTGCCGTCTTCTCCTCTATAGGCATAGCCTTTTTCCATGAGTGTTTTGATTAGGGTTATCATTTCAGGTATATGGTCAGTTGCCCGCGGGTAAGCCGTTGCGGGCTCTATGTTGAGAATTTGTATATCCTCAAAGAAAGCTTTAGTATAAAAATTGGTGTACTCATGCAGAGATTTGTTTTGTTTTTGACTCCCCTTTATGGTTTTATCGTCGACATCAGTGAGGTTCATAATGTGAACTACTTGATAACCTAGGTACTTTAGCCATCGTTTAAGGAGATCTTCGAAGATGAAAGCGCGGAAGTTACCTATATGCGCATAATCATATACTGTGGGTCCACAGGTGTACATATAGACCTTTCCAGGGTGAATTGGCGTAAAGATTTCCTTTTGACGAGTTAGCGTATTGAAAATACGAAAATTTGCTTTAGCGCTCATCTATAGTCTCCATTGAACAAACATTGCAGAAATTATTTAAGCATTTTAGTCTTACAAACGATTCTAAGACTTACAAGTTTAAATTAACGTTTTTGTCTACCCTGAATAATTAAGCCTAACCCCATATGTGCTATCAGCTTTGAACTGTGCCAAAAATTTTTCAGCGTTTAATTTGTACAGCAATCTCTTCAACCTTATTGTTGCATTGGTTATGATAAGCGGCTGCTCCCAAAAATAGACCCCATTAGGGTATTGAAAATTTTCAATCTTGTAAGCTACAAATTGAGTTAAGCAAATAATTGGCTTTGCATATTAGTTGACGTTGATGATACATGAATTTGGATGCGTATACTAAAGAGAAACTTTGGCTTATGATTGTTGAAACAGCAAAAGCTAATGTAATGTACCCAACACATAAGGCGTATACACGCGATACGCTGCTGCGCGAGAACCCCGAGTTAACCGCCGACGAATTGGCTATGAGACTTAACATGCCAATAGGTGAAGCCTTAGTAATTCTAGATGAGTTGCGCTCTGAAGAAAAAAAACTAGCCTAACGTAGGCACTGTACTTTCTAAAACGCCAGTAGCATATGACAATCTGTACAACCAGCAAGCAACTCCTTCTATGATAAAAAGCAAACTGTAGCATACGAATTTGGTTGCAGTCATGCTAAAGGAGAGTCTAAGACTACAAAGAGAAAACAGGTGATCAGTTGATCATATTTATTAATAATTTAGGTGCATAACATACTGTAATGGTAGTTCAAAAAAAGCATAAGCCTTCTTGCAAAGTCTGGATTGAATGCAACGGAAAACCCGTCTTAGGCAAGGGCGGGGCAGATATTCTAGAAGGCATTTCTTCTGAAAAGTCGCTAAACAAAGCTGCACAAAAACTAGGCATGTCATATCGTTACGTCTGGAACTACATACAGAAAACAGAAAAAGCTCTAGGCGAACCTATAGTTGAAACATACAAAGGCGGAAAAACCGGCGGCGGAGCCAAACTTACTCAACGTGGCCAAAGTCTACTAGCAGAGTACAAACAGCTTGAAGGCTACCTAAGCGATGTCTTATCAGCAGAAAGTATGGGTCAGGTGAAAAACATGAAGTTAAGCGCAAGAAATAGTCTCAAAGGCAAAGTCGTTGCCCTTGAAAAAGGAGACATGACAGCAAAAATCAAAATCGAAATACAGATACCCACTATGATTACTGCAGTTATTACCAAAGAAGCCGCCGAAGACTTAAACCTAAAAGTAGGCGACCAAGTACAAGCCTTCGTAAAGGCCACAGAAGTAATGATAGGAAAATAAAGAATGAGTTAGTTATTAGCTTATTCAACAACGTATCGGTATGTTACGTGTTCACCAGCGGTGGCGCTTTTCCTAGTTATGCGCAATACATCTCCTGGCTTAGCACCTATGGCTTTGACTGCAGGATCAGTTGATGTTATCTGAGGCATCTGATAGGGCTGGACCTTGTAGTGATTAAGAAGTTGCTGCTTTTCTTTTGCTGAAAGTATTTCGTGCAATGGAACCAGCGCATGCTCAAATATGTCGAAGACTGGGAAAGATTTTGGCAGTAGCTCGACGTTCTTTTTCTTAGCGCCTTGTTTTACAGCGTGAGTATAACGACCTTCAGTGACTACAATGGCGCGTTCGAGCTCTTTTTCTTTCATAACCTTATAGAGCTGGTTCATGGAGACTATACCCACGGTTGCTTGATCTAAAATACACCAGATTAGGGCTTTCTCTTTGTCTTCTGGAATCTCAACAACGTAGCCGAAAGCGCCTTCAAACTTTTCTTTCTCAATTAGTTTGTATTTTCTGAGTTTGATAAGTACCTCAGCTTTACGTTCTTCTACAGTTTGCCCGTTAATGGTCACACTACAAACCTCAACAGTTAAAGTACGCGAAACCTAAACTAAGCTTTTACCCTTAAACTTTGCGCTTCAAAAAACCCCAACCCGTAATGCAGGGTTGCTCTGTACAGAATAAAGAATAACACATCATCAAGACAGTTAATGCTAGTCTACACGCATCATAATAAATAAAAATACCCGGATGATCGCTTAATAAGCATCATAGTATTGTGCAGATATTGTGAGTGAATCATTACGCCAACAAAACTTTATACAAACTGTTCTAGATAAGTTCGTTAAAAGGTGAATTAAATTGTTTAGGAAAAGACGCGTTTTTAGTTCTATTGCTGCTGCAGTAATTATCGTACTTCTTGCCTCCAGCGCCATATTCTATTATTCAGCAGCTCAAATAACTCAGCCGTCAACAACAGCGTCTGCCCGGTTGGACGGCGCCTATATCGCACGTAACTTAAATGCTACAACATATATGGTCAATAATCAAACAGGGGTTTTAACACTGGTTTTTGCTAGGCAAGCGCCCCTTGTACGGATGAATGCAACTGACATGGCCCTTAACAACTTTACTTTGATGAGCACTATTGTCGAATTTATACTACCTCCTGGAGCTACAAACAACGAAACTGTCTACGCTAAAGGCATCTTTAGCCTGATTGAGCCGGAGGTGAATCCGGTACTAAGGCAGATAATTGCAGCAAATTGGACTGTACTTAATTTACATCCGTTTATGGTGGGAGAAGTGCCAAAACTGCAGTTCCTACATTGGGAAACAAGAGGTAACACAAGCACCATAATGGCCAACTTGACTACGATATTCGAATTAACCACAACAAGAATGTCTCCGCCCGCTCCAATCCAAACAACACTTAACAATACAGACATAGCCATAAAGCTAGGTGGAACACCGATTAACGGATCAACAGCTGGAGTAATGATATCACGCCAAGACATAAACATAACATCAGCAAACAACCCAACAATAATATTGAACAGTTTTGCATCGATGAGCACAGCTTTTGAATTTGTGCCTCTTCCATCTACAGTTAATATGTCAACAGTTCCAGGCGGCAGAAATGTATTCGTTATGGGCGATTTTGCACTATTAGACTCCGAAGTTGAAACTGTAGAAAAAGCCCTAGTAAGCACATCAGACGTTTACTTCTGGTCAACTGTTAACTTTACTATATCCGCGGTTCATAACCACATGCTTGGTGAAACACCGAAAATCACATTCCTGCACTTTGCAGCCATGGGTGACTTGGACCAAATTATTGCAACGCTCAACTTAGCAATAGATCAAACGTCAATGAAAGTCGCACGTAACTTTACAGCCACCCTTTCAGGTCAAACTTGGACCTCAAGAGTGAACTCCTCCATCAGCTACACAGTGAATACAACCGCTACAGGAATAGCAAACTTCCAAGTCAATAAGGACAACACAGTCATGCTATTTTACTTAAATGTGACCGGCATTCAGAACGTGACAATGGCACACATACATATTGACACAGGTATTGTCGTCGGGCCCATAGTTGTTTGGCTGTATCCAAGAAACCAATCGCCAACAATTATCCCAGGCAACTTTAGTGGAGTATTAGCCCTTGGGATAATTACAGCAGATGACCTTATAGGACCACTAGCCGGACATTCAGTGTATGAATTAGCAGATATGATGGCGTCTGGAAGAACATATGTTGTAGTTCACACAACACAAAACCCAGCTGGCGAAATACGTGGCTACATAACTCAAACTATGATGCCAACGCCGGTACCTACCCCTTCACCGACAACCACACCAACCCCAACAATTACGCCAACACCAACGATAACACCAACCGTTACACCTACCCCCACCACAACACCAACGGCAACTCCGACTGTTAGTCCTACGGTAATGCCTACTATGACTCCAACTCCGACACCTACACCAACGCTTACTCCTACACCAACCGTAACACCAACTATGTCACCTAGTCCAACAGCGACTACGCCACTGCCAAACATTATCATTGTTAAAATAATTATAACTCAAATTTCTGTGGTAATTACTACAACTGGAACGCCCATTCAAGGATCAACTTTGATCCTGAAAGAAGGCGACATTGTAAACGCAATCATGACTAACATGGACAATAAACCGCACTGCTGGGCAATCGCCACACAACCAGATGGTAACGGTAAAATCATGTTCGACGCTGAAATTGGAGCAGCTCGCCCTCTAAACCCAGGTGAAACAAGTTCAGACACATTCACTGTAACCCAATCAGGCGACTTCTATTATATCTGCCCAACCCCAGACAGCATATGCAGCGAACTTTCTGGTAGAGTTACAGTAATACCTTAGCAATCCAGCTAGAAAGCTGACAAACATACCTCTGATAATAGGCACCACTTGAGCTACCAAAAGGCTCAATTAAGCCATAAGTTAAAAAGTTCTTAAAACCGACATAGCTATGTATTGATAACGAAACAAATCACATAGCTTTCCAGCTATATACCACCATATAAGATGCGCCATAGCTTGAGATTCTACTGAAAAATCTTGATTATCTATGTCACGGCTCACGTTACACAGACTTTAGAAAAATTGTTAATTGACCATATAACGAAAATCAATGCTAAAAAGCCAAAGAAGAAGCTAAAATAAAATAGCAATTACCAATATTTCCATATCTTAAGGTCAGATAGTACCATGTTATAATTATAAGGTTATGCTTTTACCAGCTTGTAGCCTATGTCGGTGCCCATACCTAAACCGAAGGCGAGACCCATAAGAAGCATTGCCATAGGTTCAAGGTACCGCGCAGCTTTTAATTGCCCCGCATCAACAACATCAAAGCCAATGCCTCTACCAAGCTGCATTATAGTTTGCTTTGCTTCTTGGTCATCGCTAGCTACAAAAAGGGTAAGCTGTTCGCTGCCAACTCTACCAGTGCTTTGATTCTTAGCAAATACAGTATTGAAAGCTTTCACAACACGCGCTTTTGGCAGTTTTTTCTGCAGTTCCTCTGCACCTGACGTAGTAAATCCGATTGCAAGTTCCCCTTTTTCGTCTAACGCATTTGTTACATCAAGCAATACCTTACCATCAGCTGCAGAACCAATCGCTTTTGCTGCATCTTCCACTGCACTAAAGGGAACAGCAAGCACGATAACTTCACCCCACTTCGCCGCCTCCGACACAGACTCCTTAGGATCACGATGCCCGAATTTAATCTCATGCCCCTTACTGCTCAAACCTTTACCTATAGCTGAACCAACATTACCCTTACCAATGATCCCAATCTTCATACACTATGCCTCTAAAACCAACAGAAAAAGTCTGTATAAGGCACTTTTAAGGACTAGTGACTCACAAATGGCACAACAAATCGCTCTAAAAAAGAAAAATGGGAAAGCTAAACTCTAAGTAGTACATTTTGTGCATACTTTTTCATAGTTTGAGCATAGCTTTCAATGACTTCAGGCGCATAGGGTCTTATGGTTTCGTATTTTTTATCAAGAGTATCGTTAGATACGAACTGTTGCAGTACAAACGTAGAGGCGCCCTCAACTACTTTACCTATGTTATCGAGTTCCTCGGCGGTGACTATCTCAGGAACTACGGTGGTTCGGAACTCGTAAGGTACCTTGCCAGTTTTGAGGATTTCTACAGTATGCATAAGTCCAGAGGTGGTATCTGCGCCAAACAGGCTGTACCGTTCTGGAGCAGCTTTAATATCCAATGCTACGTAATCTACATAACCCAGACATTCCTCGAGCACATCAGGATAGAAACCATTTGTATCTAACTTTACACTAAAGCCACGTTCCTTGAGCTTGGCTAGGAATTTGGGGAGCTCCTTATGCATGCAGGGCTCACCACCTGTTATTACGACTGAGTCTACGTATTTTCTACGGTTTTCAAGCATTTCTATTGCTGTGGCTTCCTGAAGAAATGGGGGTTGGGGATCGGTGGCTATACGCCAATTGTGACAAAAGCCGCAACGCAAATTGCACCCAGGCGTATAAAGCACCGACGCAATTTTGTTGGGATAGTCTATGAGGCTGATTCTTTGTAATCCGCTAAATTTCATGACAGGTCACTCACTCATTATACCATCGGAGCTGTTGCTAATACCAAGGATTTATCGAAGGTTTTTCGCATAGCGAATTCAGCTTGCTTGCCAACGTTCCATTGATCTACAGGTCGCAGATAACCAACTACACGAGAATAAACTTCGCTAGTAGCGCCACAGGTTGGACACTGGTGATGTTCACCGCTAGTGTAGCCGTGGTTAGGACAGATACTGAATGTTGGCGTTAGAGTAAAGTAGGGTATGCGACTACTGTTGGAAACTTTCTTAATAAGTTCGGCTGCTGACTTCCATGAATGCAGACGTTCACCTATAAACATATGGAAAACTGTGCCACCTGTGTAGAGCGTTTGAAGGTGCTCTTGGTTCTCTAAAGCATCAAAGAGGTCACCATCAAAATCCACTGGCAGTTGTGAGCTGTTAGTATAGAAGGGTTCAGCATGCTTGGTTTGAACTAATCGTTCGTTAGCGACGATAATGTTAGGATATTTGCGTTTGTCAATGCGTGCCAGTCGGTAGGAGGTACCTTCAGCAGGGGTAGCTTCGAGGTTATAGATATCGCCTGTTTCTTCTTGATATTTTACAAGCTTTTTGCGCATAAAGGTAAGTGTCTTAATGGCGAATTCTAGACCTTCTTTGGTGGATATATTTTGGCCTAGCAGGTTTATTATTGATTCGTTGATACCCACAATGCCGATAGTGGAAAAGTGGTTCTTCCAGTATTTGCCGTGTGCCTGTTTGATGTTACGCAAGTATCGGCGGCTATAGGGATATAAACCGTTGTCAGTGAATGCTTCAAGGGCCTTACGTTTAATTTCTAAGCTTGATTTGGCAATATCCATAACTTTTTCGATGCGATGGAAGTATTCGTCTTCATCTTTGGATAGATAACCAACGCGGGGCATGTTAATGGTAACTACACCAATGCTGCCCGTTAATGGGTTGGCACCAAAGAATCCGCCTCCGCGTTTGCGCAGTTCACGATTATCAATACGTAATCTGCAACACATACTGCGTACATCTTCAGGTTTCATATCACTGTTGACAAAGTTTGAGAAGTAAGGCACACCGTACTTGGCGGTCACTTCGAAGACTTTCTGTGAAACGGTTGAGTCCCAGTCAAAGTCCTTGGTTATATTATAAGTTGGTATAGGGAAAGTGAAGACTCTGCCTTTAGAATCGCCCTGAGCCATTACGGTAGCGTATGCACTATTGAACATTTCCATTTCTTTTGTGAAGTCACCGTAGGTGTCTTCAGTAACTTTGCCATTATATAAGACACCTTCGTTTTTCATAAAATCTGGAACTGTCAGATCCAGTGTTAGGTTAGTAAAGGGAGTCTGGAAGCCTACACGCGTGGGCACGTTCATGTTAAAGAAGAATTCTTGTAGTGCCTGCTCGACATCCTTAGGCGCTAATTTATCATAACGTATGAATGGTGCTAGATAGGTATCAAAATTGCTAAAGGCCTGCGCACCTGCTGCTTCGCCTTGAAGCGTATAGAAGAAGTTGACAACTTGACCAAGCGCAGTGCGGAAATGTTTTGCGGGTTTACTTTCGATTTTACCATTGACTCCTCCGAAGCCAGACATGATAAGATCGCTTATATCCCAGCCGACACAGTAAGGTCCAAGCACACCTAGGTCATGAATATGAATATCGCCTGTGAAGTGCGCTTCGGCTATGTTTTCAGGATAAATGCGACTTATCCAGTACTTGGCAATAACCGTAGAAGATAGGTAATTATTTAATCCCTGCAGTGAGTAGCTCATGTTGCTGTTTTCTTTAACGCGCCAGTCCTCAATCTCAAGGTACTGATCGACGAGATCAGCGCTACTTAGAAGAGCGGCTAACTCGCGCATATCTTGGTGCTGCTTTCGGTAAAGGATGTATGCCTTAGCAGTCTGGGCATGGCCGTTTTCTATTAGCATCTTCTCGACAAGGTCCTGAATTTCTTCTACCGTAGGACATCCATCGTCGCCAAATCGGTTCTTAAGCTCTGCTAACACGTCGTCAGTAAGTTTCTTGGCTTGCTGGCGGTCGCTTCCGCCTACAGCTTTTGCAGCTTTCCAAATGGCATTCGTTATTCGTTCTGGATCGAAAGGTTCTAGTTTACCATCACGTTTTCTAACAAACTTCATTATTTCTTCACCTCAAGCAGCAACTGCTTGAAATCGTCTGGTTCTTCGAATTGTTTATAAACTGAAGCGAATCGGATGTACGCTATGCGATCAAGGGCTTTGAGGTACTTCATGACCAAGTCGCCGATTTCTTGAGAGGTCACTTCCTCTTTGCCTTTTGACATAAGGTCCTGTCGTACTTTTCCTGCTAGCAAGTGGATCTGTTCCATACTTATGGGTCGTTTTTCGCAGGATTTTTGCAGGCCGCGAATGATCTTGTTGACGTCAAAGCGCTCTAGTTTTGTGTCCTTTTTGCGAACCATGAGCTCAACAGTTTCTATATATTCGTAGGTGGTGATGCGCCTGTTGCATTTAGTGCATTCTTTTCTCCTGCGCGTAGTATTCTCTGATGAATCACGCGTCTCTAGCGTACGAAAGTCTTCAGAACTACAATACGGACATTTCATGTTATCTCACAGTGCACAACTTTTTCGCAGTTAGTGTTCAGTTGCCAATTTGTACACTACGCTTAGCGGATATATAAGGCGTTTTTACAAATAACTCGCAATAGAATACCCACCTACCCGCCAAGGTCACGGGAAATTACACATAATAAGGACAAATAAAAACTACCAAAAAAGGGCTATTTGCATGAAATAGCCTAAAAAACTAAAAACTACAGACTAGTTAACGTTTTCTACAAAAATATCAATACTTTTACCCAAATTTCCGTGCGCAATCCATCAAAAATTCGGCGATAACAGCGACATATATGCCAAGTTATCGGGTATATTAATAAACTAACAGGCAACTACTAGGCCAATCATTTACTAAAAACTATTTAGATCAACAAAAATGCATTCTGTGCTAGTTCTCGCAAACACCCGTTTTATATTAGGTTACACAGACTGAAGCAGGCACAATCACAACTTTGCACAAAATAGATTCAAACCTCAATTATTTTTAGACGATTATTTTTGATTAATATATGTGATTAATAGCACTGTTGATGAATGCTGCATAGTACATTACAACTGCAGCACACTCACGAAGGCAATAAGCTCATTGCAGCTTCTTAGTTCGTAATGGGGTTAAATGTGTATAGGGGAAGGTAAAACGCAGGGTGTAACAAGCCACAATCACTACATAATGCCAATTTATAATTTACTTTTGTAAACCTAATAATAGATGATTGTAGCTATTTGTCGTTTACCTGTTTACTTGTTGCTTTAGTTTGCCTAGTTTAATGTTGATTTTAGCGTTTTAAAGGATAAGTATTAAAAGCAGCGGTGATAAGCAAATGTATAACACGTAAGTAAATTGGGGAATGACAGGATGAGTACGAAAGATGATAATAGAAAATACCGCATATCCATTGGCGCGTACGGCAGCATAGAAGTCGAAGCGCCCTCAAAAGAGGATGCCCTTGACTTATTCAAAGAAGTAACTAAAACCAAAACCAGCTACAAGCTCGACGAAGCCATCCGCTAAAACCCGTCAAGAAGTTCACCCACTATAGCACAATTTAAAATGCATAGGCCCTATTCTATTAGCAGCACTGTCGGGTGGTAGTAACTAAGTAAGCGACGCCATAGGATAATTTCTACCTATCAGCCTAATGGATACGAAACTCTCTTTTTGTTTCTTTTTACACATTGTACGCATTATTTACTTAACGTAGATGCAGCGTTATATGGATGTGCTTAGGTTCATGTACCTATGATGGTTCTTTAAATGTAGCATGACAGAGTTGATTCGTATATATTCGGATTAACCATTGCAATATGTATGCCGCTACGATTATTTCGTAGTAATAGCCAGCCAAGTTCTTGCTTTAGATGGTTCTGCGCGATGCCTATAAGCGCACTCTGTTTAGTTAATAGTTGGAGCACCAATTCAACATAAGCAATTTGAAATACTTATTTTTATAAAAACTACAAAATAATAGAAAAAGTGTGCCTAGTAAAATAGGCGCCGGGTAAAAACTCACGGTTTGTGATTTAGCGATGGCGTCGATTTTTGGTGATTAAAGATACGGCTGTAACGTGACTGCAGACCCCTTTTTGTATAAATCCAAGACAGTTGCAGCTAATTTTTCCAGTATGGTCAAGCGCCACAGTATAGGTCCCATGATCGCCAATTACATTATAGACGCCGTTGCCTAGAAACTCGACGCGCCCGCTTTGAACTAGCTTAACGGCTTTTTCGTAAAGAACATCATGTGCCCGACCACGTCTCAAGCCTCTTCTCCGGTAGCTCCTGAGGTTATTACCCTCATCATTGCTTTGCTCTGTATGTTGTTGCTGTTTTTTTTCGGCTTGATGCTGCGATTCCGGGTTAGTGTGCTTAGTTGAGTTTGATGTTTCAGAATCCGGGTGCTGGCCTTGGGCCGTATCTTGGGCGTTTTGGTCGGTTGCCATTTGCGTTGCCTTCATTATTATTACGGGTACATTTGGGCTTAAAAGGGTTCGTTCCACACAACCTGTAATATATGATAGTTTTAGAAGGAAGGCTTATAATTACCCACGTTCAGCATACACGCGAGGAAAGCAATAAATGACACAACCTGACGCTAAGAGGATCGCCACCCAACTACACACCATGCAACAGGACCTACAGGCGCTCAAAGAAGCTCTGCACCAACTCACAGATATTCTCATCGAACAAGAAAAACAACTCAGCCCCCAAGCCAAATCAGACTCACAACGTCTCCGCACTTGAACCTAAAACACTAAAAATGTACATTTAACTAAACAAACTAATACCACTGAGAAAAAAGCAAGATAATTATGAGATAATAGCTGAAAACCATCAATTAAAGAAGACAAAATAGCTATCAAAGAAACCACAGACATCGTTCTTTTATTAGAAGTAAGCTCAACTTTGATTTAGACATAACTTATAATGGAAGATAAAGTACACCTGTTGATTTTGGATGGTTTTAGAAAAACCTGCGAAGCCATTTTGGTTCATGTGATAGGTAAAAAGCTGTCGACGCTGGCTGGGTGTTAGATTAGTAACATTGTGGCGAATTGTCCTGGTGTTGTTTTGATTGGAAGATATTACTGACTTTGCTTTCTCAAAAATTATACTTATTCACCTGACCACTGAATTTTTTGGGCCACAAACTGTACTATAATTCTTGTGTTTACTGAGCAATAGGATGATTTTAAGTGTCTGGAAAAATCTGAAAGTTTAACACAGTTCTTAGAGACCATACAACCACTTAAACATCTTTAGACTGAAAACTTGCTATGGTTTAATTTGAGTCTGACACAGACTATGCCTTCGTTTTAATCAAATGTACTAAGCTATATTCATGGCTTAAGATAGATAATAATCGACTCTTGAACTAAGCTGATAGAATCTTGGTTGATATTCGCATCAATATTATCGCCATTGAAGTAGTTTGAGAGAAACAAAATTGTGTGGAAAGATAAATTATATTAACTGTTTTGATTGAGTTTTTAGCTTCTCCAGTTTATTGCTTCACTTTCTTTTGTTGTTGTAATTATTTAGGTGATATCTGACAATAATTGTTACTGATCTTGTCGGCATTAACCAAGTAACTACCACATTCAGAGTTGACATAACAACCATTATAACTATATGCTCATGAAGTTATAACTGATCAAGCCTCAGTAAACCTTTCAATATAAAAGACCGCTTAAGTTAATTATTATGATGACTTTTTACGTGTACAGCAACAAGAAATTTGTGCTAGCTAAATGCAGCCTACATAGTAGAGGATGATAGATTGATTGCTTATCGACAAGGAATTTCACAAAAACAAAGCATAGGGTGCATTTCTGATATTAGTAAGGTAAGACTTTATGAATAGACTTATTGATCAGCAAATTGGTGCAAAGCTTTCGCGTTTTCATTATGGTCTTTTGCTGCTGAGTAGTCTTATCTATGTTTTTACCGCCATGAATGTTTTGCTTATAGCCACAGTATTGCCACCCATAATTGAAGAGTTTGGGTTATCTCAACAGCCGCTTTCTACTGGTTTGCTGCTAAGCGCCGGATATGTAGGCATGTTTATTGGCGCATTAACCTGTGGAATATTAGCCGATCAGATAGGGCGAAGAAATACTATTCTTTTCACAGTTTCATTTATGTCAGTTTTTACTGCACTAAACGCGCTTGCTTTAGACCCCGTCACTATGGCAGTTCTGCGATTTTTTGCAGGGATAGGATTAGGCGGCTCTTTACCTCAACCAGGCATTTATATTTCTGAATATATTCCTACAAAGTACCGCGGGCGCTTTTTAGGATTAGTTGAAGCCTCATGGGTTTACGGCGTGTTGCTTGCAATCATTTTTTCGCTTCTACTTTTTCCAATGTTAGGGTGGCGCCTTACCTTTCTGGTTGCACTTATACCCATAGGGCTAATTCCAGCCGTCTACTTCTTTTTACCGGAATCCTTGCGATACCTTCAATGTAAAGAAAAAAATCATCAAGCCACAGCTTTACTAAAAAAACATAATTTAGTTATTACTGACTTTAAGGAAGAGCCCGCCCGGGAATGCTTAAAAACACTTAGTGTAAAATCAGCCTTAAAAGAGCTATTTTCCAAGACGTTTAGGAAAAGAACGGTGGTGCTTTGGCTTTCGTGGGCAGTATTAGTGTACACCTACCATGGCATCTTTACGTGGCTTCCAACGTTTTATTATACTAATCTGAACTTCACAGTTGTTAGATCGATTGAATGGGTACTTGTCGTCACATTGGCGCAGATACCTGGATACTATAGTGCCGCATTACTATTGGATAAAGTGGGTAGAAAAAGAATAGCCATAATCTACTTGGCATTCGCTGGGGTTGGTAGTGCCTTTTTGGGCCTAGCGATAGAGCCTTCCTCGATTCTTTTCTTTAGCATCATCATTTCATTTTTTAATTTAGGCGCCTGGTCAGCTTTATATGCCTATACGCCGGAGCTTTACCCGACTCGAATCAGAGGCACTGGCTCGGGCGCCGCGGCAAGCATAGGCCGCCTAGCAGGCGTAATAGCCCCTACCGCCACACCACTACTTTACTTCTATGGTGGTTTACCAGCCACTTTTACTGTATTTGCTTTAGTTCACTTTATCGGAGTCATAGGGATTGCAGCGTTTGGAGTAGAAACCAAAGGAAAACCGCTCGATGACCCCCAGTTGCAGATGTAGCGCACTCTTGACGCAGGATTAGCCTAAGTGGCAAAGCCAGTAGGTGGCATAAAAATCGATTGGACATTAGGATAGTGCATAATTTTGAACCTGCGTGCGTTGGTTCACTTCAACAACAACACTTGTTTATTTATAACAGCATATTTTGTTTTTTCCGAAAACAGGTGTCTTGAAGATGGAACAAGATAGAGTAGACACTCAGGTACCAATACAAGAAAATAAGCAAGAAGTTAACATTCAGGAATACATAGATAAAATTGTTGAAGTTTTTAATCAAGCTAAAGCCGCATATTATAAATTGAAAGATTCAGACGTTAAAATGAAAGACTGGTACTTAAAAATTGGAAGCTCCGAAAGCCAATACAATATTGATTTTAATATGAAAATGACAATTAAGCCCCAAAAAATGTAATCAGCCCAACAATAAGTACTGCAGTATTATTAGCTGCTTTATTATATAACTACAGAAGAAAAATCAAAAGGCAAAACGTAGACATACAGAATTGCTAAAAGTAAAATAAAGCTTTGCAGATAAAGAAATCTGGCGTCTTCTTTACTTTGGTTCATAGCTTTTAGCTCATCTTTCCAGCCTTTGAAAAGCCTAAATCAAGCAAAATAACACCTCTTCTCACTAAAGCCTGGCTATAGCTTGCTCAATTCCTATTATTACCATAAAATACCTAAAAAACCTACAACAGAAAATTAGCATAAACCACAATATAATTCATTCAACCAGCAATTTTAGGTTAATTTATAAAAATGCCAAGTGAAACCGCCTGTAGGCTATACTGCCTTTTGAAGCAGGCACAGGGCTTCGTTTTTAGTTGAAGTTTACTGTGGTTATTTCACGAATTTGGTTGGTTGACGCTTGAAGCGTTTCTTGCATTGAAGGCTGCAGAAATGAACTGTTTCGCCCTCGTATGTGATTTTGAATTTTGCGGTGTTTTCGTCTAATACCATGCCACAAACTGGATCTCGATACATTTTCTTTGGTCTTAACCTCGAAATTAAAAAGGATTAGGATTCTTTTATGGTTAGCGGTTTAATAAAAGCTAACCACGGGAGAATCTGACTGATTTTGAGGCTTTATTTCTTCAATAGCGGTTTTTGTGAGAGCTTTGATATTGTTGAAATCGCTCATTTCTCCGTAGCTGACTAGGCTGATAGCTGTGCCGTCGCTGCCTTTTCGGGCGGTTCGTCCAACACGGTGGAAGTACACTGCTGCTTCGTTAGGCACATCGTAATTGATTATATGTGTTACGCCTTCAATATCTAAACCCCTTGCAGCTACGTCAGTGGCAATAAGCAGGTTTAGTTTGCCTTGTCGAAATGCGTTAATGGTGCGTTCACGTTGGGGCTGTGTGAAGCCTGCATGAAGTGCCTGTGAGCGGAATCCATTCTTGTTCAGGCGATCGGCGATTTTACTAGTTTCGTGACGGGTTCTGCAAAACACTATTGCTCGTTCAATGTTTTCCTCATGTAAAAGTTCGCAGAGCCTGTCGAATTTGGCGTTCTGGTTCACCATAATAAAATACTGTTTCATTTGGGTGACGCCGATTTCGTCTTTGCTGACAAAAATCTTGATTGGATTCTTCATGTAGCGGTTGCAAACGCTCATAACGCTGCGATCAATAGTTGCGCTAAAGAGGGCCGTCTGTCTATTTATTGGAGCTTTGGAGAGTATGTAGGTTATGTCGTCGATAAAGCCCATATCAAGCATGCGGTCAGCTTCGTCGAGAACGACAAACTTTACCGCTGATAGATTGAGCATTTGCCTTTCAAGAAGATCGATTACACGTCCTGGAGTACCAACGACTATTTGTACACCAGCTTGGAGTTCACGCATTTGACGCCCCATGGATGCTCCGCCATAAACAGCTAAAACCCGTAGCCGCTTGTACTTGGAGAATGCAATCATGTTCTGAGTAACTTGCAACGCAAGTTCACGCGTAGGTACCAAGATTAGTCCTTGAACCTTACGAACCTGAGGATCTAATCGCTCAACCATAGGTAATCCAAAGGCAGCTGTCTTACCCGTACCTGTTTGGGCTTGCCCAATAACATCCTTGCCTTCAAGCAGAGGCTTTATCGCCTGAGCCTGAATCGGAAAAAGCTCCGTAAAACCGAGCTCTTTTATACTTCTTTGAACCTGCTCACTTAACGGCAGGTCTCTGAATGACTGTACTAACATTTTCGAATTATTTCCTGCCACAGATTTCATGCATATAGTCTAAAAGCTTACTATGAGCTTCATTATGTTACATGAGTAAATGTGACTAAACAACATCATCAATACGTTTATAAAAAGGTTTAGCACGTAACGGAAGAGACGGACCAATGGCACTATCAATTTTCGGTATCTTTCAGTTTAATGTTTAACTTAGTAAGCACACTTTGTTCTATACCTAACTTTATGGATACATCACAAAGTGAACCATAATGCATCATAATTCAGAATAACAGCTTCGTTTAGAAGGGTCATCTACTAAGTATAGTTTAATTTTGGCAGCAAATGCTATTGTTACGAAGTTCACATTATTTCTTCAACCAAGCGACTACCTAAAATAAGTCTTTGCACGCCTACCGCTATTAACTAAATGCCAAGGGATTGGTTTGCCAGCGTTAAATAGCTAATAGAAGCAAGACGAAATACTATGTATTGAGATTCAACAAGACAAAGGCAAGTTTACAATAACTACCAATTCAAAAACGATAAACAGTAAAAAATAGAAAGGATTAGGGAAGTTTTTCCTCTGTTGCTATATCCATCATGACCAGACCTGAAACAGGTTTGGGATAAAAATCGGTGGATTTCTCAGGCAAGCGTTCGCGTTTTTGGGCAATTTTCCAGACCATAGCAGGGTTAATGGGGTTAACGAGGAAAGCGAGTTTAGCTTGACCGCTGTCAACTTTGTCCATGGCAGCCCGTATTGACCGCTCATAAAGAACATCGTCTATTTTAAGGTCTCCAATCTTCATTAGCGACTTGAATACAAAATCCCGTAATATCACAACGTCTAGTAGGCGGACTTCTTTGGAGTTTTCACCATTTGGTACTGCAAGAACAGATTCTTCTTCTTTAAGTATCATGCCGTAGGCCTTTGCACCGTCATAAATAACAAAAGCGTGCTGGGTTCTATGGTCGGATAGGAAGGCTTCAACAGTGTCAACATTAGGCTTAAGCTCACTAAGTGAAAAGTACTTTTTGATTGTGTCCAAGCTTTGAGTTGTAAGGTCTGCTTTTCGCAACAGTCTGTGAGTGGGCAGGATAATTAGGCCTTGGTCTTGGACTGGGACGATATAACTCATGTGGAAGTTAAATGCAGAATCTTCTGTCCACGGCACTTGCTTACGCCTTTCATCACGGTATGCTATAGCGCTCTCATAACGATGGTGACCATCACCTATAACAAGCGTTTTATCCTTTAGAGCCTCCTGGATTAGAGCAATTTTCTTTTGGTCTGTAACCCGCCACAGTTTGTGGCGAACTAAGAATTCATCCTCAACCTCAACCAGCGGCTTAGTCTTGGTGATTTCGGAAAAAAAGTTGACAGTAACTTTTTCAGGATCAGAGTAGATGAGGAAGACTGGTTCAAGGTCTTTTTGGATGGTCCGCAGCATGTTTAGGCGGTCGGCTTTGGGAGCAGAGAAGGTTATTTCGTGGGGAAAGACCATATTTTCGCTATAAGTATAAAGACGTAGGGCTGCAAGCATACCAGTGCGGGCGTACGTTTTACCGTCTAAACAGAATTCATGACAGAAAATGAAGAGGGCAGGTTCATCGTCTTTAGCTAAGATGTGTTCGTTGAGCCATTCATAGATACGCTGGTGCACAGTTTCATAACGATTCTCTTCAATAGGTAAAATGAGGCGGCAGTAGTTATAAGGTGATTTTTTATAATATTCACGCTGCATGTCCTGATCGATTTTATCGTAAGGTTGCGTAATGAGATTTTTAATGTCGCCTGCTTTTTCGGTATACCTTATGGCTCGAAAGGGGCGAATGTCTACCATCAGTTTTTCAGCTCACGATGATTCAATGACGCCTTATAGCCATTTAAAGTGCCCAGATTTCATCAATAGCTGCTATGACATCTTTGATTTCAGACAAGGTCCATTCGCCCATATGTCCGATACGGAAGGTTTTGTCGGCAAGTTTGCCATATCCATTGCTAATAGCTAGACCTCTTTCAGCAAGCTTTTGATTTAGCTCACTTACACTTTTACCCAGAGTATTTTTGATGCAGCTAACAGTAATGGATTCATAACCTTCTTCAGGGAACATCTCGAAGTGTTTCTTTGCCCAATTCTGAGTGTACTCTGCCATAGCTTTATGGCGCTCGAAAACCTTATCATAAGTTTCAGCCAATAAAAGATCCATACGTTTATTCAATGCAAAGAATAGCGAAACATTCGGAGTATAAGGTGTCTGATGCTTTTTCTCAAACTCAAAAAGCTCATACATATCAGTATATCCACCTCTATTAGGCACGTTTTTGGCGCGCTCAATAGCGCGGTCATGAACCAAACCTATGCCTAATCCAGGGGGAAGAGCAAAGCATTTTTGAGATGAAGTGAAAAGGACATCACAACCAATTTCTGAGGGAAGAAGCTTGTCGCCAGCTAATGAAGAAACACTATCGATGACAAACATGACTTCTGGATAGTCTTTACGGACCATTTTGCCTATCTCATGTACAGGACTACGCGTACCCGTTGACGTCTCATTGTGGCAAACAACTAAGGTATCATATTCGCCGCTATCAAGTTTAGGAGCGATAAGTTCAGGTTTGGCGGCTTTACCCCATTCGATATCTATCCAGTCAGCCTGTTTGCCGCAGTTGCGGATAATTTCGCCGAATCTTTGGGCAAATGCGCCGTTGACGCATACAAGAGCTTTATTTTTAACTACACTTCGACCAACTATGTCGAACCATAGTGTACCTGAAGCTGTAGTAACGGTCGGCTTGATTTCAGCAGGTAATTCGAAGAACTTAGTAAGTTTGTCGGTTATTCCAGCATACATTGTGCTGAATTCTTTACTTCGATGACCTATCATGGGTTTAGATTGTTCGCTAAGGACTTCTGGACCCACTTCAGTTGGGCCAGGAATTAAGAGTTTCTTGTGCATTCTATTTTTTCTCCTTTATGCATTGAGTTTAGGGTTACTATGATGCGCTAATTTTACTTTTGTCTTGTTCATTACTTCTGCATTCATGCTTTTTAATACATCTCAACCAAACAGTAAACCAAAAACAAGAAGGATACATGTTAAAGGTTAACCGTTTAGTTTTTGCTGTGTCCAATGTGACACCCAGAAGCGTAGCTGTGCCCCAAACCAATCTGAGCGTAAACTGTGGCATTGAACAGCGCAGTCATTTCAATTAACCCTTAATGGCAAGAAGGGGACAGAATTTCAGATATAAAGCTTACGCCACAGCAAGCTCTGTCTACTATTACTTTTGAATAAAGCATTTAGCTACTTTTTTTATCAAGTAAATAGTATATAGCACACTTACAGCTTGCACCTTATATTACAACTGGACTTTTAAGTCTAAACTTGCCAGCCTCTTGCTTGATAGTTGGAAACGTACATACTGCTTTTCGGGTAATATAAGGTCAAGTACAAATAAAAAATAATGAGAATCCACATTAAAGAAAAGGAAAAGGAAAATCCAAAGATAATACCTTTCGTTAGATCTGCCCCTTTAGCAATGGAAATACTCGAAGTGCTTCTACGACTAAACATGTAGAACACGTTAAGACTGCCATTGTATGTAATTTTTTATGTCTCAATATGCATACTTCCTTAAGAGTAACGTGTAGTCAGAGACCGTCAGCATTAGATACTTTCGGCTTAATTTTTTCTACAGCTTTAGTTAAGCCTTCGACTTCAAATGTAGACCTGCAAATAGAAGCAGCTATTTCTATCGTTAAAGCTTCAGTTAAACGCTTTTTCTTAGTCACAGGATACATCAGTTGGCTGATTATGAGAGCGTCCGTGCTTTCTTTATACCTTGGATGATAATCGTTTTTTTCTCTGCTAGTTTATTGGAAGGGAAAAAAGCAAAGGTACTGACGGATCTTCGTCTACAGCACCACATTGATTGTATTATATAACATTGTATTAACTAAAAAACACAAAGCAATAAGGAGGAATAGAAGGTGCTGTATAACCATTTCACTTTATACAGTAGTTTTTAATATGTCTCAAGTTCATCGAAGAATTTGAGGAGCAGTTTTGCCACTTTGTCACCTAGTTCGGTACTAATGTAGTATTTCTTGAGAGGGTCAATGCGTTCACTTTTCGCTAGTCCTAATTCTTCAATTTCGATCATCCTTGCCCTGAAAGTGCCATCGCTGAGCGTGAGATTATTTTCGCGCATGAAATCTTTAGCGTCTTTCCATTTGCCTCGATTTAAGCTAAGCAATAAAAGACAGTCTATGGCATGATCCTTCTCTAGCATCGCTTTAATTGCAGCGAGCTTAGGATCAGTCAAAATATGCTTTACCTTCTCCTCGTCTCCAATTTTTTTCATTCTTAATCAGCTCACTTGTTATATCGATAATACAGAATCAGCTTAAAAGCATTTAAGCCGTATTACGAAACCTGAAACATATCAGCAAACGCCAGCCTTGACAAAGCCTACATCATAAATGAGAATATGCCAAAAGTAGCCATACAAAGACGGAAAAAGAGATTTTAATAAAAAATTAGAAAAAGTTGCTTATTTTAACTTTGGAGAGGAGAGTTGGGTCGATTAGGCGAAACTGCGAGTTTCTTTGCGTTTTTCTGATTCTTCATAGAAACGCAAGATTTCGTCTATGATTTCCACGTTAGAGAGCAACATCCGTCTGCAGCAGTAGTGCTTGACACCGATATTGTCTAGTACATCTTTTGGGTTTTCGCCAGTACGTATCCGGCGACCGAATTCTTCCCATTTGTCACCGACGACCTTGCCGCAGGTGAAGCATCTCACGGGGATAATCATTTTATTTACTTACTCCTCTTTCCTTTTTTACCTATAGCTCTTTTGTTCTTTTGCTCTTGCACCTGGACCGCCAAATTTCTTGGATTCTTTAGCACGTGCGTCTCCAGCTACCATAGTGCGGTCATATTCAGTGAAGACTGTGCGCAGGTGGGAGCTTTTGGTCCATTTTAGCAGGCCGTTTGCGATTGCCATGCGGGCTGCTTCAGCTTGACCCATGAATCCACCGCCGACGGTTTTAACGTCCATATCAACTTGTTGCCATGTGTCTTCGCCTGCTTGCAAAAGGGGTTCCATAATTTTTTCCCGCGCAACTACAGGTTCAATTATTTCTACAGGTGTTTTATTTATTCGAACCCTGCCTGCACCCTGTTTTATGACAGCGCGGGCAATGGCGGTTTTTCTTTTTCCACTAACAACTAATACTTTTTTGCTTGGCATAATTATGCACCTTGGTTCCATCCAATTTCTGTTGCTAACTCTGCAAGTGTAAAGTGTGGACCGTTCAGGTTTGCTACTGCGGCCTGTTCAACTGTTTCCATCTGTTGATCTTTAAGCTCAGAAGGTATGCCCATGAAGACTCTTAGACGTTTGTAGGCGTTTTTACCTTTTGGCTGTGACCAGGGGAGCATTCCTCGAACAGTTTTTCGGACTATGCGGTCGGGTCTACGAGAATGGAATGGTCCTCTTTCAGGAGCACCGACTTCAAGAAACTCTTTCGCTTCAGCCACTTTACTTTTCTTTTTTCCAGAGATAACGCTCTTTTCCGCATTAACTATGATTATCTGTTCACCGTTGAGGAGTCGTTTGGCGATTTTGCTGCACATTCTGCCTAAGACAAGCCCTTCGGCGTTCACTATAGCCGCGGAGGTTTTTGTTACTTGCATCTTTATCACTCAATTATTCTTACATTAGAGCCTGTAGGATTTTGCTCCATAAGCTCTGATATAGTCAAGTATTTTGCTTTTGCGGCTGCAATTTTTGCTTTTGCCTCATTTGAGGCATTAAAGGCTGCAACCGTTACGACGTGATCAAGGTTGCCTGAAGCTAAGACTTTACCCGGCACAAGAATGATTTCTTGATCAGCTGTATTCCTATTTATCTTGCTCAAGTTTACAGCTACTCGCTGCCTGCTGGGTTTAGATAAATATTTAGCAACGTCTAGCCAGATGCCTGCATCTTTTTCGCGGCTCTGCTTCTTGAGGTTTCTTATGAGCTGGATGATTTCGGGGTTTGTGGTTTTTGTTTCTCTCATTGCACTGCCACCTTTAATTGTTCTTTGAACTCCTTAAGTTGTTTATCTAATATTTTTGTTGCTTCCGTTAGGATTCTTTCGGGTGGAAGCGTTCCCGTTGATTCTATGTTCATGATAAATGCATTTTTTTCCCATTCGACCTTTATGCCTTCGCCTTTCTTGGGGCAGGCTTCTACGCAGTCCATGCATAAGGTGCAGGAGGTGACATCGCGTATATCGACTTTTTCGCCTTTTATAACTAAAGTTTTCTTAGGACAAATATCCACGCATTTAGAGCAATCTTCACATCCTTCTGCAGGGACTTCTATCTTTGGGTAATACTTATAACCGCAACCACTTGTTGGCTGCCATTTAGCATGGTTTTTACCTTTTCCAAGCCTTGCATAGGCTTCAAGTTTTAGTTTCTGGCCGCTTGCTAATTTTATAATTGGAATTTTTTCGCTAACCGGAACGACATCAAGATTTTCAGACACTAATTCGCCTGAATAAACTGGTCTGGTGCCCTCAGTTGATTCTGCATTTAATGTGAGCGTTACTCGGCATTGTGGACAACCGAATTCGCTTTTACATTCACAGTCTTCTGGTAGAGTGTAGCTGTCCAAGTCAGTTTTAAGCGGCACAAGTCCAAGCCTGTGGGCAATCATCTCATCCTGTAGTATGGATGAGTTTTCAATCATGACCACATCATCTATGGCCATAGTCGGCACTTCAGCAAGCGCTATCCGCCGCAGGGCATTCATCAGCGGCACATCAGCATCTCTGATGGCTATACGAAGGTTTGTTGCATCTTTCTCGAGCACTTCAATTTTCACTTACTTAGACACTCCACAAGTGACCATGAGTTAAGTTTACGCGGTTCAATAAAGTCATCAGTGTATTATTTCAATCTTCCGTTTAAATATATTCATTGTCTTCGTAGTACCAGCTTTTTCGTTAGCTAATTATTTTCTTGCACACAAACGAAAAGCATAGTGCAATAAAAATGTTGCCTGTACCACATAGCGGTTGCTCCTCACTTTTAGAATAAGGAAACTTACCGTTTACTAGAGCCTATAGTAAGAAGGAAATCTTCGCCCATTAACTAAAACCTAACACTCCATATTGATTACGATAAGGGAAAGAATGAATGAGACAAATAAGAATTAGGTGCTTCAAACCTTTATTTTACAAAGTCTTAAATATCAAACACCAGCAAAAAGGGTCCAGCGAAAAATCGCAAAACGGAGAAAAAATAATGAAAAACACTCAAAAAGTAGCATACGCTCTATTAGCCCTGATGGTTCTAGCAGTTGTAGCATCTTCTATACCGGCAATTTCAGCAGCTAACATACGTGCACAGGCATTTGTTTCAGTATCACCTCGAACCGTAGGATTAGGTCAAGAACTTCTGGTCAATGGATGGATTGAGCCTCCGCCAGACATTGGCTTACTCTTTACCAATGTATACGTTGACTTAAAGTCGCCAAGTGGCAAAACGCTAACGCTTGGACCTCTCACTACCGACTCCCCTGGAACCTTTTGGTCAACAGCTTATCTGGATGAGATAGGTCAATGGACTGCAACTGCTCGATGGGCAGGAGCTCAAAACTACCGTGTTGAAACCGAAAGATATGGTAATACAACAGTACCTTCAGAACATACATACTCTGAAGCAGTAAGCCAACCCTACACTTTCACTGTCCAACAAAACCCAGTCCCACTTTACCCCGAAGCCGAACTTCCAACAGGATATTGGGATCGCCCAATTTCTTCTGAAATGAGATCGTGGGTAAAGATTGCAGGAGACTGGCTCTACAATGGCGGATTTGGTGACATATGGCGACCAGACGACTTAGGTGATAAACATGTTAACCCATACAGCCCTGCACCAAAATCATCACACATTGCATGGAAACTTGAAGCTCTGCCCAGCGGCTTACAAGGCGATGCACCTCAAATCGCCTATACATATGGTAGCGCACCCTCGATAGATATTATTATAGGCGGAGTAGGCTACTATCAGTCCAGAGGACTTCACGCAGTTGATATCCGCACAGGAAAAGAACTCTGGGTTAATACCGCAGTAACAGGGAACCCAACATTTGGTCAAGGAGTCTCCTATCCCTATAGACCCGGTCAAGGTTCAAGCCAAACTACCCCATCACTATGGATAGTTGGAAGTACAATACAACGCATTAACGCAAAAACTGGCGCAGTAATGGCAACTTATAATGGCACATCTGCAAGAGCAACAACCTCAGACATAAGCACTAAGGATGCACAAGATGGAGTAATTCTCTACCAAACATATAGTGGAACTGTAACATCAGGTGCAACATGGGTAACAGCATGGAACTCAAGCAAACCAGGTACTACATATTCATCAAAGTTAGTATTTAATGTCTCAGACCTTCCTGCCGAATCCGGTTCAGGCCCCTATGTATACAAAGACGTCATGGTTCTAGCACGATCAGGCTCACCATATAGCACAGCATACAATGCAACCAACGGAAAACTGCTATGGAATATTACTCGAGATTACAACGTGATGAGTGAAGGTACAATCGGTTATGGTAAAATCTATTACCCAGCCATGGATGGTAGGGTCCATGCATGGGATGTCTACACCGGTGAAGAAGTCTGGGCAAGCGATCTTAAAGAGATGCCTTGGGGGGTCTTCGGTGCTTACTCAGCAGCATGCGCATACAATAAAGTATACTTCCAAACCTACGACGGATATATCCGCTGTTACGACGCAAATGATGGACACACAGTTTGGGAATTCACCTCTGGCGAAACCTTCGAAACGCCTTATAACGCATTACCTTTCTACGCTCGGCCAGTAGTTGCTGATGGAGTAATATTTGCAGGCGAAACAGAACACAGTGCAACATACCCACTATATAGAGGTAGGCACCTATACGCTTTCGATGCAAACACAGGCGACGTCTTATGGAGCATTGCAGGCCAATTTGAAGGAAAAGCAATCGCAGATGGCGTACTGGTATCTACTGACATGTACACAGGAGTTACATTCGCCTTCGGCAAAGGCTTAACCTCTACGACAGTGACAGCATCACCTAAGACTGTAAATAACAACAGTCCAGTCCTCATTGAAGGCTCAGTTTTGGACCAATCACCAGCCCAGCCAGGCACACCTTGTGTATCCAAAGATAGCATGACCCAGCAAATGGAATACTTACACATGAGCAGACCTAAACCAACAAACAACACTGGAGTTCCAGTAACACTCTATGCCCAAGACTCCAATGGCGGCGCTAAAATCAAGATAGGATCAGCAACAACTAACGACAACGGCAAATTTGCCTTTGAATGGACTCCAACAAGCACAGGTATCTACACCATCACCGCAGAATTTGAAGGCGACGAATCATACTGGAGCTCAATGGATACAACTGCGGTCTCAGTAGGATCAGCATCAGTACCAACACCAACATTAACATCTATTGGAACATCTGAAAACGCTACATTTACAACCGCAGATTTAGCCATAATTGCAGTAGTATTCATAGCCATCATTGTAGGCATAGTTAACATATTGATGCTCAGAAAGAAGTAGCTACAAAAAATAAATCTACCTTTTTTCTTTAACAGCTCAATTTTAATAAAAAATGCAAGTTCTATAAAGTCCAAAGTATATTAAAAGCAAGCCAATTACTTCAAAATATCTTATTCTTTTCTAGCTAAAGCAGATGCATGCTTGGCAATATTAATATATAAACGTAAGGTACTAGTTATTTGCGGATAATCGCAATATTTTTGGAGAAATTATAATGAAAAACAAAGTAACCATTACGTTAACACTGTTTTTCGCAACATTGTTTTTTATAAGTACAATAATAGTAACTTTGCCTACAGCTAAAGCTGTAGATATTGATACGTATGCATTCATTAGCGCTGCACCTAATCCTGTCGGCGTTGGACAAAGCACTAATGTCGTGGCTTGGCTTAATGTTGTGCCTCCAATTCCAGTCACAGTTGGAGGTGAACCATTTAGAGGCTATAACATCACAATAACTAGACCAGATGGATCTACTGAATCTATAGGTCCGGTCGATTCTGATCCTATATCCAACTATTATTTCCAATATACGCCATCTCAAACTGGCACATATTACTTCCAATTCAGTTTTCCAGGACAAACATTCCCCAATGGCAACTTTTACAAACCAAGCGTGAGCAATAGACAAGAACTTACTGTACAAGAGCAACGTGTAGAACCGCTTCCTGAAACCCCATTACCAATGGACTACTGGGAACGCCCCATAAACTATGAGAATCGACTATGGGCATCAATCGCAGGCAACTGGCTTCTAGGTAGCTCCAATAACGGTCTAAACGCAGGTAGATTCAACCCATACACTAAAGCACCAAACAGTGCGCATATCTTATGGACTAAAGAAGTCACTTTTGGTGGCTTAGTTGGAGGTGAACTTGGCGAAATAGACTATTATGGAGGAATACAATATGAGAATAAGTTCACTCCGCCAATTATTATGAATGGCCGACTCTATTACAATCAATTTTCACAGGTAACAGGGGGAACGACTATGTCTGGTTTTAATTGCGTAGATTTACGTACTGGAGAATTAGTTTGGAGTTCAAATGGAACAGGAAATGGTCAACCTGTTGATGTTCAGCTGCAGGGGTTTGGAAATACTTGGTCTACTCTTAACCCAGGTTACCCAGCATTAGTAGCCGGTGAACTTTTTAATTATGAATCACCAAACCAGCACGGAGTAATACCTTATCTTTGGGCTATAGGAGGACTTGGAACAACAACTAGATATGATTTATATGATGCGTTTAGTGGAAGATGGATACTCAGTCTTGGAAATGCAAGTACAGGGACCAACATAATTGGTCCAAACGGAGAGCTTCTAGTCTACATCTTAAATGGTCAACGCAATTGGTTAGCGTTATGGAACTCAACCAAAGCTATTCCATTACCAGCACAAAACGGAACAGACGCATGGCAATGGAGACCTCCGGTAGGTAAAACATTAGATTGGCGCGAAGGAATACAATGGAATGTATCAGTACCAGATGTTGCTGGAACACAAAGTATTGCTAAAATTGGAGAGGGCAGGATTTTAGCTCAATCAATTGTGACCACAACTTTCCCATATGCGGTTACTCGTATAGCATATAATGCGACTACAGGTGAGCAGCTTTGGTTTAGAAACTTGACCAACCCAGCTGATAGACCAATATTAGGTCCACTCGCGAATGGTATTTACACTGAATACATCAAAGAAACGCTCCAGTGGTATGGCTATAGCATGGAGACAGGAGACCTTGTATGGGGTCCAAGTCAAGCAGAAGTCGCACCATGGGGTCTCTATGCTTCAGGTACAGGAGATTTGACTGCTGCAGGATATGGAAAATTCTTCAGTACATCTTACAGCGGATGGCTACATGCATATGACATAACAACAGGCGAGAGACTTTGGGATTACTCGACTGGAAATGCAGGCTTAGAAACTCCTTATGGTGTATACCCAATATGGAGTGGAACCACCGTAGCAGATAACAAAGTATACATAGGCACAGGCGAACACTCACCTAACACTCCGTTGTATAAAGGCGAACAACTCCATGCTGTAAATGCTGATACTGGCGAAAAGTTATGGAGTATTAAAGGCTGGTACACAAATCCCGCAGTAGCTGACGGCTACCTAGTTGTCTTTAACTACGGTGATAACCGAATATACTGCTTTGGCAAAGGTAAAACGGAAGTTACCGTCTCTGCATCAGCTAATGGACCCACTATGTTGATCCATGGCAAAGTCACTGATCAATCACCAGCACAACCAGGTACAGGCGTCGTTCCAGACCAATATATGAGTCAATGGATGGAATATTTACACATGCAACAACCACTTCCGTCACTTGTAGGAGGAGTAGGTGTCCCAATAACTCTAACAGCGACTGATGCAAATGGAACAAATATTAATATAGGAATAGTCAACGCCGATTGTGAAGGCAACTTTATTTATCAATGGACGCCCCCCGCCGAGGGCGCATACTTGATAAATGCTTACTTTGCTGGAACTGAATCCTACTGGAGTTCATATGCAACAACAGCAGCCTTAACTACATCAACCACGCCGGGAGCAACAACATCACCCTCACCTTCACCAATAACACCACCAGGCGGAGTACCCCCAACCGATCTCTACATAATAGCAGCTGCTATAGTAATCATAGCAATAATTGCAATAATAGCAATACTACTACGGAGACGATAACAAATACTAAAACTAAAATCCCTCTTTTTATTTATTAATAAACCTTAAAATTAACACTATTCTCAAGATAATAAATAAAAATAAGTTTAGGTAAAAGAAAGCAGTGTCTGTTTAGACCCTTCTGCCTCTTCTTCCACCAGGTCTTCTTGTGCCATCATGTGGAACAGGTGTAACTTCTTCGATACGCTCAATTCTAAAGCCGAATCTTGCGAGCGCTCGAATAGCTGCCTGAGCACCAGGACCAGGTGTGCGCGGACCTGAACCGCCCGGGGCGCGGACTTTGATATGTATGGCAGTTATGCCTTTGTCGCGTGCTATTTCGGCGGCGCCAGTTGCTGCACGCATGGCGGCATAGGGAGATGACTCCATGCGGTCTGCTTTGACGAACATTCCGCCGCTCGTTCGGGCAATTGTTTCTGCGCCAGATATATCAGTTATGTGGATCAAGGTATTATTGTAGGAGCTGTAGATGTGGACAACGCCCCATTTATCATTACGTTTAGTGCTACTCAAAATCTACCGCCTCTTCCGCCTCTTCTGCGGTCTCTTTGTTGCCTCAGTTCAGGTTGCTTAGCTACAACAGTCATGGCGACACGCGTTGGATGTTGCGGGTTTGCAAATTGACTTTCTGATGCATATGCAAGTGTCTTTTCTTCTTCACGTGATACAATATATCCTGGAACTGTGACTTTGCGACCGTCAATGGTTATATGTCCATGAGTAATTAGCTGGCGTGATTGGTGAATGGTTTTGACTAAGTTTTTCCTGAATATTAGAGTCTGAAGCCTGCGTTCAAGAATATCTTCTATTGATAAGTCTAAGACGCTGTCTAGCACGGCTGTTTCTTGAAGGATACCAAGTTTCTTTAGTCGCGTTAGAAGTTCATTCTCCATTTTCATACGTTCGTCAGGTGATTTGCCGATCAGAGAACGTGCAATGCCTCTAAACTTAGATAGTTGGGTTTCATGACGCCAGAGTTCACGCTTGTTCCGTAAACCATAGGTGCCTAACAGCTTAAGTTCTTCTTGTAAGATATCTTTGCGCCAAGGAAACCTTGGAGTGTCAAATTTACGTCTTTGTCTTTTTGGATCGCCCATGCTTATTTACCTCCAGCGGGTGCACCTGGTTTGGCCCCAAGGGTCTTCTTCTTTACACCTAGTGATTTGCCTGATCTACCAGTGGTTTTTGTACGTTGACCACGGACTTTAAGACCATAGGCATGTCGGTAACCGCGCCATGACCGAATGCTTTTTGCATCGTCAATATCAGTTTTAACCTTTAAAACGAGATCTGCACTTATAAGGTGCATGTCTTTACCTGTTTCAACATCTTTTTGTCTGTTCATAAGCCAAGCGGGTATGCCATACTGGGCTGGATCTTTAATGATATCTTCAATTCTTGAGATATCTGCTTCGGTGAGAAAGCCCGCTCGCAAATCTGGATTAATTTCAGCCTTCTTTAGTATAGCGTTAGCGAGGCTTAGATTAATACCTTTGATGCTTTTTACAGCGTAAGAAACCTTCAAGGTGCCTGCTGAATCGGCCCCCAATATACGCACTATGTGACGAAATTCCTGTGCTGACATTAATTTATTCTTCCGTTAAGCTTGAAGCATATACGAAATAATGCATAATTTATTTAAACCTTCCTTTCATAAAATCACAATAAACTGATTTGTACAAACCAAACTATAACACAGCCACACTATGAAAGATAGTTCAAAATAGACTTAGCATCAGGTGAGCACATCATTAGGACTTTAACAGCAATAATCAAGCTTAGAGCAACACAGTTTAAAAACTATCTATCAACAGATAGCTTTCAAATATTATAGATCAAATAAACCCTCCTTCTGGCGACCATAACGTTTTTTCTTTTCAAAGGTTATTGCCATTTGACGAGTTTGCCAATAATATCCCGCAGACGCTTATTTATCAGATAGAAGGGTTCAAATGAGCCACTTTTTTACACCTTAGTTAAAGAGCGAGTCATAATTTTATTTTTAGTACTTTGCAGCAAATAGCCTAAAAATTGTACATGAAATAATAATTGAATAGCATGGAACTTCACATCATGGCATTGGTTTGACGGCAGTTGTACTTACAACAATTACTGTTTCAGTCATTAAAAATTTTAAAAGAAGAAGCATACTAAAGATATCTCTAAAAATACATACGTTATTTAGTGTAGGAGTTTTCACATGATTTGTTTATGGTTTACTGTTGCAACACATACCAATCATAATCGCAAACCTTATGATATTCATGCAATCACTTGACACTTAAATCAAGATTAAGACAAGAGCATCAATTTATCACAAATACGCTAAATCTATAATTATTTATCGCTAATTTGGAAGGCAAGTTTTTCGTTTTGTTGCTAGAAAACTTTTTATTAATTGAAAAGTATGCATTAATAACAACGTTATAGCAGGTTTTGAGATGAGCATTGAAAAAAAGGTTGTTACTCAAGACCGTTGGCATAGTGTACCTATGTCTAAGCAAGAAATCGAGAAGAGAGTTTGCAATTTTGAAGAAGTTGCATTAGGCTACACTGAAGAGCAAGCGCTAAAAGAGGCCTCAAGATGCCTGCTTTGCCCTAACCCACAATGCTCAAAAGGTTGCCCTGTAGGCATTAACATTCCAGCAGTCATAAGATTAATTAGAGAAAAAAAATACGATCAAGCACTAAAAAAGGTAAAAGAAAAAAGCAGTTTCCCAGCGATCAGCTGTCGTATCTGCCCTCAAGAAGAACAATGTCAAAAGAATTGTGTATTAGGGAAAAAAGGTGATCCTGTTGAGATTGGCAGACTTGAAAGATTTATTTCAGATCTTGAAGACCAAACAGGTAATGCGTACGTGAGACCTGTGCCGCCAACAGGTAAGAAAGTTGCTGTTATTGGAGCAGGACCAGCGGGACTCACCGTAGCCGCTGATCTGGCAAAATTCGGTCACGAGGTAGTTATTTTTGAGGCGCTTCCAATAGCAGGCGGAGTTTTAGCATATGGTATACCTGAATTTAGACTGCCAAAAAGCATCGTGAAAAACGAAATTAAACGCATACAAGAGCTAGGAGGGGTAAAAATATACACAGGTATGCAGGTAGCAAAACTATCCGCTATTGATTCTCTAATTACTGAAGGGTTTGATGCAGTCTTTATAGGAGCAGGTGCGGGTACGCCCCAGACTCTAGGAATACCTGGAGAAAACCTGCATGGAGTATACCCAGCAAATGACTTTCTAATGTACGTAAACCTCCAGCGATGTTACCAATGCCCTGAATATGAAAAAACGATCAAAGTAGGCAAAAAAGCCATTGTAATAGGCGGAGGTAACGTAGCTATTGATGCTGCTCGAACTGTATTACGCTTAGGAGCAGAACACGTATCAATATTTTACCGCCGATCCCCAGAAGAATTACCTGCACGAAAAGAAGAGATTCAAAACGCCGAAGAAGAAGGCATAGAATTCAAGTATCTAGTTGCACCCAAACGATTCATTGGCGATGAACAAGGCAACGTCAAGAGTATGGAATATATTAAAATGAGGCTGGGTGAACCTGATGCGTCAGGAAGAAGAAAACCAATACCGGTTGAAGGCTCCGAAGCTACTGTGGATGTAGATTTCGTAGCTGTCGCAATAGGACGAAAACCAAACCCTATAGTTCAAAGTGTTGCAAAAGGCATAGGCGTAAAGGATGGAGGCATTATAGTTACTGAAAATGAAACAGCCCAGACCAGTCGTGAAGGCGTCTTCGCAGGCGGTGACATAGCCACAGGCGAAGCCACAGTCATCAGCGCCATGGGCTCAGGCAGAAAAGCCGCAAGATACATAGACGAATACCTCATGAAAGCCTGCCGCTACCCCCAAATCATAGTAACCAAAGATAAAAACAACCAAGCTCCAGCCGCAACCGTACAATAGAAAACCAAAAAAGAAGACGCCCCCTCGTATTAGGCAGAGTGAAATTGAACGCAGAAGTGATTGGCACCGCTAAAAATCAACCCAATAGAGATTCAGCTGTCTTCAGGTAACGAAGCTGTTGCATACTTTACTAGGCGCGACCTTCTTGAAGAAAAAGTGGAACCGATAGATTTTATCTGGCAGTTGCCTGAAGTCCAGAAGCTTTTTCGCAAACAGCAACCCTACGGCTCACGGAGGCACACAGACAAAGAGACCATAAGCTACCCTCGGCACTATTACGCCCTAGTTGAGACCTGGAAATCCTACCACGTGTTAGTTGAGCAGTACGAGGTTACTAAGAGGCATGAGGCGGCGCGGAGGGCGGCGGAGTTTCTGCTTTCTTGCCAGAGTGAGCAGGGAGACATCCGCGGGATGCTGGCCAATCAGTACGCCACTTACTATACGGGCGCAATGCTGGCGCTACTTATCAAAGCTGGGTACGCAGATGACCCGCGGGTAGAAAAGGGGCTTAAGTGGCTGCTCTCGGTGAGGCAAGATGATGGCGGCTGGACTATCCCCGTCCTGACGCATAGTTTTGATAAGCATACCTTCTATGATTTGACCAGCAAATACGCCGAGCCGGTGGAGCCTGACAGGTCAAAGCCTTTTTCACACAACTGGACCGACATGGCCCTTCGGGCTTTTGCGGCGCACCCAAAATACCGCCAACAACAAAGAAGCCCACAAAGCCGCCGACCTGCTCAAAACACGCTTCTTCCAACCCGACACCTACTCTGCCTACCAAGACGCCGGCTACTGGTAAGATTCCTCTTCTGGTGACCCAACCTCGTAACCGCCCTCGACACACTTTCGCTGATGGGTTATTCGAAAGAAGACCCCGACATCCAAAAAGCCCTAAACTGGCTTGCCGAAAAACAAGCACCCGACGACCTATGGAAACTGAGCTACGCAAAAAAAGATGTCCCCGTCGGCGAGAAAAAAAAAGAAAGACAATTCTGGCTAACCTTAACAATAACACGAATACTCAAAAGAGTCTACAAATAGAATACTTCGGCGAATCAAGATTTGTAGAAAAGAAAGAAAAAAATGAGGAAGCTATTTGCTTCTTTTCTTAAAGAGCGCTATCGCAACGCTCGAGGCTAATACCACTACGATTGCTACGGTTGCTACGATGATTGCTTCTAAAGGCAAGTTTTTATTTTCGTTGGAAGGTTCAGATAAAGGCGAAGATTCAATTGTTGGGTTTTCTGTTGGAGAGGTTTCGATTTCTGAATATCCACCGACAGCTTCAGGAGTGCGGTCAAAGACGTCTCCTGAGTCCGCCCAAACAAAAATGGACATGGTATAAACGTTTCCAGGATATACATCTACAAGAGCGACTGTAACTTTCCAACAAGGATACAGAAGTCCGCCTGTCTCAACTGTAAGAGCTTGAGCTGTAGTGCGCTCTTTATCTACCACAAAGCCGCTTATTTCAACTACTGTTTGGTTATCTTGCGTGCCACCAATTGCCGGATACGAGTAAGCCTCAACATAGGGGACTGCAATGTCTATAGCTTGTTGCTCTAAAATTTTTATATCAGTACTACCCATTTTGTAGCGACTTCCGTGATCAGAAAACTTGATGCCTGAAGGTTCAAAAGTAAGCTGGATTTCGTTGTAGTCTACGCCATTAAAGGTATGTTTCCAGTAGAAGGAGGTCCTTTGGTCATCAGTCTTTATGTCAAGTTTTATGTTACTAACAGTTAGGGTTGCATCTTTTAGTGTATCAACAGCATTTAACGAATCTATCATTTCAGTTAGACTTGAATCATCAAGAAATACTTGGTAACGCTCTATAATGCCTTCGGCCGCCTTAAGAAAATCATCAGTGGAGTAAGTATAGATAAGGGAATCATTCGGTACAGAAACCATACAAAGCATCAACATGCCATTTTTAAACGTGCAAGAAGCACACTACCAATAGCACCATTACGCTCAAGAGTATATCTTACGTACTCATCAGGCACATCAGGTAAAATAGAACTAAACTGCGGGTCAGGAGTAGCCTTTGCATAATACGTTAATTCGTTGCTGTATTTTGTCATATCTATCTGCAAAACATCTCTTAACATGCTCAATGTTCGCTCTGGTGCGTTAGATGTTGAGGATTGTACCAATGGTGCCTGTATCATCAAAGACAATAGCACTATCGCAAGAACCAAACTTCCAAGAAATTTCACTATAATACAGCTCATTTGTTCTTTACCGTTAATATTCTGGGTGACAACATAAAATTTTGCCAATTATACCATTTACAGACTAACTGGAGAACAGAAAAAAGATAACAGATAGGTCTCAACTAACAGGCTCTTTTGAGCCAGATCATTTAAACTTACATAATATGGATGCAGAAAATTTTGTTTGACACCGCATTTCATTATATACCAATAGAGCAAATAAAAAGAAAGATAGTGTTTAGGCGTAGACTCTGCCGTAAGGTCGGTGCGATGCTGGGGCGATTCGGCAGAATTTTTTATTCATGATTTTGTCGTAGTCTGCATCGAAGTAGCTGCAGTACTCTTTGACTAGGGGTTCGATGGTTGCCATATCAGTTTTGTCTGCTTCGGTGACTTTGACTTCTTTGCTTACGTTGGTAACTTCACCGCGAATGTAGAGTACACCGCCATGCATGCCTGTAGCTACGTATCTAGATTTGTGAGTTTCGCCGTCTTTGAGGCTCAGACCTAGGACCAACAGAGTACCGCCGGCCATGTATTCGCCCAGAAAGTCTTGGGCTACGCCGCCTACGACCATGAGGGGCTTTTTATCCAGATACTCTTTCATGTGAATGCCGCAGCGGTAGCCTACGTCGTCGCGTATGAAGACTTTGCCGCCTCGCATGCCATAGCCGGTGATGTCGCCTGCTCTGCCGTGCACGACTATTTGGCCGTCGTTTAGAGTGTTGGCTATGCAATCTTGGGCGTTGCCGTAAACAGTTATGTGGGGCCCGTTCATGAAGGCGCCTAAGTCGTTGCCGGGGGTGCCGTGGATGTCGATTTGCATGCTGCTGTTAAGGTCAGTGCCTATATAACGTTGACCGAAGACGTTGTGGATTTCAACTTTTTCTACACTTTTGCGATCAAGCTTGCGCAGTAGAGTGTTTAGATCCTTGTAGGATAAGGTTAGGGCATCGATTTTCCAGACGTTGCTCTTTATTTTTATGTGGGAGGAGAGGTTGGTGTCGATTTCTGCCATGATTTTTTCTTCTTGTCGCGTGACCATGTTTATTCACCTGCCAGTTTTACGCCTAAAACTTTCAGCTCCGCATCCGTTAGACCCACACCGCGTAGGTGCAGTCGGTTGCCGCGTAAGCTTTCGATGGCGTTTACACCCATGCCGCCCATCATGTCTTTGATTTCCATTGTCCAACCACGTAGCAAGTTTACTAGACGTTCCGATGCAATATCGGGGTTGACGCGTTTGCTTATCCAAGAGTCGCTGGTTGCTATCCCCCAAGGACATTTACCGGTAAAGCATCTTTGGCAAACCGTACAACCTATTGCGACAAGTGCAGCAGTAGCTATGTATACGGCGTCTGCGCCAAGCGCGATGGCTTTGAGAACATCGCCGCTGTTTCTGAATCCGCCTGCTGCCACTATGGAGGCGCGATTACGTATGCCTTCATCGCGTAGTCGTTGGTCTACTGCAGCTATGGCAAACTCGATCGGTATGCCTACGTTATCTCGAATGATCTTGGGTGCTGCACCTGTAGAGCCACGTACGCCGTCAATGGCAACTATATCTGCTCCCGCTCGAACTACTCCACTGGCTATTGCTGCAACGTTATGGACTGCAGCAATCTTTACGGAAATCGGCTTGCTGTAGTCGGTGGCTTCCTTGAGTGCATAAATTAGCTGTCGCAGATCTTCAATACTATAGATGTCATGCTGTGGTGCGGGTGAGATGGCATCGCTGCCGACAGGCATCATGCGGGTACGTGCAACTTCAGGGGTTACTTTTTCGCCTGGTAGATGTCCGCCAATGCCTGGTTTCGCGCCTTGACCTATTTTAATTTCTATAGCGGCACCTGTATGTAGGTATTCACTGTGGACACCAAATCTGCCTGAGGCTACTTGGACGATGGTGTTTTTGCTATACTTGTAGAGACTTTGTTCTAGTCCACCTTCTCCTGCGTTAAAGTAGGTGCCTGCTTGTGTAGCAGCACGGGCTAGGGATTCGTGGACGTTGAGGCTAATAGCACCATAGGACATGGCACTGAACATTATCGGGGTTTCCAGCGTCAATTGTGGAGCTATCTTGGTTTTGAGTGAAACATTACCGTTCTCATACTCTAGTTCAAGTGCATCAGGCTTGGCGCCTAGGTAAGTTCTCGTTTCCATAGGTTCACGCAGAGGATCAATTGATGGGTTAGTAACTTGGCTGGCATTAACGAGTAAACGATTCCAATAGGTGAGATTTGGCTTGTCGCTGCCCATGCTTGTTAGCAGTACGCCGCCTGTTTCAGCTTGTCGTTTAATATCTTTGATGGCTTCATAGGTCCAGCTTGCATTGTCTTTGTACAGATTAGGGTTTTTTTCTATACTAATAGCCCCGCTAGGGCACATGACAACACAACGTTTACAATTGACACACTTTTCGTCTACGCTGCTGATTACGTTGTTTTGGGTATCATAGCTATGCGCATCATAGGTACATTGATTGATGCAAACTTTGCAGCGTATACATTTTGTTTCATCGCGTACGACAATATAGTCATTGGGTACGTAGCTTTTCAATAAGAGTGGACCTCCTGTTTAGTGCTAAACTCAATTAATTTTTTGCCGCCAACTCTTCCAATTATGGGTTCGCCGCCTCGGGCTGTCCAAAGCTTATCAAGCTGAGGCGAGACTAGACGTATGGCTGCCTCTTCGGAGGATAGATATAAGGTATCAGCTTTAGTTGCGGCTATCATAGGGCGTAGTTTTATTCGATCGGTTAGACCTATCATTTCGCCGTGGTGGGCTACAATAACGCTAAATGGTCCATTCATGAGCAAACTGCTGTAGGTCTGACGAAGTGCCGTAAGCATTTGACTCTTTTTAGGCTCCATGGCATCGATTTCGGACCAGAAAGGTGCTGCAAGTATCTGAGAGACTATCTCAATAGGCAAACATTGGCGTCGCATGAGTAAATCAAATGCATATGCGAGTACTTCGGTGTCTGTTTGAAGGGTACATTTGTAGCCGTGCATTTCGAGGTAACGTCGGTTGATGCCATAGCTGGAGAGTTCGCCATTATGTACGACAGTCCAATCTAAGACATTGAAGGGATGTGCACCACCCCACCAGCCGGGAGTGTTGGTTGGGAATCGCCCATGGCAGCTCCATAGATAGCCCTCGTAATCTTCTAGGTAGAAGTAATCAGCGATGTCTTCAGGGTAGCCGACTCCTTTGAAAACGCCCATGTTTTTGCCGCTACTGAAGACGAATGCTTTACCGGTTTCAGTATTTATACGCATTACAGCCTGCAGTACGATCTCGTCATCAGATAAGCTTACGGGGCGGTTCTTTTTGGTTTGCACGAAGTAGCGCCACATCAATGGCGGATTTAACACGTTGGCTGGTCGAGTCTGCATTTCTTCGTCGTAGATTATGTTGAAGTAGTAGGCAAGTATGCGGTCGGTTTTCTCTTTTGCATCCTGGCTCAGATACATAACGTGAAAGGCATAGTAATCTTTGAATGAAGGGTATATGCCGTAGATAGCAAAGCCTCCACCCATACCGTTGCCTCGGTCATGCATGTTGGCGATAGCCTTTACGGGGTCTTTAGATCCAAAGCGTTTGCCATCAAGATTCATCATACCGAATATTGAACATCCGGCGAAGTCCTTGTCGTTGCCAAATGGATTTATACGCAATGCATCATATTGGTTCATTTCGCTTCCTCCAAAAGTAGAATATCTTTGAATTTTGAATGCTGTACACTACAGCTAACCTCACAAATTCCACAGCTCATACAGGTTTTTGGATTAGCAACAATCTTTTTGGCCATAATTTACACCTTAATCATGCTATACTAAAGCGTTCGAAGAAAAAGGGCGTAAGCTTTTATTCTACACAATTTCTCACAGCAAGCACATATTTGCTGTAAGAAGCACATACTTTGAGCATGAATGTTCATCGTTTATTATCAACCCTTGTTTTACGAATCGATAATATATTTTGCACATATTCCATATAGGCATATCACAAATCATTTATATGCCCTATAATGAATTATGATCAATATACGAAACATATATCGCTGGGATTGCTAATGGCAGAAAAAGACCTTGGGTACCGAAAAATCCAATGTACAGGAAGAGGCAGCTACATCATTAGCTTGCCTAAAGAGTGGGTTCAGGACGTCGGTTTAAAACGAGGCAGCGAAATTGCCTTTAATGTTATGCCCGACTTCTCCTTAAACTTAATTCCACGAAAAATTAGAGAAAAAAATAGTGACAGCGCAGGCTCCAAACTTAAAGAGTATTATATCAGTGTTGACCCCACAGAGGATTTTGAGTCAACTCTACGCCTGATACAGTCACTATACGTTATTAGTGCCGATGTTATGCGCATACATTTCAAAGGCTCTGCAGACAACACCAAATGTAAAACAGCTATCAAAAACTTTGCACGCGACACCTTTCTGGGCTCCGAGGTCATAGATGAAACAAAAGACGAAATCACTCTACAAATCCTCATTAAGCACTCTGAATTCCCCATAGAAAAAGCCGTCAGGCGTATGAGCATCGTTGCGTTAGCGGCAAACCGGGATGCTGTAGCAGCCCTTAAAAACCCAGATAAGGAACTCCTCCGCAACGTAGTAAATGCCCGTAACGACGTAAACCGGCTTATGTTATACGTTGTACGTCAACTGAAATTTGGATTAGAACACAATATGTACCGGGAACTGGGCTTTAGCACACCTAAGGAGTTCCTACTATACCGCATGCTTGTAAACAATATTAAGAATATAGGCGAAGATGCCATAAACATCATCAACAACCAAGCAACCTTCCAAAAACTTCTTGACGACCAAGTCCTCTTTCTAAAAGAACCCATCATAGATGAAGAAGTATATACCCAAATTATAAATCTCAATACAACCGCTCACCAACTATTTGAAGAAGCCGCCAAAGCTATGTTCAAACGCGACTATAACGGCGCTGAAAAAATAATACCTAAACGTCAAAACTGCATCAAACTAGAAGACGACCTCATCTTACTTATGAGTACTAAAAAACTTGATCCCAACGTCGCCTCACTACTAAGGTTGGTCCTAGACAGCTCTCGCCGTATACTAGACTATGGACAGGATATTGCCGAACTCACACTCAATCGTACCGTAGAAGAACTCTGCCAATCTTTCGCCGTCAAATAAAAGAAGAAGGTTCAGAATGAGGAATATGCCATCATTTATTTTCTTTTTAATAGATTTCTTTTGTAGATTTTTCGCTAAGCTCGTTGCCTATATTCCAAGCTTTGGCGAGTTTTTTACCCAGACCGTAATAAGTTTGATCGTTTAAAACGAAGAGAATGGGCTGGATTTTTTCGAAGTCAACTATACCGTTTGTGAGCACTGCGGGGTCGGCATAAGTATTTATTATTTTACCAATAAAGAGGTCATGAGTGGGGAGATCAACTGTTTGAGTAAGTTGGCATTCCATATTGAGGGGGCATTGTTCGATTAGAGGGGCCGTTTCTAGTTTGCCGTAAAAAGTTTTGAAAAGGCTGGCTTTATCGTGGTTTCTACCTGAGACTATACCACAGTAGTCAGTCTCTTTAATCAAGTCTACCGACGGTATATTGATGCTGAAAGTTTTATTGGCTCGTATGCCGATATTGGTATAGTGATTTTTGTGCAGTCCAATAGAGACTGTCTCAAAATCGTTTATACCCAAGTGGGCTACTGCTACATAGTTAGGTTTGCCATCAACTATAGCGCCGACAAGAGTGGTTGGTAAAGGGTAAAGACAGTTTTTTGCACCAAGTTCAATCTTCATTACAGACACCACGAGACTAACTTAACTTAATATCACTGCAGGTATTTGAATATAAATTTCAAACCAAATCATCTTTAATCCAGTAATAACGCCAAAAATTGCAGAAGCGCTCAGGGTAGACTTCTGCACAGATAGATAATTGCATTAACTTAGTGTCGGGTTTTAAAGTAGTCCTTTTTCTAAAAAAATAAGTATTCAGCTGACTTGTTTAACTTTTAAATTTGTTTTACAATAGAGTCAAAAGGAACAGTGCGCCAAAATGAAACTAAGTTTGTCTAATGGAATTTTTTGTAAGCTAGGTATTCAGGAAAATTTTGCCGCGATTAAGCAACTTGGTTTTGAAAATATTGAGTTTAATATGAAGACCGTGAGAAAAGAGCATGATACGGATGTTTACCGGGAACAAAAAGCGCTAGCTGCTTCGGGCTTGAACTGCTTAACACTTCATTCGGCTTCTTTACACATAAAAGATCCAATTGAGGTCCATCAAGCTGTCTATTACGGCAAAATTTCGCTTGAGTGCGCTCGTGCACTTAAAGCGCCAATTATGACTATACATTCAAATGTTTCAAAAAAATTGGCTACGCACACTATGAAACAATGTCTAATGGATGTTTTTGGGGAAATCAAACCCTTTGCTAAAAAATTGGGCATCAAGCTGGCGTTGGAAAACTTATCTCATACTTCGACTGGGGTTGGCGAAAACGTTGAGCAACTTGAAAAGGTCTTAGACGTAATTGATCCAAAAGAGGAGATGGGAATAACGTTTGATTTTTGTCATGCCTTGGAAACTGGAGAAGTAGATAACTTGCTTAGGGCGTATGGCAAGCGTATTTGCAATGTTCATATGGCAAACAGAGATCATCGGCCTTTAATGAAAAGAACCCCCGAGCTTATCCATTTCCTTTCTCGATTGCAGGATTGGGGTTACAGTGGTCCGATAACGCTTGAATTGAAGCCCCAAACATCTATAAAGGACATAGCTAAAACTAAAATATTCTTTGAAAAAATACTTAAAGAGTATTAAATAGGGTAAATTAAGCGCGCAGTTAGGCAGGTTTTTTGGTGGTTAGAGCTGCGTAGCCTACTACACTGGATTTATCGCCTATTATGTCACCGCTGGTTTTATGAGCTAAAAGTTGTGCGCTTCTTGCACCATTGCCTTTAGCATAGGTTATTAGTGCTGCGATAGGTCCATATCCGCACGCAGAAATGTTCTCGGCTTCGATGCGTGAGTAGAGCTGATTTTCGTCTAAAGCTTCTATAGCTTTTATGGCGGTAGCGTCCTTGCGATCAACTCTCGCTTGAGGTTCATAATGAGTTAAGTCGGATGAAGCTATGACTACTGCGTTTCGTCCATCTAAGGCTTCAACAAGAGCTCTACCTACTTCTTTGGCAGACTCTAGATCCTGCATCAGAAAGCATATGGGTACAAAGTTGAATTTGTCACCGTACAGGTACTGTAAAAAGGGTAACTGAACCTCAATAGAATGCTCCTGCAAATGCGCTAAAGCATCCACATCTATAAGGCTGCTTTCATGAATGATATCGTTGGCAACCATCGAATCAATCTTTACATCACCTAAAGGAGTTCGCCAAGCACCGTCATTCATTATAGATAAGCCGCTACCCATACCCGTATGATTTGGACCTAGTACCACAACGGTGTCAGGCTTTCCATCGTTAGCTAAGTCAAAAAAAGCGTTTGCCGCCACAGGACCACTATAAACGTAGCCTGCATGAGGACAAACCATGCCCAAAACATCTCTGGGACCATTGCAGTTAACTTGGGGGAGTCTTTGTGGACCAAAAGAATGAAGGAAGCAGGATTCAACCTGCGCCTTTAGCGCCTCGGCAGTTCCCTCGTAGAACATTCCCGCCACGACAGGACGCCGAAGAGTCGCCATGGGTTTATTCTTCCTCTTCTTCTCGGCTTATTTTGGCTTCGAAGTCTTCTATTGTAGCTTTCGGGTTTACGTCGGCTGCTAGTTCACCACGTTCTCTTAAGATCTGTCTAGATAGTAGCCAGAAGATAACTGCAAGTGCACGTCTACCTTTGTTGTTGGTTGGGATTACTAGGTCTACGCCTGCGAATTCGTTATCGGTGCTGCATAATGCTACGATAGGTATGCCTACTGCGCTGGCTTCTTTGACTGCTTGTGCGTCTGCTCGAGGGTCAGAGACTACTATGACTTCAGGATCTACTCGGTTGGGATAGAGTGGGTTCGAGAGCATGCCAGGGATAAATCTGCCTATGATCGGGGTTGCGCCTGTGACTTGGCAGAATTTTCTAGCTGGTTCATGAGCGTATAAACGGGTTGCTGCTATGGCGACTTTGGACGGTTCGTAGCGTGCTAGAAATTTGCCAGCGACTCGTATGCGGTCATCTGTTTTTTTAACGTCTAACACAAATAAGCCGTCTGGACGGATTCTGTAAATGAATGGTTCCATGTCGCGGGTCTTCATTCTGGTACCGATGTGGATACCGGCAGACAGCAATGTGTCCCGTGGCAAGAGTAGCTCTTCGCCTTCAGCTGGTGGAGCCTCAGGTTTAACAGGAGCGGTCTCTACTTCAGCCTCTTCGGCTTGAGTATTGACGTCTGCTTCAGAATCGTTTACGTCCTGAGTTTCGTTTGGGATTTGGTTTGTGTTTTCTATTTGTGTCTCGTCAACCGTACCTGGCTGTGCCTCGGTGGGCTCAGTTTCTGGTTGCGAGTTGGTTTTAATTTCGTCTTCAGACATGTTTTTTCCTTCTTAACTTGATTTTGTTTTATTACTTTGAGTTTAGTTGATTATTTTTAAGTCGGCCATTTTGGCGCGATTGGCTAGGAAGTGCTCAATTCGCAGGAGCTCGTTGATTTTGGCTATACGTGCACCCTCTACTATACCGGTTTTGATGACAGGGCAATTGAATGCGACTGCAAGGTGTGCTATGTGCCAGTCGGTGGTATCGCCGCTTCGGTGCGACATAATAGTTGCGTAGTTGTGTCGGTGCGCATTCTGGATTGTTTCAAGTGCATCTGTTAAGGTACCAATCTGATTGACCTTAATTATGATTGCGTTGCCTGCGCCAGTTTTTATGCCTTGGCTTAACCGTTCATTGTTTGTGGTAAATAAATCATCGCCACAAATCATACAGTTTTTAACTTGCTTTGTTAGCTCAGCGAAGCCCTGAAAATCCTCTTCATGGAATGGGTCTTCGACATATTTTAAGTGATACGTCGCAATAAGTTCTTTGATGTATTCAAGTTGCTCACCGCTGTCGCGCTTCTTGCCCTCATTTGCGTAAACATATTTTTGCTCTTTTTCATTCCAGAACGATGATGCTGCCACGTCTATGCCAAAGCCACATTCAAAGTTAAGCTCGTTGCCTACTTCTTCGCAGGCTTTTGCAATAGTTTCAAAGGCTATAGAGGTATCTATATTAGCTATCCATGCACCTTCATCACTTTTTCCGGCGGTGAAGAGTTTGTCAGATTTTTTAAGCGCTTCGCCGATTTTTTTGTGGATGTTAGTGTTAGCGGTCGCTGCGTCAAGGAAAGTTTCGGCACCATACGGCAGGGCTAGAAACTCTTGTATATCAGGTGCTTTTCCTTTAGCGTGTTGTTCACCACTTATGCAGTTACCTAACGGGAAAGGTAGCGTGTTGCTGGTGCTTCCACCCAGAAACTGAAAAAGCAGCAAATTGTGGCTGTTGGCTGCTGCCTCTGCATTGGCTATTGAGATTGCAAATGCTGTATTACCACCAATAACTTTGAAGTTAGTGGTGCCGTCAATTTCATGTAAAGTGCTATCAATCTCTTCTTGAAAATCTGCATTAAGTCCTGCCAGCTCTGGCGCAATAAGTTCATCGATCTTCTTTAATGCCCCTTCAACTCCACCATTTGGGTAATAAACAACTTCAGCTTTTCCACGGCTTTTGCCTGCGGGTGCTGCTGCCCTGCCGAATCCTTCAGCAGTAATTACATCAACTTCAATGGTTTCATCCCCGCGATTATTGAAGACCTTTCTAGCCAGAATATCTTCGATAATTGACGACACTGTAAATTGTTCCTCAAGCCGCAAAGTTATCTTTACGTCATATTTTAGCCTTCTGATATTGATAATTTAGGTTTTATATGCTGTGTGATTTTGTATACATAAGAACATAAGGTCTGTTTACTATGCAGATTAGGTTTTACCTGAAACAACCTGTCGTGCTATCACAGAACACTTAAAGTGTTGCGCATGTATTAGTAGCTGTAGATTTCACCTGTTTGTTCCATCATGTGAGAGCTGATTCTATTTTTAGCCTGAAATTCAATAAAGTCACCCAAGCCGTTACATTTTCTTGGATGCACAAACTCGAAAGTACTTGTTTGACTGACCAAAGCTTATACTAAAACCCAAATGCTTTTGCGCCCTTGTATTCAAGAAGAACTTTATCTCGCCAATCTCATTAACTGCCCATAGAGGGTAAGCTTAGTCATGTCTTTCCCCACAAATCAACCTACCAAGCTCAAGGATATTTTTTAATTTTATGAATTAAAGCCAAACAAAACAAAAACACAAAAACATCCTCAAGCAAAACAACCAAATTGTTAACCAGCATCGTTGAATGGAACTATCGTTGTTTTAATTTAGTGTTTTGCACGCTACTATATGCTTATGTCATATAAATTTTGCAGAAAATGTAATTGAGTTTATTTAACTCTCTAACTAATTGTATACAATTGAGATTGTTTAGCATGGCTAGTAGTGAGGCAGAGAAATCTTTAGATGATATTATTATGGATTTGCTATCGAAGAGTGAGGTAGTTGATCAAACTGAAAAAATAGTGCTTGCGCGAATCGCCAGCAAAACGCAAACAAGTCCTAATCAAGTACAAACTAGCCTCAATGCCCTTAGCTCAAAAAATTTTGTACGCCGAATTTATCTCCAAGGAAAAGTTGGTTTTGAGCTTACGCCAAAAGGCAAAGATGCAATAGAAGCTTTAGCTAAAGCTAGAGCTGATCGCATTACTAGACAGCTACAAGAATCAATAAGCCAGCAAAGAAAAGCCAACTTAAGAACAAGTATTGTTAACAAAATGCTTTTATTAGGCGATAAATGGCAAAGCTACCTTGTACCAGATAAAAAGCCCATAAGCGAAATTGAGAAACAAACCGCGACTTTTCTTATGGCAACAAAAGAAATTGAAAGTAAGCAACCTTTATGCCATGTCTGCCTTCAGAATTATGATCAAGAATTTATGCAGTACAAGCCTCAGGTAGAAAAGCTAATAGAACAAAACAGCAGCCTAAACAAGACAATAAGCAGCTATATTAAAGTTAAAGACTGCCAACAACTAATATCAGTCGACATCGAAAATATCAACAAAGCCATTAATAGATACGCCCCCTTAACAGAAGCTGCAGCCCAAGTAAGCCAACTTAAAACTACCCTTTCGATATTCACATTAATACAAGCACAACTAAACGACTTTGATAAAGATCAATTATCCAAATTTGAAGAATTAAAAAACCAACTTGCAGATAATGCTAAGCTTTTAGAAAGCTTAAGGAAGCCTACACACGAATTTAGAACTATTAAAAGCGAAAACCCAGATACACTAATACTATACCAAGATCCAGAATGTCCAATCAAGTACGACCGTAAAACAAGCACATACTCACTAGAAGAAAAATGTACTAAATGTGGAACTAAGCGAAAAGCATTACCAGTTAACATTGGGTAAAGGTTGCCAGTAGTAGAGAAAGATAAACAAAAGGTAATGCACGCGCTTTCATTTACAGCTTTTTTCTTCCCTTTACATGCATAGATTAGGCATCGTTGGGGTGGGCTGTGGTGTACCGTAAAGCTAATAGCACGTATAGCATTCGTACAGACTACTATGAGTAAGTTAACGAAAACGGGGCGACTTAGAGATAAGGCGCTTGCAGATGTTTTGCATGCTAAGCAGGCAACCTTTGATAGCTTACCGACAAATCATCCAAGCGAACACCTGCCTGATAGGCTTGTTAATATTGGGCAAAAAAAGCAGATAGCAATAACTGGTCTCGTTTATACAGTTCATGAGAAGGAGTTATCACTTAAAATTAGCTTTCGGTTGTCGCCCTCTAAGACTTGTTTTTCCAAAGTATGGTTTGTGCTGTATTTTGAGGAAAAAAAGCTTAGCAGCACATGTATTAACATACCTCAAGGTCCGCTATCGGGGAACGAGTTTGAGCTATCACCTGTGATGGATATGAAAGGAATCAGTGCCGGCGCGTATGCCGTCAAAGTTGAAATATATGAGCAATGATCTACAGGGGAGATACTTACCATCACGTCTAAAGAAATCCAGATACCATATGTTCAGGTAAGTAGGCAAAAGCGGTTCATAAAGTTGCCAACCGTAAAAAGTTTTGCCGGCACAGATTTGTTAGTTGCTTTAGATAATGAGAAGGGCATATACCGTAATATAGAACAGGGTCTGAAAAAAAGAGCAGGTCAGCAAACGTGACCAATGGTAACTACTTTAGAACTCTATAGTGTCGGCTAGCTGTAACAGTTAGTTATTGCGAATGTTTTTTGGCAGGAAATTTAGTAGCTCTATTATGAGTTCTTCGCGTTTTTCTAAAATGTCTGTTTTGCGCTTTTTACCTTTGCTTGTGCTTGCGGGTTGCTGGGAGAAGTTGTATAATATATCTACTAGGCTATTCCGCACGGGTTTTTGGGATAGCCGGCAGACTGTTTCATCTAAGGCTTCATCGAGGGCTTTTTCGCAGTTTACCCGCCCTAGCTTTCGGCCAAGTACTGCAAAGCTAACCAGAGACGTAACGTATTCATCTGCTAAAATATCTTCGAAGAGGGTTTGCTCATGAACTCTGAAATTAAATTCATATTTTTGATGTATAAAAGAGTGTACAAGCATACGGATTAGGCGTTCCTTAAGGGCGTTTGTGGTATCACTTTTTGCTAAAAATAAGTTAATCTCCAGTGGATTATCGCTATTTAATGCGCCACTTCGGTCCTTAGGTGACCTCTTATGTAAAATAACAGTAATTCCCTCTCGTTTTGAAGTATTTGTAAATGTATCCCCGCAGGCATCCTCAATTTTCCCAAGGATCTTGGCACCGTTTCTTTTCCACATCGCTTCTAAATAGGCGCATTTCTTTTTTAGCCAGTCGCGGTCGCTTTTTATTTTACCAGTTGCTATCTTGAAAGCTACAGATGGAAAATCGTCCATAAACCCTCACCCAACCAGCACATATGCATCATAACATCTAAATTTATCCCTTGACAACCCAATGAGCACGATTTATTTATCAGACCGGTTACATATTAGCGATTACATTTTTGTCTAGTCAGCTTCCTAACAAAACTTTTGATTTTGGAATTTTGCCAGTTTATACGCATGTGTATTATCCGCAAGATAAATGTAAAGTTGAGCGAGTCATAGCAACCCTGTGAAGAGTTTCTTAGGCCGCTAAAAACTAACCTGCTGGCTAGCTAACTTGCCTGATCATAAGGTGTGGTTTAACCAGTTAGGTTTCACAAAGACATTAAAGCAACCCAGCTCAACTGTATGTCAATTACGCTGGAAATCGGACTTCAATTTTATAGCTATTGCTGTTGTAATGGTTTGTGGTTTTTTGTGGGCATTTTTATTAGGGTTTGATGGGGTAGTTGAGTGATCTAGTTCAACTGTTTAGGTGGCCGCTGGACATTGGAGGAGGCAATTGTAACTCTTAATCTGACTAAGAGGTATAGGGATATCTGTGCAGTAGAAAATCTGAATCTAAGCGTAGATGCCGGCGAGATTTTTGGTTTCCTAGGACCCAATGGGGCAGGTAAAACTACAACCATACGCGTTCTTACAACGTTGACCAAGCCCTCTTCTGGGTCTGTTTGGGTTTCTGGTTTTGATGTAGTTAATGAACCTGATAAGGTCAAAAAGGTAATTGGTGTTGTGCAGCAGCATTTGACGTTTGATTTAGATTTGAATTTAAGGGAGAACATGGATCTACATGCTAGGTTGCATCATATCCCGTCTGGCGAGCGTAAAAAGCGGATTGCTGAGCTTCTGGAGTTTGTTGGTTTGACTAAGCAGAGTGAGAAGATGGTTGAGGATTTGTCGGGTGGGATGAAGAAGGCGGCGATGATTGCTCGTGCCTTAATTCATAGGCCAAAGGTGCTCTTTTTAGATGAGCCTACGGTGGGTTTGGATGTTCAGGTGCGACGTCGGATGTGGGATTTAATCCGCAGCCTGAGCCATAATGGGACCACAGTTTTTTTGACTACCCATTATATTGAGGAAGCTGAAGCGCTATGCCAACGGGTAGGCATTGTTCACCAAGGGCATTTGATTGCATTGGGGACCCCTTCGGAACTTCGCCAGTCAGTAGGTATGGTAACTGTTGAAGTCCTTGCTGGTGGCGCATCTACACGTTATGAGCATTTTGCTGACCGTGATGCTGCCATTGCTTATGTACGAGGCCTTTCTTCAAATATTAAAACTGTGATTCGCGAGTCTAGTCTTGAGGATGTGTTTGTTAAATTAACAGGAACTAAAGTAGGTGAAGGGTAGATGCTTAAGACCCTAGAAGACATATATGCTGTTGTTTGGGTTGATTTGCGTTTTCTAAGTCGCAACATAGGCAAGACTATGGCACTAACGCTTATTGCACCTATTTTATATCTTTTAGCTTTTGGCTATGGCTTAGGAAGAGGGACTATTGTTGAAGGCGTTAGTTATCTTGAATTTGTTATTCCAGGCATCTTGGCACTTACAGCTATGACTACAGCATTTAACACTTCAGGCATGAAGCTGCATGTAGACCGCTTATTCTATAAGTGCTTTGATGAAACTTTAATGTCGCCTGTAAGTGATTCTTCAATAATAATTGGCAAATCCCTAATTGGCGTGCTACGCGGGTTAATGAGTTCAGCGGCTTTACTTTTGGCATGCCTTGTTTTTTCACCCCTACCAGCGATGAGTTGGCTTTTTCCGTTAAGCCTTATTGTAACTTGCTTTACATTCTCATTTCTAGGTGTCATCGTTGCGTTGTTAGCGAAAACTCATCAAGACATGACATTATTCATGAGCCTATTCATCCTGCCGATGTCTTTTCTAAGCGGCACCTTCTTCTCTTTAAGCCAAGTCCCAGAAGCCCTAAGCATCATCCTTTACTTATCACCTCTAACCCATGCATCGCTGTGCCTACGAGCTTCCATGCTGGGACAACCATACCCATGGCTATCTCTGCTTATCTTAACCGTTTTTGGAGCCGCATTCTTTGGTCTCTGTTTTACAGCCCTTAAAAGATCCAGAAAATAGGTATACGCGATAAACTACGCATAAGAAAAAAGGATTGTAGAAAATATACTAGTTATTTTTTGGGTTTTTCAGTTGGCTTTTCTGAGGGCGCTTCCTTAGATTTAGAAGCGGTGCTTTTTTCTGTAACTTTAACTTGCTTCATTGGCTTTTGGCAACACACTAACTCGCATTCATCGCCGCATTCACACGCATTTTGTACCAACACAACTAGACCGCAATCTTCACACCTATATTCTTCACCTTTCTTTTTAACCAAAAAACTCACCTCAAAAACCTATAATTAATTATACTTCTTTAAAAAATATAAAATTGCTGGTTGCTGGTTTGGTTTTTTGTTTTTAGATTTGCGCCTTTAATGTGGTATCGGGTAGCGGTCATGGCTGTTCTTGTATGTTATGCTATTTTAGCATAGTTAACAATAGTGTTAGGTTCTCGTTTGCTTGTCCATTGTTAAAGAAGTACCAGTAAGGCTCGAACTGGATGATTTCTGCGCCTATTTGTTTTGCTGAGAGTGCATGTTGTACTAGCAAATAAGGTGGCATATCTAAGGGATCACAGTCAAGGTAAGTATCTGCATGCCAGGCTTGGACAGATGCGCCCCAGTGCTTGAACATGGGCTGTAGATATAGGAATCCGTCCGGGGGTTGGGCTTCATGTGAGTTTGTGCCAAAGGAGACTGTTACAATATCTTCATAGCCTGCGATGTAGCTTTGAATATCGGTAAATGTTTTGACATCTGGCAGGTTGTCTGTTTTCCATTCGCTCCAAAATACTTTAAGTCCGTTTGTTTTGCAGAATCCAAGTAAATCTTTTACGTAATCAGCTGGGAAATGTTGCCCGTGTTCCATGTGCCAGCTAATGGCTTCAAAGATTCGCACATATTGTACATTGCATACTGCCATAGCTTGGGAGATGTTCTCGATAGATAGTTGGGTAACTGCAGTTGAATTTTCTGTGCTGGTGAAGACGTCTATCATGATAGGGATGCCTTCTTTGCCTCCGAAGTTAGCTGCGAGCCAGCATAGTTCTTCTGTCCAGTTGAGATGTGATTTGTATTCAGGCAGCAACAAAATTTCGTAAGTGCCATTGTTCAGGGCTGCAATTTGTTCATAAGTTTCAGCCACATTTGGGAGCTTCCATGCAAAGTCATCCCCTTTTTCGCAGACATGGAACGCAAGAGTCTGCAGTTTGATTTTACTCATGTTAATTATGGATGTGAGGTCTTCAACTTTTGTTTGTAGGTTGTTATTAGCGGAGCTTAGATAATCGACTTGGCTATTTGTGTTTGCAATTTGGCTCTGTAGGTTGTTAATCGTAGATTGATCTATTTGGGCTTGATTTTGGAGAATAGATATCTGAGAGTTTAGAGAGTTGGCGTTGTCCTGAAGAGTTGCAATTTGAGATATTAGGGTGGTAGTCTGGTTTTGGAGAGCGCCTATTTGGGCGTTAAAATCAGAGATATTGCCATTTAGCCAGGTTTGCAGCTCGCTGTTTTGGTTGGCAAGTGCTTGATTCTGTGAGGTTTGGTTGACTATTTGAGATGTCAATGATGAAATTGTGTCGTCTTTTTCGGTTATTGTTGCTTTCAAGGAGGATATTTGCGAATTCAAATTTTTGATGGTTGTATCTTTTATCTCTATGGAGGTGTCTTTTTCTTTTATAAGTAAGCTATAGTTGCTAACTGAAACAATTAGGATAATTGTTAGAAAGATACAGATAATTCCTAAAGCAATAGCTGCGGTTTTACCTGTGATTGTCTTCATAGTTCTCGCCTGCTTGCAAAATGACAAACAGTTAACTCTTTTAACTGTTTAGAAAATCCAAATCATCTCGCACCTTCCCATAGGAAAGCATCAACGAGGCCATTTTATCCAGTTGACGCTTCAGAAATCGCAAAGAAAACGCAGGCATAGTCTTGCCAAATAAGGCATAATAACGTGAACTGAGCTCGATTATTCTGACTGCTTCGCGTTATATGTTTAGGGTTGTTTAATGAAACGGCGTTTTAGCTTTATGATTGTATGTTGGTTTCCTAGAAAGTGGGTGTCTATGTATAAATTCTAAGGTGCCGTTTGTATTGTGAAGCGGAGGTAGGGTTACGAAGAAAGTCACGCTGCAGCCGTCTAAAGAGGAGACTTTAGATCCTAAGGATTGGGAGCAGCTGCGACAGTTAGGTCATCGAATGATTGATGATATGCTGGTTTATCTGCAAAATGTTCGGTCGCAGCAAACCCATGCTTTATCACCAGAGGTTATTGAGGATATTTGTGTTCCTTTATCTGATGAAGGCGAAGGCGAAGAAAAAGTCTATGAAGTCTTTCAAAAAAGCATCCTGCCTAACAGTCTAGTAGTGACTTCGCCAAGGTTTTGGGGTCTAGTAGTCGGTACAGGTTCACCTTACGGCATGCTGGCGGAGCTTTTGTCTTCTGGCATGAATAGCATGCAGGAGTTTATGTTTGCGGAAGCCCAAGTCAATAACCAGGCCATTAACTGGATTAAGGAACTGCTTGGCTTTCCCAAAGAGGCTGGCGGCGTCTTTGTTAGTGGAGGTTCGGAGGCTAACTTTACTGCGCTAGCGGTAGCCCGCAACGCTAAAGCCCAGGTGGACGTCAAAAGCCAGGGTGTTCAGGCTCTAAAACAGAAGATGACCCTCTACGTCAGTGAAGAGAGCCATCACAGCATCGAGCGTGCTGTTGAGTTGCTTGGCTTGGGCAATGAGGCGCTAAGAAAAATCCCGACTGATGATCACTGCCAAGTAAAACTTGATGCGCTCCAAGAAGCAATTGAGGAGGATCGGAAAAACAATTGCCACCCATTTTGCATAATTGGCTGTGCGGGAACTACTAATAGCGGTGCCTTCGATGACTTGACTGCTCTAGCTGAGATCGCTAAGAAAGAGGGTATGTGGTTTCATGTTGATGGCGCCTTTGGGGCATGGGTAAAAATCTCCCAAACCCACAGACATCTCGCCGATGGCATGGAGCTAGCTGACTCTTTAGCTGTTGATCTGCATAAGTGGATGAATATGCCCTACGGTGTAGGCTGCACCATAGTCAAAGACCGCCTAGCCCACTTTAGTACCTTTGTATACGGCCATGAAGCTCAGTACCTGAAGTCTGCGTTTAAAATTAGTGAAAATGAACTTATCAATCCGCATAACTTAGCGATCCCGTTATCAAGAGAATTTAGCAGCCTTAAAGTCTACATGTTGCTTCGCGCCTATGGAAAAAACAAATACCGACGATTAGTTCAGCAAAACCTCGACCAAGCCCTCTACCTGGCTAGTCTTATTGAAAAAGACCCTGAGCTCGAATTAGCCGCGCCCGTAGCGTCTAATATCGTCTGCTTTAGAGTTACCAAGCCCGGCCTCACCGGAGCACAGTTAGAGAAGCTCAACAAAGCCATATTGGCAGAATTGAATCATCAGCTCTTCTTATGTATTTCAGATACGACGATTAAAGGCAAATATATGCTGCGCGCTGCCATAGTTAATCACCGCACCCAAAAGCAAGACCTTGATTATCTGATAGCCCAAATAAAACAAGCAGCTCAAAAAATTAGCATCATAGACACGCCCTTTATGGAGTAATCAGGCGAGAATTAACGAATTTTCTCTTACCTTATCCGTTCTCTTTTTGTTGCATGTGGTTTGTAAAGTGGTGTATCCAAGGTGGTGATTTCGTTTTTGTGTGTTTTCTTTGATGGTTTGTGTTGTTGTGTGTTTTGGGGGTGGTGTTTGGCAAGTTTTAATTCTCGGTTGGTTTGTTGGAGGCTTTGCAGATTGTGTGTGGGGGATTATGCAAAGTTTTTAGTAATAGGTTGGTTAACCGTTACATTATTGATTGGTGAATGTTATGGTGTGTTTAACTGGTGAAGCTTTAGTTGGTGAAGGAAAAGAGATTGCGCATATAGATCTGGTAATTGGTGAGAGAGGTAGCGCTGTGGAGCAGGCATTTATGAGTTCTTTGGCTAATCCGCAGAAGGGGCATTCGCCTTTGTTTGCGGTTTTAGCGCCTAATCTTCCGGCGAAGCCTTGGACTTTGATGGTGAATAAGGTGACGATCAAGAATGCGAAGCAGGCTACGTTGATTTTTGGGCCGGCGCAGGCGGCTGTAGCTAAAGCGGTGGTTGATAGCGTGGCTGAGGGCGTGATTCCTAAAGCTGAGGTTGATGACCTTTACTTGATTGTTTCGGTTTTCCTTGAATGGGACGCAGAAGACAAAGACAAAGTGTACAAGTATAACTATGAGGCGACCAAGCAGGCCATCAGCAACGCGTATAAACATCAGCCGAGCATCGATGACATTTTGTCTAAGAAAGATAGCATACAGCACCCCTTTAGATGACGCTCGGCGTTCGCTGTTAGCAGTTGAGGGCTTTGAGCCCAATTTCTCGTTTTTTGTTTTGTTTTTTTGTTTGTTGCAATGGGTGTGTGGGTGGGGTGTTGTTGTTTCTTTGGGTTTTTGCGTTTGTTTTGGGTTGGTTTGTTGTTTTGGGTTTGTTTTGGGGGTTTTGTTTGTTGCAACTTTGACCTGCTGAGTTGTATCTTTGGTTCGCTTGCGTAAGTTTTTTTAAAGTGTTTGTTTGTATGTTGTTTTAGTTGAGTTAGGCGGTTTGGTGGAATGTTGCATTCCGCTTATTTGCGCGCCTAAAGGGAGGTGTTAGGTTTTGAGGGGTAAGCCCTGGTCAGCAGAAGAGGAAAGGCATTTGCGTGAGCTTGTCGCAGAAGGCAAGGGCTTAGATGAAATTGCCCAGGCTATGCATCGGAGCCGCATCGCAGTAAGAGCTAAACTGTTCAACCTGGGCTTGAGCCTGAGTTCGGGTTCGCTGGAGCGTTCGGCTATCGCCCAGTCCGGGGTGGTTGCGTCGGCTTTGAAGCTGCCCAGCCAGTTGCCCACCATCGAGGAGAAGCTGAAAGTCTTGGATGCCGCGTTAGTTGCGTTAGAGCAGCCGGGCTTGAGCCACGCTGAGGTCCTGCGGCTTCGCACCATCATCCAGGGCATTACGGCTTACCAGAAGCTGTTTGCTGATTTTGTAAATTATAAAGGCCTAGAAGCCGAAATCATGGAGCTGAGAAAGCAGCTTGCGAAAGACAAAGCCGCAAACGCTAGCCAAGCAGCGCCGGACCCTGCGAGCCGATGAACTCGCCGCCCAATGGCAAGGCCTACGCGAGGATTACCAAGCCTACCGCGCCGCCCAAGCCGCCCAAGCTAACGCAGCCAAAGGCAACACCGCCCAATTCTACGCCCACATCTGCCGCTTAAAGCCGTTCGCGTACCAGCTTGAGCTCGCCAACCTTTACCGGCAAAGTCAGTTCCTGGCGGTTCGTTGGCCGCGCCAGACCGGCAAGAGCACCACCATCGGCGCCCTTCTGCTCCAAGACGCCTACGAAACACCTAACCTTAACATCGCCTGCATCGGTCCAAGCTATCGACAGACCAAGCTGAACCTGCGCCGCATAGGAGGCTTTTGCCGTAACCTGCCCCATGGCGCCGCCGCTGTGCAGAAAACGCGCATCAGCCTAAAAAACGGCTCCGTCATCGAAGCTTTCCCAAACAACCCCGACACCATCCGCGGCAACACGTTCCACCGCATCTGGTGGGACGAATGCGGCTTCACATCAGGCGACGAAGACCTCTACGACGCCATACTATTCTCGCTAACCACCACCAACGGCAAGCTAATTGCCAGCAGCACCCCATTTAGCCGCGACTCGCTCTTCTGGAAGATGTGCAATCACGAAACTTTCTCGGATTATGTGCGGCATCATTTTAGCTGGGAAAAAGCCCTCGAGCCCAATGGCCCGCTAAGCCCGCAGATTGTTGAGCGCATCAGAAAGCAGTTCGGAGAAGACCAGCAGCGCTGGCGACGCGAAATGGAAGCCGAATGGGCAGAAGACCAAGACACCTGGCTACCCCAAAGCCTCATCGTCTCCTGCATAGGCACCATCAAAAACTGCGGAGCCGACCTGCAAGAATACAGCCCAGAAACAGAGCAAAGCGGAGAATTCTTCGCCGGCTTAGACCTAGCTCAGACCAAAGATTACAGCGTACTAGCCGTAGTAGAGCGGGTTAATGACGTGCTCTTTTTGCGTCACCTAAAAATCTTCAAGCAGCCCACGCTGTATGCGACGGTGCTTAGCCACCTAAAGGTGCTCCAGGACCGCTGGGGCGGCTTCCAAAAAATCCGCGTAGACTTCACCCGCGAAGGTCCCTCAATAATCGCCGACATGGAAAACGCCGGCATCAACAATGCGGAGGGCGTAACCTTTAGCGTGCCCAGAAAGAGCGAGATGGCTAGCCTGCTTAAGCAGCGCATGATGAACAAGCAGTTCTTCTATCCAATGCTTAACTGGGAAAAGCCCTACCGAGGAGACATATGCACCGAACTCAATGTGGAGCGCTATGAGCTGCGCAAAGACGGACAAATAGGCTACAACCACCCAAACGGCACCCACGACGACGTATTCTGGGCAATAGCACTAGCCGTCTATGGCACTGTAGAGATGCAGCCTGAACCGTTTCTGGCGGTGGTGCCTCGATAAAACTTGAGGTGAGATAGGTAGGGTTTGCTATTTTTGCTTTGGTTTAGTTAAGGTGAGTTTGTAGGGCCGTTTTGTTTTGTCTATCTTAAGTAGGCCTTTTTGCTCCATTTTATTTGCATAGTCTCTCACCCATTGTTCAGGTATATTTGCTGCTTGGGCAATTTCCTGTATGGTCAGTGCACCTTCGCTAATTGCCTTTGTTAGTTTATCTTCGCTTAGTTTGTCTTCAAAGATTTTTTCAAGAGACTTTTCTATAGGTGAGCGGATTTTGTATGTTTTCCTTAAGTTCGCTATGCTGTCAAGTAATGCGCCTTCCCAGAGCCTGCCTGATAGTTCTGACTGCATTTGGCACTCTTGCGCTATTATTTTCCAGTCCAGCTCTGATTCGGCCAATCGTCGCATGTCATCTAAGTCGGCTTCTCGGTCAGTTATTCCTTTGAAAAGAAAGATGTCTTCTTTTGAGGCTAGTTTTGCTTCTAACAGGTTTTGTTTGAAGAAGGATTTGGCTCGGCTTTTCATTGTGTCTGTAAAGGTTAATGCGTTGCAGATTTGCCCTAAGAATATGTCCCATCTGAAACAGTCTTGATTTTCCAAGATTCTTGCTGTCGCCATTTCTTTATAAGGTCTTGAAATTATGTACTCATCTAGCGGATGATAACCTATACTATTTAAGGCACTAGTTATTGTATCAAGTTCTGTTTTACTGGTTACAACTATATCGATATCTTTGGTTGCAGATTTTAAGCCATAATTGATGAGTGCTAGCCCACCTATTACGAATAGGGTAGCTTTACTTGAGGCTGTTGTGGCTAGCTTTTCTAACTCTGATTTTACGTAGTCTCCGCTGAATGAACGACGTCCCATGAGTCAGTTTCTCCGTTACCTATTCCGTAATCTTGCATTTTGTCGGTAAACTCGCTCCATGTTGGCAGATGCATTCCGGTGTAGGCGCCTTTGGTTTTTAGGAATTGAAGCATTGTATTAATTTGCTCTATAAGCCCTAGTCTCGTTGCTTGCTTGATGAGGTATTCTTGGTTGATTACTTTATAGTTTTTTTCTAACAAAAGAAGGCAGTAGGTTATGTATCTGGTACTGTTTTTATCAATTAGCAATGTATGCAGTATTATATCTTCTATCTGAAGCTGCTTTTTTCTATTAGAGTAAAAGTAAGTATTATAATCAGATAAGAGCGATATGCCATAATCTGCAAAGCAGGAAGTTGCTGTTATCATAAAACCTGCTTGGTTAACTTGAACTGTTTTTGGCACCTGAATAAGGCACTCGAAGTCTTTTTGCCAAAGTATTATTGCCAGCTCAGAGATAGATCCAACAAGCCGCCTGATTATAAATCGCTGATATTCTTCTAAGAAAGAGGCTAACAACGAAAATCTGGGATTGAAGTGCAAGTTTTCTCCTTCATATTCCAATATGCCTGTTGCTGTTAGGTTTCTTTTGTATCTCCAAGCTGAGGCAGAAGAGATGTTTTCAAAAGGCGCCGCTTCATTGTTTAGTATTTGAAATAGTATCTCGATACCTATGCCAGATAGGATATTTTCCCACTTTACGTGTTCTTCTTTTGTCAATAAGTCCTTTAGAACCAAAGCATGATTTGAATCCTGAAAATAAGCACTTTTTCTATATCCACTTACCCCATTACCAGAAGGAAAGTTTTGCGTGCAAATTTCTAAGATGCCTTTGTTTTGAAGCTTTTTTAGGTAGTGTGAAAGTAGGTTCGGTTTAATTGCAACATGCATCCTAATTTTAGATAGAGAATGGCTTCCGCTTGCAACTATTCGCAGTATCTTTATTTCTTGTTTGCTGAATGCGTAATCAGATATTTTCCTTCGCACAATATTTCATAAATTTGAATTACTATATAAGTATTTCAATTATATGAAATAGGTGTAATAATAAAAGGCACGCGCGGCTCAAAGTACACAGCACAATGTGTTAAAGTACATAAAAGTAAATACTTTCAAACTATAGCGATTCTTTAGCGTTTAAATTGAACAACGACATACTGAACTTACGTCCCGTAAGTACTTACGCCCCGTAAGTATAAACGCATAGCCACCGCCACTATTGACCAACAAGCATACATCAACTCTTACCAAGCATTGTAGTTGTAAAATTAATACCAAAACTAAAGAACATCATTTAGCATACATTAAACTGAAAGCCGAACGCCATGACCTGCGCATAGATGACCAAATAGGCTACAACCATCCAAACGGCGCTCGCGATGATGTCTTTTGGACCATAGCGCTAGCCGCATATGGTACCGTAGAGATGTCGTCTGAGTCGTTTCTAGCAGTAGTGCCTTATAGGGGTGTTTTCGCATGTGAAACGTGGTTTTTTGCTGACGAATAATCCTTCATAAAGATCAGGTTATTGGCGGATTGTGGCTCAGTTTTGTTTTTTGAAGAATTTTTCTATTATCCAGTTTAGGTGGTAGAGGTAGTCTTCTTCTTTGGAGATGTATGTTGGGCTTACTTGTAGTGCTCTTGATTTTATTTGGTCACTAGTAATTTTGCATTTTTCTATGCAGGTTTGTATGTCTTGAATGTCTCTTTGGTTTAGTCTGCCTGTTTTTGTAACAATTATGTCTACAGGATGCAGGGCTTTTAGGAGTATATTGCTGAATTGGTGTATTGGGATGCTTTGTTCTATGTAATCTCTGGGCAGTGTTTGGCAGAAGACGCAGCCGTCTGTCCATCGGCCTATTTTGTAGCCAGAGGGATTGTTTTTTAGAGCGCGTTCGAATTCATGCGAATCGCTGCTGGGAATTGTGAAGTCAATGTCCATGGTTGAAGGCTTTAGGTCTAGCAGGGTCATCGCTGTTCCGCCCACAGCTACAAGCGTAATTTTCTTTGCAATATCCTCATTGATGACTTTTAGGAATTCGAGCAAGGCTGTTTTATCACAGGGCATTGTAGAGCCTCATTTTTTGCTGAATGCTTTTTGTGTCAGCAGGCAGCGGTTCGGCATTAAATGCTTTTAGTAAATCTATGGTGTCTTGGGTTTGGGGTGTTGGTTTGATTTCTTGTAGAGAAATTAGCAGGCCTAAGAGTTTTTCTGCAGTGCTAAATTTTTGGCTTAAGAAGGCAAGTGTATTGGCACTGTATTGGTTTTTTGCCAGAATTGTCGGCACAGCTTCTATTTGTCTTGCGTCTTCCTGAAGGAGCAGTGATGTTATGATGTATTCGATGCTGAACTTTTTTCCTTGTGTGATGGTAAGTCCGAATTCTTTGTATCCGAACCTGTTAAGGTTGTAAGCTAGGTCCGCCTCGGTGATGGCTGCGGGTTTTGTTTGTGCTTTGATGGCTTTTAGTTCAGTTTTTTCAGCGACGGCTTTTATTGTGTTCCAGAATGCTTGGGGGTTGGAAAGGATAATTTTTTGGCTAAGGGCTTCTCTTGCGGGGTTAATTTCATCTGATGCAATCTGATTCTGGAAATCACTTTCGCCTAGGATTAGGCTGTTGATTTTCAGGTTATGTTTGTTTTGGAGGGCTATAAGATGTTTGTAAAGTTCGCGTGCATAGGTGTGGTTTTTGGGGGCTTCTTTGAGTAGGAAAAGTAAGTCAAGTTTGTTGAGTTTGATGTTTTTTGCTGGGTCTATGGCGTTAATTGACTTTATTGCATACGTATCGGTTAAAGCATCAATGTCAGCTATAAGCGGTAGAAGGTCAGTTCTTTTTTTCAGGAAAGTCAGTTTTTTCTCTATTTCCATCTCGGCTAAAACATCGATTAGCAAGTAGTTTTGGAAGTTTAATTTGATGTTAGAAGATTTGCCTATGGTTTCAATATGGAGCACGTTTTCTTTTTTTAGTTCTTGGAGCTTTTGGTAGGTGTTTGCGTAGTATGCGGTGCCATAAGTGTCTTTAATTTGCTGGGTAAGCTGGTTAATTGATAAAGGCTCACCTATACTGGAAGATATTGTAGTTAGGATTCGCAATGTAGGTGCATCCATGACGATCTTACCTTAACGCAGCAATTATAGTAAATTAACTATAATATTATAGTAAATTTACTATAATAAAAGCCTTGTCAGCAACCCACCAAAATTGAGATTTTCAACTCCAGCACGATTTAATTGAGTTCATAAAACTAAAAACATACATAAGCATTTTAGTAATATAAAACAGCAAAAATATAGCCCATAACAAACGATCACTAAACGCTACAAAGAAAAACGCCCACCTCAATTAAAAACATCTACCAAGACCTATTACAAGAGGCATAAAAGGCTGCTACATACACTTCACCGACAAAGATACAAAAACATCAAAACAAGAATGGAAAACTGAAAATTGAAAATTCTTCAAGTTTATTTGAGTAACAGGCGAATATCTAACCCAATTTTTTGCCAGCAAATAGGAGCTCTACAAAGCTTATCCATAAGCCTAACTCAGAATAGAACGTGATAGCCTGCAAAGATTGCAATATGGTCCATAGCTACTCAAGTAGCATTTGATGATATGTGCTAGAATGTAGCGCTAGTCACATATATAACGAGGGGATGCAGCTTAGGTCGGTCTTGGTTATTATATTGACGTGCAAGAGAGCTATTATAGCAAGTTAACTTGGTAAATGGTGGTGGCTTTGAGTGGCTTAGGATTTTTGCTTGTAGGTGCACCTGCTGTGATATGCTGTTATTTTTAGGTCGGTGTCCGAGCTACAATACCATAAATATCAAGTGCATACAAAGTAGCCGTTGCGACGTTACTAAATTTAAAAAAGGAGAAAATTATGAAAAATAAAAAAATAAAAATTTTAACTCAATTTAGATATGCAGCTACAAATAGGCTTAATCAGGGACACGTAGCATCAGCAATCGTGTTGATTCTGATATTAGCTATCCCCATGTTTGTAATGTTTATACCAACAGCTGAAGCCCATTCACCTCCATGGAGCATTCCAACCTTTGCTTACATTACTACGGCACCTAACCCTGTAGGCGTTAACCAGCAAGTGACAGTACTTTATTGGCTTAATCAACCCCCGCCAACAGCCGCCGGCAGCGGAGGCGACCGATGGCGTGACATCACCGTAGAAGTTACCAAGCCTGATTCGACAAAACAGACTCTTGGACCATTCACATCTGACGACGTCGGCACCGGCTATACGCTCTATAAGCCCGACCAAACAGGCGAATACAGCTTTACAGTAAAGTTTCCAGGGCAAACACTCTCACTAACAGGTCCTACGGGGATACCCGGCAGCGACAGCCCATACGTTAATGACACCTATCAAGCCAGCAGTGCATCAACAACGCTTATAGTGCAACAAGATCCAATACAACAACCTGCAGAGTTTGCTCTTCCCAGCGGGTATTGGGCTCGCCCAATTGAAGGACAAAACACTAATTGGGGCAGTATAGCATCAAACTGGCTAAGCAGTCCTCAAATTGTTTTTAGAGTTCAACCTAACGGTATTGCACCTGATTCTCCGCACATACTTTGGACTAGGCCCTATGAGTTTGGAGGAGTAGCTGGAGGAACCTATGCAACCAGTGATGGGATGACGTATTATTCAGGGCTTAATTATGAAGCAAAGTTCCAAACACCAATAATTATTAACGGTCGGCTCTTCTACGAGCAACCATTAGCCAATGATAATAGAGGTGGCGGCTATGTATGCTTAGATTTGCGGACTGGCGAGACTATTTGGAGCCAGACAGACCTTACTGGAATAACGTTTGGACAACTTTATGACTATGAGTCAATGAACCAACATGGCATAATCCCTAACGGATACTTATGGCGTTCTGTTAATGATCCGCGAAATGGCGGTACTGTATGGATGGCTTATGACCCCTTTACCTCCAAATGGCTATTTAACGAAACCAATGTACCGTCTGGAACGCAGGTCTATGGCCCAAATGGGGAAATTTTGATCTACCAGATGAACTATACAGGACGCTGGCTAGCCCTTTGGAATAACACCGCCGCACCAACATTAGCAGGGGCTTTAGGAACAGGCAGCAGTGCTTTCCAATGGAGACCTAACGGTAAAAACGTCAATGCATCCACAGCTTATATGTGGAATGTAACTATACCCACCTTAGCAGGACTATCAGCTCCAACTATCATCAAAGCCATTACAGATGACTTGCTTTTTGGTTGCAGCAGCACTTTCCCAACCAACGCAGTATATGGAGGAACGCAGAATCCTTATACATTTTGGGCAATTAGCCTTAAGCCGGAATCTAGAGGTCAGTTGCTTTGGATTAAGAATTACACAGCGCCAGCAAATAACATTACTAGGACTATTTATGCAGACCCTGGCTGGCCTTTGGTTGACCCACAAACGCGCACATTCATAATGCATGATGATGAAACTTTGCAGAACTGGGGCTATAGTATGGATACGGGGGATTTAATATGGGGACCGACACCTCCCGAAAAGGAGGCATTGGGCTTTTACTTCTCTACAGGTGGGCAGCTTTCATCTAAAACTATAGCGTATAGTAATTTTTACTCGGCAGGTTACGGTGGAGTACTCTACTGCTATAATTTAACATCTGGGAAAGTTGAATGGACCTATGGCAACGGCGGTATAGGCAACAGTACCAACAGTGGTCTTGCAACACCTTATGGTAATTATCCAATAGGTACAGGTGCAATTGCGGATGGGAAAATCTATGTGTTCAGCAGCGAACATTCGCCAAATTCGCCTTACTGGAAGAATGCAAAGATACGTTGTGTTGATGCATACAATGGAAAAGAACTGTGGTCACTATACGGATATACTGGCGTAGGCACCAATAACGGCATGGCTGTAGCAGATGGTATCTTAGTTTACCTAAACTGCTATGACATGCAGCTATACGCCATTGGCAAAGGTCCAAGCGCGACCACAATCACAGCTACTCCAGGAGTAGGCAACACCGTAACCATACAGGGCACAGTCACCGATCAATCTTCAGGAGCCAAGCAATTAGTACAAACTGGACAAATGAGCATTGTTCCAGCCGCATCTGATGCCGACATGGGCGCATGGATGGAATATCTTTACATGCAAAAGCCTATGCCAACCAACGCAACTGGAGTCCCAGTAACCATATACATCTCAGACCAAAACCACAAAATAGTTGCAACCGAGACAGTGACAACCGACATCAGCGGACATTATGCTATCCAGTGGAATCCACCAACTACAGGCATTTATACTATAACAGCAGCCTTCGACGGCACAAAGGCTTACTATGCTTCAACTGATGAAACAGCCATTGCCGTTGGACCTACTGCAGTAGCACCAGTTACCACCAATACACCAGCACCAACACCTGACGTAGTATCACCACCAACTAGCAATAACTACACAGCACTCTACATCGGAATAGCAGCAGCCATCATAATTGCTGCAGTACTAGTAACAGCGTTCTTCCTAAAACGACACAGATAAATAGCAATCAAACAAACATCCTTTTCTCTTTTTTAAATAATTAGCATTACCGGCTGTGGTTTCTAATGAAAGTGAGTACGCTGGTTTGCTATTAAATCAATTGGCTTAACATTTTTCTGCTAGGTCTATGTTTTTGAGCTCAATATCCTCATATGTTTGGCAAAATAAATTAGCTAATTACCTGATTTTTGAATTACCGGACAGCGCAGCGCGCTTAAAAAGTGGTTTGCTGGGGCTTTGGCAACCATTAGGAGAGAAAGATATGTTAACCCTTTTGATTCTGCCACCATGGAGAGTTTAACCGCCAAAGCCCTTTCAGCCCATGTTTTTAACCTGTTTAAGTTTCCCAAAAAAGGGGGTGGGATTTTGGTTTTAATTTTCTAGGCTCGCTTTTTTAGTAGTATTGCTATTGCGGCAATTATCACGATCAGTATGGCTGCTATGCCTGCTATGAGTAATGTTTCTGTTTGGGGTTCTGATTGTGGTTGAACTGCTGCTGTTGGGGTGTTTGTGACTGCGGGGTTAGCTGCTGAGGAGCCAATTATGCAGTAGGTGGAAGCTGAGGAGCCATAGTAGGAGTTTGTGCCTTCAAATGTGGCAGTGATTTTGTAGAGACCTTCTGAGGTGGGTGTCCATGCAAATGCGTATCCGCCGTCAATATCGCTTGTAACGGATCCTATGTTCTGTTTATTGCCATTAGAGTCTTCAGCGGTTAATTTGACTTGAACTCCTGTTGCGCTGGTTGGTTTTGGTTTTTGCATGTAGAGGTATTGCATCCAAGCGCTTTGATCTGCGTCAGATATAGCTGGGACCATGGTGTATTTTCCATCTTCCACCAACTCTTTGGCAGCCATGGCTTGGTCAGTGACAGTGCCTTTTATGAGAACTGGAGATCCTTTAGCAACTACAAGTTCAGGGGCTGTTACGGTTGTTGCGCTTGGACCTTTGCCGATTGAGTACAGTTTTCCATCATACAAGTTGAAGTATACCAGGTAGCCGTCTGCAATAGCCATTGAGCGGTCAGCACCCCAGCTCATCAAGTTCCATAGTTCGTCTCCTGTTGTAGCGTCATAGCAGTGAATTTTTACGCCTTTAACTGGGGGCGCATTTGGTGAATGATCTATGTAATAGGTGTAGACTTTGTTGTCTGCGATTGCACCTATTAGAGAAGAGTAACCTCCGTAGGGGGTTTCAAAGCCACTTGGGGTACTCTGACTCCATAGCAATGCGCCAGTTTTCATATCATAACAGTAAAGTGTGCCAGAGAATCCGGTTGAGTACAATTTGCCGTATGCTACTTGAGAGGTCCCTGAACTCATAACGCCCGCGGTGGTAGCGTAGTAGTTAAATGCGGATTCAGGTTCTGTTGGACCCCATACATAGTCGCCAGTGTCAACGCTATAGCCGGTCCATTGAATATTTTCCTTGTCATACATGGTGAATATTCGTGTAGTGGGGTCAAGCTTACCTAAGACTCGGGTTTGGTTATTTGCTGGAGCTGGATAGGACTGTATCCATACTAATTGGCCTCTAGATTCTGGTTTTAGGCTTATTGCCCAAAGAGTGTAAGGATCAGGAGTGCCATATGATGTGATTCCTGCAAAAGTGCTGCTTCGACCTAGCATTATATCGTCAGGGATTACGTCAACTACTGCTGCACCTGGGCCTAGCGATGAGGGTAAGGTTACATTCCATGAATAAGCATCGCTTGCGTCAATGGTTTTGCCTATGGGGCGCCATTGGAAACCTGCTGAATCTGTACCATTACTGCCTAGCAAACCTTTTGCTGCGGTGTTATTCCAAAGAGCTAGCCAACCGCCTGCTGCATTAAGGACATATCTTAGCCTTTCGCCATTATAGCCGACTGAGTCAAATCCTGAAGGCACATTGGTTAAAGTAAAGAGCTTTGATCCGCTAAGTCCATCGTAGGCTATCCAGCTGCTAGTAGTCATCGAGGTTGATTCTACTCGCCATATGTAGCCGTTCGGGATTACACCGTGCTGATTCATAGATTCGTAGTCATAGAGTTGCCCAAAAGGTGGAGACATCGGTTCAGAACCAAAACTCTGATTTACCCACCAGTACTGCTCACCAGTCTGCAAATCAACGCAGGCATAGCCGTTTCCGGTTGGATTGTTACTGAGAGGTATGTTAAAGTATACTCTTCCCTGCATTATGATTGGAGCTCCAAGTTTGCATTCGTATGCTAAGCCACTATAGTAAGTCATGCCTTCGATTCCTACATTAGGTCCTCCAACGACACCGTCGAATTGTAGCACTTTTGACCACATAATGTGAGCGCTATTTGGCGCAGTGCCTGCGGGTTGGAATTTATTATAGGGATAGCCGAATGGTGCGCCTAGCCAGTTTGAGGCAATGGAAGCCCAATCGGTGTTCTGGGCTTCAATAGGTCGTGTCCAGTACTCAGTTGGCAATGGATATTGAGTTGTAGTAGGGATCGGATCTTGTTGTACAACTAGGCTAACTGAAGCCGTGTTTGCCATATAGTATGTGTCGTTGATGAAATCGCTTTGGGCGCCAGGTATGCCTGTATCTGGGTGATAGAGACTTGCCGTCTGGCCATCAAAAGTTAGGCTAAAGCTATAGGTGCCTGTTTGTGAGGGCGTATATAAGGCGTAAGCTCCTCCTACAGAGTCGGACATAAAGGGACCCAGGTTTTCCTTTGAGCCATCGGGTTTTGTGACTTCGATCATAATATCGGTCCAACGGTCACCGCCACTGCCTGCTGCGGATGGTGGAGGTTTATCAAACCAGAACACAAGAACGGTTTGTTGGTTAACTCCAATGGGATTTGGCGCGGCATGTATGTAAGCATACAGCGGGACATTCCAAGCTGGTGTGTGTGCGGTTACAATTGGAAAAGCGAATATAGATAAAGAAAGCATAAGCAACAATACGATAGCAACAGCGCTACCCTTATTGCAAAATCTATTTTTTGACATTTAATTTTCTACTCCACTTTTTAATAACCCCCTTCAGATCAATCTGAATATAAAATTTTTCCAATTTAGACTGCACAGGGTAAAAATATATAGCAATATTACTTATTTTTTGCAATAAAATCCCATTAGAGATTATGACAAGAAATTTAACTTTGTAGCGAATTATTAGAGCAAAAGGCATCAAAGTGACGGGCTCAGAAAAAATCGATGAAAAAGACGCAAAAATCTTAAAGATACTATTAACTGATTCACGCACGAGTTTTACTGAAATAGCAAAACAGTGCCAAATCACAATAGGTGCTGTGAGAGCGCGCTATGCTAAACTAAAGCAAGAGGGCATCATTAAAAGTGAAATTATGCAAATAAACCCCCGAAGCTTAGGCTACAATTGTGTCGCAGACATAGGCGTAATGACGGCATTTGAGGATGAAGAAGAAGTTGCAGAATTTCTTAAATCTAAACCATATATGCCTTCATTTTACACTAGCAGCTATGGAAAATATAACCTGGCAGCAATAATTGTGCTACCTAATGTAGAAAAATTATCAAAAATACTAGAACTAATATCGGTTAATCCAAAAATCAAACGCATCGATGCCCAAATCTGGCTCGAAACAGCAAACATAGACCACCCAGAAAACCTAATGATCAAACCGCTTCTACAAAAAGAAAGCCCAACCATAGTTTCATCACATACAGAGGAAGCTACTAAAGAAATATACTTAGACGAAAAAGACAGATACATCATAGAAACATTAGCAAATAACTCGCGAACACCTTTTAAAAACATTGCAGAACACCTAGGCATTTCAACTAAAAACGTGATACAAAAATACAAAAGGCTCAAAGGAAAAGTCCTAACGCTCTCAACAATATCAGTTGACCTAAACAAGTTAGGATACAAAGCAATGGCACACATATTCATAAAAGCTGCCAACTTAAGCAAAATGCCACAAATACAGACCCAACTGCTTCAAATGCCTAACGTAATATACACCGTCAGGCTAATGGGAACTTATGATCTAAAGGCGCTAATTGCCCTAGAAGACTATGAAAGCCTATTTAACCTCAACAAGGCGCTACATAAAATCCAAGGAATCGAACAAGCAGACATATACCCATTCGCACCATTCATGGCATGGCCACCAAACATTTTCGCACCACTAATAAACAAGAAGATGCATGAACATTAATCTGGAAAATATTGTTCATGCAGGTTTATCATAATTTTGTGAGCTAATTTTCTGGTAGAATTGGGTGTGCTGGAGTAACCGGACCCTAAGTCGGATGGTGCCCTTAAAGATGGCATGTTCTGGGATGTGTGTTGGCTGTTTATGGAGTTGTTAAGACTGTGCTTGAGTATTTCTGGTTGTGTCTCAATAAAACTTGAGGTGAGATGGTTAAGGTTTATTGTTTTTGCTTTGGTTTGGTTAGTTTTAGTAGTCCATTACCGGTGTGGGTTTTTTGGGTCTGTGGTTTAGCCAGTGAATTAGTACTGATCCTGCTAGGCCTATGAGGGCTACGATTATAGGAACAAGAATCGTCAGTAATGTGTAATCCGGGTCTTGTGGTTGTGAACTAGATGTAATTGTGAGAGTGGAGGTGGGGTTTGCTGTATTATCCGTTGGGCTTAGCATTGTGGTTGGAGTTATTTTTTGTGTTGGACTGACCATACTAGTGGGGACAGTAGATGTTGGTGGATTTATTGGAGGAGAACCGATGGGAGTGAATACCTGTATTCGATTATTGCCTTTATCTACAACGTAGATACTGCCATCATTTGTAACGGTCATACCGTATGGAGTGCTAAATTGACCTTCGCCTGTGCCATGATTACCCCATCGGGTAATGAAGGTACCATCTGGAGTGAACTTTTGGATATGGTCAAAGAATTCGCTCACATAGACATTGCCATTTTTATCCACTGCTATGCCTTCTAAAATTGAGAATTGCCCTTCATCAAAACCTTGAAAACCCCATGAGGTAAGAAAATCACCCTCAGAAGTAAACTTTTGAACCCGATAATTGCTTGTATCTGCAACATATACGTTGCCCGCACTATCAACAGCCAACCCACATATAGCACTGAACTGACCGGACCCTTCACCTTGAGTGCCCCATGAGGTAAGAAAATCACCCTCAGAAGTAAACTTTTGAACCCGATAATTGTAAGTGTCAGCAACATATACATTGCCCGCACTATCAACAGCTATACCTTCAGGGCGGCTAAATTGTCGATAATCCGAGCCATAGCTTCCCCATGCTTTAAGTAATGAACCTTCGGAGTCGAATTTTTGGATCCGGTTGTTCTCTGTATCAGCAACATATACATTGCGGTTGCTGTCAACAGCTATTCCGGTAGGATTACTGAATTGACCATTGCCTGTACCGTATTCGCCCCATGCTTTTAGGAAATTGCCACCCGAATCAAACTTTTGAACCCGATCTACACTATCGGTAACATATATGTTCCCGTCAGCATCAATTGCTATACCCATCGGTGAATTGAACTGGCCAGTATTTGAGCCCCCGCTTCCCCACATAAAGGAAAAAACATAACCATTCGAATCGGCTCCTGAAACGCTTGCTGTTCCAAAGAAAACAGTGGATATCAATAATAGACCTTAGTTTCAATTAGTGTTTTAGGGCTAAATCGAAGGTTTTATTA
>CAYRSV010000001.1:0-160042 GCA_964427115.1 uncultured Candidatus Bathyarchaeia archaeon | reverse complement strand
TCATGAAAATTCGCGCCAAAACCTTACAATACGCACGCGAGTATTTTGAGAAGGAAACCTTCACCGAAGTTTCTCCCCCAATGTTTATTGGCGCCGCAGTTGAGGGCGGAAGCACACTCTTCCCAGTTAAATATTTTGATAATACACTTTTCTTAACACAAAGCAGTCAACTGTATTTAGAAATTATGATTTATGGACTCGAAAAAGTTTATTGTATTGCGCCCTCATTCAGGGCAGAGAAAAGCAGAACTATTCGGCACCTTACCGAATACTGGCATATGGAGGGCGAATGGCCATTTGCAACTATGGAAGACCTCATGCGCTTTGAAGAAGGTTTAATGACACATATATGCAAACGCGTCTATGAAAATTGCCAAAAAGAATTTGCTGAAATCGGCGCAGATATAAGCAAACTCTCACAAGTCACAATACCGTTCCCAAGGATAACCTACGAACAAGCTATAGAACGTCTCAAAGCAAAGAACCCAGCGCTAAAATGGGGCGATGACCTAGGATACGAAGATGAAAAAGCTCTAGCAGACGAATTCGGCAAGCCATTCTTCGTATACGATTACCCAGCAGCGATTAAGGCATTCTACTGTAAAACGTACCGTGACCGCCCTGAAGTCGCACTGTCTGTTGATATGATGGTACCTAAAATCGGCGAAATCTCCACAGGTGGACAACGCGAAGAAGACAAAGATCTACTAGTTAAACGTATGCAAGAGCAAGGCCTAAAACCCGAGGATTATGAATGGTACTTGGATCTTAGGCGCTATGGCACAGTTCCGCACTCTGGATTTGGCATGGGAGTAGAACGGTTACTAACTTGGATGCTAGACCTAGAAAATGTAATCGATGCCATACCATTTCCAAGAACTCCACGTAGGTTCTATCCCTAAAAAATATAACCAAGAAATGGGACATCAAGGCACCTTAGTATAGCCTGCTGAGGAAAACCTTGATTGCCCCAGTACCCCTTATAACAATAGCAAATAAGCTTGGAATAGTTTTTCTTTATTCCTGAAAAGAAATACTAAGCGAAGGTTAGGGATAGTATGCTGGAGTGCTGGCGGAGAAAGATTTTCGGAGAGAGAGAAAGAAAATCTTACGGTTAGAAAGTGTAACCGTCAGCACCCATTCAGCCTATATACCGATATTTTATCTCTCCGGGCGCCATTGTTTTGCGAATAATGCGCCTATGAGGAGGCGATGCAGGGTTTTCATTCAATATTTCCCCAAGGTCACTTCCCAAGATGGATGCTTTCTACATTATTAAATATTCCCCAAATTTACTCCAAATAAGAATAGTTAAAATAAACTAACAAAAACAGGTTATTTAAAGAAATTAGGAAACCTGTTAAGTGTGCCCGCTTAGGACTTCAAGTTTTAGCTGCGTACTAGGCAACCTTAAATCACTAATTACCTGCTTCATAGCTTCAACCATTCCTGGAGGGCCACATGCATAAAACATTCGCTCGCTATAGTCAACAATTTGCTTCTTTATCAGGTCAGCATTAATCACACCAGTTAAACCTTTCCAGCTGCTGCTAGGCATTGTGAGTACATAAAACACATGTATATGAGGATTTATATCCTGCAAATTGTTTAGCTCACTGTAGAATGCAATATCATTTTCGCTTCTGGAACCGTAAAGCAGAACAATGCTGGCGTCAACTTTTTTATCGGTACAATATTTGCATATGCTCCAAAAGGGCGTAATACCTATGCCACCTGCAAGCATACAGATTTTAGGGTATTGTCCTGTGAAGGTAAACTTACCATAGGGGGCGTCAATCTTTACAAAATCACCCGTTTTGAGCGCTCTTAGCGCTTTGGAATAGTTGCTGTCAGTGAGTTTCTTGGTGAACTCTATGAAGCCCTCCTCAGTTGGGCTACTCGAAAAACTGAAAGGATGCATCTGGTCTTTGCCGTCCACGGTTAATGTGGCAAGCATATATTGACCTGGTTCGTAGGTCAACTCAGAAGGCCGATTGAAACGAAAACTCACTATGTCGGTAGCACGTGGAATAGTCTCAATTAATTGAGCATCGTACTTCAAGCAGAATTCCTCAATAGTCTCAGTAAACTAATTAATTAGGTTAAAACCATTAAATCTTCCGTACAGCCACCAAATGTAAACATTTTGGATTATATATTGCCTACCTCCTGCTTAGAACTTGCAAAAAGAGAACATTGTATAGAAGAAAAAAAATAAGTCAATCAACCTTTTTTTAGCACCACGCATCTTTTGAACAGTTGTACTTTTAAAGAGACTACTGCAACATGCCAAATATCGCGAGCCAAAAAGCTCTTAACATAGGCAAAAATGAAACAAGTAATTAAACAAAAAGGTTGTGAGAGCGGTTGCTCTCTCGATGAATTAGTTAAGCTTTGGGTTTTGCTTTTTCGATGGCGCTATTGAGGCTGTTCATTTCAGCGTTTGCTTTCCGAATCAAATCGCCTATTGTTTCTTTGGTTGGAATTGCTGCGCCTACAGATAGTGCGACTGCTTTCTGGTGAGCAACTTGCAAAAGCGGACCAATTGTTTCAGTTGTTGGGTATGCGATGCCTAGGGCTAATGCGAATGCTTCAGCTTGATTTTGCTGGAGACTCTTGCGCGTCGCGTCAATGTCAATCTTTAGCTGGTCTTCCATAACTAGGATACCTTCGTCATAAACGGCACGCATGGAAATACCTAGCTCAACAGCTTTAATGCCCAACTTTGATAATACACCTGCGACACGGTCGTTAATTGGTTCACCTTTGCGTACAACAAGGGTATCTTTGGCGACCCAAACACTACCTGACTCGATTCTAGTTGGCAGGCCGGCGGCGTTGAGTTGGCTGATGAATGGACCAGGAGGTTGACCGGTGTTGCCTTGTGGAACGACTACGTCAAAAGCTGCGATATCGCCTGCTTTGGCGATGGTTTTGACTTTACCTTTCTCCAAGAGAAGTGCAAGTTTGAAGGGGTTCAGGTTGGTGAACAGTAAAATGTTTGATCCTTCAAGAAGTGGCTCAAGCTTTTTTAACTCTTCTTTGTTGAGGTTCTCTATAGCAAGCTTCGTGAGTGTGTTTTTCATGACACGCATGTAAACTTGACCAGCTAGAGATTTCTTGAGCTCTTGAAGCTGGCTGGCTCGAACCTTTTGTAAGCTGGCAACACCTATGGACTTGTAGTCTACAAGCCACTTCTCAATTTCTTTAACTTCATTGGATTTTTCTTGAAGTATTAATTGTGATGGCATCTCTTTTACCTCTTGTTACGGTTTAATTTTCACGGGAGTCCCCATGGAAGCCTTTATGAAGACTTCATCAATGTTCTTGAGTCCACGCTTAAGTTTGCCTTCGAGGACACGCAGGACAGCTTGGATGTTATCGACTAGTTCTTCATCAGGTTGGTTTACAGTACCAATTGGACATTGAATGATCGGCTGGTTGCGCATTCTTACAACGACTGTCTTGCGATGTTTCTCAATTAAGGCAGAAATATCAGCATTAGCAGGAACAGGAATAGGCATCTTGCCTCTAGGACCTAGAACAGGACCTAAGGTTCTACCTACAAGGGGCATCAGAGAGGCTTCAGATATGAACACATCATAATCATTTGCAATCTTACGTAAATCTTTCTTTTTACCTGCCAATCCGTCAAGGTCAGCACGCTCAATAACGATATCCGCGTTCGCTCTGCGTGCCTTAAGTGCGACCTCGCCCGAAGCTACGGCACAAATTTTGTTTGGCTTCGCTGTGGCGTGAGGAAGCTCCACAATTTCCTGAATCTTACCTTCGGGAGCTTTCATGTCAATTTCTTTAATGTTCATTATGATGTCGACAGTCTGGTTGAATTTCTTCTGCCCAGATTTCTCTTTTGCTTCTTTCACTGCATCTAATAGAGTTTTATTGTCTAAGGGCATTTTGAAGCCTCGTATCAAAGTGGATTAGTTTGGGATTATAAATATATTCGCTTACGCTTCGTTCTTCTTCAATATATCGTCGTACGTTCCGTTGTCAATTTCCTTTTGGACTTCACGGGGATCTTTGCCTTCGATAGTTGCACCCACGCTAACGCATGTGCCCATGATTTCTTTTGTTGCAGCTTTTAGTGAAGATGCTAGCATTTCAGGTCGCTTGATTTTAGCTATGCGTATGACTTGGTCTATCGTGAGGTCGCCGATTTTTGCTGAGTTTGGTGTACCTGAACCTTTCTCTACTTTTAGTTCGGCAACTAGTAACGCTGATGCTGTTGGGGTGCCGACAGTAACATCAAACGTTTTATCTTCTGGGTTAACAGAGATTTTTACTGGCACTTTCATGCCAGCGTAGTCTTTTGTAAGTTCATTGATTTTGTTTACGACTGCCATGATATTAATGCCTAATGGACCAAGAGCTGGACCTAGCGGTGGTCCGGCTGTTGCTTCTCCACCAGCCACGATCAAGTCGACATTTTTCATTTCAACCATTATTCTTCACTTCGTTTTCCTTTTTCTATTAACTTCACGTAATCTGAGTGAACTGTGATGGGCAAAGTGAATGTTGCTTCCAACAGTTCGAGTGTTACTTCACCTTTAGATTTATCTATACGGGTAATCTTTGCCCGCATGCCTTTGAATGGTCCACCTGTGACTTCAACTACATCATCTTCACCTAGGTCTTCAATGACTGGTTTGCGGACTATGTAGCGTTCAATTTCATTAAAGTTTACCAAGCCAGGAACTCTGGACCGTACATGTCGCACGCCAGCAATGGCTTCTTCTACAAGGTGGGGACCATCAGCTTCTATGAATACATAACCTTTCAATGTGTCTGGAACTAATATTGATTTTATAGGAAGTTTGGTCATTTCAATTTTGGAGGCAAGGAGCCTAGCTACGTTACGTTCTTGTCCAGTTGTGGTTTTTACGGCAAAAATTTTTGTTTGGTACTGCTCCTCTTTTTTCTCCATGAAATCGACCTTTTATCATGCTAATGCTGCGGCAATTAGTTTTATTACAAAACCGATTAAGCCTACTACTGCAATGCCTAAGGCGCTGATTTTTATGGATAGCCACAGCTCTTCTCTATCAGGTTTGGATGCAAGCTTTAGAGTTCTTGCTGCTTGAGTTAACCAAGATCTTAATCCCATATTGACCGCACACTCAAGATTTCACTTAGGCATAATAAATGTTACTGTAATCTTTGCTGTTTTTAGCAGTTAAGTTTTGCTGTAACTATTTTAAATAGAAATCTTGCGTGAGCAAGGTTCTTACCTAGTTTAGAATGCTTCCACTGTTGCTAAAAATGCTTTTCTTTATAGAGCCATTAGAATATGCTACTTTTAGAATAATATTATTCTGTTCTTTGAGTTGTGGATGCTTTTTTGTGTTGAGGTTGGCTGTAGGTTACTTGCTTGCAATATAACTTATCAAAAGTTGCTGTGTTTTAGCGTCAACGTTTTGGGGTTGTGTTGCTTTTCAGCCTCCACATTGCAGATGTATATCGAGAAATATTTCTGTAAAATCAAACCCTGCTTCATAGCTATTTTTTCTGGATTTGAAGCCCGATTTCCTGCAGTGCTGACAATAGTTTAGGTTTGTCTTCGCTTTTAATGCCTTTCCAATCCAAGATTGCAGTGTCAACTTTTTCATGTGTTCGCTCTATGCACTGCCTTAAAAGCTCAGTATCTATATGTTGGATAGCATACTTTGGTATCATATGACCGAAGATGGCTTCGTGATTTAGTGCCATATTAGTAAATTTTTGATTATAATGCGTTCCGCCTATGCCTAATGTCGCCTTTTGATTTGTGTCGTCAAAGTTTGCGATGGCATCAAGTGCTGCCTGGGCAACAACTATTGCGGCTTTCTGATCGCTCCATTGCACTGCGCTACTGCCTAGTTCTACGAACATAGTTGGCACCTCTAGAGAAGGCCCATGATGGGTACATTCATAGGAAACGTGGTAATTGAGTTGCATTTTTTGCGCCATTCGGTGCATGGTTTGCAGTGCAATTTGCATGGCTTTAGCCGGAGATACAGAGACTACGCGGGGCAATCCTCCAAGGTCTGCTTGCGCAAAGTTTCCAGGCGTATGCACGCTCAAGGTAGGGGTTCCACTTTGACTGCTGTGTCGTGAAATAAATACGATCAGCTTTGCCTCGGGGAAGTCTTTGGTTAAGTATTGTGCGTAGACAGCTTCTTCTCTAAGGGTTATGTGGGTAACTTGCGTACCGTTAATTGTAGCCGTACATATAGAGTTCCCTTGATAAGTTTGAGTGGTTTTTGTAAATGGGCAGATTTTTTGGACCTGCGTTGCGATGTTTATTGCTGCGGGGTCTTTGTTTGATGCGACAAGCAAAATCATGCTAATCCAGTGTATGGTAATGTGTTTTGCAGAAAAAGGTTTCCCGTAAAGCTTAATTGCTAAGCAAGTTCACCCTTCAGTATAGAGGCTCAAATTAATGCACCTGATGAATTTCAAGGAATTATCCAGTAAAGAGCTCAACGATTTAGTCACTGAGGGTATAGAAATCAAGCACGATCCCGAAAAATATTCAGATACGCTCAAACGCAAATCTCTAGCATTGATCTTCCAGAAGACCAGTACTCGCACACGTGTCTCGTTTGAGGTAGCGATGACGCAGCTTGGCGGACACGCATTGTACATTGACTGGAGAACCACCAATTTTGCGCTGTCAGATTTGAGTGATGAGATAAACTATTTATCGCGTAACGTGGACGGTATCATGGCTCGGCTTCTTCATAACGCCGATTTGCAGACTATGATGAAAGCTTCAAGAGTACCAGTCATCAACGGCTGCGATGATAAATATCATCCAAGCCAAGCTATAGCCGACCTAATCACCATGAAAGAAAGAAAAGGCACCCTGAAAGGCACCAAGCTAGTTTACATTGGCATTCATAATAACGTATGCAATTCTCTAATTGAGGGTTGCACTAAAACAGGCGCAAAGATAACCACTATTTGCCCAATTTTCAATGAGGCGTCACGTGATGATGCATTACTTGAAGAAGCGAAGAAGACAAATCTTTGGACCAGCACGCTCGATGTAAAGGAAGCGGTTAAGGATGCTGATTTTGTGTATACTGATACTTGGGTGGATATGGAGTTCTTCACCGACGCTAAATTTGCAGCTGAGAAGGAGAAGCGCGTTAAACAAATGATGCCTTACCAGATAAACAGTGACCTGCTCAATGGTAGCAACGCTTACATTATGCATGATATGCCCATACACCGAGGCTATGAAATCACACCCGAAACTATAGAAAACGCCAAATCCATCATATATGAGCAAGCCGAAAACCGACTCTACAGCGCAAAAGCCATACTCCTAAAACTACTAGAATAACAAACTGCGGACTTTGAAAGTAAGCGCTTAAAGGCAAATCCGCAAAAGAAAAACGCCAAAAAAATAACACACTCACAAAAGCTCAAATCCAGACTTCCTACCAAGTAATCACAACAGCTTTCCTCCCAGAACCAGCCAAATACGGAAAAACAAGCTCTTCCTAAAACTCTTCGTTTTCTACTAGAACGTCATAAGACTACTCAAACCCTAAAACATTCACCAGCAACATCCACAACTTGATAGTATCTTAGAGCTAAAACTTAAAATTTAATTGTCCGCTATTGACAGTCCTGTGGATTTAAGTTTATTAAATGGTTTTTTGCCTTAGGTTACTTGTTGTGATGAGTTTTGGGCGTAGACCTGAAGGATTTGGTTACGAAAACACCAGTAAAGCTGGAAGATTTAAGTGGCAAATCAATAGCCATTGACGCTTATAATGCGTTGTATCAGTTTTTATCAATTATTCGCCAGCCAGACGGTACCCCATTAAAAGATAATTCAGGCAAGATTACCAGCCACTTAAGTGGTCTTCTATACCGTACAAGCAATTTGGTAGAGATGGGTATTAAACCCGTCTTTGTTTTTGACGGCATTCCTCCAGTTCTCAAAACAGCAGAGATTGAACGGCGTAAGGCGGTAAAAGTTGAAGCTGCAGTCCGCTATGAAAAGGCCATTAAGGAAGGAAAAATTGAGGAAGCTCGCATGTATGCTCAGGCAACGACTAGTATGAAAGATTACATGGAAAGCGATAGCAAACGTCTGTTGGAACTCATGGGGTTGCCATGGTTTAAAGCGCCTAGTGAAGGAGAAGCCCAAGCTGCCCACATGAACAAACGCGGTCACGTAGATTACTGTGGCAGCCAAGACTATGATAGCCTGCTATTTGGTGCCAATACACTCATCAGAAATATAACTATTTCAGGTAAACGCAAGCTGCCCAGCAAAAACATATACATAGACATTGTACCCGAAGTCATTACCCTCGACAAAATCCTCAAAGACCTTGAAATTACTTACGAGCAGCTCATCGATATAGGTATACTCATTGGTACCGATTTCAATCCTGACGGTATCAAAGGATTAGGGCCAAAAACGGCACTGAAACTCATTAAGCAGTACGGCACCCTTGAAAATGCGCTACCACATATTAAAAACGCGACCTTTCCAGCGGAACCACAGAAAATCCGCGAAATTTTTCTACATCCAGAAGTTAGCGACAACTACAAGATGGAATGGAAGGAACCTAACATAGAGGGTATTGTGGATTTTTTGGTGCGCGAAAAAGATTTCTCTGAAGACCGCGTCCGCAAGGCAGTAGAGCGTATGCAAGAAGGCAGCAAAAAAGCTAAAAGCAAAACCACACTTGAAAAATGGTTCAGCTAAAAACTCAACACGTCGTCTGGAAAAGTTTCATGTATAGAAAGGCACCTAAAACTTTAGCCAGCATAGTAGAGACATGAAATCGCCAGTTAATCAAATTATGTTTTCCCAATCCACATTCTCTAGAATAGAGCATCAGCGTCTATTATTGTAACGGTGCCTTTTAATCTCGGCAGTATTAAAGGCGAAAAAAGGAGCATTAAAGGAAAGCAGAGGCGAAGAGATGGTAGTTATTTGACGGTAACGGATTTTGCAAGGTTGCGGGGCATGTCTGGGTTAAGACCTTTTTCGACTGCCATGTAGTAGGCAAGCATCTGCAGTGGTACAACGTAGGGGATAGGAGAGAGGATTTCGGGAATGCCCGGAGGGACTTCGATGTAATCATCTGATAGTCTTTTGACTTCTTCGTCGCCTTCCTCTATAATGCTGATGATAGAGGCACCACGAGCTTTCATCTCCATAATGTTGCCTATTAAGGTCTTGTGTGTTTGTCCGTCTCTAGGGCAGATAAACACAACCGGAAAGCCTGGTTCAATGAGGCTGATTGGACCGTGTTTGCTTTCTCCAGCAGGGAAAGCGATTGCTGGAACGTAGGCTATTTCCATTAGTTTGAGTCGTCCTTCATAAGCGGTGGCAGTGTTAATGCCTCTGCCAAGGAAGAAGAATATTTTTGCATCCTTGTACTTCTTGGCAAGCTCTTTGACCTTATCTTCTTGAGTTAAGATTATAGCTTCTACTGTTGAAGGCAACATTTCGAGCTTTTCAGCTAAAGTATCCATTTCGTCCTGTGAGACTTTACCACGTTTGGTTGACAGCTTGAGTGCTAGTTGAGCCATTACTGAGAGCTGGCTAGTGAATGTCTTTGTGGCCGCTACTCCGATTTCGGGTCCTGATTGCTGACCGATATAGACCCTGGAGACTCGTGTGAGGGTAGACCCGACCGTATTAGTTAAACCGAGTATGGTTGCGGCACGCTGTTGGGAGCAAGTGACTGCGGCCAAGGTATCGGCTGTTTCGCCTGATTGGCTAACAGCAAGGATTGTGCTATCAATGTTAACTGATTTCCCATGTTGCTCTACGAACTCGGATGCATACACTGGGTAGGTAGGTAGAAATGCCAACTTAGAAAACATGTACGAGGCTGCAAGGCACGCATGGTAAGAAGTCCCGCAAGCGACCAAGAATACCTCGTTTGCACGATCTAAGAACGTGGAGATAAGGTCCAAGTAGTGTTCCTGTGCGCGCAGGGTGTTACGCAGGGTTTCAGGTTGCTCATGAATTTCTTTGAGCATAAAGTGTGGATAGCCCTGTTTGACCGCCATTTCGGGAGTCCAATCAATGGTTTTCGGTTCTCTTGTAACGGTGCTGCCATCTTGAAGACGTTTTATCTCATAGGTCGAGGGCGTGAGGATTACGAGTTCATGGTCGTTGACCATTACGGCTTTGTTGGTTAGAGGTAGAAACGCCGTAAGGTCAGATGCGCAATATAATGCGTTTTGTCCTACGCCTATGACAAGAGGGCTTTCGTTACGTGCACAAATAATTTTGTTAGGTTCTTTGATAGAAATTATTGCTAACGCATAAGACCCGTCAAGTCGCTTGATTACCTCTTGTATTGCAGATTCAAGTGTTAATGTAGGATTTTTTTTGAGGACTTCTTCGATAAGGTGAGGAACAACTTCTGTGTCGGTTTTTGAGACAAAGGTGTGTCCCTTGTTTTCAAGTTCATCTTTGAGTTCGGCATAATTTTCTATGATACCATTGTGTACAGCAACAATTTCACCAGTGCAGTCAGCGTGGGGGTGGGCATTAACTTTTAAGGGTGCTCCGTGTGTTGCCCATCGAGTGTGCCCGATCCCTATGCTGCCAGGCATATCATCGAGGTCAACAAGTTTGTCAACATCATCGATTTTTCCAGAATCCTTTTTTATGGTAATTGTTCCATTATTGAGTGTAGCTATGCCCACGGAATCATATCCACGGTACTCTAACCGTTTTAAAGCTGCATGAATCAGGGGGGCAACGTTACCGTCTGCAGCTATGCAACCGAAAATTCCACACACGCCTAAGCTGTCTCCTTGTCTTATTCAGACTCAAAAAGGAGTTATTTTGCTAATAAGCATTATTAGAATAATTGTTTACACTTAAAAGAAAACTTTTAGTTGTTTGCATATTTTGTATGGACTTTTGGGCAGAAAGGCCGCCAACCAAGAAACCCTTAAAAAAATATTTTTAGAGGCTGATTTTCTTATTTTTTTGCCTAAGCAAGCGCTTAAATGGACCATAACAAAATTTTTAATAATAGTCAAGCTGATGTATAAACGAGACAACATGGACAAGAAGCTGCTTTTAGAAGAGGAAGGCGCTACCCAAAAGGTTAAAGAAATCAGTATCATGCATGACCCTCAGAATCTTAAAATGATCCTCGGCAGCCTGAGTTGGAAAATTCTTACTTTGCTTAACAAGAAAGCTATGTATCCGCTGGAGGTAGCCCGGCAACTGGGTGTACATGAACAGAAAGTATACTACCACATACGCAAATTGGAGCGTTCAGGCGCTATAGTAGTCGAGCGAGAGGCAAAAAAGAAGGGCGCAACCGCTAAGTTCTACCGCACCGTTTCGCCCGCTTTCGGAATAGAGTTTCCTCAGGGATATAAGTTCATGCAAAGACCTTCGCTGATAGGTGCCAGCGAACAAATCCACCAGTTCTTCAAAGAATTTATCAACCAGAACGGCGCTTTTGAAGGCAAAATCGTCGTTGGCAGCCCCACTCCCCATGGACCATTCAAAACTAGTGCACGTGATGGGCACTACGCAGCCCACCTCACCTTCTTTTTAGGTCAGTTCGCTAAGATGCCCGAAGACTTTGCCATAAAACTCGACGTGGATGTTAAAGCAGAAAAAGAAGAAAAAAACAACCTTATTTTAGTTGGCGGTCCGGGCACGAATTTGCTGACTCAGGAGCTTAACGATTATCTGCCCACCCGATTTAGTATGCAATCATCCGAGCAGGGATTCTTGCTGGGGGGACTAATCTCTCAGAAAACTAATCGGGTCTATACTTCCGACGTTGCGGGTTTAATTGCCAAAATTCCTAATCCTTGGGACAACGGCAAACACATCATTGTATTGGCAGGAAACAAAGCGGTCGGCACCAAAGCCTGCGTGCTTGCGTTAACTAATTTCTGGCGCAAAACCCTTCACAACTACCATAACGACGAAACGTTTGCAGCCGTCATCCAAGGATTTGACCTTGACGGAGACGGCAAAGTCGACTCAATTGAGGTCTCCGAGTAATTTGCCTCACGAAATCCGCGAACTCATCATTGGCTATGGACACGAAAACGTTCTAGCTACACATCGCTCGACGCTCGAATTCACCAAACATGAGCATCTTTCTAAAACTGGCGACTGCATTCTAGTAGTAGCTGCTGACAAAGCTCTCAGCGACCTAAGCAGCGAATTTAAAGACGCCCTGCGCAATCCAAATGCAAAACTGACCGTCCGCATAGAAGTAGACGACCTTATCGAAGAGATACACGCCAAAGGCGATTCGAAGCTAAGTCTAAAGGATTCTGAAGAGATGGTGCTAAGAAAAAGCGATCATATCTCTGATCGCACTTTAGCCATCCTAGCCGATAAAGCCGCCAAAGACTTAAATCGTCAGCTTGTAGAGAAACTCAAAAACCCTAATCAGAAAGCTATAATCACCCTTATCGTGCAAACCTAAAGAATTTTTGCATCTAAAACGACTTGCCACTCGTAAGGTGCTGTTTCTCTGACGGTCTTCACATAATTGAATTGTGCCACTTTTCTGCCAGCTTTCTCTACTGCATCACAAAAGCGTTGCTGGAAGCTTTCAATAGTGTCTGGGGCTCGCACAAAACCGTAATAATGGATTATGCCACAGCTTGATTTGATTGCATTGCATGCTACGTCAATAAATTCATGTGCGGTTTCAGGCAAATTCATAATTACCCTGTCAGCCACTCCGCTAAGTTGGTCATAAACGATTTTACGGGCATCACCCACCAAGGGTATTACGTGGTTTTCGACTTTATTGAGCTTAAGGTTTTTCTTTAAATATTCAACAGCATCAGGGTTAATGTCGATGGCGAAGACTCTGGCGTCAGGATTACTTTTTGCTATGGGTATGGCGAAGGGCCCAACACCGGCAAATAGGTCTACTACTATTTCACCTGATTTTACCAGTGATGCTACGCGCCAGTGTTCGCTTGAGAGCCGTGGGCTAAAGTACGCCTTGGTAACGTCTACGTAGTAGCTGCAGCCGTACTCTTTGTGAATTGTTTCTGTTTTGTTTTCGCCTACAAGATATTCGACTCTGCGCAGACGGTAAATGCCGCTGATTGCTCCGACTTTGGCAAGGACTGTTTTCAGGTTCCGGTGCATTTTTAAAACTGCCTCGCCTACCAGCACTTTGTATGGTTCAAGTTCGGGTGGAATTTCAATTATGGCTATGTCGCCGACAATGTCAAGCGCTCGGGGTAGACTGGCGAGTAGGTGCGGCGGCAATTGATCATCAAGAAGGTCAATTAGGTTCTTTTCTTGGCGCGTTTTCTCGGTAAAAAAATGTGTGCTTAACTGTAGCTCGGGCAATTCTGCCTTGAGACGAGACAGTTCACTATCCGTTGGCTTTCGCGTTAAGGGAATATAGAGTATGCCTGCTTGAGAGTTTTTTACAATTTGCAATGTTTTATCATATATACCTAGTTTACGCACTAAAGCGAGGGTGTTTTCTCCATCTTTTTTTGGTACTTTGATGCAGGGTGATTCTTTTAGCATGGTCTTCAGCTATTGGGCTATCTTTTCTATCCTATAAAGTGCATCTGTCCGCTCTACATTGAATTTTGCGTTTAGCATGACTTCGGCAAGCCACATGTTTGATTCCATGTGGTCAGTGACTGAGCGGGCATAGTAAACCGAGGAGTTCTTCGCTAACGCCATAAAAAGAATGAGCATATCTGCGAGATGTAAGTCGACGGTTGGTTTGGCTTTAAGTTCAGCTATGAGTTTTTCAGCGGCTTCCTTGCCTACAGCTTCAGCCATTTTTCGCAGTTCCCCTATGGCGTCAGCACCCAAGATTATGCCCGTATCAGTCTTAGCCCAGAGCACTATGGAGCTGCCCTTCTGCAGAGGGTTTGAGGTATCATTGATTACTTCGATGCTGGCATCATAGCCGTTTTGGGTGAAAATTTCTGATGCTGCCCGGGCTTGACGTTCTGCGACTTTTCGATCAGCTAGAAAAGTGCAAACAGAAACACCATTTATGGTAGTCAGATTCCCGAAACTTTCAAGCCGGATTGGCTGTGGATGATTAGTCGGCTGCACTGTAAGAGTAACTTCGCCCATGCCTTTGGGATAGTAGCCATAGCGTTCTATGGTTAGCTGTGCATTTATTCCCATGCGTCTAAGCGTAGGCAGGAGCACATATTGTACATAATTTATCGTTGGCGCCTGATAGGTGTCAGTTCCACCTTTAATAACTCGTAGATGAACGGGTTTTTTAGCAAAAAGGCACATAGGTAGCACGGTTAACAGGAGCATTGGGATGCTGCCTGCAGTTCCGATTTCTGCTTGGCATTCATCGCCAACTATTTCGTGGGGAGTGAACCAAAGTTCGCGACTGCCAAGGGTTGCACCTTGAAGCTCGGCGTTGCAAAGTTTAGCTGCCGTCAGAACTGCCTCTAGGTGTTGCGGTCTTAGACCTTGCTGGGGTCTGTTCTGACGAATGTTGTAAATGTGTAAAGGTTTTCCAGTGATTGCAGCTAATGCCACAGAGAATCGTAATATAGTGCCGCTGCCGCTCTTTAAGCTTCCATCAATCTCAAACAAACACGATACACCCATTCAAGATAAGGTAATCAATTGCCGCCTGTTATTAAGTTCCAAATAATTAATAAGCGATTTAAGTACTTTAGATTTAAGTGAGCTGTTGCTAATGAGCGCTGACAAAGAAAAGTTGAATCAGCTTGTGGAAAGAATTGACGAAATCCTAGTAATATTAAAAGATGTCTCAGAGGACCTCAGGACCGTTTCTGCAAGCATTAAATCTTTAGCAGTTGGACAAATTACCACAAAGCCATCTGCCACGGCGCCTAAACCGAGAGTCACAGCACCAGCGCCAGCACCTAGGCCGACTGCTCCATCACCCCGCCCCACATCTACACCAGCACCTTCGGCAGCCGTTAGCAGCCTCCAATCAGTTGAAGACGTACGCATGATGTTCCCCGAAGATCTCGATAGTATGCTGAGCTTCGAAGAAAAACCCGACTATGTCATCATCAAACCGAAGCAGTTCTTGGGCAGCGAGAATTTCGCCAAAATTGCCTCCACCGTGCGTGGTCTAGGCGGCGAATACATCAGCGCTGGACGCGATTCTCACTTCCGTGTATACAAGAAAAAAGCCTAACTCAGTGAAAAGAAAGCTGATGCCAGATAGGGCATCATTTCAAATTTTTTCCAACCTCAAATGCATTTATGAGTATTTGATGTTGATTTTGGACCTCTGCTCGTTTGGAGGCAGTTGGCAAAATTTTGTCTATCATGGTCACGCCTAAATACTGGAAGGAAAGCTCGAACATACCGATAATGTGATTGCAGGCTTCTGGTCCTTCCTCTGATGGCACAACAAGGATTGCTTTTTTGCCTTTGAGCTTTTTGGATGTTATATAGGGACGTAGGCGGTCAATGAGTAGCTTCATTTGCGAGGTAGGTCCATACCAGTACAAGGGCGTGCCAAAGACGAGTACATCTGCGTTTTGGAGCATAGGGTAAAGCTTTTGCATATCGTCGTTGAGAATGCATTGGAAATTGCCTTGTTTGCAGGCTCGGCAGTCTACACAGGGCTTAAGGTCTAAGCCGTACAGGTACAGTTTATCGATTATATGACCGTTTGATGCTGCGCCGTCAAGTATGCTATTTACGACCAAATCGGTGTTACTTTCTCTCCGTGGGCTACCTACTAAGCCAAGAATTCGCATCTAAATGCCTCTAACGAATAACTAATGAGCAGATTTGATTTAACTTTTCTAAAAATTGCAAGTAGCCAGTTGGCTAAGGTTTTTGCAGGCTCAGAAGGTTATATGGAAATCTCGGTGTTCACCCGTGTAAGTTTCCCAAGTCAGGTCGACTTTTTCAACGATTGCGTTTCTTGGCCCGTAATTGCAGAAGTCTACTACGGCTTTTACGGGTTCTTCTTCTCCTTCGAAAACGGCTTCAACTCTGCCGTCGGGTAAGTTTCTAACCCAGCCTGTAACTCCTAGACTATCAGCTTGACGTTTGGTGTTTTGCCTGAAGTATACTCCTTGGACTCTGCCGGTTATAAATACGTGTGCACGGACTTTCATTGTTCCACCTTACAGCTAATAGGTTATGGTTCAAATTTTGGATAGGTTGTTAATAACTGTTAGGTTAACTCTGGAGTAATAAGTTATATTTAATACAACCAAGTAAGCAAGCGTCTTAATACTAGAATAGCTCGTAAACGATTATAAAAATTCTGATGTAATCGTGTAATTATTATTTGGGCTTATTAGTTAGCGTACTGAGTAAAAGAACGCGATGCCATGCAAAAAAGACCGCCAAAGCAAAAAAGGTAAAAGCGATAACTAAAGTCAAATTCATAAGCAAATGAGTATCAAAGCCAAGTAGCCAACCACAAACTAAGTATATAAATTTTAACAAAATACAGTAAAAAATTAATCAAGTCAAAATTTTTTGAAGCATAATTTATTAATACACAATATATTCAAAAACCGAGAATAATGAATATAAGCATAAGCATTCAAGTTAGCTAAAAGGGAGAAGGTAAAAATGAAAATAAAGTCAATCAGCATATATACAATATTAGCAATATTGCTAATAGCACCAATGATTAGCTCAGTGTTTGCAGCAGATTTTTCTTCTATAATAGACATTACACCTAACAATCCTCAAATAACAGTCGGTCAAACTGTCACTCTTACAGCAACTTGGACAACCAACAAAGACGTTACCCGCTGTGAATGGTTAGTAGGAACCACAAGTCAGGGGATAACCACAATTTCAGGCGCACAATCAGGAACATCTACTTTTGATTTTTCATCTAATACCGAAGGCGTTTATACAATTACTTTCAAAATTTGGCACCATGTACAATACGCAAATGGTCGAATTGGTGAAGAAAGCGAGCAAGTAACAGTTACAGCAACTGTTGTCTACAAATTTAGCGGATTCTTTGCACCACTTGTTGAAGACGGTTACTACAAGGCAGGAAGCACAATACCAGTAAAATTCCAAATACTTGACAGCGAAGACAGCCCAGTGACTGATGTTGAGGTAGTTAACATATGCTTCGTGGCAGATGCAACTGGCACTAATGCTCCAGAAACAAACGCTGATGTTATAGCTTTGCCTGACGCACCAGCAACAGGCGGGACACAATTCCGCTATGATTATGATGCTGAACAGTACGTTTTTAATCTGAAGACACCAAAGGGCGTAACAGGCACATACTATATTGTAGTAGTGCTTTCAGATGGCGTATTTGAAAATGGTTTATCATTTGAATATATTCAGATAAACCTAAAATAAACAGTCCTCTTTTCTTTTTTCGTTAACATACCAAGTGCAATTGTTCTGCGCAAAAGACAAAGCCCATAAACAATTATAAAAATTATGAGGTCTTCACCAACACTGTATAGAAATAGGCTTGCCGCAGGCGGTGCTAGCCAGCGAAAACTGTGGCTTAACTCTTTAATCAGTTTGATGTAGTTGTTGGATTTATCTGGCTGTCGAGGTACATTTGGAAGGATCCCTAGGTTTCTTTGATTTCATGAAATTGCTGAGCATGCTGTATGATTGCTTGTATTTTACCTTTATTGGTACCACACCGTCGGTTTTCAGCAGTCGCTCTATGTCGACATCGGTAAAACGTGAAACTTTTTCTATGGAAAAGCCTGCAAATGCTTTTTTTAATAATGGACCATTTTTTGTCGATTATACTCCAGCTTAGACCTGCTGAGAAAACTATGTGGCAAAGGTTCTAGAAGTAGGCGTCATCGCTAGGTGGACGGCTTTCTCGGTAATACCAAGTAGGTGATTTATAGTTTTGAGCCTGCATCAAGACCCCTGCCTTTTCAGCCCTACACACGACGTCGCAGCATGGAATTTAAGGAAATGTTGCTGCTGACCTGCAACAACAAAACGCCACAGATCGGGCGTAACAGTTTAACTTACCTCTCTGGTATTCAAACAATCCGTTTACACGCTCGCTTTAAAAGCACAAATCAACGCCTAAATTATCGTGGACTACATGTACAAGAATGACTCAGGCAAACTACTTGTATACACCTCAACGGTACCTTCACATCCAAGACTTAACTCAGTAAAAGCCGCAGCAGAGAAAATGGCACATCAATTAAATTTAGACTTTGAAATAGTACAACAAACTAAAGGTATCACACAGACATATGTATACTATGAGAGCAGTGATAAAGAATTAATCCCGCTATACTGCGGTGAGGGCAAAACTGATGATCTCCAACAGATTTGCTCGAAACTAAAAAACATGATGTTTGTGCTCTCGTTTCATCCTAAGCATACTGCGCTCAAGCAGGTCCGGAGCAGCATTATTGCATTCTCATAGGTAACATATGGTAAAAATATAGGTAATTAGATTTTGACGAATCGAATGCCTTGGCCGCCGAGGGAAACTTCGTAGACTTGATTGACATCGAAGTTTATGCCTAGGCTGTCATATTCATGTTCGGTTAGGAACAGGATGATTTTCGGAAAGGCAATTTGTTGCCTAGGTGCAAGGATTGGGATTTGTTGCTGCATTGCTTGCATGACATCCTGGATTACTTTTGCTTCGTCCGTCTGTGGTCGCATGACATAGTTTGAGACTTCACGTTCTTCAACGAGCTCAATGCGTTTTCCAAGGTTACCATCCAAATCTCGGCTCGATTCTATCTTGTTGACTCTAACACGGAACATATCTTTCACGCTAATCGTAGACATAGTCCATTCAAAGATTTAACTTATACCTTGATTAGTCAGTATTCTGGTTATTTTTTCATTAACATATTTTGGTTTGATCCAGCTTAATGGACCTATCATGCTGGCTACAGTTTCTTTTGGCTGGGGGTTTGGTATTTGGAAGAAATTTGCGAATTCAATGAAAGTTAATTGTTTACGATCGCCTGTAAAGTTTTCGAATTCTTCCCGAGACTCAAAGATACTTTGGGCACCATATTCTCTCCATAAGTCTTGCGGTGGACCTATGATGCGTTGAACAAAATCTGCTTCTCCAAGAACTTGCATATGCGGATTAGTAACATAGAAGAGAAGTTTTTGTGTATTTAAGGGACCAACTGTATTTCCTCTAACGAAGAAGCGGGTTTCTTTGCCCTGATTGATACGTTCGCAGAGGCGATTCCAATAATTTTGGTCAAGCACTAGGACAAATGCATAGTGATCAGTTTCCATTGATTGCATGCTCCTTGGTGCTTAGCATTTTAGAGTACACTTAGAAAATAACTTTTTCGGAGCACCGTACATTCAAGCTCTAATTTGGAAGTTAATCTTTTATAATTGGCACATGTATATACGCATAATATATCGGGGAATAATTGGATGAAACTAGTAACTGTACTTTTACCAGAAGCCTACCTAGAAGGCTTAGATGAACTTGTTCGAGCAAACATGTATCCAAGCAGAAGCAGTGTCATACGCAGTGCAGTCAGAGACCTACTTAAAAAAGAACTCTGGGAAAACAAAAGCGGCAGCGGAGGACGCAACCGATAAAAAATCCCACTACTCTTCTTTATTTTAGGATTATTTAGATCTTATTTTTGCAAGCTTCTGCGCCTGCTCAGCGGGGTTTTGTGCCTGAACAATTTCTCGTCCCACAATAAGGTATTGTGAACCCGCTTTTAGTGCCTCTTCTGCTGCTCCACCTTGAGCACCTACACCCGGAGAGTAAATAGGTACTTTTCCGTTTAGGACCTGATGAATTTCGCGGATCTTTTCTGGCACTGTGGCGCCTACGACGACCCCGTCTGCATTAAATGTGAGAGCTTTTTGAGCGAATGCAAGGTACTGCTTGGTTTGGATACCTGTCTGGGGGTCGGTGATGGTTTGGCCGTAGCCCTCGGCAGCGCCTTTGTGGCTCATGTATGCAAGCAGTATGATGCCGCGTTGGGGTGTTGATTTGGCAGCGGCTTCGAAGAGAGGTTTAAGACCTTCGTCCCAGCCGATAAACGGGTTTGCTATTAGCGCATCGAATCCTGCTTCAAAATAGTACTCTGCGATGGTCTGGTTGGTGGCGCCTATGTCGTTGACTTTGCCGTCCATGATTGTCAACAGGCCAGCCTCGTGCGCTTGGACTATCAGTTTTTGAACGCCGTCGAATGTGCCTAGTGGCAAGGTGAGGTGATGATTAATTTTGACGGCGCATATGTAGGGGCTAACTGCTGCTAGTATGCTTTGGGCTTTGGCTAGCAAGTCTGATCGGGTTTCTTTATTTTGGTAAGGAAAGTCTAGTGCGAGTACGATGCTGGAATTTTTTGCTTTCGCGATATGTTCTATTTTCTGCCTGAACGACACAGTAAGGGCTCCTTGCAGATACTTCCGCTAGGCTGTGTGATAACTTTTGCTATTTAAAATCTTGTTGCGGCTGAATAATTCATATATCCCTGTTCTGCGGCTGCCTCACCGACAAGAGGAAAATAAAAAGTGAGTGCGGTGATGCTTGCAGAAGCAGCAGCTTTGACAGCGGCAGCCTGCTGGGCGGTTGCTCCAATTATTTACAAGCGGGCAATGTCCAATACGACCCCGTTTGCCGCCAATACTGTGCGTAGCGTGAGCACCGCCGCAGTCATGCTTTTGATATTGCTGGTTTTAGGTAAAGGTGGAGTACTAGTTAGTTTACCTATAGCTGCGGTTGTCGCGACTGTGGCTAGTGGTATTTTAGGCTTGATAGTAGGCGACATCTTCTATATGATAGGCTTGCGTACTGTGGGGGTTTCAGTTGCTGCACCTATAGTATCCACGTATCCGTTGTTTAGCATGATCTGGTCTACATTGTTTCTGGGGCAAGCCGTGACCATGGTAGCGGTAGCAGGTACCTTGACAATTGTGTTAGGAGTATGGCTTCTGAGTCGTGGGGAAAGCAAAGCTACTGCTCTTGGGAAGGGAAAGTTTGCGTTGACAGGCATCATGGCGGTGTTGGTGACTTCATTTGTTTGGTCGTTTAGCATCCTTCTAATGGATATGGCAGTGGACATGCCAGGTGTTGAAACGCTTGATGCAAATTATGCGTTACTTACAGCAAGGATTATTGCCATAGCGCTTATACTACTGGCTCTTACCCCTTGGGCAGATCGCAAGCGGAATTTTCTAAAAGTTAAGCGATGGACCGCTATTGAGCTGTGTATTGCAGGTCTAGTTGCACTTGGTGTCGGCTGGCTGCTTATGAATTATAGCCTCCAAGTCCTTGGTACAGAAGCAATTATCATCTCTTCGAGCACGCCGCTGTTTAGCACGCTTGCGGCTTTTTTGCTGTTTAAGGAAAAAGCTACCTGGCACAAAATTGCAGGCTCCATCATAGTCGTAGTTGGTGTTATACTAATTTTATAATTTAGTCCATAAGCTTATGTACACTAATTATAGGTTCAATGGTGCATTAAGTAAAAATTGCTTGAAATTTCAAGCACATGATCACGCCACCTGTTATATGAGTTCAGATAGTGTTTTATACTTCATAGCTACAGTTCCTTGCTCAGGCTAAGGTTGAGTACATGTCGGTATCGCCAAGTATTAGAGAAGTACTAGCACGCAGGGTCGCAGGAGAAATCATACTATCCAGCAAACCAGGGGCGACTATGCGCAAATGGCGTGAACTTTTCGCCGTCTCCCAACTTAGTCTTAGTGAAAAAATGCTGCTTTCAGCCAGCGTCATAAGCGACTACGAAAGTGGCAGACGCAAGAGTCCAGGCGCCAAATTCATTCGCAGATTCGTACTTGCACTGCTGCAAATTGACGAGGAAAAAGGCAGCCGATTTATTCGGGAATTTGCCAAACTCACCAGCTCGCCAAGTATGGCTATTGTAGATTTGCGCGAGTTCCCAATACCTGTACGTGTAGAGTATTTATGCAAGGCAATAAATGGCGAAATTATCGGTAACATCGACAAATATGTCAGAGAAATCAACGGTTATACCGTCGTGGATAGCAAAAAAGCCGTCGAAGCCCTTAGCGGCCTAGAATACGCTCAACTTTTTGGCGCAACCACTGAACGCGTGCTAGTCTTCACGAACGTAGACGAGGCCACTTTGCCCATGATGATTATCCGCGTAAGTCAACTCAAACCCCGCGTCGTCGTCTTTCACAAAACCCGACCCGATGAAGCCGCTATTAAACTCGCCGAATACGAACAAATTCCCATTATCTATAGCACCGCACCAAGTATAGAACAACTTGTTAAATCTCTGCGCAAACTCTACCGCATAGCGCTACGCATCAAACTAGGTAGACGTGTCAAGCCCCCACCAAAAATCAGCGCCTAACCCAGATAATGAACCTCATACTTGATCTTTAATAGATGAAGTAAAGATGCTTTTTCAAGTTAAATCTAATTGTAGATATGTTTGCGGTGGCCAACCGCCAACAGGATAATAACAGTATTGTCGATTATTTGATAAAGAACTCTGTAAGTAGTGATGCGAAGTGAGTAGACGCCTTTCCAATCACCGCGCAGAGGTTTTCCTGCATGAGGGTTAGACTTTAAAATTTCAATTTCGCGAATTATCTGAACTTGTGCAGCCTTGTCTAAGGCTTTGATATTTTTCAAAAATCTGGGAGTGAATCTAACTTCGTATTTCATCTTCAAGACCTAACTCTCTGACGAGTTCTTCAATGGGTCTTGTTTTGCCTGATTCAGCTTCTTTTAATGCCGCCTTAAGATCTTTTGCTAACTGCTTGTCCTGTGCAACTTCAATTGTCTCCAATAGCTCTTCCATCAGATTTGCCGCTCGGGTAAGTAGTTCTTTTTCTTCAGATGTTAACAAAGCCATCTACGCTCACTAACATCATACAGTAGAGCACAATGGATTTCTTATCTTTTGCGTAAAAACTGCTGGTATTACATAGGATACCTGAATCCTGTTGCTCATTTGATGGGCTTAGTAGACTCTTTCGTGGGTGCCGTGTTCGTGTACGGTTTCTTTGTGGCGGTCGAGTTGGCTTTTGGTTTCGAATGTTTTGCCGCAGATTTGGCAGGGTATGCGGTGTATGTTTATACCGCCTATGGGTTCCTCATGGGGTGAGGGCGCCTGGGGTTCATCAACGGGGCGATCAAGTTCTTTTATAGAACGTGGTCTACGTTTACTCATAGTTATGCACCATATAGACAAACCTCTCTTAGGCAAGCTTAAGAGTATATGTGATTACACAAAAACAACAACAGTAGCAGCTGTCACTTTTTAGAAGTTATGTACTTCTTTGTTGTGCTTAACTAGTTCTTCTTTGGTGTTGAATTTAGCTCCACACATTTGGCAGGTAGTATCATGCCTTTCAACGACATGGTCTATAAGTTCATCTTTTGAGTTAAACTCAGCACCGCAGCCAGGACATTTCACTTTGGCTTGTTGAGACAAACATTTCAACTCCAACTTGAAAAATTGTTTTTACAACATTTTATAATAATGGTGGCACAGACTGTAACAACAAATACTGCAAAAAGGAAAAAGAAGGTAGTAGCTTTGTAGTTTAACAGGGCTCTTTTTTAAGGGCTTCTGCGAGTTCAGCTGCTTTGTCGGTTTTCTCCCATGGAAGGTCAATATCGTCTCTGCCGAAGTGACCAAAGACCGCGGTCTTGCGGTAAATCGGGCGGAGCAGCTGGAGTTGGTTGATAATGCCTTTGGGGCGCATGTCAAAGTGCTTTTTGACCATGGCAAGGATGTCATCATCGGAGCATTTGCCAGTTCCGTAGGTGTTTACAAGCACGCTGATGGGCTCAGCAACGCCTATGGCATAGCTGATTTGGATTTCGCATTGGTCAGCTAATCCGGCTGCTACTACGTTCTTTGCAATGTAGCGGGCCATGTAAGCACCACTTCGGTCAACTTTGGACGGATCTTTACCGCTAAAGCAACCGCCGCCATGGCTACCGACACCACCGTAGGTGTCAACGATAATTTTTCTGCCGGTTAAGCCTGAGTCTGCCAAAGTGCCGCCGATAACAAAACGACCTGTACCGTTTATTACATATTTAGTATCCGAGCATAGCATATTATTAGGAATAACGTAGTTAACGACTTTTTCGCAAATATCCTTCTTTAGCGTCTCATCGTCTACTGAGCCATCGTTCTGGGCTGCAATGACAACTGCAGTTACGCATTGAGGTTTACCGTGTTCGTACTGAACGGTGACTTGTGATTTGCAGTCAGGACGTAGATAGGGTAAAATCTTTTGGTGACGGCACTCGGCAAGACGCTTAACTAGCTTGTGGGCAAGCATAATAGGCAAAGGCATAAGCTCCTTTGTCTCGTTAGTGGCATAGCCGAAAACCATACCTTGGTCACCAGCGCCTTGCTCGCGGTCCGCAGTTTCAGTCACACCCATAGAGATATCTGGTGACTGTTCAGTAATGGAAGTAAGAATACCACATGTGGACCAGTCTAATCCATCTTTGGCATTATCCAAACCGATTTCTTTTACAGTCTGGCGGGCAACGGCAGGTATGTTGACGTAGCATTTAGTGGTAATTTGTCCTGTAATAACTAGCGTTCCCTGCATGACAAGAGTTTCACAATCAACCCTTGCCGTGGGATCTTTGCATAAAATGGCATCTAGAACACTATCGGAAATTTGGTCAGCAACTTTATCTGGATGACCCTCGCCGACTGATTCAGAAGTAAATAAGTACTTACCGTCTTTTTTCATAGCAACAACCTTTCAGCCTTTTGTAATAAAGTCAATAACTTGAATCTGTTCTTAAAAGGCTTTCTGCATAAACTGGATTTGGGCGTATTAATGACTGAAAGCTTATCACCCTCAATTGACACAGCTACAACTGGTCATGTTACATGGAAGCCTATGAAGCCGCAAAAAACGCACTTAAATGCGTACTGGAAGCAAAAAAAGGCGAAAAACTAATCATTTTCTGCGACGCAAGTAAAGCCTTAATCGGAGAGGCTTTCGAAAAAGGAGCACTTTCCCTGCAGCTAGACACCAAACTCATTATACTAGAGACTAGCCGCGACCAGCCCCGTAAAGAAATCCCAACGGAACTTATCAAGTATCTAACTACAGAGCGTGCAGATATCTACATTAATCTGCTTCAGGGTGACAGAGAAGAAACCCCGTTTAGGATAAAACTCATTCATAAAGAAACAGAGGATAAAAAAACCCGACTTGGACACTGCCCAGGCGTCACATTAGACATGCTTACACAAGGCGCACTTGCGCTGGACCTAAAAGAGCATAAAAAGATGCAGACCTTCGCCAAGACATTAATGAAGAAACTTAAAAAAGCAGCCAAAATAGAAATTACCACTCCTGCAGGGACTAAGCTGAGTCTAAGCGTTAAAGGCAGACCTTTCTTTACCGATACTATGCTGGATTGGAAGCTCATGAAATGGATGAATTTGCCCACCGGCGAAGTAATTGTTGCTCCCGAAGAGGATTCGCTGGAGGGCATACTCGTCTGTGATGCAGCCATAGGCGGAATAGGACCTATAAACACACCGGTAATAATTAGAGTAAAAGAGGGCAAGGTCGACGCCGTAACTTCAAAGAATCGGGATGTTCTAAAAAAAGTTCAAGATTCTCTTCATATTGACGCCATGGCCAAAATAGTAGGTGAATTTGCCTTTGGCATTAACCCCAAAGCCAGATTTAGTGAAGAGTTTTTAGAAACCGAAAAGCTGTACGGTACTGTTCATATTGCCTTTGGCGATAACCTTGACATGCCAGGCGGAAAGAATAACTCAGCAAACCACATGGACTTCATGATGCACAAACCAACAGTTAATGCTATAACCAGCGACGGTCAAATAATCAATATACTCAGTGACGGAGAATTCCAGCTAACAGACCTCAAGCCAAAATCTAAAGAATCGCAACAGTCGCAACAAAAAGAGAAGCTGCCCATAAGCGAAGTCTATAAGGTCATCGATTATATCACAGTATACAAGACTGATTTCTGGTGGGAAGCTATTGTAGTTTTCGAAATCTATGGCAGACGCCAAATAGGCATGTATCTTTGGCAAAAACGCAATGGGCAATGGAAACGTAAAAATAAATTCGGCATTCGAAACCTCGATGAATGGAATAAACTTAAAGCCACTATAGAACAACTACTACCAAAAATGGCCGAGAAATAACAAGTCAACCCTAAAATCGTAGCCCAAATAGTTTTGGCGTAATTTCTTACGCAAATTAATTAATAAGTAGTAACCTACATAGAAGGTAGACCAAGCATGACTCCCACGCTTAAAGATTTCATTAAAGGGCTAGCGGGAACAAAAGCTCCTGGTCCATCAGCGTCTTTTACAGTTTTCCACATATTTTACACGCTAGAGCTTATGTCTCAGAAAACTATGGGACGCAATAAGCTAGCCAAGGAACTGAACGTGGGTGAAGGCACAATACGTACAATCATAAACAGACTAGTCAAAGCAGGATTGGTTGTAACCTCAAAGGAAGGTTGCAATCTTACAGCCAAAGGCAAAGACATCTGGAGACAATTTGAAGAAGCATTCCCACAACGAACAGAAATTCCAAAAACTGAACTAACCACCTCAGATTACAATTACGCTTTTTTAGTAAAGAATCGCGGAAATAAAGTTAAATCAGGCATCGACCAGCGTGACGCCGCAATAGTTGCAGGAGCTAAACGTGCATTAGTCATAGTTGAAAACAAAGGACACCTACGCATCGAATCAGTTAGCGAAAACATCGACGAAGAATTCCCTAAAGCTACAGAAAAAATACTCAAAAATATCAAACCTGACGAAAATGATGTCATAGTCATCGCTGGCGGTGAAACCCCATTAAAAGCTAAACGCGGAGCATTTGCTGCTGCATTTACACTGCTTGAAGGAGAAAAAAAGATGCACTAAACGCCTAAAAGTAAAATTAGGTGGTGTATTTTTCGCCCTGCATCAAAAGACGTTCTAGCACAGTATTAACCGCGATTAATCCATCATTGGTTTTGGCTGAGACAGGCGTTAAAAGGAACTGGATGCCAAGCTGTCTGATGGCTTTCATCATGTTTAGGCTGAATATGCGTTTGGTGTCTTCAAGTTTAGCGTTTAGAGCATCTTCAAGTGCACGTGCGTTACCTGACCATTCGACTATTTTTGAGACTTCTTTTTTTGGTAGCAGGTCGATTTTACTAAGTAGGTGCAGCTGGGGTTGGAAGAATCGATTATATATAGCTGCGGAAAGGAACATGTTGGAGACATAGTTGAAGGGGTTAACACTAAATACTGCATCAAAGAGGTAGATTAGCGCTTTGGGTTCTTTGGTTAATTCATTGACTATGTAAGGCCCAGAGGCACGGAAAGCAAAAAGCTCCATCTGGCCAGGAGTATCTACAATTACAAAGTCAGCATGCACTTCATCGATGTCTCTAGTAATGTTTTCTACTTCGTCGGCAATTAAATCGGCAGCCATGATAGATGCGCCGTTTGGCCCTAAACCATATTTTTCCATAATGTCGCTCGCGTCGACATAGTTACGGACATCTACATCAGGCGAGTAGGGAAGCTTCAAAACACCTGGGTCTAAATTTACTACGGCAGTATCTTGTTTATTCATTTTTAACCATTCGCTAAATGCGGCAGCAAACAAAGATTTTCCTGACCCAGCAGTCCCCATGATAAATACAACAGGCATTTTCAACAAGTCCTCCAACGGCTTGTGTAGCCTGAATGCTATTAACCTTACCATTTCAAAAAGAAATATCCAATATTTTACATAATTTAACTAAGTTAATTCTAAAAATGGTAAGTTATTATATCGGATTGTCAGTTTTGTAGGTTGAGAAAGGTATCGGGGCTTACTGTTTACTGCATTTTAGGTACAACAGGAGACGGTTGTCTGTTTTTGTCGTGTGCGTATAAATATGGCAACGCATATAGAGACTGCGATTATTGCTAAAGCTATGAGACCTATCAAGTAAAAAGGCAATATGAGGGAAAATTTTGTATTACTTGTTGTACCTGCGTATTGAATGTTTCCTAGCCAGCTTGCACGTATGTCAAGTAAGCCTGTATCAGCAGATTTCCATGAATAGCTGAAGCTTCCATCGGTTTTAGTCATTGAATAGCCGTGAATTTTCCAAGGAGAGCCGTTTGCAGAGTAGTAAATGGTTACATTTTGATTAGACAAAGCTGGAAATATTTTACCACTAATGGTTATTGTGCTTCCTTCAGTGGCGAAAGCAGGCGAGACATCTAACCATATGCTAGTTGAGTCCAGTTTTCTAAAACTTGCAGAAACTTGACCTGGGGAAATTATGTCGTTGCTTGGAATAGGGATAATTTCGACTTGGACGTTTTTTAGGTCGTCGGGACACTCTCCTACTCGCCAGCCATCTTGCCAGTCAGTGCTGGTGCTTTCAGCTACATAGTATATGATACCATTACGATCTCTTACTGAAAATATAGGCAGTCGGGCATTTTGAGGTGATTTGTCAAGATGTACACCTATGTTCATGTGTTCCTCTGTTGGGTAATGCAGAAGTACTACGTCTAAGCCGCCAGCTTTCATGATTGAGGCTGACAGTATAGAGAACAAATCACAGTCACCACTATCACGTACCAGAATTTCGGCTGGATAGTATGCAGGTGTGACTACCTCGTAGGGTATCTGGTGGGTGATCTTGAGAACTTGATTAGCGAAAACCTCGTCATCGGGGTATATTGTTCTTAACTGGTCAGCTATGGGTTTGACAGTGTAAGGAGTGACGAATTTTTGGAAATCACCGCTAGACGCAGATTTGTGGCTTAGAGTACTATAGTATTCAACCAAAGATTCTGGAACAACAACATTAAGTGAATAAGAAAAAGTCTCGTCAGATAAGTTAATGAGCTGATACGAAAGAACGGTATCCTTAGCCAAGCCTTGCGGTACAATACAAGAGATTACAATCAACAATAAGGCAGCAATTATAAAAAAACCTAAGGCTTTAGGTTTCATGCTTAGATACAGCTCATATTGGATAGTTGGAAATTCTTCTTTATTGACATTATGTAGCAAGCTACACATGACAATTTTTTACCAAGCAATAAGACCTTAGATTAGGGGCTAACTTTACCGCCAGATTTCTCTATTAGAAGGGAAAGCGCAGTTGCTGCCTTGATTAGGCGTTCTTGAGGTTGCTCTTCGGGTTTGCCTGAAGTGGAAAGATGAAGCTCTATGTGTGGTCTACCTTCCTGCTGTTTTGGATGCGACTTAATGTAGACCAAGGGATGGTCATGCATTACTTTATCTATGAGTGGCGCAAGAACGGACTCCATAATATGGTCAGCAAAAATGCTCTTTTCATAAAAGCCAATATTATCAGTAGCTTCCTGCAGCAGAGGTACAACTGAATCATCAAAGATTGCTTTCATCTCTGAGGGCACCCCAGGCAATACAATAATAACCGTGTCATCAATACATAGCTGGGCGCCCGGTGCAGTCCCCACAGGATTATTAATAGGTAAAGTTCCCTGAGGCATAGTTGCCATTTTGACTCTATGCGGGGTCATCTCAGTTTCGGGCACATCTGTTATCTTAGCATAAGATGCATATTTTTCTCTAACCATCCGCAGGGCTTCCGGGTTTACTTCAAGAGGCCGGTTTAGCGCCGTTGCAAGGCCCTGTAACGTTTTGTCATCAAAAGTTGGCCCTAAGCCGCCAGTAACTATTATGAACCTTGGCTTTCGCGCCAGTACCTCGCAAAACACGGTAGCCATCTCCTTTATATCATCAGCAACAACAGTTATTCGCTTCACTGCAACCCCAAAAGACGTAGCCCGCTTACCTATCCAGCTCGCATTTGTATTTATGACTTTTCCGATAAGCAATTCGTTGCCTACACAAATAATTTCCATATCTACCGTCAAGTGCCCCACATACCTTTTTGTAGCATAATGTAGTTAAAAATGGAAGCTTTTTCTTTTATACTGTTTGCTGTATTAAAACAAGGTAGGCTGAGGCATAGCATATGCTAACAAAGTTACATTATGAGCTGGTCAGAGGTTATTTCTTATTTAGCCACCATTTTAGGTACTCTTTTCTGCGGGCTTCCTTTGGATCATCGTCGTCGTAGCACATATTTTTTTCTTTAAGTTCAAATAGTTCTTGCTGTGTTACGGTTAAGCCGCAGCTTTGGCAGATGTAATTTTTGGTGGTATACTTCATGTCTCCGCCGCATTCAGGGCAATATGGCACAGTTATTCACCGATTTACGTTATGTCAAAATATCACAGCTTGGAAGATATTAGTCTTCGCATCTTTCCCAAACAATTTCAATCTTGAAAAATAAAAAAAGAAGACTATCGTGTTTAGACATGGGCATACACTCGGTCGCTACTATATTGACCGGTGGCCATTTCGTTCTCTATTTCGCGCAACAAAAGGATACGCTTGAAGGTTGCTGGGTGGGTTGCGAAAAGCCCATTCAGCTGTGCCCATGTGGATTTTGCTTCTCTTTCCATAGCCTGCGTGAGTTCACGCTCATCAAGTACCCCGTCGCTATCAAGGTCATACTCATGTTTCTTTTGCATTATTCTTGAGATTTCCTGCTTTGCAGCAGTAGGGTCTTCAATGTATAAGCTTCTGGCGCTGGCCGTCGGGTTAGGAGCTATCGATAGACCATAGGTAATTTTGGCCAAAGCGCTTTGCAATCCGCGGGGGTTCTTAGTAAGGTATGCACTATACGAATCGGCGAAGTGTTCACGTAGCCTGCTTAGACGCATTACCGCAAGGAATGAAATTATGTATACTATGAAGGAGAGAACCCCTATAATGAGCAATGCAGCACTTGCATTGCCTTCATTTTTTCCGCGGCTACGACCTCCGCCAAACCATGCAGCTCTGAAAGCTATCTGAGCTACCCAGTACGCTATAAGTGGCAGTGCCGAAAGGATGGTCATAACAATGTAATCTCTATGTTTGATGTGACCCAGCTCGTGAGCTATGACCGCGCGGATCTCGTCCTGATTAAGTTGCCTTAATAGCCCTTCATGAACGGCTAAAACAGCGCTTTTGCTGGTCCTACCGAAAGTGAAAGCGTTAGGTGTTCTATCTGGAACTGTTGCTAGTTTAGGCATAGGGATGCCGCTTTTATCTGCTAGTTCTTTGACTGTATTTTCAAGCCAAGGGTTTTGGCCTGGCTTAACGTATTGTAGATGCGTGGTGGCACTAACAATAAACGGCCCAACAGCATACTGGAACAAAATAAAAAGCGCAGTGCCGCCTACTGCCAAGAGTATTCCTATTAGAAAATCAAACCCTACAACATACACTTGGATAAGAAATATGGCGCCAATTAGGAAAGCGCCGAAAATGAAGCTTGCCACAAATATACTTATCCCCATGGCAAACTTTAGCTCAGATAGTCTAGCCAAACACGTATACTCCTATCATGCTCAATGACAAACAATGCAGAATTAAGTCTTTTCCCGATAAGTTGATGATTATGGTTGTTTTTAAAAATATAAATAAAAAAGATTTAGATTGGGTATGCTCCGCAGATTTTGCAGAACGAAATTTTGGTTTTTAGGTGACCCTTGCAGTAAGGGCACTGTATTGCGCCGACTTCAGGACCGTACACATCTTCGGGTCTTCCAAAGGCTTTACGGAATGCCTGATAGTAAATTAGCTGTTCTTTGTCTTGGATTTTGACGTTGTCTTCGGCTAAGATTTGTTTCTTTAAGTCTTCGAATTCTTTATCAGTAAACTTGTTGTTGAAGTGTGTGCGCATAACGTCAGTTCCTGTACCTGCTTCTAAGGGCGCCTTTGGTCTCCAGACAATTTCTTTAGGCCAATCATTCTCGTATGCCTTACGCAGAATCCATTTGCCGTATTTGACGCCATTTTCCATGTTTACTTTTAGTTTGAGTGGTAGCTTCTTTGAATATTCCATAAATTCTGGGTCGAGGAACGGAGGTTTGATTTCTATGCCAAGTGATTTACCCATAGGTATAGATGAAAAGGTCATTTCTGCCCACATAGCTTCAAGTCGCTTTTGAAGCTCTTCGTCAGAGAGATGGAATAGCCACGGGTACCCGTAGAGCTCATCAACGCCATCACCAGTGAATAGGCTTTTGACGCCCTTTTGTTTCATTAAAGTTAAGCCAATATATACGGGCAGGCTGTTGCGTACTTCCATAGGATCAAAAGTTTTTAGCGCCTCAACCACTTTGGGGGCTGCTTGGAGTGCTTCTTCACTATCGAAGACATGTGTTGAGTGGTTTAGCTTGAGGAAGTCAACCATAATTTTAATGTACTGGGCATCTTTTGGGTTACCATGTTTAAAGCTTAAGGACATAGCAACAAGGTTTGGGTTAACTTTTACTGCCTCATACGCGATAATGCTAGTATCAGTCCCTGCTGAGAAAAGGATACCTTCCGCCATATTCCTTTGAACAACATTTTTAATTATTCTTCGTAGTTCAGGTATAACGTTAACATATTCTTCTTTGGTGAGAGTCATATTTCTTCCCCGTAATACCAGAGTTTTCGCTACTGAAGTATTTAAGCATATCACTTGAATACTTTTTTGAAAAAAAAGTAAACAGGTGTGAGAAAAGTAAACAAAACAATGAACACCCGCTCCATAACAATACTAAGAAATCATTTTCAGTTACCTTTAAAAGCTCAAAATCACCGTTCTTAGGTAACACCAAATAAAAAGCAATCTTATAAAACGCACCAGGGTGTAATACTTGAAAGTAAGCCTTATTCATTTAAGAATTCGCGGCAACCTACAAGAGAACCTTAACGCAGCAAAAGAAGGCATACTCAAAGCTGCAACTCAGAGCCCCCAATTTATAGCCCTCCCTGAATATTTCTCTATACCTAACTCCATGGCAGAATTCACCAATGCAGCCAAAATTAGTAGTGAGACCTGCCAGGCAACAATAGACATGCTCACCTCAGTATCAGAAGAGTTGCCTAACGTGTACATTTTAGGCGGAACCGTCCTTGAAGAGGAAGGTGGCAAATACTATAATACCAGCACTTTGTGGCGTAATGGTAAACTTGTCGGCAAATACCATAAACGAAATCCTATCGCCGTTGAAATAGAAGCGGGCGTAAGCCGTGGTGATAAACCAGTGGTCTTCAATACCGAGTACTGTAACGTGGGCATGCTTATATGCGCAGATATGTTTGACCCCCCCACCATAAAAGCTGTCGTTGATTTAGGTGCCGAACTCGTATTCTTGCCGGTTGCAGCCATGGGCACGCACCCCAGCGTCAAAGGTCACCCGTTAACCGAAAAGCTTGCTACCGAAAACGGCATCTACGTCATCAAAGTTGGCAACGTCAGCAGCAGCGCCCGAGGCGGCAGAAGCGCCTTTATCACACCTTGGGGTATAAGTGAAGAAGTAACCGACGCCATCGAAGACTCAGTCATAACCACAGACTTTGACATGGAAAAACTTCGTGAATACCGAAAAACCCTCAAAAAGTAGCAGCAGCAAATAATTCATCAACTGAATATTCGCAATAATCAGCCACATCCTAAAAAGGCAATGAACAACAAAAGATAGTCAGGCACAAATCAGTAACTTAAGCTGTTCAATCACTTTTTTTAAATTTCGATTAACTATCACATAAACCAATATATCCTTTCAAGATATTTAATTAAATGTGGAGTGGCGGTTTTTTGAGCACTAATTATGAAGTAAACTTTGGTTTTAAAATAAACTTGCGAGAGGTAATCCCATTACTGCAACTGCCTTCAAGCATAAATAAAGAAATAAGCACATGGGATTTAAAACAGTATAAGAACCTTGTGCTGTTCTTCAACCATGGAACCAAATGTAACTTTTGCTGGCAGAAAATTAAGGCTTTAGATGCCATCTATCCGAAATTAAAGGGGCTGGAGACTGAGGTCTTAGCAGTTTCGTTTGATAATGTGAGTGACTTAAAAGAAAAGGCTGCTAAAGATAACATCAAATTTCCGCTACTATCAGATGCCAATAATAAGTATACAATTAAGTTCACCTATATTGATAATTGGAGAAATTCGCCCTACCCTTCAATTTTTATCACAGATAGGTACGGAGAATTGCGAGAACAAGAAATCAAAGTTGAGGCAGATCAGCTAATGAATGAAGTCGAAATTGTTAGCAAAATATTCGCAATAGAAATTGAATGCCCCGAATGTTCACACTTATAACTTAACAGGTTCTCTTGAAACTCAGCTGATAAGCAGGTAGAATTTGAGAATAGCATATAGACAAGCATGAGGTCAGAAAATTTACTAGAAGGCTTAGAGCAAAAAAATAAATTAAAAAGGATGTTAGTAGGTTTTAGCCCAGTTCTGGACAATGCGGTTCATTTTAGTGAATTCGTTTTTATTGAGCCAGTCGCGGTATTCTTGGTTGTGTACTGCGTAGCGTGCGATTTGGCGTGCGTTCTCTGAGTCATGGACTAAAAGCAGGACACCCATCAGGTCATGTCTACTAAGGTACGCCACGGTTTTTAACAAAGCGTCGGTTTTTTCTTCATTAAGCATTTCACCGCTGAGCTCCACCACAACGGGCTTTTTAAGAATCTTGAGGAAATCTCGTGTGAGGAGATCCACCCAATAATTGGTGAAATAGTCTCTCGAGGAAAGAGGTACATGGAAGTAGTCGACTAATTCGGCGATGGCATCGAAGTCTATACCAAAACGCTCTTTGGCCAGAAGAGGATCGGGAAACATTTCGACCGCAAAGGTGCCTTTAACCAGCGATCGGGCTTTTTTAAGGAAGTCTGTTATGACTTGAGCACGCCATTCAGTCCAGTTTAAGTTGCTTTTTTGCCATAGCGAGATGCATCTTGGGCACGTACAGAATTCTTGCTCAGGGAAATGATATAGATTAAGTGTAATGCCTTCAATATCTTCTCTGTCAAGCCTTTTAATGTACTCAAAGAGCTTTTCCTGATAAGCAGGATGTGTAGCGCAGACGTAATCAAAAGGTGAGTTAAATTTTCGGTTTTTCCTTAGAGCAGGACCATAGTTAGATACTGCCACTAAGCTTGGATCTTCCCGAATAGCCTTCGCGTCAACAAAGCAGGTGACATCATTTTGCATGCCCTTCGCTGCAGGAAAGATCTGCCCATCTGCCCACTTGGAGTAGTAAACGTGAATATCATAACCTTCGACTTTTTCAGGAGCATATGTTACTAGCCCTATCTTCATGTATGTCGCCTTTTAGCAACAAATATATCAATGGCAATTATTTAATTGTTAACTTGTTGGCATATATGGACACAAAAAAAGCACATGTATCTATTGATCACACTAAATGTACACCTTGCGCAGCAGCAACTTGCATGGGCGTATGTCCACAGGGAATTTTAGAACCCGATGCAAACAAAAAACCAAAGGTCAACGACGATTCTGGATGCACACAATGCGGCGTTTGCGCAGATCTATGCCCAACAAAGGCTATAACAATAAGTCAAAAACAGTCAACTAAATAAGTCAATAGTTAACTTCTTAGATGACTATGTTAAAGCAGATTAAGCTAGGTGACGGCATCACCCTTGTGCAAGATGAATACATTATTGCAGTAGTTTCTGAGAAGCCACTTACTACTATTAGCTCAGCTATCCACAACGGAGGCTACACTAAAACCAAAGTCATAGCAAACACCCAGGTTACCGACGAATACGGTGATGTGAACTTGCATAATGACCCTGAAGCTTTCATAGTAAAAATGTATAAAAAACTTGGGCTCAGCGAAGAGTTTGTCGGCATGGTAACCTATGCCATGGTGAAGGACTTTGAGCTTGTTTCCAAAAGCAATCACGAATCCTCCGTAACGGTTATCGCTACTGCTGGGTGCACCCATGCAGAGTCTGCAGGTGAACCGATTGAATTCAAAGCAATAGAAGGCACCATAAACATCATTATTCTCGTAGAGGGTAATCCGACAGATAGTTGCCTATCTAGCCTAATTATCACTGCAACTGAAGCAAAAACTGCTGCACTACGCGACTTGGACCTACGAAGCCGATGGTCAGGCGATGAAGCTACAGGAACCATAACCGATGCTATAGTAGCAGCAAAAACCGGTCAAGGGCCAACCATCCAATACGGAGGTCCAGCATCCAACCTTGGGCAACTAGTCGCCTATTGCACACGTAAAGCAGTAAAAGAATGCGTTAAAAAGGCTAAAGTTGGTGGATATCCTCAGAACAGGTCAATTATAAGCAGGCTTCAAGAGAGGCATTTACCCATATCAAAACTGGCAACTGAGCTTTCAAAAGTCAAAAGTTTGGGCGCTGATGAGAAAACTATTGCGGCACGAATAACTAAGATGCTTGATGAGAATCCGACCTTAGCGACCGCAGTGCTGGCAGCAGCAAAACTAGATGAGGATTTCGCAAAGGAGCTTATTCCGCCTCAGCTTGGGGATGTAAAACAGGTAAGTAAAAGCTTTGCCGAAAGTCTAACTGGGCATTATTGTTGTGGCACAAGTAGAGCATCAGACGGCTTTACAGCAGAGGCAATGCAGGTGAATCTGCCGCCCTTCCTTAAAGAAACTCTACTAGGATTGCTTAAAAGTTCAGCTGACTAAGGCGAAAACTGAAACCCTTAAATAACCTGCCAAAATCAATTCCGTTACTAATAGGACATATAAATGGTGAATACTTTGAAATTCGGAGTCTTCTTATATCAACCAGAACCGGTTGAAGGCGTTGATTATAACTTCTACCGTTTGAAGTCAGAATCAGGCATCGTCGGTAAACCAAACCCAGAAATGTACACTAACATTGCAGTCTTTGGTGATAACTTCATGGCTGAAAAGCGCCCAGACTGGGTCTCTACATCCAGCAAAGGACCAGCATTACGCACTAATAAACGCTACAACCTGCGCTGGGATGTTGTATGCATGACCAACCCAGAGGCCAGAGAATACAACTTAAAAATCATCGCTGACGCCGCTAAAAAAACCCCGGGCATTAGTATCAGCAGCCAACACTTCGCAGACGAAGGATTCTGCACATGCCCAAGATGCATAAAACAGCAACGAGAAAGCGGCCTAAGTTGGGTTGACTGGAGAGCAAAAACTGTAACTGAATTCCTTAGCGAAGTCAAAGAAATAGTCCAAGGCAAACCCTTATTCGTCAACTGCCTACCAGACCCATTACTAGGTTACACTAGATTTGGCTACGACTTTGAAGCCATGGCAGACTATGCAGACTACTTTGTCATACCGATGTTCAGCAAAGCATATCCAACTCCATGGTACTGGGAAACAATCGCACGTGGCTTCAAGAAAATCCTCGATAAACCAGTATTCGTTAACTTCTACGTCCGTGGACCTAATGAAACCTGGGAAACAGTAGCCCCAACAGACCAAATAATGACCGTTGCCACACGCGTCGCTAGGCAAAAAGTAGACGGCATCATCTTCCTCGCTGAGAAGGCTGACTACATCCGCGAATTCCAGAAGAATGCAGTCAAAGACAAAAAGACACGCGAGTTCCTTAAGGGTCACGACGGCGACGAAGTCCTCGAACTCTTCAATCGCTGGGAAAAAATGCAAAAAGCATAACCAGCCCACCCTTCCTTTCTTTAAAGAAATTATTAGTTTTTAGTACTAATTAGAAAACTATATAATCCTTTTAGCCGTAGGAATCATTCTGCAGAAGGGCACGTTCCTATGAAAGTTACTTTAGTTAATCCTCCTTATCCCCCAAGCGCTCATGCGCATCCGCCGTTCATTCCATTAGGTTTGGCTTATTTAGGTGCAGTTGCCGAGCGCGAAGGTCATCAAGTGACAATTATTGATTGCCAAGCTGAGAAGTTAAGTTATGATAACTTCCGAAGCCGCATCTCACAAACCCCATCCGATGTAATTGGCGTAACCGCTACAACCCTCCTGTATAACTCGGCAAAACAAATTCTTGCAATAGCTAAAGAAACTCACCCTAACTCCATAACCATGTTTGGTGGGAGCCACGTGAGCTTCTGGGATGAGAACGCACTCAAAGAGTCTCGTGACATAGACATCATTGTACGGCGCGAAGGTGAAGTGACCTTTGTCGAGCTGTTAAAGGCAATTGAGGCAAAAAGGTGCTACGCCAACGTCTTAGGTACAACAATTAGGACAGCAGATGGTAAAATTATTCGTAACCCTGATAGGCCCTTCTTTGATGACCTTGATTCATTGCCGTTCCCAGCTTTCCACTTATTGCCGCTGGATGCATTTCACCGTATGGGCAAAACCATCTTTCCTTTAACCACAAGCAGGGGATGTGTTCAATGGTGTGACTTCTGCAGTACCGTACGCATGTTCGGCAGGCGATACAGCGTGCGCTCACCAAAAAACGTTGTAGATGAAATAGAAATGCTCCATAACAAATACGGTGAAAGCCAGTTTACATTCTATGACGATGCATTTACTATCAACCGTCAACACACACTTGATATATGCGCACAGATTAAAGCGAGGAAATTAAAGATTGAATGGGATTGCGAAACTCGAGTTGATGCAGTTGACAAAGAGCTGTTTGAGAAGATGCGAGATGCCGGATGTATAACAGTATGGTTTGGTGTTGAGTCTGGATCAGAAAAAATACTCGGAAAAATGCACAAGAAAATTAATCGAGAACAAGTTCGAGAAGCATTCAAAACAGCACAAAAAGCGGGCTTAATGACAATTGCGAGCTCCGTCATTGGCTTCCCCGGCGAAACCGAAGAAACCGCGTGGGAAACAATCAACTTCATCAACAGCCTCAACCCCGACGATATAGGCTGCTATATTGCCACACCTTACCCCGGCACACCCATGTATGAAGAAGTTGTTAAGAACGGTTGGCTACGCGTCACAGACTTCAATAAATACGATACCGCAACGCCTACTTTTGAAACCCCTTGGCTAAGTATGGAAAGACTTAAAGAAATCAAGTATAAAGCCCATCAGAAATTCTACCTGCGCCCCAGCTACGTGTTCAAAATGATGCGACGAGGAGGAACATACGGTAGATCCGGACTCAAAACCAGCGCCGCTTACGCACTGAGAGCCATGCATATAAAACTCTCCTAACCTCAAAATCTTTTTTGTTTTATAATTAGTTTAAGAAAACAATATATTCGATCAACATTAGAAATTCTTCACTGGAAAGGACATCCTAAATGAAAATTACTCTTGTTAATCCCCCTTATCCTCCAAGTGTCCATTCGCACCCACCCTTTATTCCACTAGGTATTGCTTATTTGGGGGCAGTTGCCGAGAAAGCCGGTCACCAAGTTATTGCCATTGACTGCCAAGCCGAAAAGCTCTCTTACGAAGATTTCCGTGAACGTATAGCTAAGACGCATTCAGACATAATTGGCGTAACCGCCACTACACTACTATACAAGTCTGCTATGAAACTTATCACCATCGCCAAAGAGGTGCAGCCGCAGGCGACTACAATTCTTGGTGGTTCACATGGCACTTTCTGGGATGAGAATGCCCTTAAAGAGTATCCTGCCTTGGACATAGTCGTCCGCAGGGAAGGCGAAATGACCCTGCTTGAGCTAACCGATAAACTTGAGAACCATAATAACCTCAATAGCGTGCTAGGTATTACATACCGCTACGGTGATAAGATCGTTCGTAACGCCGATCGACCTTTCATAGAAGACCTTGACTCGTTGCCGTTTCCTGCGCACCATCTACTGCCACTTGATAAGCTCAAACACAACGGCAAGCTTCTTGTTCCTTTAGTCAGCAGCCGCGGATGCGTTTACTGGTGCGACTTCTGCAGTACCGTACGCATGTTCGGCCGAGGCTACCGCATGCGCTCGCCAAAAAACGTGGTAGATGAGATGCAAATGGTGCATGAAAAGTTTGGCGTTGATCAGGTAACCTTCTATGACGATGCATTTTCAGTCGATAGAAATCGCGTAATAAAAATCTGCGAGGAACTGCATGCACGCAAGCTCAAGATTATGTGGGACTGCGGCACCCGCGTAGACATGGTAGACAAAGAACTGATGCAGACAATGAAAGATGCAGGTTGCATAGCGGTATGGTTGGGCGTTGAATCTGGCTCTGAAGCAATGCTAGGTGCCATGAATAAGAAAATCAAACTCGACCAAACCCGCCTTGCATATAAAACCGCACAAAAAGTAGGACTCATAACTATCGCTAACGTCGTGCTAGGCTTTCCAGGCGAAACCGAGCAATCTGCCAAAGAGACCGTCAACTTCCTCAAGCAGCTAAATCCAGATGATGTGGGGTTTTATGTAGCCACACCCTACCCCGGTACACCCATGTATGATGAGGTAGTCAAGAATGGTTGGCTACGCGTCACGGACTTTGACAAATACGACACCGCCGGCCCAACCTTTGAAACTCCAACAATGAGTATGGAAAAACTAGCCCAAATCCGCTACAAAGCCTACCAAGACTTCTACTTACGACCCACCTATGTCCTAAAAATGCTCCGACGAGGCGGAACCTACGGACGTAGTGCAGTCAAAACCTCTGCAGCATACGCATTAAGAGCCCTACACATACGACTGTCCTAATCAACTTATACTCTTTTTCCTATGATATTGAACAAATAAAGAGCTTGTAAAAATGACCATAAACTTCAGACAGAGTATCTACTTAGCTAAAATATTTTTTAGTGCTAACAAAAAATAAGGAAGCACCCGCTATGGGTGCGTATCCTAAATTGGATATTGTTTATGCCTCAGACTGTTGCTGTTTCTTCTTTTCTTCCTCAAAAGTACTACCTTTGATGTTATCAGAAGTTGTATATTTCTCGCTCCTGATCTCCTCGGAGATACGACGGGTTTCAGTAACTGGTCTTTTACGTATCACCAGTTCCTCTCTTACTATGGGCGTCTTTTTGACATCGACATCCTCATGTTCTAGCGGAATCTTGATTTCTTCTGGTTCTAGACCCTGTCTCATTTCTGGAACACTAGTGCTACTGGCAGGTCTAGTTTCAATTTTAAGTTCTTCATGCGTGACTGGAATTTCCTTAGTCTGTGTTTCCATGTAAGGGACTTTAGTAACAGTGACTTCTTCTTTATGGACGTGTTTGCTTACATCCAGACGCTCAGTCATGAGAGGGATCCGCTCTATTATATCAGCCGAGGCGCTAGTCTCTGTCATAATTGGTTTTTCTTGTACTGGTGTCTCATATTTTGCCCGATACTCAGCGTCAGATGGAAACCTATTGCCCAAAAATTGTTTAGCATTTGCTTCATCTACATCAAAACGCACCGTTCTACCATCGTAGTTTCTGAACAGTTTTTTTGGGATGTAAAACTGAGTTTTTTCTGCAATTCCTCTTTGTGTATGGACATAATAGGTTCCTACCTCCTGCACCTCGCCAAGATCGTAGTCATTGTTTCCGCGAGCTTCTTTCTTGATAACATCACGCCATGAAACAGTAGTTGTTGTCATTTTAATTACACCTTATCCTTTCACTACTAGATAACCAGCTCAATTAAACATATGTGGCTGCTAGAACACACCCATAATACCCATAAATGTAAAAGTACGCGTCAAGTGGGTAAGTGAATAATCCATATTTAGTATACTTTTTGCGCTATAAGCATGTTAAGTTATTGAAATATTAGGGTCAGCGACTGTTTTCGATTAACTTCCCATTTAGTCGTTTTAAAACTGCACAGAACATAGCGGACACCTAAAATAGGTGCCACTTTGATAGGTATCTATTCTAGTTTTTTTGTGGACTTGATAGGTCTGTAGTGGCTTTGATTTAAAGACAAATGTATTAAAAAGTTAGATGTTTACTTGGGTTGGGTTTCTGAGGCTGAGCTTTCGCAGGTTGAGGTTGAGTAAATTGCTTTTTTTAAGGAACACTAAAACAGCTAGGGTGACTACGATGCCACTTAGGGTTAAGGTTATTGAAGTTACGGTGATGCCGATGGGGGATAGACCAAGAAATAGACCAGTTATGCCAGCAATGCTAAAGCTTAAAGCAACCGAAAGAACCGCAGCCTCAACGATATCTAGTTTACCGTCGGGAAATATTAGATTAATTAGGCAATAACCGGGAACAAACGCAACGAAGGTAAAACCAAAAAACCCGCTAAAAACAACCAACTCATGAAAACTCTGCGCAAAGTAAGCAAAAACCAGAGTAACAGTTGTATAAAGGATTATTGCAAGCAACCATTTAATGGGCTTCAACACTTTCCCTGTGTCCTTTACCTTATTCTCTATGGGTTTAAACAAAAAATGAAAGAGGGGGATTTAAAGGAACATTCTGAAGATCGGAGCGTCTTCAGTTATTGGCTTTATGTCTAGGTCGGCCATTGCAGATGAGACGTATGTATCAACTACTGCGACTGCTGGGAAGACATAGTCAGATTGTTCAGCTGGACCAAACATTAGCCAGTCTGCGCCTTGAACCTGCATGATTGCGTTTGTTGCAGTGACGGTGGCCTTGCGGAACTCTTTTGGAACATGTGCTTTGACCCAGCCCATTGTGGTAACGACGTTTCCTGTTCCTAAGCCTGTGGGGTAGCCGAATTTCTCTTTGATTTCAGGGATTGCGCGTACGGTAATGCCCATGTCTGGAGCAAACGCTGGGATTGCACAGTCAATAAGGACTTGTTCAATACCGGCTCTCTTAGCCATATCTAGGGCTTCGTCAAGAACAGCCATTTTACCCTGGAAGCTGCCGTCTTTGGGGTTATCAGCAAGAACGATAGAGGTCTTTATGCCGAGTTCCTTGATTTTTTGAAGTTCAGCTTCTTGGACACCTTTATAGATAGAGTTGTAGATAGTATTGTCCTGTAGACCAATTTCTTTGACAAACTGTGCGGATTCCATGCGGACCCTAGGACTCATTGCATCAGTAAGGAAAGGTGCTTCAGTGTGGTCAGCTACAAACTGTACGTACTTCTTGAACGCCTCAGTTGTAGTTCCTACAATGTCCAAAATGAACGGAACACCGGTCTCATCGCTCAAAGTCTGCATCTTGTTGATAATATTTTCTGCTTCTTTAGGATCAAAAACACCTTTGTTTGCGTCTTGAACCATTTTCTGGCCTAGCCAGAAGATTGAACCAACAAGTACAGTGGGCGTTTCTCCAGGTTGACCGCCGATACTAACTCGGCCAATCTTGTATATTTGCTGGGGGGAGTTGAATTTTCGCATATGCTACTTCATCCGATTTGGCATTTATTTGCCAATTGCTTTCTTTGCAATTTCTGGGGCTTCTTCTTTGTTCTTACCGAAAAGTGCACCAATAGCATCAGCGTCTTCTTTCTTAACTGCAGCGCCACCCATGATAATCTTCACATTGCCTAACCCTGCATCTTTTAGTGCTTGGACAAGTTTTGGAAGGTTGTTCTTGGCTGGTACAGTGTTGACTGAGAGCGCAACAATATTGGCGTTGTTCTCTTTAACTTTCTGAACAAAGACGTCGACTGGTGCGCTTTTACCTGCATCAATTGTCTTGAATCCAGCGCGTTTTAGCGACTTGCGGACTGCCTCTTTAGCGGTGTCGTGCATGTCGGGTTCAATGTTGCCGATAACAACTGTGCCGATTGGGTTCGTTGGTTCTGGTGGTTCCTTTTCCATCATAGATTTAAGCCATGACATATTCAAACACACCTTAGTTTTAGGTTTGTAACTGTCGGTTTGTATATTGGAATAGCTATTTAAACTTTGACATACCGCCAAATTTCCAATTTAAGCAAACACGTTAGCTCTGGAAAAAAGGGACGAAAAACAGCAAATATCACAGCTATTTACTGCCATAACCAGCTATGCATAGGCTTGAGTGTCATTTGTGAATGTTACAGGTGGGGCGATTTGTGGTTCGGATTTGTTTTCAGCTGCTGCCTCAGGCATAGAGTAGTAAGCAAACGTGAACAGCCCCAACGCCATCAGAATTAGCAATCCTACTGAAACCGCTGAATTATTAAAAACTACTGCTAGCTCAGGTCCAAGATAGGCCGATAGCTTTGTCGCCACGGCTAAAACAGTAACGAGCAAACCCAAAACTGCCTTTATTTCCTGTCTCAACCACATAAACTCCTATAGTCACCTATTATGTAATGGCTTTAAAATAATTTCTGCAAATAAATCGTAAAAAGAAAAAGGTCTAAGGAAATGTGACTATGCAATCAGAACTTTCAAAACAGTTAACCGATATCGCTAGTGATTTTGAATACTACTACTTTTTCATTTTCAAATACGAGATCAAATAGCTTGTCATTTCTGAATCTGTCTACTGCTTCAAAATCGCGGAGTACAATGTAAGATATATTCCAATCATGAAGGAAACGCTGATAGTCAAAAACATCAAGAGGCAAGTCCGTAACTTTATCTGCATAGAATCTGGTATTGTTTGATAACATATTGGATATAGATTCTGCATGTGCTCCAACATCAGAATAATCATAAGGCATTTGAAACACGCTAACGAACATTTCAATCTTTGCACTGGAATTACTGTTTAAATTATATAATAGCTCTAAAGAACCGGGATTTTCGGCTGTGAATATGCTAGTTTGAGGCTGAGTTTTGGTAAAAATTAATTGTGCACCAAGGTTTGAGGACGAGTCGATAAGTGCGAAATAGTTTTCCCCCTTAAACTGATGAGCATATCTTGTGTGCACAATGAACCTAGCCCAGTCAAGGCTTACTCCGTTAAGGCTAGTTTCCAGAGTAAGAGACATGTTAGCGAACCTTACGCCCTGATAAACCGTTGTTGCTTGGGTAATGTTGAAAAATTGGTTGCCCCGGCTGATAAGTATGGTTGCATTATCGTCAGTCCTTTCAAGATGCATCTCCTTCAATGGTAGTTCGGATAAGCTGAAGCTGCTAGTCACTTCGTTTATTCTATAGAGAAAGGTTATTTCGTTGTTACTGAAGTGGAAAAAGCCTGAGGGAAAATATGAATTATCAAGTTTAGCCAGAAACAGGGGATTATGCCTTCCAATGTAGCCCCCGTCTTCTCGGACCTGAATCAAACCATTATCAATGACATAATTCGTATCAAGCAGGTATTTGACATTCTTTGCAGGTTCGTACTCACGAGAAACTATCAGGTACTGAGGGTCTTGACCACTTAGTGTTTGCCGTTGTGAAAAACCTGAAACCCACCAGCCGTATACTCCATCAGCAGCAATAATTGAATCGGGCTCAGTGCAGTTTTTAATCCATTGTAATGCATCATATGATGGCTTGTCAACGAATTGGTAGAATTTTTGCACTTCAACACCCTTGGAAGGCTCTAAGAAGATAGATACTGAAAACAAGGAATACAATAACAGTACAATAACAAAGAGCGCATAGAGAGGTTTACGAGATAAAAGTGGACGCATAGATAATAGTATTCTACGTGTGCCCCTTCCAAGTTTTGGCAAACTTTCGATTTTACGTAAGCCAAGATCGAGTATTTTAGCAGAGAAGCCTGAAACGTAATCAAATACACATCCAAATAAGATGATGACAGGCAGGTAGACAAAATATCTGAACCTATTATAGTCAGTATAGAATCCTACCAAATGACTTTGGGAACCTAATGCCGGAATTAAAATCCATAAAGATAAGAGAAAAGCAGGAATAGTGAAGAATTTGTTGTGATATTTCCTTGAGAATAAGAAGATAAGAAAAACGTAAAAAATTAGAGGGAAGATAAAATCGATAGCAACATATTGGGTTGCAAGGGTTGCAAGACGAGCCCCTACAACATCGCTATTAGAGGTGCCCTGATTGATGTCTAAGAGTACAGGCACGGCATTAACTATAAACGGCGATATGATTATGGCGCCCAGAATGATTGGTAAAAGCCAGATAAATGGATGTGACCTTTTAACAGCAAATCTGCCCGAAAAAAACAACATAAAAAGGAATATTGAAAATGTAATAGCAACGAATATGACCGCACTAAGGCTGTGAGTTAGAAATATTGCTCCTGATATAAGTGAAGCTACAGTTAGAAAAGTGAGTAAAGAAAACTTTGACCGCTGCAAAAAAAGGTAAAAGGCTAACGGAATCAGCATCAACGTTACAACGTTCGGATAGCCACCCCACATGAGCATTTCTATATCATAACGCGAAAAAGCCACCAGAAAAGCAACAATTAATGCTGCTGGCATAGTCCATACTTTTCGGGTTATCAGAAATGCAACTAGAACAATAAATGAAGAGAAAAGGGAAGCCACAAGTGAATGCACCAAGTAATCAGGCAATCCGGTCAACAAGATTATGTAAGAAACAAATATGTGGTACCCTGGAAAAGTTAGAGATATGCCTTCGCCCATATGGTAATAGTTCCATAGAAAATCTGTGTTACCTGATTGAGTAATTGAATAAATGACACTGTTATGCAGCCCGATGTCAGCGCTAGGAGGATAACCCTCTCGAAGCATCAGGAAAATTCTATAAACAAAAGAGAAGACAACAATAAGAGACAACAGCAAGTAATTTTTTGATAGTTTAAACATTAAGTGCCTTCCATAGCCATTTGCATTAAGTCTCTCTTAGAGAAACCTGATTAAAAGAACCAAGCTTAAATATTTTTCCAGTTACCAAGGGTTCAGCACACAGTATAGCTTTCTCACTGGTAATATGCCTTAGAGAATACGCTTAGGCAGCAGGTTATTGTCTTTTTAATACAAAACGCAACATTTGCTAATATTGCACCTTATTGATAGTGTGAAAAACTGAAAGAAGCGAAAGCCGAAGTTGTAGTACATTTAGAAGAAAGGAAACGATAGCAGCTGGAAGCTAAATAAATATATAATTCACCTGTGTACTCTTGTTCACGTTATTTCAGACCAACCAAGCAATAGTGCAGGGATGAGGACACATTAACAAATCTATGTTGGTTGCACATAGTAAGCATTATAGCAGAAGTGAGGGCATACACGCTAACCATTCAATGTTTACAAGCGTAAAAATTAATACTTTGCTAGTATACTTGTTGATGTGAGTGGCTTGAAAGTAGCATTTTTAACCGAGTTCTTTTACCCGCATATAGGAGGATGCGAGACAAGGTATTATGAGATCGGACGTCGGTTAGCTGCTAAAGGTCATGAAGTACATGTTTTTACAATTCGGTACGATTTAGATTTACCTAAAGAGGAGCAAATTGAGGGCATACATGTTCATAGGTATGCTTATTCAAAAAAATACGTGTCAGAAGATGGCTTTCGTTCATTTAGTGGAATTCTGAAATATTCAATAGAATCTTTAAGACGGCTAAGGCAATCAGAATTTGATCTGTATTATTCTAATCAGTGGCCGATGTTGCATTCAGTGTTTGTAAAGCCAGTTATTGCACCTCTTGTTCAGGAATGGTGCGAAGTCTGGGATAACCTGCTAAAAGCAACCATAATGCAAAGATTACTAAAAAACATGGGCAACTATAATGTTGCAGTTTCAGAGTTTACCCAGCAAAGACTGATAAATCACCTCAAGATTGACCCTGAAAAAACCATTATGATTCCAAATGGAGTTACGGTATCAAGGTTTGTTAATTCTGGCAATAAAGTGCGCGGTCGAATTATCTATGCAGGTCGTATTGTACCGCATAAGCATGTTGAGTTGCTTGTAGAGGCTTTCCGAGAGGTCAAAAATAAGATACCGGAAGCAGAATTGCATATAATAGGCTCGGGAATTTGTCTTGAATCTATAAGAAGTCAAGCTGCAGACATTAAAGACTGCTTTGTTCATGGTTTTCTTCCAGAGGACCAAATGATTGAGCTGCTTAAGAGCTCGTGGCTTTTTGTTTTACCAAGTGAAAGGGAAGGATCAGGCATTGCCGCTATGGAAGCAATGGCTACTGGCGCACCATTTGTTACAGTCGATTACCCCAATAATGCCGCTAAAGAGCTTTGCCAGTTTAACTGCGGTCTCGTAGTAGAGCCACAAGGAAGCGCAATCGCTTCTGCAATTATCCAGCTATATAACAACGAGGCGTTATGGAAGGAACTAAGCGAAAATGCTTTAAATGTCGCGAAAAAGTATGATTGGGACATGATAACTAATCAAATGGAAGCCTTCTTCGGCACGGTTGTGAACAGCTCTGGAAAATAAACGCATAAAATTTTGGCTTCCTGTATTACTAATTTCAATAATATTTGCAGTATTTTTTACAGTTAACTTTACCATGCTTAACGGTCATGACGCACCACCAGGCGCTGACTACGGCAACTATCTTACCCAAGTCGATATTCTTAACGGCGACGATTTGAGAGGCTGGGGACTGCGGCATCAACCTTTGTACTTTGTAATTCTAGATTTGCTTATCAAAGTACTTGGCGACGAGTTTACTGCATTAAAAGTTGGAGCAGCGTTAGTATTCTCTGTTATTGTGATCCCCTTCTTCTTTTTGGCGAAAAAACTCTCAGGGGACAATAATATTACCGCAGCAATTGCTGCAGCCCTTTTTGCATTTTTCATAAGTTATACTGAGATGATCACTTGGGGAGGAAACCCAAATTTCTTAGCCTTCTCCTTTATGTTATTGGCGCTGTACTTCATTGTTGATCTACTGAAGAAGCCTACAAAGAAGAGTATAGTACTCACAGGGTTCTTCCTAAGCTTAGTAATAGGAACCCATATCCTTGTCGCAATCTTCACGTTTGGCGCCCTGACACTTTTCGCGTTTTTATGCTTCATCTTTATGAAAAAACGTAAAGACCGCATTAAGAACAATATTAAAATTGTTTTTTATTTGCTGCTATCTATTGTGGTTTTTAGCCTACCTTATGTTTCGTTTTACCTTACCTTCTTTAGGAACTCTTCAAGTGAGATTGCCGGATTCCGTCTTATAGAGTTCCAATTCGGGGAGATATCGGTTTTCAGCATATGGAGTCTCACCGTCATGTTCATTACCATAATATCAATAGGAGTAACAGGCATATTTTGGCTGACTGAATACAGAAAAGAAAGCAAGACGAACACGCTACTTCTCTTGAGCCTTTTCATATCTCCAATTCTTTTATTTATGGTTACTACTCAACCTCTCCGTTGGCTCTATTTCCTGCCAATTCCGTTTCTACTCAGTTTTAGCATTTACGCGAGAAACTTGTATGCTGATGTTAAAAGCGTCAAAAAAATCACCATTACGCTATTCTTTATTTTATTCATGATTGCAATTATTATTCAGCCTATTGATAGAGCAGGTAGCCATTTCTCTGAGGCAGCGGACTTTTACCAATTCGCAGGAAAAAGCGAAGTTGAAGCGTTTAACTGGATTATGGAGAATACCCCGCCAGAGGCTATAATTGCGACCTCAGGACACTCAAATGATGTAGGAGGTGGTGGCAACTCCTATGCATGGTGGGTTGAAGGTTATGCTAACAGGATTTGCATGTTTACAGGAGATATAGACTTTTACTCTTTCCAGTTTGAACGAGATGAAGTAAGGGCTACTAACCGCATTTTCTCTGGAACCTATATTGTTGATTACCAAGACATTGAAGTAGGCGACTCGCTTCCAGCAGGCATAGATAACCCGGTAATAAGAGCCCTTATCAAAGGCAAATATGAACAAGTAGTTGCCATAAATGACGCTCAAAACCAAGTATATCTCTCTCCAGCAGGTGATGAGCAAAAAATGGTCATTGCATCAGGCTATGCAGAAAACGGAGTTGCAGCCATCAATAATAGCACATCCACAGCTACAATCACAATCACTTATGAGCAGCCCGATTTCTGGTTAACAAGGACAGTAACAATAGGTGAATACAACTCATCTGTAGATATCACCTATCACATAACACCTAAAAATGCAACACTAAAGGAGTTCAGGATCAACGCTTGGTCGCTATTTGATACATCAGCAGAAAATTGCAACGTAGATAAAGACGGATTTGTTACGATATCTCATGAATATATTAAATCCACCATTCAAGTGGTAGAAACCAGCGGCAACCTAATGGGCGCTAGAATAATTTTCTCAGACCCAGAAGATTCCAGACCGGTGACAAACTATATTTTTGAAGCAACACAAAGCGACCTCTATGTACACTTAAGAGTAAATATTGAGGTACCCAAACAAGATCGAGAACCTGAAGGCTACAATGAAATCAAAGTTCACAATTCATATGACAAACTTAGAGATCTCGGTATTGACTACATCATGCTAAACAAGTACCGAGAACATGAATTTCAAAGATTCCTACAGGACAGCACCCACTTTACAGTGGAATATGAAAATGACATTATCATAATATTCAAAGTTGTAGACTAACAATATTACGATAAAAATGAAGTTGCATGCAAACAAGCAGTATATTGCAGACTGACTTTTAATTTAGAATAGAGGCAGAGGATTAAGGAATCGGACAAAGATTTCAATGTAAGCAATATTTTCTTCAGGTGCTGCAAATACTGCTTCAAAGTTTGCTTTTTCGCTACCGCGTAGACTCACTTCATAACAGCCGCGAAATGGATTACCTCGATGAATTGTGTTTATAAAATTTCCTTCGACATCGTAGAGGTATATGTCTAAGCCAATAGTGCACTTACTGAGACCTTCTTTTGATAGGGCAATTATTTCTGCGGGACTATAATCATTTCTAATTGTGCCGTTTACCACAAAAAAGGTCATACCTGTGGGAACAGGAAAGCCCTCATCAATAGCTAAACTTCCGTCGGGGGAATCTCGCCATAGTGTGGCTTTTTCGAGAAATATCTTAGTTATCTTGTAGCTATTATTTGGGAAATTTGGTGGAGAGGTTAAATATTGAGGGGTAACCTGTTGGATGGAAACTGGAAGGTCAAGCTGTGAATTTGGTTCTTGTGATATGCCAATATTGGCGGATGCGAAAAAGGTAGCCGCTAAGATAGTGCTTACAGCTATGATTGCAAAGGGTACCCAAAGACGTTTTTTCAAGCCTAATCCTCGTGATAATATAGCTAACTGACATTCAATCTTTAAAGAATATCGTTTAATCATACTTGTTAAGATTTAATGCTATTGGAGAAAAACTCAGCGTACGTTTCTTGCCTTTAAGCGTGTATGGTGGGAGTTGCTCTAACAAGCATATTTCTTTGGGAATTTGGTTTCTCCGAAAACTCATTTAGCTGCGCATTTATTAATGGTGATGTAGCCATATCTGTTAAGATGGCTGAGACATGAGGGCTTAGTCTTGGTTGGCTTTGGCAGTAGAGAAAAGAATATTGAATTAGCGTTCATGGCTATTTTTTCAGCACTTATTTTTACGCTGTTCTTTTCTCTTTTAGGCGTAAACGGTCTAATAATAGGTAACGACGCTGCAGTCCACTTACAAACTGCATTAAGGTTCCTGTCAATGGGCAAAATTCCACTTAGCGACGCATCATGGTATACGCCCCTTTATCATATTCTGCTTGATACATTTATTGCATTTACAGGCATTACAGATATCGGTCAGCTACTTGTTTTGACAAAAGCTGCAACAGCGCTAATCAACTTGCTTTTAGTCCTTTCAATTTATTTAGTTACTACAAAGTTTTTCAGCAAAAAAGCAGGCGTTCTTGCTGCGTCGCTGCTGCTACTTTGTTACCCGATTTATGAAATAAACACGTGGGGTGGATACACAACAGTACTTGCGTTGGCGTTTATGACGCTAGCGTTCCTTTACTTAGCCTCTCCAGTTAAAGGAAGTGGTTATTTCTTAGTAGCTTTCATTTTTGCTTTTTCGGTTGTGCTGTCGCATCAGCTTGCTACGTTTTTAGCCGTTTTTATTTTGCCGCCTTTCATAATTGTAGTGCTAATAAAATCTAGAGGGCATTATCCTAAGGCTTTAATAGCGGCTCTTTTAGGCGGTGGCATAGCGTTTGGCATCTATTACTTGATACCAATATTGCCTTATCTTGACATTTTGATTGATACAATTTTCTTCGATTTAACATTGTACTTATATCAGATACCGCTGGTCTCACCAGACGTATTTGTTGTTAATTTTGGGTTTATGTTGTTTCTTTCTTTTGCAGGCATATTTGTAGGCTTTTTCGAGTTACAAAAAAGGAAGTCTTTAAGGTTCTATCTGCTTTTATTGCTGGCATTTCTTATTCCGCTGTTCTTTTCACAGTCATACTTGATAGGCATATATTTGCCGTACCATCGATTCGTATATTATTTGTTACCTCCGCTCGCAATTCTTTCAGGAGTAGCACTCTCGTTCCTAATTGATAGAGTCAATATTACGTACTTTAACAGTCAAAAAGGCTGGCGGCATAATTTTTTGAAGGTACTCGCTGTTGTCGTGATTTGCACTTTGATAATTGTAATGGTTGTGCGGTTTAACACGGTTACAGAAGAAATCAGCGAAGGTGCAACATTTTATTCGACCACTGATTTAAGCGCTTACCAGGCTGGAACATGGCTAAGAGAGAACTACGCCGACTCTGCCATCAAGGTTGTTACTATGCAGCAGCCCGGGCAGTGGTTTGGCATATACGCAAATAGAACTGTAATTGCTGAAACTGATGTAGTGGTAGAGTGGATAGTTAATGCTGAATCAATACTTGATTTATCCTATGAGATACAGCATCCATTAACTATGCTCAGGATCTACGAGACAAAGGCTAACATTAGCGAAAATTACGTTTTAGTTAACATGGCTTGGACACGACTATCATATTTCGACGCAAGCATGGCTTCAGTATCTTTCCATGACCAACATAACACTGAGAATACTTATGCTCTCGCTAATCTTAATCGGACCATCACGTTAGACAACTCAACATATCCAAACCGTATTAAAACAGAATTCTCCGGAGAGAAGTTTATTCTAACTCAGGTTGTCGCAGCTTCAAATATTAGTTACCCGTTCAATGTTACATGGCAGTTTTCAGCCCTACAAGAACCCTTAACCAATGTTAAGCTGACCCTAAACTATTACTTTGATCCCATATTCTCATTTACAAATGCGTATATTCCCTCAATGCTAAACTGGGAAAACCCTTGGAACAACCCATCAAAAGTTGGAGATGGATGGGCATACACAGCTTTTACAAGAGAAAACGTGACTAAGGGCAGCTATGTTAGCGTTTACACAAAAGATGAACAGGCTGCGTTTGGATTAAAGTTTGAGGATGTACCTGATTTTGGCAGTCTCGGTGTGTTATCAAGTAGCAATATTGACGCTATCCGATTTGAATATCAGTATGATAGGGTCGAAGCGTACACTACTGAATCAAAAACTTACCAGATGTTGACCTTCTCGCAAAGTAGCATTTCTCAGCCAGAAAATATAGCCCAGATGAATACCCTATTTGAATACAAAGCTACTGAACAATTTAAATCAGAATCCAGAGACTTCGCCACCATAGCCAAAAATAATAATATAGGCTTTGTAGTCTATGATGCTCAGCGCTTTGAACAAAGCCTTCTCAATTCTAAACGGTTAGAAATAGTCTACTCCAACGATAAGTACATCATATGCAAAATCAACCTCAACCAACAGTAAATAATGGGCGCATTTTAAAGAAGTAAATCAGCAAAGTAGCCACTTCTACGCACAGGTTCATCGTGGATGGACAATTTTTCCGTTAATAATGGTCATTTCTACTGTAATGGTCTGGATTTTGTTAGATGGAACTTCAAGGGGGCTTTGGGAGAGTACGATAAGATCAGCTAGCTTGCTCGCCTCAATGGTTCCTTTGATGTTTTCTTCTTCAGTGGCGTAGGCGGCGTTTGTGGTATACATTCGGAGAGCTTCTTCAACGGTGATTTGCTCTTCAGGGCAGGCTTGGCGATTCACAGCGGATTGGATTGCTAGCAGTGGATTGAGAGGTTCCATAGGGCAGTCACTTCCGCTGATAACGCATATATCATTATTGAAGAGCGTCTTGAGAGGGTAAAGCCATCGTGACCTCTCCTCGCCAAGATGCTCAACAGCAGAATAAACAGTAAACTCGGAAGCCCCCACCAAGGGCTGTACTGAAATAACCACTTTAAAATCCTTTATGCCTTGGATTAAATCCTCATTTAATAGGGCTGCCTGATCGATGCGTGGCCGGTTCTTTTTTGGCAGCGTTTTAATTGCAGTTAAGGCGGCATCTATGGCTTTATCGCCCATTGCATGAATTACTAACTGGAAGCCACCTTGAATTATTCTAGCTGCTGAGGCGCTCATATCTTTTGGAGTGCAGAGTAATTTACCGTTCTCAGCTTGCGTATTACGATAGGGCTGGAACAGAGCTGCAGTTTTAGATGCTAAATAACCATCGGCAAGGATTTCGACACCACCAATTTTTGCGAACTCGCCATCTAGTCCTTCTTGCAGTGCAGGATCTGCGAGCAAATGCTCGGGCACAATCATGAAGACCCGCAGAGGCAGTTTTCCTGATGACTGAAGTCGCTTAAGTATTTCAACATCAATCTGTGACTCAGCTAACCAGTGAATGCCTGTAATGCCTGCCTCCACTATTTTCTCACAGGCAAGCGCCGTGACGTCAGCTAGTTCATCTATGCTGGGCTCAGGTATTTTTCTCCAAACTAGGTCTGTAGCGGTCTCTCGTAGAATTCCGGTAGGTACGCCTGTGGAGGGGTCTTTTTCGATTATGCCACCGGAAGGCGCGATGGTTTCGCTGCTGATTTCTGCTATTTCGAGGGCTTTGCTGTTGACTACGCATACCATGCCGGCGGCGTGATATAAAATGACTGGATTATTTGGCGAAACAACGTCTAGATCATACCGTGTAGGCAATCTTCGTTCTGTGAATCTATTTTCGTCCCAGCCTCTGCCTATTACCCATTTGCCGTGGGGCATGTGGTCAAGACGCTGTGATAGTAGGTTGAGCATCTGGATAATCGAGTTGGCCTCATTAACGTTAATCCACATAAGGAATCGGCCAAAGTCTGCCACGTGAATATGGGTATCGACGAAGCCAGGTAACACGGTGCGGTAGTCAAGGTAGACGATTTTGGTTTCTTTGCTGATTAAGCGGCTGATTTCTTCTGTGGTCCCGACTTTTATTATTCGGTTTTCTTTTATAGCTATAGCCTCTGCGCAGGGCTGAGCCTTATTCATAGTCAAAATTTTTCCGTCAATAAGAGCTAAATCCGCCGACGTCTCTTAGGCCACCTTTACCGTTAGGTATGGTATAGTTCAGGGGTAGATGTGCTTTAAAAAGATTCTAAATTGTATCTTCAAAGAGCTGTTGATTTTATAGATTAAGTTATTTTGCAAAACACATAATAGCGTGCGGTACGTGAAAAGTTCACATATTAACGCTTATGGGGAACTGATGTGAAAGCGAAGGTAACCCTTGTTAACCCGCACTATCCGCGTGGTGCTCCAAAATCGATTTTCCTCCCGCTAGGGCTTGGCTACTTAGCTGCAGTTCTAGAAGAGAACCAATACGAAGTTAACGTGCTAGATCTGCAGATGATTAATCCAACTATTCAGCAGCTTGAATCTGAGCTTTCGAGGACCAACGCGGACGTAGTAGGTGTAACCACATCAACCCTGACCTACTGGCCAGCTGTTGAAATTGTGAAAGCGGCAAAGAAGGTTCTTCCTGATGCACTCACCCTTGTAGGCGGGCCGCATGTGACAGCTTTGCCTGAGCAGACACTAACTGAGGCACCTGAGGTAGATGTGGTAGTTCGTGGCGAAGGCGAAAAGACCATGCTTGAACTCGCTGATTTAGCTAGCAAAACAGGCTCGCAGGATCTAAGCAAAGTTAACGGAATAACTTTCCGTAAAGAAGGAAAAATCGTACATACTAACAACCGCGCCTTCATAGAGAATCTTGACGAGCTGCCTCATCCGGCATTTCACCATTTTAAGTTAGAAAACTACCGCATGGCCGGTAAAAATTACCTTCCAATCATCACCAGCCGGGGTTGCCCGTTTGAGTGCACATTTTGCCTTGCCTCAAGCATGTGCGGCACACGTTTTCGAACCCGCAGCCCTAAAAAGGTTCTTGAGGAGCTCGAATGGATGCGTGACGAGCACCATGCGGATGTCTTTGCGCTTTATGATGATACCTTTACGTTTGACAAGAGGCGCGCCAACGCTATATGCGATGAGATGAAAGCCAGAAAATTTGACTTACCTTGGGACTGCCGGACCCGTGTCGACCAGGTTACCACCGAAATCCTCACCAAGCTGCGGGATGCGAACTGTCAGCTTGTCCACTTCGGTGTTGAATCAGGTAGTCAGAAAATGCTTGATGCCATGAAAAAGCACACTACGGTGGAGAAAAATGCGTGGGCTATCAAGCTTGCCAAGGAAGTTGGCATATCCGTAGCTATATCTGTCGTGGTCGGCTACCCGGGTGAAACCCCTGAGATGCTCAAAGAGACCTTTGATTTCATTAAAAAGACCAGACCGGACTTTGTCTACGTCTGCCAGGCTATACCGTATCCAGGCACTGAACTTGTGGATATTCTTAAGGGTTTGAACTGGGAGGTCTCAACTGACTGGAACAAGTTTGACGAGCAATCACCCGTCTTTAAGAATCCACTGTTACCACCTGAAAAGATTGACCAGATGCGCGGCGAGTTCTACGACGATTTCCTCTCTTTCCGTTACTATTTAGAGAAGAGCCGCAGAAAAGACTTCTACAGCCAGATCATGGCAAGAACTGCACGCAACCATCTTCTTTGGCGCATGAAAGTCCCCAAGGTCCTCGCTGCAACCCGCCGCCTAACTGGCACGCTAAAAGCTAAAGCGGGGAACGTCGCCGACACCTAAGCTTAAACTGCTGCTAGCTCTATTGCTTCACGGTAGACAGATAGTAGTTTTCTGGCGCTGATGTCCCAAGATAGCTCTCGCAGGACAAATTCGCGCCCTTTTTTGCCCATTTTTTCCTGTAGCGAATTATCTGATAGTATCTTGAGAATTCCTTGGGCTAATTCGTCACTGCTACCCGGTTTAACTAGTAAGCCGGTTTCTTTGTTTTTCACTGCTTCAGCTATACCGCTTACATTAAATGCCACGACAGGTTTGCCTGATGCCTGAGCTTCAAGCAATACTATACCTTGACCTTCCTGAATTGAGGGAAGCACAAATACATCGGTGCAGCGGTAAATTTGGGGTAAGTCCTCTTCGCTCACATCACCAAGGAAAACAAAGTTACGTTTTAACCCTGCAGCTTCAATATTTGAGACAAGCTGTAGCCTCATTGGACCGTTGCCGACCAAGACAAACATTGTGTCTTTGCGTTCTTTGGTGACCTGTTTTGCAGCTTCGATAAGATAGCCTACGCCTTTACGCGGAATTAGCCTGCCTACAAAAAGAACCATTTGGTGACTGCCAAGCTTTATGCGTCGCCGAATTTTTTCGCACTCACCTTCTGGTGTAAAGCGGTCGGTGTCTACGCCGTTTGGGACCAGCCGTATCTTTGCCGGATCTACATCGTAGTATTGGAGCATCTTCTTTTTTGAGTACTGGCTTATGGTTACGATTAGTGTGGCTTTTTTGGCGGCTTGCTCTTCGTGTTTGGCGAGCTGCCACATGAGCAGGTTCGCAAGCTGCTGTTTAAGTGTTAATCCGCCGTGTAGCGCCGCCTGAGCATATTCGTCTGCGAGTACGCCATGGATAGTCTGCACAATTGGAGCTTTGACATTGTGCTTTTGGAGGGAGTTTATAAGCCCGTAGCCGCTGGCGGTGTGAGTTTCGTAGATGTCGGCTTTGAAGGTACCTGCATTGCGGGAGAGCGTCTGGTTGAAAGTCCAATTGTCTAGAGGAAAGACTTTGTCAGTGCTTAAGCATGGAACTACGGTAATGTGGTTAAGCTGTGTGACTTTACGGAGACCGGCTTTTGTTCCACTGTAGACTGTCATAGTCACATCATTTTTCAGGTACTTGGCGGTTTCAAGAATGCGCCGTTCGACGCCGCCTAAAAACAGCGGGGGTTGGGTATTAAAAACAGCTAAGCGTAGCTTGCTTTTAGCAGCAGTCATTTCCCCTCACCATGCGACTCCTATAGGCTTGATGTACTAAGAATAGTATATAAAACCCCTCTAATGGTTAACTAAGAATCGAGCCACACATTGTTTTTCCTGCTATGTAAGAAAAATTGGGGTGGAGCTGCTGTTTTAGCTTCTATTCTTGGCATTTTTGAGATATACTGAACCTGTGACTACTATTACTATGACAAGCACTGCTATTATTGCCACGTAGATGTAGAGTAGGGGTATTTCGCCTAGTTTTTGTTGGTCCCAAGGAAGTGCTGTTGAGGTGGACGAGGGGGCGAGTGTAAGTGTAGGGTCAGGCGTTGCTGTATCTGCGGGTGTAGGGGTTGCAGGGTTAATTACTGATAAGATTGCAGGTTCGCTTACTGAAGGGGTATAGTAGCTTTTATCTACTATCCACTGGGCGCTTATACTCCAGTTACCTTCTGTGTCAGGTACGAAAGAGAAAGTAAAGCCGCCTTTTTCAGATGTTACTGTTTGGAGCCTATTTAGGGTACCATCAGGTTTAGCTAGGTTAATTGTTATGACCGCATTGCTTATGCCTGGCGAAAGTTGACCGTAGCCTGTTGCGAGTTCGCCTGTCTGGACTTTAGAGTTCGATAGGTCAATAGTTAGGCTGCTGCTTAATGCCGGGTACTCGGAGAAGCAGTATACGTGCCAGTCGTTGTTTCCAAGGTAGACGCGTCCTTCATAGATGCTTGGGGAAGACCAACTGTTTGAGTTAAATGTATAGGAGTTGAGTTTTTCGCCGTTTGTAGCGTTTAGCACATAGAGATGACGTTGGTCGGTTGCTATGTAGAGTTTGCCGTCAGCATAAGTTGGCGATACATAGAGTTCATCGCCTATAAAGGAGCTCCATTTAGTGGTGCCTGTTTTGGCGTCTAAGGCAACTATAGAGAACTTGTTGATTAAGAATAGGGTGCCATCGTTGTATGCGGGGGTACATATAATAAATTCCTCCGCAGTACGGTCAGTGTAGTTCCAAATAATTTGACCTGTATAGGCGTCTATGCCGTAGTAAGCTGATGTGGAAGAAGCAGCATAGACGATGTCTTCAATGACAACCGGTGAAGAGTGCATGTCTACTCCGCCCATGAAGGTGGGGAAATGCGGAAGGGGTAGGCTCCAGATTTTGCTACCGTTCTTTGCATCTAGCTTATACAGCATGCCCGTGCTGGGTTCTTGTGAGGTTATATAGACTGCTCCGTCAACGACCGCCGGTGATGAAGTTATATAGCCGTTTGTCTGGTAGGACCATATAATCGTACCCGTATCGGCGTTTATGGCATATGTTTTGTTGTCTAGTGCCCCAACATACACATAGTTGTCAACTACCGTGGGAGAAGAACGCAACATCACTGAAGCTGCAAAATTAGCTGTAACAAAGCCACCTGTGAGGGTCTTCCATATTAGGCTGCCATTGTAAGCATCAAGGCAGTAAATATAACCATCATCCGTTCCCGTGTACACTTTGCCGTTAAATACTGCCGGCGAAGAGCTAACACGTGCCTGCGTGCCGAACTTCCAGATTAAGCTACCCACCTGTGCATCAACAGCATAAATGTATTTGTCCTGCGAGCCAAAATACGCTATTCCATTGGCGATGCTAGGCGAAGAGACCACTGAGCCGCCGGTTTTGAAGCTCCAGCGCAAAGTCAAGCTCGTTGGTCCTGACTGCCCAGCAGCCGAGTGAGCAGGGTCACGACGATACATTGGCCAGTCGGTTGTGCTCATAGCCCAAATCTGGTTAACCGTAGAATACTCATTGCCCGAGATTGTATCTACAGATTCACTTACATCACCTGGAATAAGGTATAGTTTGCCGTATGCTACGATGACAGACTCACGGGGGGCAAATGCTTCAATTGGAAGTTTCCAAATCAGTTGTCCAGTGTAAGCATCTAGGCAGGCGAATTCGGAGGCGCCAGTTATATCGCCGTAAGCGGCTTCTTGACCAGTGGTGGCGTAGACTTTCCCGTCTGCTACAGTTGGTGTGCCTGGAAACATAAGTGAGCCTGGTCCAGTGTAGCTCCAAACCAATGCACCTGTGTCTGCATCTAGTGCGTAAAGTTTGCCGTCCTTGTTTAGCGCGTAGACCATGCCGTAGGCAACGGCGGTGCCGCTGCACCAATAACCGTCCGCGGTACCTGGGTTATAGGTCCATAAAATTTTGCCGTCGGTTGTATTAAAGGCATAGAATGTGTTATCGTGGGTGCCGCCTCGGAAGAACTTTCCTTCAGAGTAGCTGCCAGAGAAGAGTAACGACCCAGTAGTCTCGGTGTCCCATGCAATCTCGCCTGTGCGGGCATCAAGTGCTACTTGATGTGACTCAAAAGAGCCAGGGTAGACCTTGCCGTCGCCGTATTGTATTCCGGAACCGGTTTTACCGCTGCCTGGTACGTAAGTGCGCCATTTGGCTACTGGCTCTTGGTCAGGGTTAGAGAAGTCCCATGCCTGAATAAACGAGGCCTCTTTAGTGTAGAACATTTTTTCTTCGGGGCTGTAGACGTTGAAAGTGAAAAGTGGCTCGGAGGTGGCTGCAAAGGTGTCGCTAGTCCAGAGGATTTTGCCCGTTTCAGGATCAAGGCAACTACTGCCAACTACCATGTGAGTGTCATCGATCTTGTAGACTGAGGGCCAAGGTCCAGGTTGAGGTATAATTGTGGACCAGAGGATTTCACCTGTGCTTTGTTCTAAGGCGTAAACGGTTGTGTGGCTACACACGAAAACTTTGCCACCAAACGCCGAAATGTGGCTTTGAATATCTGTAATGTTTGTTTTCCACAAAATATCTGGCGCTTCAGGTGCAGGTCCAGCGGAGAAGCGGCTAAATGCTGAATCACCACTCAGCTGAGGCCACTCATACTGAAGCAAGTCGTCCGAATCATAGACCTCTATAGGGCTATCTGATGTAGAAGGTGTTACTCCCTGCCCCAAGCTGGCGAATAAGGCAAAGTTCGAAATTACAAGGACTAACACCAAAGCCATAACTACTAAAACGACCGAGTTTTTCCGTTTTTTGTCAGGCAATAAATTATTGTACGTCAGTTCGTCCCCGTTCCTTAAAATCATAAGACCTACGGTTTAAACATAAACCTTTCCCAAAATTAGTCTAGACAAAATAACTAAGCCTCAAACTTGAAACTGTAAGTTGAAAAACAATTATCATAACCTGTTGATGCTTTCAGGCTTGACCCATTGTTACGTGTGTAATAACCATTATATTCTTAGGATAAAATAGGCAAGTGGTGAGTTTTATGTTTTTAGAGGAGAATAAGGCTCTTGTTCGCAGGTTTATCGAAGTCTATAACGAGCGGAGACTGGAGCTAATAGATGATCTTGTGGCGCAAGATTACGTTGACCACACCAACAAGGTAGGTCGCGAGGGATTAAAGCAATTGTTTACCATGGGTCTTGCCGGTTTCCCCGATTGGCATGAGACTATAGAAGACATAATGGCCGAAGACGACAAAGTCTGGGTTCGCCTTGCCTACACTGGAACCCATAAAGGCGAATTCATGGGATTAAGCCCAACCGGCAAAAAAATAACAGCCACAGCCGTCGACATGTACCGCATAGCAAACGGCAAACTTGCAGAATACTGGAACGTAACCGACAACATCAATATACTCAAACAAATAGGCGCCATCGAAATTACAGAAAAAGGAAAACAACTTATCCCAGAAGAAAATAAATAACAAACCTAACCTAAAACCATTTTTAAGAGATAGCTTTCGTAGTTGATAAAAGCATAATTTGCGCTGCTATATAGGCGTTAGTCTGTTACGTTAATTTTTCTCCTGCTCGCCTTATCTTAGATTTAGCATCTCAACAATTTTTTAGAAATAATTTTGAAGAATGCGTGCTCACAGGTTTTCAAGTATATTAATCAAATCGATGATGCATGCTTTCTAACTTGACTCGGCAATTATAAAGGTCGAATGATATCAATGAAGCCTATAATATCGCCTTGCTTGTTTCTCAAAAAGTCCAAGGTCACTTCAACAGTTATTTGCTTACCATCTTTTAACTGTACACGGTATTGGTGGGTTTTTGCTTTTCTGGTAACAATTGAATCTAAAGAGCTCTTAACTGCACGATCTCTCTCCTCTTTAACTAAAAATTCCAAAACGTTTTTTCCTATAAATTCGCTTTTGTCTTTAGCTCCATACATGTTAACGATAACTTGATTTACGTCAGAAATATAGCCCCATAAGTCCCCAATAATCACGCCTTCTGCGTCATTATTTTCAAGGGTACTTTCTTCAATTTCCATTTGCCCCTCAGTTATTTTTATTGAATAAGTTTTTGGAACATTAGACACAGCAAAGTTACACCTTTATCAAAAAATTACTCTGCTTTAATATAAAAAAGCATGCTTAACACCTATAAATAAAAGCGTTAAGCACGAAACGCCAGTTAAAAAGGGAAAAACACCCACGGGCACAAAAGATGCTAAGCATTTGTTCTTGACGAATTTGAGAGTTGTGAACCAAGCTGATAGCAAATAAAACCATCTAACGGATTTTTATGTATCCTGTACCCAATACATTCAAGCACGCATTCATTTGGCTTGAACACATCTAACCGCTTTGGCGTACTACACCTTACATTTCTTAGCTCGTAAAGCCTAACACAGCGATATCTAGAGCAAGTCGTCTCGGTAGCTTTAATCATGTCTCCGCAGTAAGGGCAATGATGATGATTCTCCATAGCACACTATATAGGTAAATCGCTACTTTTAACATATTCCTATAAACAAGACACATTATCAAAATATTAACGCATAAGGCCACATGACTTGCTTAGCCTCTGACGGTCAAAATAAGAGAAAAGAAGAACACGTCATCATTACTTAATAGGTATTTGATCGAAAAAGTATGCTTTTCTATTTCTTCTGCTATTTGTGTACATTTTTCTAAAAAAAGAAAAAAGGGTGTTTTGTTTTTGGTTTATTTTGTGCGTCTTTTTAGTATTATTGCTGCTGCGATTACTGCGGCTATGATGGCTGCGGCTGCTATTGCGGCGTATGTTGCTAATGTCATGTCGCTGCCGGGTTCTGGTGCTGGTGTGGGCGAGGTTGTTGTCGGGCTTGTTGTTGGGGATTCAGTTGGGGAGGTAGTTTGTGATGGTGATGTCGTTGGCGAGGTGGTTGGTTGGGGTGCTGCTGTGACTACGTTTATGGCTGTTTCTGCTTGTGATGGCCAGTACGATTCTGAGCCTTCAAAGCTAGCTTTTATCCAGTATAGACCTTCGGAGGGTGGCGACCATGTCAATGCAAAGTTGCCATTAGTATTGCTAGTTGTTGAGCCAATGTCAATTGTTGTGCCATCTGGACCAACTGCAGTTAGTTTCACTACAACACCGGTTGCATCTTCTGGTTTTGGCTTTTGCATGTAAATGTGTTCCATCCATCTTCCTTGATCTGCATCTGATATTGCAGGAACAATTGTGAATTCGCCGCTTGCTACCTTTGCTTTGGCGCCAGGTGAATCATCGGTTACTGTGCCAGTTATGAGGATGCTGTTTCCCTCTGGTATGCTTGTGCTTGGAGCGGTTATGGTGGTTTTGCTTGGGCCCTTGCCGATGCAGTATATTTGGTTGTCATAGAAGTTGTAGAATACGACGAAGCCGTCTGCAACTACGCTAGTTGGTTGTCTTGCTCCGCCTGTTGTGCCTGCAATTCCCATTAGAGACCAGATTTCTTCTCCAGTAAAGGCGTCTAGAGCGTATATTTTCTGTTCTTTGTACAGTGGATAGGTAGGTGAGTGTTCGTTGGTGAATGCGAATACCTTGTTGTCAGCTATGGCGAATATGGCGTTAGGATGATTACCCCATGGCCCTTCTAGACCGCTGAATGTGTCGTTGAATTTCCATAATAGGGATCCGTCCTTTAGAGAGTAAGCAAAGACTTCTCCGCCGAAACCGCCTAAGTATAGGTTACCATAGGCTGGGAAGCCTTCTCTACCGCTATAGTATTGGTATGCACGTGCTCCTGGCTCTTGGTATGTGATTCCGCTGGGACCCCATAGCAATTCTCCAGTGTCGAGACTATAGCCTAAACGCTGTCCCGTTTCATAGTCGGTCATGGTAAATACGCGGTTGACTACATCGACTGGCTGCGCTGCTAGCATGCGAGTAATATTGCCTGGCGGTGCAGGATAGCTTTTTATCCATAGCAATTGACCTCTTGATTCCGGCTTATCACTTAGTGCCCATAAGGTGTAGGGATCGTCAGTTCCACGCGGTGTGTTGGTGAGACCTACGTTGCTGCTTCTGCCAAGTATTATGTCGCCAGGGATGACTTTTACGATGGTGGGTGATTGTGTGCCCGGCAGATCAGGTATGGTTACGTTCCAAGAGTATGCGTTGCTCATATCTACTACCTTGCCGTTGGGTCTCCATTGATAGGCGTTAGTGTCGTTCCCTATCCCTCCATGTAATCCTTGTTGTTCTGCAGTGTTATTCCACAATGCTAACCAGCGTCCAGGATAATTCAATACATAGCGCACTATCTCGCCCCTGTCTGTGTAGACTTCGAAGCCTGAGGGTACGTTTGTAAGTGTGTACATCCATAGCCCAGTGAATGGATCATATGCGTTCCAAGTCCTGCCTTCAACTTGCCATAATATGCCGCCGACTACGCCATGTTGGTTGAATGATTCATATTGGTAGAGTTGTCCCATAGATGGACCAGCAGTGTCGTTAACACCTAAGTCATTCCTGTACCAGATTTCTTCTCCAGTACGCAGGTCTATGCTAATGTAACCTCCGCCTTTAGGAGCGTGCCCTAGTGGAAGTGTAAAGTAGAGTCGCCCATTCATGATTATAGCGTCATCGAATCTGCCTTCGTATGAGCCTCCTGAGTAGAATCCAGTACCAGGGATCTCAGTGGTTCCGCCTACGATTCCGCCAAATTCAATTGGTCTTGTCCACATAATGTGGGGACTGTTAGGTGCGGTGCCGTCTTTTTGCCAAAGGCTATTCCAGCCTCTGAGGTGACTTCCGCCTAGCCAGTGTGAGGCAAGGCTAGCCCACCCCGGATTTTGGCCTTCTATTGGTCTTGTCCAGTAGCTTGTGGGGAGCGGATTTTCTGGTATGACTTGTATTTGTTCCTGCTGTACAGTGAGTGTTGTCGTTGCGTTGCTACCTAGGAAAGTGTCGTTGACGAATGGACTGTCTGTGCCAGGTATGCCTGAGGGACCAGTAAGGGACAATTTTTGTCCAGGCCAGCTGAAGAAGAATGTGTATTGGCCGATTTGATCAGGTCTGTATAATGAGTAGCTTCCACCTATTGGGTCAGAAGTGAAAGGTCCGAGTGTTTCTTTAGTACCATCGGGCTTTGTGATTTCTACTGTTAAGTTGCGCCATCTATCCCCAGCAATGCCTGTTGATGTTGGTGGCGGTCTGTTTACCCAGAAGACAATGAATACGGTCTGGTTGACGCCGACGGGATTGGGATCAACGGAGATATACGAGTATGTTGGTATTTCCCATGGTGGCTCATGTGCACTAACAAGAGTCACTGCCGCAAACATTGAAATACTCAGCATAACAATCAATGCAGTGGCAGCTAAAGCTTGTTTCTTAAGGAAGTTGTTTAAAAGGTCTTGTTTCCTTGAAATTTGCATTATGTTTTTTTCTCTCTCCTCTATGGTTTCTAACTTAGAAGGGCTTTCTCAATATTAAAACATTGTTATATTTTTCAAATTGTTAGCATGCGTACGACTTAGAGCAGAAAATCTGCACGACCCGAAAGAAAAACCAGCCCTTCTGCCACTACAGATTTAAAAATAAACCACTAAAGCCACATCAATCCCGTTCATCACCTTTAGAAGCTTATTACGCAACCCTCTATTGAAGTGCCATGAAAAATATTTTTATTAAAAAAGGAAAGGCGAATTTTTCATTTAGTGTTTATTTTGCCCGTATTTTTAGCAGCAATGCTACTACGACGACTGCGGCTATGATGGCTGCGGCTGCAACTGCAATATAGGTTGCTAACGATGAATCACTGCCAGGCTCTGGAGCAACAGTTGGCGAAGCAGGAACTGACGAAGTGACTGCTGGGCTAGTTGTTTGAACTGGTGAGGTAGGTGCAACTGTTTGGGTAGGTTCTACAGTTAGCGTTATTATTAGGATTAGTGCAAATGCGGCCGCTTTTATAGTGCGCAAAATTTTGCAATCTGTTGGTCTTTCAACATAGCTTGATTGCCAACTGATAGTAGTCGCCTTTGAGAAAAGTTTCTTATCCAACTACTTCTAAGTATACCAAGCTCTAGTTGGTGCATGATTTTTTAAGCGAATTTCATGATAGATTAGTAGCGTGCTACGAACTGGTTTATTGTATGAATCAGTGATATCATAACGTCGTTTGAATGTGTAATCGTCAGGGTTTCATAGCTTGGATTATTCCTTTTTTAAGAAATTCTGTAATCATTGCCAATCCCCGCGCCATGAGTAAGACTTGCTTGTCAAGCTCTATGTCTTGCTGATTTGCCCATAAAGATACTATTTCGCTTGCATTTAACTTGCCATTACATAATTCTAAAAGCTTGTATTCAGCAGGGGATAGAACAAACTTTCTGCCAGTTCTAGTGTTAAGAGCTAGATGATCAAAAGTATCCATTTCCGCGGGAGGGTGAGAGAATATTAATTCTTGTGAAATAAATAGAAGTGAAGTGCTAATATCGGTTGGAGAGGGGTTTTTTATTGTATCCATTGTCTTCCATAGTCGATAAATTTCATCATAATCAAAATGAGAGAGTTGTAACAGACCGTGACTTCCAGAGGCGCCGCCTATAAATGTAGACCGCCTTGAATATATAGCACTCAATATTTTTAAAGCTGCACTATGTTCTTTTTTTGCATCTTCCATGGTCATACCGGTGGTAGGTATATAATCGAAAGAAGCTAAGACCGTTGGATTACTAGATTTTAATATATTCCTTACTCCAAACTTCAGGGGATAGCGATAGATTGGTGTATCTTTCTCCAAATCAAAACATCCAAAACCAAAGGTCGAAATTTTTCGTTCATTCTCAATAAGATAGTTAATTGTTGTCCATGCCTCCTCGGAGGTTTCTGTTGGAAAACCTATGAATGTTTGTAAATTGACATATATGCCATTTCGTGCGCAATTATTCAAAATTTCATTATCGGTCTGGACAGAATTGCCTTTGTTCATTAAATTTAGAATCCTTTGTGACGCTGACTCTAAGCCAAAAATTAGATGCCTGCAACCCCCTTCTTTCATAAGTGACAAGAATTCATAAGTTAATACTTTCTCTAATCGCGCCTCGCCACCCCAAGTTACTCCTGGAAGCTTATCTTTTATAAGCTTAGCAACGCTTAACATATGTGCAGGCGGAACTGCATCATCACAGAAAAAGAACCGCTTAGCATTGTATTTTTGGTGTAGCTTTATTATATTGTCAACAAGTCGTTTGTTTTCCATTTTCCTGTAAAATCTCCTGGTATTCATAGAAACGTTGCAGAAAGCGCATTTACCATAGTAGCATCCACGTGTCGTTTGAATCAATAATACAGGTTCAGGAGAAAAATACTGAGGAAGTGGTAATCCATCAAAATCTGGGCAAGGTAGTTTGTGTATATCTTCATAGTGGCGTAAGTTAGGCAAGTCTGAAGGGTCGTCGTTTTTTGTTATGAGGTTGGGGATTTTTTTTATTGTTTTACCAGATAGCAAATATTCTGCAAGGGTTGATAGTGCTGTTTCGCCTTCGCCGACACAAAAACTATCAGCAAATTGGAAGCAGGTTGGATCATTAAGTAAGGTCTCTTCCATTCGCTGGATTATTGCACCGCCTATACATACGTGAACTTCGGGTGCGGCAGATTTTATCAACCTAGATAGGGTAAAAGCAGGCACTATCTGAAAATCATAAGTTACAGATATTCCAATAAGCAGAGGGTCTTCTTTTAAGAGTTGAGGAATTATCTTGTTCTTAAAAATATCATAGAATAAATTTTGTTTATTTCGAGAGGTTACATCAAGAAGACCTTCTAAGGTAGGCGATAGTTCAGTTTCATATTGTGAAGGCTGAAGAATAGTTGGATGGTATGCTAACGATGCTAAATTACAAGCTGAGTGAAATAGTTTTACCGCCCATTGGTAACGTTCTATGTTGTAAAAAAGGGCTTTATCACGCATGATCTGTTTTGCTTCATCAATATGACTGATTACATAATCTGATATACCAATTATCTTGTAATATCGTTGTAGGTATTCTTCGTCATAAGGTAATTTTGATTTTTTCTCTCTATTAATAGCTCGATTCCGTGCCTTCAAAAGCTCATTAGGAGAGATCAAATCATCCATTATTTCAATACTGATATCTTTTTGAACCACTAAAAAGCCTTCGCCCCGTAGGTAGCCTGTTAAAGTTGGCAAGCTGGAGTAAGGTTGCGTTAAATCCGACGGGGGAGGATATAGTAAAATTATAGGTTTATGATTCCTAATACTCATTTTTCTCAAACCTTTAAGTCATTTATCAAATTTAATTCGCCTAACTCTTTAGCACGTAAAAGGGCAATATCGTGGCGGATCTTGGGGTTTTCAATGGCACGTTTTAGCAGTCGAAGACATTTTTTGTTAGTCGTCACAAATTTGCATAGAGAACATATATCCATTGCTTCCTCTGCTTCGGGGAAAGTAAACATCTCGTTATCTAGTTGGGCTTGTGTTTTAGCCAAACTGATTAACCCGCTGGGTCCACGTAGCCTTAGTACATGTATGATTGGGTTGCCATCAGCGAATTCCTTAATTTGTTTTAAAGAAAACTCGCGTATATTTCCTAACCGAAAAATCTTGTTATCCTCGTTTGAAGCCATTCCGCCACAACAAATAGTGATATTTCCGTTCGATTCAATGAGTGGTCCATCTGCACCCAAACAGGGTATACCTTCGGGATCATATGCATAGATTGAATCAATACAGATTTCGGCTGCTCGACCAAAGGGCGTTACTGGTTGAGCGATTATTTCGTAAAGCTCCTCTAATCCATTCAATTGCTCTTTAACTGTTAAAACCTCGGAAACTGGATTGTTTAAATATGATACATTAACAACACATTTTATCTGAAGTTTATAGCATGTTTTTATTGCATTGCGAATTCGATTGATAGGGATAAATTCTTGATGAAAAGTGTCAGCACTAATATTTAGGGTATTTAGACTTTTAATTTTTGCCAGTTTTTTTTCTGTTATTGCCGTGGATGTAGCCCAATAACAATTGGTGACAATTGAAGTTTCAAGACCTATTTTATTGCATAGAGCTATGCTTTTGACAAGGGTAGGGTATTCAAGAAAGGTTTCTCCACCGGTAAAAGATATTGATTTTACTTCTTGGATATCAGCCGCTTGATTAATTAAATTTTTTAGATCTGAATAATCTAGCTTGCTTTCATTATGGGGACTACAGTTAGAGATGCAATGTCGACAGTTAATATTACACTTATTTGTAAGCGCTATACTAATATTTGAAAAAAAGGACCTATCAACAATAGATCTGAAAGGTAAACCTAATTGGCATATATCGGAAATATTTCTTCTACTCCTTTTCTTTATTGTTGACGTCCCTCGGAGTTTTTTAGTTCTGCTTCATTTCCAGATTACTTTTTTGTAATACTCTTTTTAACGGCCGCGCTAATTTCTTTGCTCGGGCTAACTTTCGTTCGCACCAGTGGACCAAGTTGCTTGAAGCTCTTTACCCCGCTTACGGTGCATTCAACGTTTGATGATGGTGTTCCTTCTCCAAGTACCTTTTCATTAACTTCGAATGCAAAATCTGCGGGTTTAAGTTTAGCTAAAGCGGTAGATTCTTCTTCGCTAATAGCGAAACCTGACTTTTTAACTGCGTCGGTCGGGTTTCTAAAGAATGCTTGTTTGAAATCGTTGTCAGTAATTAGTTTAGCCATAAGCATTTTTACACCTTCAGTTGTCAATAGATTACACCTCCCATGTATGTTGATTCAGTGCTACATTTATCTTATGTATTGCTATTTAATATCTTCGCAACTATAGGTTCCAAGTCAACATAACATAGCCACCAATGTAACGCTAAAAAGTAATTTAATAGTGCTATAGGATAAATTATTAGAGAAACGTGTAGTAACGCCTTTATTTTATATAAAGTGGCCACAAATCCATTCTTATATTTAGCACTGCTATCAAGCAAACTTGTCTTTTTCAATAACTAAAAAAGTTTGCTGAAATCTCGGTAGACAAACATTAGGAGAGTAGAGACATTAACCCTTGCCACTACTATTGCTTGGAGGTAAACCGCCAAAGCCCTCTCAGCCTCTGTTTTCATTTCCAATAAATTTCTATGATTAAAGAAAAAAAGAAAAAAGTGTTTGTTTTTATTTTGTGCGCCTTTTTAGCAGCAATGCTACTACGACGACTGCTGCAATGATTGCTGCGGCTGCTACTGCTACATAAGTTGCTAAAGATGAATCACTGCTTGGTTCTGGGGCTGGTGTGGGCGAGGCTGGGGCTGGCGAGGTGACTGCGGGGGCTGTTGGCGAAGCTGGAGCAGTTGGGCTAGTTGCTGGTGAGGTTGGCGTAGTTGGAGTTGTGTTGGGTATCGATGCAGTTGCTGGACCAACTCCGATGTAGGTTGTTGCATATGAATTGCCATAGGCTTTAGTACCTTCGAATATTGCCGTTATTTGATATTTGCCTTGGGCAGGTGGAGTCCATATTGCACCATAGCTTCCACCATAGTCGCTTATGACGGTGCCTATATCATATGATTTACCTTCTTGGTCGATTGCAGTGAGTTTTACTGGAACACCGGTTGCATCTGTAGGCATTGGCTTTTGCATATATAGATACTCCATCCAGGCACTCATGTCGTTATCAGAAATTGCTGGAGTACCTTTAGCCCCTACTGATTGATCAGTTACTGTACCAGTTATCATTACTCCAGTTCCTTGTGGAATAACTGTTTGTGGTGCACAGATTGTAGTAGCGCTAGGTCCTTTGCCTATTGAGTAAATTTGGCTATCATACAGGTTTAGATATACTAGGTAGCCGTCTGCAATTGCCATGGTATTTGAGTGCGCCCAACCATATTGGGTCCAGATCTCGTTCCCAGTTATTGCATCAATGCATCGTACTCGTGCGCCTACATATAGAGGTGTGTTTGGAGAGTGCTCGCTAGTGAATAAGTAGATCTTTTGGTCAGCAACAGCACCTATAAGGGTGGGATAATTACCGTACGCTGTTGCAAAGCCGCTATTTGTACTATTACCTTCATCGCCGTTACCGTAAGTAAACACCAATTTGCCTGTTTTAAGATCATAGCAGTAAAGTATTCCACTGTACCCAGTAGTATATAGGTTGCCATAAGCTACGGTATTTGATGTAAGGGCGCCGCTGGTACCGCTGTAGTAGTTCCAAGCACTCTCAGGCGCCGTCGGTCCCCAGAGTTTTTCACCAGTGTTAACGTCATAGCCGAACCATTCCATTGTTTCCCTATATTCAATAGTGAAGACGCCTGTTTGTGGATCTACCGGCCCTACGAGAACGGTTTTATTACCTTCTGGGGGCGTGTAATTTTTAATCCAAAGCAACTGACCTTTGTTTTCAGGTTTCAAGCTTATTGCCCAGAATGTATAGGGCTCTGGAGTACCAAATACGGCACTGGAGGTTGAACCTGCGCCTTGCAGGGTTGTGCTTCTGCCAAATACTAAGTTATCTGGGATAACTTTAATGATTGTCGGTGCAGCTAATCCAGCCAATTTTGGTATTGTTATGTTCCAAGAGTAAGCTGTGCTAGTATCAATGGTTTTGCCTATAGGTCGCCATTGCCAAGCATTTGTCCCGCTCGTGCCCAGCAATTCATCTGGCGCTGCAGTGTTATTCCATAAAGCTAGCCATCCAGAGCCGCTAGTGACGTTGTAATTTAATACATAGATCAATATTTCCCCGTTTGGACCATACATTTGAGTTCCAGATGGAACGTTGGTGAGGTTAAATAATCCGCGTCCAGTCATCGGATCGTATGCTGACCATGTATTGCCAGATGTGACCCAGAGATAACCGTTTGGTATAATCCCGTGTTGATTGGGAGTTTCATAGTCGTAAAGTTGTGCAAAAGATATGCTCCTAAGATCAGGGTTATTCCATAGTTGTTGCCCAGTTCGCAGGTCTACGCAAGCCACCCCAGCGCCTGTAACTTGATGGCCAAGTGGAACAGAGTAGTAGAGATAACCGTGTAATATTATTGGATTTGCAAATTTAGTTTCATATTGGGGTCCTGGGTAGTAAGGCATGGCGTTAGATAGTGGGTAATCACCACCTACGATTCCACCAAATTGAAGTGGTTTTGTCCACATTATGTGTGAAGTGTCAGGTGCTATACCGTTAGGCTGAACCCTTAAGACGATTTGTGGGCTGCCCAACCAGTTGGATGCAATACTAGCCCAATTAGTGTTTTGACCTTCAATTGGTCGAGTCCAATAACCAGCCGGTAATGGAAAGTCAGGTAAACCGTCTATGGGATCCTGCTGTACGGTGAGGGTTGCTGATGCTTTGCTGCCTAAGTAAGTATCGTTAATATAGGCGTTATTGGCATTTCCAGGAACACCTGTTGGACCGTAAAGGGAAAGTACTTGTCCAGGAAAATCAAGCTCGAACTTGTATATACCTGCTTGATCCGGTATAAATTGAGCACCTCCTCCCCCGACTGGATCGGATATGAAAGTTCCTAAGTTTTGTGTTGTTTGATCGGGGGTTGTAACAGTTATTGTAATGTTGCGCCATCTATCACCGCCACTACCTCCTGCTGTTGGTGGTGGTATATCAAGCCAATACATGACATATGTGGTCTGTCCAACACCGACAGGATTAGGTGCAACCGTAAGATACGCATAGGTGGGAATAGTCCAAGGTGGGTCGTGAGCATTAATTGTAGGTAAAGCAATAAAAAGACTAGATGCAGCGAAAATCGAAAGCAAAGCAAGCGTAGCAACTTTTTTATTAATATTAAAGTGTATTTTTTTACCTCCTTCTTCTGAAAAACTCCCAAGAAAGTAGTATTTAACATTTTCTTAAACCACATGATAGTAGGCGCGCATGTAAGGTTGTTATATGTTGCTCTGCTTCGAATATCGTTGTAATATTTAATTAAAGGTGGTTTGCTAGAACTCTGACGCGTGAAAAATCGGTAAGAAAAACGAGAAACACTGCATCGATCCCTTAAGAGTTCAACCGTCAAAGCCCATTTAGCCATTTTTTCAACTAATTAATGGATAAAAAAAAGAAAAGGTTATTGTTCGGGTATGGCACTTTTTTATTTGCGTTTTCCAAGCACAAATACCGCTATTACCACGATGACCACTGCTATTATGCCAATGCCAATAAGAAGCACTTCAGTCTGCAAAGCCATTGATGAATCACTTGTTGATTGCTGCGAAGGCTGAATAGATTGTGAAGGCCTAGCAGGACCTACGCCTAAAGCTGTTTCTGCATATGAAGACCCATATGATTTAGAGCCTTCAAAGGTTGCAATGATTGTGTATTCACCTTCTGCGGGTGGTGTCCACATCTTTTTAAACATGCCACTCATATCACTTGTAACAGTGCCAATATCGATGACTTGACCATCTGAATCAATTGCTGTAAGCTTTACTTGTATGCCTTTAGCATTTTCTGGTTTTGGTTGTTGTTGGTAGAGATATTCCATATATGCTTGCTGGTCTTCATCAGCAATAGCTGGAGAGCCTTTAGCTCCTGGAGATTGGTCTGTAACAGTGCCTTCTATGACGGTGAAAGAGCCTTTTGAGATCGCTTTAGGTGATGCTGTGACTGTAGTGGCGCTAGGTCCTTTGCCGTAGCAATATATTTGGTTGTCATACAAGTTGAGACCTACAAGGTAGCCATCACCGATAGCAAATTTACTTCCAGTATGATCTCCATGTAGATAGATGCCCCAGTGTGACGATTTCCATAGTTCTTCGCCTGTGTTAGCGTCAATGCAACGTATTGCTGAGCCGCGCCATAGGGGCTGGGAAGGTGAATGTTCACCTGAGCCTAGGTAGAGTTTTCCGTCAGCGATTACGCCTATTCCTAGCGGATAATTGCCATAAGGTGATTCCCAGCCGATGTTAGTTGCATTGTAGGTCCAGAGAACTTTGCCTGTCTTTATGTCGTATGCTAATACTTGTCCACCATATCCAGTAGTGAAAAGCTTGCCTTGATAGATATTAGTGCATGTAGCAATACCGCCGGTATTAAGGGAATAGAAGTTTAATGGATGCTCAGGTTCACTTTGCCATATCTTCTGCCCTGTCTCTAAGCTATAGCAATACCATGTTCTAGTCATTGGTTCCCAAAACAGAAAGACCCCGTCTTCTGGGTCTACATGTGTAATTCTTGCTTGTCCTCTCCATGCGGGGTTAGCGCCGGCCATTACCGTTTCAGGTATTGTCTTTGGGGGTGTAAAACTAATGTTCCATAGTAATGTTCCCTCTTTTCCGCTTTCCAGACTTAACGCCCATAAATGTCCTTGCTTAACAACGGTATTGTTGTTTACTCCATCAACTCCACCGATCACAAATTTGTCTTCACGTACTGCACGTATTGTGCCTATAACGTTAGGTATTGATACATTAAGCGAAAATCCGTTTCTTCCATCAAAAGTTCTATTTAAGGTAGGTCTCCATAGTGCATATTCATGTCCGTAAAAGACTTCATCAAACCATATAGCATGGCTAGTATTCCAGACAGTCAAACGCTTATCTGAGCCTGAGCCTACGATATCATAGCGTAATATGCTTCCATCTTTGCCATAAACAGGAGTGCCTGCTGCAGATACGTTAGCTATACTGCAGATATAATCACCTGAGTATGCATCAAACATCATCCAAGTATTAGCTTCACCGTTAGGACCAAAAGTTGACCACAAGTATGGGAAACCTCCGTGTTGGTTCATGGACTCATAATCACATATTTGACCAAATGCAAGCTGCCCACCTCTAATTGCTCCATGTGATTCTAGGTAAGCTATGTTTGCACCTTCATTGTTAGTTTGATATTGAAGACCAGCACCCATTACTGGACCAGTGTTTTCATGGAAATACAGTGTTTCCCCTGTATATAGATCAAGGCAATACCAGCCGTTTCTTGGGTTTGATAGAACGTTATAATAGAGTTTTCCATCAAGAATTATCGGCGGATTTAAGGAAATTCCCTCATAGTGCGCTGTTTGATAGCCTGTAGGCCCAAACCGTGCGTCCATAATGCCCCCAGTCCAAATTGGTTTTGCCCATAAAACATGTGCACTCTCTGGAGCTTTTCCGTAGGCAAAATTGTTGGTCGGACCGACATTATGTGCACCACTATCCATTCCTAGCCAGTTTGCAGCAAGCACATACCAATCTCTATTCATAGAGGTTATTGGTCGAGTCCAGCAATCGTTAGTCGGAACTGGCGCCTCAGGCCACCCTTCTATAGGATCACTTTGCACGTTGAACTGTAGCGGGTCGCTAGAACTAGCTAAGTAAGTATCATTAACCCATGAAGCGCCATTAATAGTGCTTATTGTTCGAGTTGGGTTCATAGGAAGACCAGTTATCGTGTGCTCAGCAAACTTGGCTACAGCTGTATATGTACCTACTTGATCAGGCTTATAAAGAGCCCAAGATCCCCCTACCGGATCAGAAGTGAAAGGACCAAGCGTTTCTTTAGTTCCATCGGGCTTTGTGACTTCTACTGTGAAGGTCCATCTATCACCATAGATACCATGTGCTGTAGGTGGTACCTCACCGCACCAAAAAATAATAAGCAAATCTTGATTGACACCAATCGTACTATGTGAAGCACTAATGTAGGTCCAGGTAGGAATCCTCCAAGCCGGCGTATGCGCAGCAGAAATAGGCAAATAAGCCATGAATGCAGCAGTTAACATTAGAATTATAATGGTTGTTTGCAATGTTTTAGTTTTTTTAAAAATATTCACTTTATTTTTTACCTCCAAAAGTATATTCTAGTTATTTATTATTTCATCACCACTTAACGATTTGTAAGTAGAACATCAACAGACAACCCCAAAACTTAAGTGCAAAAAAGCACTATTTACTATGTAAGGATAGTTTTTTGAAGGGAAGGAATTGGACTTCTCAGATGAGTACGTTCAAATGCTCACTGATTTAGATTTAACATTCTCGCAGGCTAGAGTATATCTTGTTCTTGCTAAAGCCAATAGCTTGACGGTGCAAGAGATATCTAAAAGCTCAAATATCGCCCGACCAGACACTTATCGGGTAATAGCAAAATTACAGGAAGCAGGCTTGGTTGAGCAGATAATCGGAAAACCAACTAAATATAGAGCAATCCCGCCTGATCAATGCCTTCCTTTTATGATTAGACATAAAATTGATAATATTTCTAAACTACAGCAAAAGGCACAAGAACTTATACGCAACTGCAAAATTAATAACAAGCTGGAATTTACAGAAGGAAAATTACAATTTGTCGTGGTCCCTAAAGGAGAAGTAGCGATTTCCAAGCTCCTTAAAGCAATTGATAACTCGCATCATCACATTTGTTTGTTAACTGACGCAAAAGCGCTCTTGCAAGGTTTACCAACAATAGATCACAATATATTAAAAGCACTAAAAAGGTTTGTAGACGTACGCTGGTTAACTGAAAAAATACCTAACAATCCTTACCTTTACCTAAAAAGCCCAAAGTTTGATTGTTATTCTTCCTTTAAACTCAAAAATATGCCAAAGCCGCCTAAAATAAGGATGGAAATAATAGATGATGAAATATTTATCCCAACTCACCCAAACAGACCTTTTGGCGAATCAAATCTGATATGGACAGATAACCCGTTTTTTGTATCTGCCATGAAGGAATACTTTGATATGCTCTGGGAAAGAAAACACCAAAATACTAAACCACATAAAATAATTACAGAAAACATTTAGAGTATTATTGAAGGACGCAAAATTGCAGTACTCATGCAATAATTGTTGAAGGTGTTAAAGAAAACGCGCAGAGAGATATTAAGACTGGTGCTGCCATCGTTAATTTGCTTTATTGGAATAGCAGTTTGTTGGCTTTTACTTTTGCTTGGACTTACTCTGCACAATGCTACTATCGGTCTTATCGGATTCATAACAGAACATTACGCTATCTTGACAGACCCAGACCCTGTTATATTGAAGGCTATTATCACTTTAGAAGCAGTATGGTTCGGTTAGTTTGATGATACACAGTTTGACGAGTTGGCTGGTGGCCAGCATGGAGGAGTAAATGTTGAGTTTCAGGGCGATTACAATTTTGTGGGTCCACCTATTGTGAGCCTAGATATTTACAGTCAAATTTTTTGTGTTTCACTCTTCGGTTTTATCATATCTGCAATGTTGTTCATCGCCCTTGTTAGCTTTACGATCCTCAGAAGAAGCCAATGTTGCCATAAACCAAGATAGGTCAGGGCATGTCTGGAACCTAAAAGAAAGATAGCTTGCAGAAAGCCATGCGTGTGCTTATTAATGTGTGCACATGTTTCAGTGTGGTTATTCGGGGTTTGAGTTTATTATGGGTAGTGTGTTGTAGGTTTTTGCTTCTCCGGTTGTGGTTGGGTATTGTCTGACTGCTATATGTGTTGGTGATAGTAGTTCCATATTTGCTTTCTTGAATTCAGTTAATATATTATCGATTAATTCGCTTTTTATTTCTACAAGTCTTTGTGGCTTGTCAGTGTAAGCATTTATTTCATAGGTTACAGTGTAATTGCCTAAGTCTTTTAACAGGACAAACGGTTTCTTATCTGGAATATCTGTCACAATATCTTTTGTCATTTCTGCACATTTGATTAACAGTCTTTTTGCCTCTTCTTTGTCAATGTCATAGCCTAAGGTAATAGGAATGTAAATTAGCACATTTTTAAGCGCACTAAAATTTTTGATATCTTTAGCCATAATTGTTAAGTTTGGGATACTAACAATTTCATCTTTAATAGTTTTTATTCGGGTAAAGAAAAATCCGACTTCAATTATGTCTCCATAGTGTTCTCCAATCTGTACTCTGTCGTTTAGTTTGAATTCGTCTGTTCCATCTAAAATGCCGTAGGCTAATATGTTACCTAGCACGCTAGAAGTGAAGAGCCCTAAAATAAAGGTTAATGCTACAATTAGTCCTGACCCGAGAATCCCCGCAATGTATGTTCCAAGGAATGAGTAAGCCCAAACGTAGACTATACCTAAAATTGCAATAACGTAAATTGCATATGTTAAGTATCGTGTTAACGATCTGTAAGTGTTTCCTCTTGAGGTTGGGTCCCTTACTAATCTTGTCAATGCAGGGTAAACTGCGATAATTATTGTGGGAATAACTATCTTTTTGGCAACTGCTACACCAAACCAGATAAGGCAGGTGATACCAAGTTTTTGAAGAAAAATATGAACATCTTCCTGCATGCTAACAGAACCAACAAACGATAGTGCACCTGCGTTGTATACCATTTCAACTGCAACAAAAAAAACTATCAGAACTATGAGCCTAACTAAGAACCAAGCAACATATTTACTGAAAAGTAGACCTATCTTTCTTTGATTTTTCAACTGTCCCCATCTTTCTTTAGTTCCTTCGGTTGCTATATTAAAGTTATGTTAACACAATCCATACTTGCATTTTCCAATACATGTCAGTGTTTCAGCAAGCACACCGATTAAGTTGCCTTATGCTGAATTAGTCTAAGCGAGACGTTAGAAGGTAACAGATTTGACCAGCTTCGTTTTACAAAACTTTCAACCCAGTCACATAGAATAAGTTACAACAAGAACGCCCCAAACAATAGGGAAAAATAGCGCGCTATCCAGATCTGGTTAACCACGCAAGCGTTAATTATGACAAAGCTAAAAAGCAAAAAGATGAATCTAACTGATTAGTCCATGGAGATACAGAAAAGATGTTTGATGCAAAAAAGTTCATAGAAAATTCTACAAAAGAAATTAAAGAGGCTGTAGGCAAGGACCGAGTAATTTCAGCATGCAGCGGAGGAGTAGACAGCACTGTTACCACATACCTAATTCATAAGGCTGTTGGAGAACAGCTACTTGCAGTGTTCATAGATGACGGATTACGAAGGCAAGGTGAACCTGAATTCGTCATGGACATCCTCAAGAAGTTTGGTATCCAGGCTAAATATATTGATGCTAAAGCAGAATTCTTTGAAACCTTTAAAGGGAAAACAGATGCTGAGGAAAAAAGGAAAGCTTTCCGAGACAAATTCTACAAAACCTTAGGAAAAATTGCTAAAGATGAAGAAATCAAAGTCATCGCACAAGGAACCATTAAAGCTGACATTATAGAAACAACAAAAGGAATAAAATCGCAGCATAATGTTTTGTCCCAGATAGGAATTGATCCACAATCTTACGGCTACAAGATTATTGAACCGCTAAGGGAATTATTCAAACCCGAAGTTAGGATGGTCGGCCGCGAAATGGGCTTACCAAAAGAAGTTTCAGAACGCATGCCTTTTCCAGGACCAGCCTTATCGCTAAGGGTCTTAGGCGAAGTTACCCCTGAAAGAGTTGACATAGTCCGCAAGGCAACGGTGATAGTTGAAGAAGAAACCGCCGGATTGGGAACTTTCCAAAACTTTGCAGTACTCCACAATGACAAGGCAACAGGAATAAAGAAAGGCGAAAGATGCTATGGCAACATAATAACCGTCAGAATCGTAGAGTCAACTGACGCCGTAACAGCCAAAGCAAAACAAGTGCCATATGAAATCCTAACAAAAATAGCAAGCAGAATCACAGAAGAAATCCCAAGCGTCGTCAGATGCCTATACGACATAACAGACAAACCACCATCCACAATAGAATTCGAATAAAAATTACCCTTTTTTATTTCTTAAATTAGATGCATTGTCATAATGTAACAAATTTGATATTTTCACTTTTTTCCAGCGCGCGCTAATCACTTTTTATAAACTGGTCACAAATTGCCGCAAACAATTACACGTGTGAGTTCGTTGTCTTAAGCTTAGCTATCAACCTTCTTACATCAGGCGCCTAGAAAGCACACCACAGATACAAGATAGTGCACTCTGAGTTTTTGAGCATTAATTATTTCTAACGTAGGTGAGACTTGTGATTTATGCTAACAGCTACATATTACCTGCATATAACGTTCAAATCTTTTTTCTAAAAAATGAACACAAAAAGGTAAGCAAAGTAAGTCATGCTACCGCGCATGCTAGCCTGCTTCTTATTTCACTGGGCGGGAAGCAAGTTCATTTTGCCAACTGCTTCAGATACATCCTTGGGCCAGATAAATATACGATTGTAGGGTTTTACTTTAAAGTAGTCTTGAGGAGAATAGATTTCTCGTGTAGTCATATCTACACAGTAGCGTTCAATCCATGACTTCTTCTCCGCTGCAGAAACCTTCTGGTTAGCTACTATTTTTTTAGTAATTTCATGGAGTCTAACACACATTCTAAATTCATAGCCTGTTAAAGTTAAAGGGTCCGCCCATATTCCTAGTTTGTTTTCGTAGGCGTTTTGTGCAGCTTCTTGTAGCAAAGTCAAATCGCTAATTTTAGGTATACTTGGGTATATAGGAAAAGCAGCAGCCCAACCAGATTCAACTAAGAGTAGGTTAAATGTTGCCCTTTCTTTAAGAGACATTGTTTCCAACTCTTTTGTGCTATAATTTGGTGCGATGTAGGTTAAGAGTCGACCATATTGGTCAAAGTGCTCGTTTGCCGCGTGAATAAAAAGGGTTCTTTTCTTTCCAGTTGGCGACTTTAGTTTTTCATCTAGCAAAGCCTGAAAAGCTTCCGCTGCCTTCTTGCCTTGCGTTTCTTGACGTGTTCCAGCATCACCGCTGGCAAGCTTTGGGTAAAGATATTCACCTAAGTCAGGACTAACTGGGGCTTTTCTATCTTTTATCCACTGAGCTAATTCAGCAAAATTTTCATCCTGCGTAGAAGGCTTTTTGTTACCTGGGTAGTGAACCTCTGGAGCGTCAATACTTAACATACGAATAGACATCAAAATATAGGGAGTGTCACCATCAGTTATCTTTGAAAAAGCTTTAGAACCTAACGAATCTACCTCAAGCCCTTCAGGATCCCAAAAAATCTTTACAGACGACAAAAACAAGCAACCTCAATAACTGAATTATTCTTTAAAACTTAAAAAATTTTCCTAAACCGTAAAACCATGATAAAGAATTTGGACCTTTTGCTTATTCAAAAAACATACATTCAACATATGCCTGCAGTTAACCTAACAAAATAACCTATAGCTATGTGAATGCATTTTGGAGGCTATATTTGGGGTTGCTTACCAATGTTCACGTACAGCCTCTAAGCAAGCTGCCTTCAGACATATATCCAACTAAGCATACACCCAACCCTAAATCAAGCAGGTACCCAACAAGCACATAACACCCAAATATAGCCCGAACTAACATACAATCGCAGACCAAATAACATAACCATAATCTACTTGTATCTACTTTTGGTTGTTATCGTCTCTTCTTAAAGTAAACCAGCAAGCCTACAACAACAGCTAATGTTACTAAGATAATTATGATTAGTCTTGGCGTATAATCTACGCCATAATAAGGTATTGCGCTAGATAATGGCGTTGGTTGTTGAGTTGGAGTACTTGTAGGGGTTATGGTTGGAGTAAGGCTTGGTGTTGGTTGTTGTATTAGAGGACTTGTAGAAGAGGAGGGGTTGATGGTAATTTTAGATGTTGGCGAAGGTGTTTGGCTTGGTAGTATTGTAGTGTTCGGGAAAGAGCTATGAGTTGGAGTTATCAGCGGAGCAGTAGATGTAGGTGACTGAAAAGGTGTCGCTGTATATATGCCAAATAGCACTGTTTCAGAAATGCCTACTGTTCCTAAAGCATCGTTAGCGTAGATAACGATTCTATGCGCTCCGTCAGATAAGCCAGTTAGCGTTGTGTTTCCATTTATTGGCACATTTGCCTTGCCATCTAGTTTATAGCTTATAGCTGAAACTGGCTTATCTACTGTAAAAGTTAGCGGTATATCTGCCGTGTTATATTCCTGAGTTTTAGGTGTAAGAACTGAAATGTATGGAGAAGCATAATTTATGGTGAAGATGCTTGTTGTGCTCTCTTTTGTAGTATAGTTCGCATAATTTGGGAAATGGTATGTTGCGTAGACGGTTATGTTATGAGTGCCCTCAGATAAGTCTGGCAAAGCCACCAGTGCTGTAACTGTTGAAAATTGGTCCTCATCATACCCCTCATACACTGTAGGTACTGTAACGTTCTCTTTTCCATCTAAACTGTATTCAACAATCCTATCACCATTGCCATGATCAAAGAAAGTCTTTATTGTCATGTTAAGCAAAATAGATTGGCTGTTGTATGTTTTATTTGCTGGCGAAACAATAAAAATGCCAGGCGGACCTGGAACAAAATTAGCCTCAACTATCTTAACACTTTGCAATCCAGCTACTAATGAACACAATAACGTAAAGATAATAATTGCTACTATAGCTAGCTTCATTTTTACTCACTACCCCATTATACTGAGATATGATTATAAATCGTCTCAAAGAACACTTTGTACTAAACAGAAGAACACCCAAGCAGAAAAGTAGCCTAAAAATCTTGCAAAATCCTATCTCGATTTCTTAACTTCCATTCCAAAAGAATAGTTTTATCTGCCTATTAATTAAATAAAGGGTAGGTAGCGCTAATGAAATATAAGTGTCAAATTGACCTTCTTGCCGTTTTGATACTTATTTTTTTTAGCTCCTCTTGTAGTATTTGCTGTTACTGTTAGGTCAATTGACCTTTTGGCATGTTAGTGGTGTGCTAACTGGAGACTCAGTAGTGAGTGTATTTGTAGCTGAAGATAGGATTAGTTTTGCTTCCCAAATTGTTTTTGGCGCTGCTTCATTTAGCCTATCTTACATAATATTACTAATCGTATCTGCAACAATGGTTCTTATCTTATGCATAGCACTTATTGTTAAACTCCTGCTAAGATACGGACTAGAACGCCAAACAGTAGAACAAATAGCATAATAGTCCTAAGAAAATTGTTTGGGCATATTTTTTAGCGCCTTTCTGGTCGTTAGCGTTTCTTCACTAATTACCCCAAGCCGCTCAGCGTCTTTAAGGGGAAGGCAACATCAGATAGATGTGCGAGAGATTGGCGTAAAGTATGTTGAGGAAACGTATGGAGCTGATTATGCTTTTAACGGCGATTTTTCAGTTGCACCTACTCGAATGTGATAGATACTTACACTTATCCAACGGCGTCTTTTAGAGTGCCAGCAAGTTGGCAAAAACCAAGAAGCATAGTTAATGTAATGGTCACTCCAGAAACTGGAGAAATAAAGATTCTTACCCACCCGAGCAAGAGCATGCCAACCCCAGCACCTTTACAATAAACCAAGAATCTAAAAGTGCGCTAATAACAAGTAGGCTCATTAAGACCTGAGCGCATCACGAATTAACACTAATTAGTCATTTTAGCCTGCCTTGATTTTTCAACCGTAACCTGTTGACCAACACAAAAAACCCACAACCACACAAACCAAAGAAGCAACCCAGCAAAGTTGCAACAAACAAAAAAAACAAAACAAAAACAGCAAACCAAACTAAAACAGCACCAAAAAGTAACATCGCAAAATCTTTTTTAGGCTGCAACGTGTTGGTAAACTTCAAGAAAGTCAGGACATAAAATTTACATGAGGTATTTCTGGTGACAAATACAGAGGAACATAAGGGCCCGTTGCTAATGACTTCGTGGCGCTCGACAGGCGCATGCAACGCACGATGCAGATACTGCAACGTCGACGCAACAGGAGCCAAAGCGCCAAGAGAACTAACCACACAAGAAGCTTTCCATCTTGTAGATGAAGTAGCCAAATTTGGAGTACGCTGGTTTGGCATAAAAGGCGGCGAACCACTCATGCGACCAGACATCTTCGAAATCGTCACCTATGCCAAAAGCAAAGGCCTCAACGTCTGCCTGCTAACCAACGGGTGCTTCGTCGACGGAGCAATCTACGACAACCTCGTTAAAAACCAAGTCTGGACCTCAGTAAGCATAGACGGCCCAGAAGAAATTAACGACCAACTACGCGGAAAAGGCTCCTACCAAAAAGCCCTAGCCGCCATCAAGAAACTATCAGAAGGCAAAATCCTCAACGGCATATGCGCTGCAATCACCAAAATAAACTACCAGCACCTTGATCACGTCGCCGAACTTGCCGACAAGTACCATGCAAACTTCGTATGGTTTAACCATCTAGTGCCCAGCGGAAGAGCTAAAGAAACCGACGACCTCTCACCCACACCGGAACAGCTAGAAGAAACACTCAACCACATCTGGGATTTAACAGTGAAATACGAAGGAAAATTCGAAATCCACGTCCATTGCCCACACTTTGCACGCGTAGTCAAACAAAGGAACATACCTAACTTTGACGAATGGTACGAACACAAATTCCACGGCAAATGCACCTATTTCGCGTTCGGCGGCTACGTAAGCGTAACCGAAAACGGCGACTTAATACCGTGCTTCTATACAGATTTATCACCGACAGAGCACATGCAGCTAGGCAACATACGTAACAAAACCTTGCAGGAAGCCTGGAAAGATGTCAAAAAATCAGCCTTCTACCGCAGCTTCCAAGATCGTAACCTGCTTAAAGGCAAATGTAATGTCTGCGAATACCGGGAACTGTGCGGTGGATGCAGAAATCGAGCCTACGCATGCAGCGGCGGTGACATGTACGCCGAAGACCCAGCGTGCCCATATATACCAGAGTCATTACGCAAAAACAATAACCCATAACTCTTTTTTGATCTTTTAAATCTGAGAAAGGCTTTTTTGCCTAAATCCTGAATAGTTTTTGAGGAACATGAAATTAAGCCATCTTTTATCTGTGCTCCTAGCCACATTGATTGCGGTCTCGGTGCTTTGTGGGGTTGGACTTTATTATGTACATCCGGCTAAAGAAGCCTCTGATGTTTTTGTCGGCATCTACGCAGGCTCCACTGAACTAGAGGATTTGCAGGCGTTAGCCAACGAAGTAAAAGATTACACGAACCTGTTTATTGTAGGCAGCTTAGCCATAACCTTAGATTATGATAAATTAACACAGATTTGCCAGCAACTCAATAGTTATGACTTGAACTTTATGATTTTTGAACATCCCCATGAGGATATGCCCTTCGCATTATGGGTTTCTGAAGCTAAGCAAAAGTGGAACCAAAATTTTCTAGGATTATATGCATATGATGAACCAGGTGGGTACCAGATAGAACGCACAGAGTTCATGGCGGTTAAACAGGCTGATGACTATGCAGATGCTGCAGAAAAATATGTTGCCAACGTCACTAACTGGCTAAACCAACTGCGCGACTATAGCGGCGAAAGCTTGCCCATGTACGTATCTGACTACGTTTTCTATGAATACGACTATAGGGCTGGTTATGATGCTGTTTTTGCACAGTTTGGCTGGAACTTTAGTCGCCCCCTGCAGGCGGCACTTTGTAGGGGCGCAGCAACCGTGCACGATAAGCCTTGGGGAGTCATTATAACTTACGAGAACACGCAGCCACCATACTACGAGTCAGGAGAACAAATGTACCAAGACATGGTTTACGCCTACGAGAACGGCGCCAAATACATTCTGCTCTTTGACTATGATAAAAACACTACTCGAAAAGCCTTAACCTCAGAGCATTTAGCTGCACTTAGGCAATTCTGGCAATACACCCAAAGTAACCCCCAGACAAGCAGCAACACAGGTGACAGGATAGCGTTTGTCCTGCCTAAAGACTATGGGTTTGGCTTCAGGTCAAGCAATGATCGGATCTGGGGAATCTGGGAAGCCGACGAAATGTCTGCAAAAATCTGGGAAGACGTAAACAGCCTACTACAACAGCACAAAACCAAACTAGACATAATTTACGAAGACACATTACACCTCAACGCTACAGCTTATAATAAATTCGTATTCTGGAATGGCACAATTCAAACCCGATAAAAAAAATATATACAAGCCAAGAATCGTAAGCCCAAAACGCAGTAGACGGATTCATTTATCACCTAATGATGTGGTGCCGAAGGGATCTTTTCACATGGCGTATAGGCATACGTTGGTGGTAGCATATAGGTGTTGAGCTTTTTGCTTACGTGCAGGAGGAACGGCTGTAAAATGACTATGAGGCCACATTGATAATTTATTTTTATTCATACTTTTTTCTTGAAAAGCATCAGTGGTACACCTATTAAGGGTAAAGAGGTCATCCAAAGATCAAGGTTATGCTCAACTGAGAAGGTTGGCCAGACGGTCAGGGCGTCCCCTGCATGAGGGAATAGGAGCCATAGGAGCAGAAGCAAATCGAAGTATAAACCAAATGCGGTTATTATGGCTCCAGCGTTTCGAAGATTTATTTTGGTTATTGCGTCAGAACCTGATGAATATTTCGTATAGACTCCAGTGTATATGAAAAGAATCAGTAGGCCTACTATTGTGAGTGCGAATTCAAAGGTGTATAGTCGTGATTGCCAGATAAGTTCGGTGCCGCTGACAAAGATTTCGCTCCACCACTGGGCGGTATAGTTAAACCAGAATACAAAAAGGTAAGCCGATAGCGTAATCAGTGCCCACTTAATTGTTACGCGTACAGGCTTTTTGGGGGGTGTCTTAAAAAATAACGTAACAAGCACTGAAGGCATAATTATGGCCTCCAAAATGCAGGGTACTCCTGTACCTATTATGAAAAACTCCGGCGAATACAGTATCGTACTGTACTGAAAACCCCATATCCCAGAAGGAAGAAAAGATAACCAATATGCAGCCTCAAACAAAAAAGACCACCTGAAATAGCCAATAGCATGCGTAAAAGAGAAGTCATTTTTACCTAAATACAAAACAGAAGCAGTCAACGCAATTAGACTGGCTACTATGCGCAAACCCAGACCTAAAGTTGCAGGCACATCAGTAAAGGCTACTTCTATGCTACCGTGAAAAATTTCGCCAAACTGATAAACTGTAAAACAAAACCAGACCAAAACGACAAGGAACAGACCAACCTTAATTGCCCAAACAGACCTGTTCGCCAACACATGCACCCAGTAAGTCTCCGACCAAGGGGTAATTAAGTTTATTCAATTACTACTTAAAGAGAATAGCAAAACTAGAGCAGCTGTTTCACTTTAAAATTTTTTAGCTGAAGATGAATTTACGGAAACTTTATTATGTCAACAGACGTCTTTTGAAGACGTAACGTTTAGAGGGTTCAATATCGTGACAAAATCTGTTGTTCCCAACCAAGACCAATCTGAAGCTTATGATCAAAGGGCAAACTGGCCTCCCTATACTTACAGGGATTACCCAGACATTAAACCTGAAACTTATAAGGCATTTATGGAATTCTTGAACACCGAAAACACCACTGGTAGGCTCATGGAGCTTCAACCCTGGATTTCCGTATGTGACTCCAAATGCGCATTCTGCTATTTCCCCACCACTGCCAGCGCTAAAGTCCAAATTGGGCCGTATCTTGAACTGCTAAAAAAAGAACTCAGCATGTACGCCAAGACAAAATATGTCAAGACAAGCTCTTTTGACGAGATAGTCCTCGGCGGCGGTACCCCTAGTGTCCTTTCGGCTGAGCAGATGATCGACCTCTTCGATTTCTGTAAAGCAAATTTCCCAATAAATAAAGAATATTTTATAAAAGTCACAGGCTCCTCAAAGACCTTAGCCCTTAGCAAAATGGATAAACTCGCCGAGTACGGCGTCTACCAAATGGATATGGGCGCCCAAACCTTTGATGATACGCTCAGGAAAGCTATGTGCCTACCAGATTCTGCTGCAGATGTAGAGAATGCTATAAAGTATGCACGAAAACTTGGCTTTGTAGTATGCGTTGACCTTATGTACAACCTTCCAGGGCAAACCATGGAAAGTTGGATAAACACCCTCAAGAAAGCTATTGAACTAGATGTAGAAATTGATGCTTACTCATTACATGTTGACCCCGGTACCCCACTTGAGAAAATGATTAAGACAGGTGTCTCACCACCACAAGGAGATACAGAGTATGAGAAGCAGATGTACCTTGCAGCCTATAAACTCTTGACCGATGCAGGCTACAAAGCAGTTGGTCACGACCGCTATAGCCGCGTAGAATGGCACATGCGTGAAAACTGCCTCAACGGCTGGCCGTGGGGCGGCATCTTAACCACAGGCGCAGGCTGCTTCATGGGCTACATGCAACGCTTCAGCTACAGTAACGTCGAAGACGTAAATGACTACATGAAAATAGTCAGCTCCGGCAAATTACCCATACAAAGACTATCCGAATCTACCGACGACGATATGATGCGACGTGAAATGAGCAGACTCTACCTGCGATTGCCAGTAAGTAAAACTGAGTTCAAAGAAAAATTCGGCAAACTCCCCGAGGACGTTTTCCCACAACAACTTAAGAACCTAACACAGAAAGGCCTGATCGAAATAGACAATGAAGAAATCCGTATAACTAAACAAGGTGAAGTCTGGAAGGGCAACATAGCCTGGGAATTCGCCCCCAAACCAACGAGTAACTAAACATTCTACTTTATTTTTATAATTTTTATTTCTATTCAGTCTTTAGAAGTGAACTTGCCTGCTAGAGAATGACTATTAAACAGAAAGTTTTGGTTTACGTATATTTTAATAATAAAAAGAAAAGAAAGGGTTGTTTGTTTAGTAGCCTCTTTTTGGTGAGAGACCGTACCAGGTCATGACCTTCGCAACAATTGGTGCTATGACGCCTAAGAGGACCATTGGCAGCATTGTCAGGAATGCAGCATTTAATGGGTCGCTTGCGGACATTTCGCTTGCGCCGTATAGTGCGACGGTAACGTTAAAGACGAATTGTAGTACACCAGCAGTTATTGCAGCGGTTAAACCTGCACCTAGCATTCGTTTGAAGTTGAAAGAGCCGTTATTCAAAGCACCAGCAATGTACCCTACTAGTATGCCAGCAACTATGTAGTTTCCGATGAAACTTGGGTCACGGTACATGTTTAAAGTGGTCAAGCTAGTAAAATAGCCAGCGTAAGCAAGGTAGTATAGTGTGCCCATAATGAATCCTGCGCAGCCACCAGCCCATTTATTCCAGAGCAAGCCCAAAATTAGCGGTATTGCAAATACGACCATCTGAGCAAAGCCATGTGTAAATATGACTGTTAGGAATGCATATGGAGATCCTGGATCACCTGTCATCATGTCTGGTGGAGGGAAAAAGCTATCTAGAGCAGGGCGAAGAATTGCAGGAAAAGCAACGATTATCAAGCCAACAATAATAGGTACGACTAAGCCATAGCCAATATCTTTTAGCTTAAATTTTTCTGCTTCCATTGTAATTCACTCTTTATTTCAACTATTACATTTGGGCGCGTTTATAAATTTAATCCCTGAAAGGTTGCTATGAAGGAGAATATTACGAAAAACGGCGATATTTGCACATTATAAAAAGACACAAAGATTCCAAATTGCAACAAAAAACTTAGACTCAAAGAAGAGTATAGTTTTTACTAAATCCATAGTAGGATCTTCTAACAATACAAAGTTGAAGAAAAAAGAATAGATTCACATGGAAAAATCCATGTGTTTTGGGTTATTGTTTGGATTGTATGATGGTGCTAGATAATGGCAGTCTAGAGGGACAAACGTAGGAGCATGTTCCGCATGCTATGCAGTCCTTCATCCAGAGTTTCTCTGCTTTGTTGAAGTCGCCTTTCATAATTGCATTGTAGATTAGAATTGGGTGTAGACGTACTGGACATGAGGAGATACAGTTGGAGCAGTGGATGCAGGCGGTTGTTTGCTGATCGGGTTTTTTCTGTTTGAAGACTATTATGCTTGATGTGCGCTTGTTTATTGGTGCATCCGCTGATGGTAATGCATGACCCATCATAACTCCGGCTACAACAATTTTTCCCATCTTGCTGGCATCGATATTATTGGCGCTAAGTATGTCGCTTATTGGAGTGCCGATTTTTACTAGCAGATTCTTAGGCTTTTCGATGTCACCGTTGAGTGTAGTTACTCTGGAAATTAGGGGTTCGCCTTCAAAGACCGCATTTGCGATGGCGTTGATAGTTGCAACGTTTTGAACGATGGTGCCCATTTCATATGAGCGCTTGTTTGGCGGTGTCTCGTAGCCCAAGATTGCTTTTTGCAATAAACTTGCATCGCCTTGTTGGTAGGTGTAGTGTCCGGCGATGACTTGGGTGTCAGGTTCTTTGCCGAAAACTTCTTGCAGTTTAGGTATAGCTTCTACTTTACTGGCTTTTGTTGCAATGTAGACTTTGGGGTTGCCTAAGATTTTGCGGATTACTTTAACTCCTCTAAGTATATTGGCAGTTTTTTCTATTAGGAGTCTTTCATCTGCGCAGTCGTATGGTTCACCTTCAGTTGCGTTTACGATGAGATTTTTGATTGGTTTATCTGCGGGAGGAGCTAGTTTGACGCTTGTGGGGAAGCCTGCACCGCCTAAACCAATAATGCCTGCTTCGCGGATTCTCTTTAAAAGAACCTCGTTTGAAGTATTTTTTAGCTCAGCTTCAGATATGGGTGTTAAGGTTTTATCTTTGGTTTTCTTGCCATCGTTTTCAATGTAGATTGCTTGTGTGCTAGTGTCGTTGCAGCTATTGAATGCATCTTCTATTTTAATGACTTTACCAGAGATAGGGCTGTGTACTGGTGCGCTTATGCGCTCTTTAGAATCCGCTATTTTTTGTCCTATACTTACGGTGTCACCGACAGCTACGATAGGTTCATTTGGTGCTCCAGCATGCTGGTAGGTTAAGACAACTGCAATTTTAGGATCCGGGAAGACTTCTATAGGGGTTATTCGTGCTTTTGCTTTTACTTCGGGTATTTTGACGAGATTTGCCATTTTGTTCATCTCCCAAAAGGTTTGTGGATACCAACCTTATCAAGTAGTGGTACCGTTAGGTTCATTATCAGTAGCGCTACTATGGAGGCTCCAAAGAAGTTCATATAGGTTTGCATCAGAACGATCAAAACAGCTAAGCCAACACCAAAGATGATTTGTCCTGTGCCTGTGAACGGTGTTGTTGCTGGGTCAGTCGCCATGAAGAACGCTAAGAATATTGAACTACCGACAAAGAGCGTGAACAGCAGTCTTGTTATCAGATCAGTGTCTCCGAAAACAGTGGACATAATCAACGACATTGCAGCAGCAGCAATAAGGTAAGAAACAGTGATTCTCCATTTGAAATATTTACGTCCAATGGCAAACAAAGCTATGCCAACGATGATAACGGCAATACTTGAAGCTCCGCCTACCCAGCCGTGATACTTAGCTAGCAGCATTAGAGACGCCACGTTTTCTACGGTTGTAGCTGGAGCCATAACTGCGGGATTAGCGAAACAGCCTATCATATATGTGCCAAATGAAGCCATACCATTAGTGCCAACAATTGCATCCAAACTTAATGGTCCAGCCATAGAAGGCAGGCCTAGCATACCAGTTGGAAGGTGCTCTGTTGCAAGAAATGTAGCGCCAATAATTGGAACCAAGACAACAAATTTTGCAGCTGCTGCAGGATTTACAAGTTTCCTACCTGCTAAACCTTGAACTTTCTTGAATACGACCAAGCCAATAAGTGAAATCAAAGCGATGAAAACGAATGCTTCAGGTGCGGCTACAGGCGGCCCTACTGAGGTGTTAAATGCAGGCAATCCTAAGGTATATGAATTAATAACTATCATGCCAAAGACTGCGGCGGACCAAATGTTTAATTCGCTATCAGAGACCAACTTATGTAACAAGACTTCTGCACCGACGGCAACACCTACTGCAATTAGGGCGCCGATAACAACAGTCAAGCCTAAATCTAAGCTCGTTGTCTCTGAAATCATATTTGTGACGGGAACTGAGAACCATAGCGCAGCTGAGACAGCAGTGATTATCACTAGAGCCACAAAAGTGTATTGCATCATGCGTTTCTTAGACATTGGACCCCATATGTGAGGTGCGGGATTTACAACTAGTTCATTTGAGGATTCGTTACTCATATTGAAACCTTCTCAAATGGACTTGTTTATTTCAATTCAGAACTATTAACTCTTTCGGAAAAATTGCCTGCCCGCCATTTGGCAAGTTTCTTATTTTTTCTGAAAACTAGAAGGCTTTGGTGAAACAAAAGTCAAAATTATTAACATGCGCCTATATAACAGAAAGGGCAGAATTAGAAACAGAAAATTAAAGTTTAAAAAGGAAGGAAAAAAGTGCCATTTACCGCACTTTTAAAGGATCTTTTCGCAACTCTTCAAGTGCTTTTGGATCTTCTCTTAGCACTTTGGGTATATAGTTGCAGGCTGGGTCTGATGCAAAGAGATCGCCTGTATAATATTCAGCGCGGGTCCGGCAACCACCGCAGATTTCGCGGTACTCGCATACTCCGCATCTGCCTTTGAGGTTACTTTTATCACGTAGCTTTAGGTGCAATTCGCTTTTTTGTAGTTTATCCCACGCTTCACTTAGAGACATTTCACTAACATTGCCTAAGCGGTATTCTTCATGGAAGCCGCATGGACGATAGTCGCCGTTTTCTGTTATTCCGATGTAATTACCGCCGATAGAACATTTTCCGAGAAAGCCTTTGTCGAACCAGTCCCAAAAATCCATTGGGTTTTTCTGACGCACAATTCTTGCATAGAATGGCGCATAAACGTTGACTTTGACCTTGTTGAGATATTTTACTTGGAGGTCATATATTTCGTTGAATGCTTTTTCGTATTGGTCTGCTGTTGGAGCAAGGTCCGGTGCAGTTCCTGCTCTACCGACTGGAACAGTGTTATGATAAACGACCATTCTCGCTTTATATTCTGCTGCGAGCTCGGTGGGATGAATCATATCATGAATGTTGTATTTAGTCATGGTTGTAACTATACAATCCAGAAGACCATTTTCGGACAATTTTTTCATGGCATATACTGCTTTATCGTAAGAGCCCTTACCTCGAATGCTATCATTTGCTTCTCTGTTCCCATCAATGCTAACAGCAGTGTGAACATTATACTTCACGAGATTCGCTAACCGATTTTCATCAAATGCGAACCCGCTCGTGATTAAGCTAGTTTCCATATTGTATTTGGTTTGTGCATATTCAATTATTTCAAAAATGTCCTTACGTACTAAGGGTTCTCCTCCGCTAATACCTAACCATTTGACGCCGAAAGCATGCATGTTATCTACAATTTTTTTACCGGTTGCTGTATCTACTTCGGCATCTTTTGCATATTCAGGGATATAACTACAGTATAAACAGCTACCGACACATTTTCTGGTACAACGCCAGGTTACTAGGAAGCATGGCGCCTTGCTAGGCATCGCATTTGGAACCATCAAACTCACAAGAGCAACATAGACTAACCTTTACGATATAAAATTTCCGCTATAAGACTTATTTTTCACCCCCAAAACCGAATAGTAAATGAAAAATACCATGGAAAAAATCATAAAACAAGGCGCCTACAAATCAAGGAACATAACAGCGTTGTAAAAGCAGTCGCTCTGCTTCCATAAAATTTTGCCGCCCGCAGTTAATTGCGTAGGAAGATAAGGGCGGGCTTAATACTTGTTTGGATGAGTTTTGGCAAATTCTTTTTCAGCGGTACTTAATTCTTCAATGGTGTTAATATTAATTGCAATTTCAGGCAGATCAACGATGTATATTGCTTGATCTAATTCGTCTTCATAGATACGTGTACCATCATTAACGTTGATACCAGCCGGAACTACATATTTGCCATCATGTTCAAAGGAGTAGCTTAGACTCATTCCGAGTTTCTGTTTAGTTTCTATTGGAACTGCAACTGCTAAAGCGGGCTTATTGCATCGAATATACTGTTCAATTACATCGTCAATAATATTGGCTGTCAGTAATGGCATATCAGCTGGAACCGCGAGAACAGTTTCTAACTTTAACGTTTTTACTGCATATGCCATGTCATAGACGTATTCTTTTCCAGGTGTTTTTAGTAATGTTACTGGGAAAGTTTCAAGATACTTGGCAGTCTTTGGCGTGTAGTCGCTTACAGCAACTACTATTGAATCAACTTTTTTGGCATCTTTCAACGCTTTTATAACATGCTCAATTACTGGTTTCCCTCCGACAAGCAACATGGGTTTTTCTTCTGGAAGCACCATGCGGGTACCTTTGCCGCCTGCCATAATAAGTGCCGTGACAGTCATTAGGCAATCATCGCCAGTAGAACAATAACGCAGACCATGCGTGTAATCTCATTAGAAGCACCTAAAACATCACCTGTTACACCGCCAAAATGTCTATGTGCGATAACAACCATAATAAGACCTGAGAAAAGCGCTGCAATTACAGCTGCGAAACCAGCAAAGGGAAAACCAGAAAGCCACATCAACGGCACGGCAAGCATAAATGACAGAAATAAAGCAGCTACTAATCGCAATGTACCATTTTCACCATGCATTGCATCCATAAAAGGCGAATTCATACCTTTATGCACTGCTCTTCCAGCCCAAGTGCCTACAACCATCGATAGTTTAGCACAAACTTCAATGATAATTATAACTTGGATTATAATGCTGCTACCAAACTGTCCTACTGCCACAGCTGTAATTATGTAGGTCATTAGACCTAGCCCTATAGCGCCTGCACCAGTTAACTGGTCATGCATGATTTCGATTTTACGTTCTCTAGTCCCATGATACATAACGGCATCACCAAAATCCAGCAGACCATCTGTGTGGTGTAATCCAGTGAGCAAGAGTAGAACTCCAAAGCTTAACGTGCCTGCAACCAAGGTAGGCAAAAACTGGGACACTGCCCAGCCAAAGGCACCTGCAATTAGCCCAAGCAAAGCGCCTACTAGCGGAAAAAGATACATGCCCTTCGCAGAGTCAGTTAGGCAATCCATATCCATGCTCACAGGTATGACAGTGAGAAACGCTAGTAGGTTTTTGAGTTGCTTTAGCATGCAGCGCACCTTTTAATCAATTCAACAGCCCTTAAAGGCGTTTAAGTATTCCGTCAGTAAGCAAAGAATCAGATGTTATCTTTGCTTTTTGGCACAACTTCAAAACGCATAATGTCTAGGTGACCGTAGCCATCACTCGTAGATGTTTGGGTCTCTACAAGTTTTATATAGCTTTTAAAGTTTGGCCCATCAGTGACGATAGTATGATACTCACCGCCCTCTCCGCAGGGGTCAACATTTCGTAGCTTAAGTATATCATTAAAGAATTGCTTGTCAAGTTCTCTACCTAACCATTCTTCACTTAGAACAGAAAGATTGGTACGCACTACTGTTGATTTGAACCCTGCAGTGATGTAATCATTGAAAATTTCCTTTGTATCACCTTGCCAAAGCGGCCTAATAGGAATTAAACCTACTTCTTTACAAACACGCTCCAGCCACCCCTTCTCATGCATAGCAACTTCATAAATATCACCTGTTACCAAGCCTTCAACACCTTTTGCTTTGAACTCTAGCAGCGTCTCCTTGAATTGTTGCTCATACATATTTGGCTTAGTGACCCGCTTAACGAGCGGCAGCCCAAGAGCATCTGCCTGAGCAAACAAAAGGTCAACAGGGATGCCATGAAAATTCGAGAATTCTTCACTATGCATAAAAGTCAAAAGACTAATGACTTCTAAGCCTTCTTTAACTGCTTTATAGTAGGCAAAGCAGCTATCTTTTCCTCCACTCCAAGCAGCTACAACTTTCACTTTTTTTGTCTCCTTAGTTTTTTACATTTTTATTAATTACTTGGATTTTTCTTCCGGCTTGAGGTGCTCAACGACGGCAGAGCAGACGCTTTCAGCAGCTTTTGCTTTCTCCCCAGATACGTTGAGTACATATAGAAGCTCGTTCTGGTTACCAACAAAGTGTGCACCCAACTTTTTCAGTTCATTATACAGAGCTTTTGCTTTACCATGGGTAAAGTCACGGATTTCAATCGGAACCTCATCCACGACATATGTTGGTATACCTAATTTTAGAGCCTCTTTGACGGCTTCAATATTTTGTAGGTTGCCTGAGCCAAACGGTACTGAAGTTAGTACGACCAAGTTAGCTTTCTTTATCATATTTAAATTAGCTTTTTGGGCTTCTTCTGTTACTGGAGAAAAGGGCGATTCAGTAGTTACAGGAATTTTCAGGTACTGGGCAGTCTGAAAATCAGTATCCAACACATTCAGCACTCCAGCGGTTACGCTATATCCTGAATCAACTAGGATTTTCATTAGCGTACTGCCTGTTCCCGCACCACAGATCAGATGGACTGAGAGGTTCTTTTGCTGCTGATCTTTGGGCTTTGAAACAGGGATGACGTAAGGCAACCCCGTAACCGGATGCTTGTTAACGATGGCGTCAATACCGAAAACGACCTTTATGTTCTCGCATGTCAAAGTATCTGAGGCCTTACCTGCAGCTACTATCTTACCATTTTTCAGCAAAATTATCGAATCACAGTACCGCGCAGCTAAATTAAAATCATGGAATACACCTACTATCAGCAGCTTCTTTTCAACGCACAGCTGTTTGAGTATATCCATAATTTCAATCTGATTACTAATATCTAGATGGCTTGTTGGCTCATCAAGCAGCAGAATTTTAGGCTGCTGAGTTAAAGCACGCGCAATAATCACGCGCTGCCTCTCTCCCCCGCTCAACTCAGTTATGAGCCGATTACCAAGATTCCATGTCCCCGTGTATTCCATTGCTTGCTTGGCAATGGCCAAATCTTTTGTACCTTCCCTTTGAAGCCTTGTTAAGTGCGGAGTTCGACCCATAAGAACAATATCTAAAGCAGTGAAACTAAATGATATTGAACTATCCTGTGGGACTACAGCCATATTTTTGGCAACATCGGTAGTCTTCATTTGATAAATGTCAGAGTCATCGATGAGAATTGCACCTTTACTTGGCTTAAGCACCCTACTTATACTCTTAAGCAGGGTTGTTTTCCCGGAGCCATTTGGACCCAGAATACCTAAGAAAGTGCCCGTTTCAACGGAAAAACGAACATTCTCCAGTATCTTTGTTGAATCGTAGAAGCAGTCTATATCTTTAATGATTAAGTTTACCACGTCTTCATCACTCAAAATGCTTCTATCCTCCTCTTTCTACGCATCAGGTACAGGAAAAAGGTTACTCCGGAAATTGCAGTAATTACTCCAACAGGCAATTCGTTTGGAGAAGAAAGCACTCTTGCTAGACCGTCACAGAAAACTAGGAAGGAAGCGCCTAATAGTACGGAGGCAGGCAACAGTATTCTATGATCTGGACCTACAATTAGCCGTGTAACATGTGGAATCATCAACCCTATGAAACCTATTAACCCGCTTATTGAGACTGCAGCGCCCGTCATGAAAGCGCCGGAAATCATCAAAATAATTTTGGAACGTTCTAAATTGACGCCCAAATGTTGAGCCTGTTCTTCGCCCAAAGTAAAGAGATTCAAATCCCTTGAGTATAAGTATGTGATTATTACACCAATTAAAACAAAGGGCAAAACGCTTAGTACACCAAACCAATTTGTGCGCGAAGAGCTTAAACTTCCAATAAGCCAAAATGTCAAGTGCCCAAGTTTATCGCCTGAGATTGTCTGCAGATAGGTAACTAATGCCAATTCGAAAATACCTACAGCTATACCCGAAAGAAGCAAAGTTGATATGGGAACTTTTGATCCAACACGGGAAATCGAGTAAACTAGTAGGACAGATATAACGCATCCTATGAAGGCAAAAATTGATATTGCACCAGTTCCAAAAGTAGCCACGCCTAACCCAAGAACGATAGCAAGCGCAGCTCCCAGCGCAGCACCCTGTGAAGCGCTTATTGTATAGGGATCTGCCATTGGATTTCTAAATAAACCTTGATACACTGTTCCTGATGCTGCTAGTGCAGCTCCAACTAAAGCACCTATCAGAATTCTAGGTAAACGAATTAGAGTTATTATGGGTTCATTGTCAAGTTGGGAAGGTGTTAATTCAATAAAGCTACCTATGCCAGGCATATTTTTAATGAGTATAGCTAAAGTGTCCTGTGGGGGAATTTGGATAAATCCCAAGTTTAGGGAAAGAAATATCGTGACAATCAGAAGCAGGATAAGTAGTAAAATACGTGTCCTCCAGTGAGAAACACGCTTAAAGGAAATAGATTTTTTCTGACTCTCCTCCAACGGCACATTCTCCAGTGTACAAAAAAGAAAGGAGCAGATATTTATGGTTGGTAGGTGTATTCTCCGAATATTTCAGGATGAATTATCTTTGCAAGCTCTTCCAATGCATCTACTTGACGTGGCCCAGGCTGGTTTAGTGCATCTGCATCAACTATATATAACGCATTATTCTGTATGGCTGGGATTGTGCTAAACCCATCTCTTTCTGCAATTCCTGCAAAGCTCTCCAACAAATCTAAACCCATTGAATCTGGGAAGATAATGATGTCTGGTTTTTGTTTGATTACAGATTCTATATCTATTCTGGGATACGCTGTTGTTTCATTTTCGAAAATATTTTGTCCACCTGCAAGCTTAATTAAACCGTTAATGAAGGTTCCAGCTCCAACACTTGTATATGGATCACTATAGATTTCAACGTAAACTTTTGGCTTGGTTGTAGCTGATGCAACTGCATCCACTACGGCATTTACTCTTTGCTGTAAATTAGTTACTAAATTAGCAGCCTGTTCCTCATGACCTGTTGCTTTGCCAATTAAAAGTAAATTCTGAAAAACGTTATCCAAGTCAGATGGATCAAGCATTATAACATTGAGACCCAAGCTTCGAAGTTGTGCAGCAGCTTCTTCACTGCCTCGAGCGGCCACAACTAAATCAGGATTTAATGCAACAATTGGCTCAATTGCGGGACCATAGTAGCTTCCTATACTGGTCAGGTTACCTGCTTTAATCCATTCTGAGAAGTTGTAAGGATAATTGCAATAATCAGTCACACCTACTACATTGTCTCCTGCACCTACAGCGAAAAGAATCTGGGTGTTACCAGGAGCCAATGAAACAATCCGTTGTGGATAAGCATTTAAAGTTAACGTATAGCCTGAATCATCAGTCAATATTACCGGTAAAGAGCCTGGTGGCGGGGTAGCTGCAGCAGTACTGCTTGGCGTTTCAGATGGAGAGGGATTAGCGTTACTGTTTTGCCCCTGATAAAACAGTGTAATACCTACAGAAGCTATTGCTATGATGGCGACCACGAATGTAACAATCATAATTGATCGATAAGTTTTAACCAATTTCTAAATCCCCAACACATACAGTTGGATAATCCATCCAGCACTAGAATTTAACATTTTCTGAAAATCAGTTCAAATACAATGTTTTTATTAATATTTTATCACGTGGCAAGCGCGCAAGACTTAAGAAAAAGGGTTGTGTCTTGGTGGGTGATTAGTATGAATCCAAGACCATTACCACCCTTGCTTGAGTTCTTTAATGACCATGGCATTACGCTTAAAGATCTGATTGACACCGCGTTAGAGTTTTATGTTCCGCATCCGGGCGTGGAGACAAAAGAGAAAGCCAGTGCGATACTTACGGAGGAACTTATAGACGCACTGCAAGATCCTAACATTGCCACGTTAGAATATGCCGCTTTTAAGCTTCAGGAAGATGCCGAAGCGGGATGCATCCCAGGAGTAACTCAAGAAATTTTTCGCGGTAGACCAGGATTGGTAGCAGATGAACTCATAGGGATGGCAATTGCGACCTATATTGCAGGAGCAAGAGGCGTTTTTGAATTCACACGATTCGACCAAGTAAAACCAGGAATTCTCAAAAAACTAGGCGCAATAACCAATGACGCAATTGGCGGCTTGGTTGCAGGCGCATCATCTAATATGTATACAAAAGCGCTAAGAAACTTGAATACAAAATAAAAACACTAAAATATCCACCGTTTAATTTTTTTCTTTAAATAGAAAAACTTGATTTTGCATTTTACCATTCTCACTAGCATCACCCTTTTATGCATACTGATTTAATTACGAAGCTTCACTTATCTATGCAGATGCCATAGCTATAATTGCAATTAAGATAAAGCTACAGCAATGAACGCTTTAAACTGTACTTTAAAATTATTTACTCTACTCTGTAAGTGGGCTAAATGCCGATTTAGAATTAAAGTGTTAATAGACTGCTAAGATAAAAGGCAATTAGTATACTATATAACATGTCTTTAAAAAAGAAAAAAGAAAAGAGATTGGTGTTAGTTTTGTTTTGGCGTCTATTTTGCGCGTCTTTTTAGGATTACTGCGGCTGCGATGACTGCTATAATGACTACTGCGGCTGCGATTGCAATGAGCAACGTTTCAGTTGAAGGACTGCCTGGACCGTCAACGATGGGTGATGGAGTAGGTGATGCTGAGGTTGGAGATGTGGTCGGTGAAGTGTCAGGTGAGGTAGTTGGCGAAGCGGTAGGTGAAGTAGTTGGTGAAGTAGTTGGTTCAGGTGCTGCTGCAGATATGCCTACTGTGGTAGTTGCATATGATGGACCGTAGGATTGGGTGCCTGTGAAGTTAGCAACGATGGTGTATACGCCTTCTGCTTGTGGAGTCCATAAAGCCCCAAAGCTTCCACCTGAGTCACTTGTGACTGTACCAATATCAAAGCGGTTACCGTTTGCATCTATTGCAGTTAGTTGTACTGGGACACCGTTTACATTTGGCATTGCTCTTGTATGTGTAACCATGTAGTCCATCCATGGACCTTGGTCAGCGTCGGCAATTGCTGGGGTGTCTTTTAGCAGCGGTGTTTGGTCAGTGATTGTGCCTTTTATCATAACAGCGTTGCCGAGTGGTACTGAGGTATCAGGCGTTGTGACTGTTGTTTTGCTTGGACCTGGCCCGTTAATGTATATTTGTTGGTCGTCAAGGTTAAACCAGACAAAGTAGCCGTCTGCAACTGCAACTTCTTGCCATGAGCTTTTGCCATACATTTGCCAAAGTAACTCGCCGGTGAATGCATCAACACATCTGGTCATTGCACCGTGGTATGAAGGGGCGTTAAGTGAGTGCTCTTCTTGGATTAGGTATACTTTGCCATCAGCGATTGCTGCTACTTGTGTTGGGTAAGTGCCATAGCTTGTTTCTACAGTGTAAGTGCTATTGTTAGGATCAGCAGGGTCATTGCCGTAGGTAAATTCTATATTGCCAGTCTTAAGGTCGATAGCGCTAAGCACACCACCGTATCCAGCTACGTATAGGTTACCATAGCCTAAACCGATTGGGTTAGTAAGGCCTGTAGTGCCAGTATAGTAGTTCCATGCTGGACCTTCTGTGTCAACTGGACCCCAAAGTTTATCGCCAGTAAGCATGCTATAGCCAGTCCATTGCATAGTCTCTCGGTAGTATAGTGTGAAGACGTTAGTTTCGCCATCTGCTGGGCCAATGCATACTGTTAGGTTACCTGGAGGTGCTTGGTATGTTTTCTCGAATAGTACTTGTCCGATTGGACCTCGTGATGCGTTTATGTTGATTGCCCACAATACGAAGTTATCGGGTGTTCCAAAGATACCTGAAGAAGTTCCTGGTGTCTGCTGTAGACCTGAACTTTGGCCAAAGATAACATTGCCTGGGAAGACTCGTAGGATTTGGGGATTGTTTGTGTAGAGACCTGTTGTTTGGTTAGGTGTGCCTGAACCAATGGATGTGTATGTTGGGTTTAGTGGTTGAGATAGTGTTACGTTCCAGTCGTATGCAGTGCTCATGTTGTAGTTGTTAACTCCTGGTGTCCATGCGGTGATCCCGCCTGAAGCGTCGTTGCCTGTAAGTTTAGTGTTGTTCCATTGTGTTAAGTACGTGTATGGCGAATTGTTGTTTGCTCTGCCGATGCTATAGATTAGCCATTCGCCTTGTGGACCTAATGCGCGTGTGCCAGATGGAACGTTCGTGTAGTTGAACAGCAATTTGCCGGTTTGAGCATCGATAGCGATCCAGCCCTGGGTACCTGGAGGAACTATCTTAGAGGTGTTTCGAACACTAGCTATTGCGTTTAAGTTTGTTCCTGGTTCATAAGAGTCCTTTATAGCCTCTACTGCTGCTGCGCCGGGGTCAACCATTCCAAGACCACTTATTGCGCCGGTGGCCCAAAGGTAGTTACCAGTGGTTCCGTGCTGGTTTGGAGTTTCCATATCATAAAGCTGACCAACTAGAATGCTGTTAATGTTCTCGTTCTTCCACTTTAGTTCGCCGGTACGCAGATCATAGCATGCAATGCCGTTGCCAGTTGGAGCATTATTTTGTGGAAGGCTAATGTACAGGTTTCCATACATGATTATTGGGTTAGGGTTCTTTAGCTGATATTGTGTACCTGAATAGAAGCTCATTGCTGGATTAATTGGGTTTGGCTGAGAGCCTATTCCGCCAACAATACCACCAAAGGTAAGTGGAATTGTAGCAGAAACGTGTGCTGTGCTTGGAGCTCTCCCATTAGGGTTAAACTTCATATAGGTTGCGCCAAATTCACCGCCTTGACCTGAGCCAAGACTGCCAAGCCAAGCAGAAGCAATTGTGTACCAGCCCTGATTGTTCTCATTAATTGGTCTTGTCCAGTAACTAACTGGCAAAGGAGCCTCCTGGAAGTATTCAAGTGGTGTATTGTTTACGGTAAAGGTGGTAGATGCATTGCTAGCCTGGTAGTAATCGCCAATATAGACGCTATTTGAGCCATTTAGGCCAGTTGGACCTTCTCTAGATAGGACTTGTCCAGGGAAGTAGAAGTCAACAGTGTATTTGCCTGTTTGTGTAGGTGTGAAGACTTCATAGTTTGATCCAATTGGGTCAGAAATCTTGGTGTTTCTATAAACAACATTTCCGTCAGGGCCAGTAATAACGGTCGTAAAGTTTCTCCATCTGTCACCAGTATTACCTTGTGCTGTTGGCGGTGGAATGTCCAGCCAAATGACTATGACCACTGGCTGAGCTGAGCCAAGGCCCCAAACAGAAGGCGCGGCAGTAACATATGCATATGTTGGGATAGTCCATGGTGGGTCATGTGCTGCAACTGAAGGAACAAAGACTGCTGCTGTAGATACTGTCATCATGAGAATCAAAGCGATTGCAGAAAGTGCCCTCTTGTTTATCCAAGATTTTCTTGCATTAACAAGGGATATTTTTGACATAAATTTTTCTCCTAATAGTTCTAGTGCACATGATTGTTTCTTATTCTTTTAAACTATTGCCAGAAGAACATCTTCTTAACGCAAATAATTGTTCAAACGATGCTACTACAATCGGAAAGAAATTGCGCAAAAGCAGAACTCGATCGATAGCTTGTTTCAAATAGAATAAAAGACAAAAATTTAAGTTTAACATATGCGAATTTTACTTAAAACTAATTTTAGAATTTAAAGGAAGATGATTCATATTTTACAAAAAAAGAAGTGGTTGTTGGTTGGTTTTGTTTATTGGTTTATGCTCGTTTGCGTAGTAGTAATGCTGCGACTGCAACGACTACAATGATGACTACAGCTGCACCTACTATGAGCAAGGTTTCAGCGCCACTGCCTGCATCAGGATTATCAACGAATGGTGAAGGAGTGATAGTTGCTGTAGAGCTAGGAGAGGTGGTCGGTGATGTGTCAGGTGAGGTAGTCGGTGAAGCAGTAGGGGAAGTGGTAGGTTCAGGAGATACTATTGCCGGCGCAGGGGTAACTAGTATGCGTGTTGCGGTATATGAGTTGAAGTAGTTGTTGGTTCCGTCAAATGTAGCTGTAATAGTGTAGATGCCTGTGCTTGGCGGTGTCCATGATAGGGCATATGTGCCGCTCATATCACTAGTTACTTTACCGATTTCCTGAGTATTGCCGCTTGGATCTGTTGCGAATATGGTTACTGGTACGCCAGTTGCGGTTTCAGGTATGGGCTTTTGCATGTATGTATATGCCATCCATGCGCCTTGATCTGCGTCAGATATTGCTGGAGTGCCTAAGCTGTTTGGAGATAGCTTCTTGGTTTGAGTTACTCCTGGAGATTGGTCAGTAACTGTGCCTTGTACGAGTATGGGTGTTCCTAAAGGTATTGCTGTATTTGGTGCTGAGACGGTTGTGGCTGTTTGACCTTTACCAAAGCAGTAGATTTGCATGTCATATAGGTTAAGACCTATTAGGTAACCATCGGCAATCGCCATAGAATTTGAAACACCTGCGAATGGTACGGTCCAGAGTTCTTTGCCAGTATATGCATCAACGCAGCGTAGCAATGCACCTGGGTAGTATGGTGAGTCCTCAGAGTGTTCAGCTGTATATAGGTAAATTTTGCCGTCTGCAACTGCACCTATACCGAGTGGGTAGTTTCCATATACTGTCGCAAAGCCGCTGTTAGTGCTGTTGCCTGCACCACCATTGCCGTAAGTGAATTGGGTTTTACCGGTAGTCATGTTGTAGCCGTAGAGGATGCCGCCGTAGCCACATGAGTATAGCATGCCGTAAGCGGTTGTTGAAGATGTAATAGAACCTCCACCGCCTGCATAGTAGTTCCATGCAGTCTCAGAAGGAGTTGGTCCCCATATTTCTGCACCATTATCTAGACTGTAGCCGATCCATTGCATAGTTTCTTTGAGATACATTGTGAAGACTCTTGCCGATTCAGATACTTGTCCTTGCTGTATGGTCATGTTTTGGTCTGGTGCAGGATAGGTCTTCATCCAAAGCAGGTCACCTATGTTTCCTTTTGCCTTGTCTAGGTTTAGTGCCCACATTGTGTATGAACCTGATGCACCTGGGGCAGGTAAGGATCCGTTTCTGCCAAGTATCATGTCGCCTTCAATTACTTTAACGATTGTTGCACCGTTTGGTAGCCATGGCACAGTTACATTCCATGAATAAGCATCGCTTGCATCAATTGTTCGGTTTGGTTGGTTTAAAGGTCGCCATTGCCATGCACCAGTTCCGTTGGGATATGCTAATAAGCCCACTGCTGCAGTATTATTCCACATTGCCACATAGCGCTGGTTTCCAGATACAACTAATCGATAGATATCGATGCTGCCATCAGAGCCTGTTACAGTTGTTCCAGACGGAACATTGGTTATATTAAATAGTTCTTCGCCTGTTGTTGGATCATATGCTAGCCAACCATTGTTGGATGGAGCTCTATAGAGGTTAAGCGATCCACCGCCGCCACCGAAGCTGGTAGCTGGTCCAGTGCTCCATAGTAAACCAGGCACCATTCCGTGTTGGTTAGGCGATTGGTAGTTATAGAGTTGTGCGAAGTTTATGCTTATGTTCTTCCACCAAATTAGCTCTCCAGTTTGTAGATCTACGCATGCTGTGCCGCCACCCTTAGGTGAAGTGTGAAGTGGAATGCTATAGTAGAGGTAGCCATTTAGTATTATAGGGGCTGGGAATTTGTTTTCGTATTGCGTGCCTGAGTAGTATGTCATGTATGATGGTACTGGGTTGCCCGGTCCGACAACGCCACCTGGTTGCAGCGGCTTTGACCAGACTATGTGTGCGCCGCTAGGTGCAAGGCCATAAGGTTGGTAAAGACCAACGACTGCGCTACCAGATAGCCAGTTTGAAGCAATGCTTCCCCATTCAGTGTTTTGTCCTTCGATTGGACGTTGCCAATAGCCTGTTGGTAATGGATAGCTTTCTGGATAAGGTACAGGGTCTTGCTGGACAACTAATGAAACAACTTCACTATGACTGCCTAAGTAGGTATCGTTAACATAAGCGTTACCGCTATTAGGTCCTATAATGCCAGTATAGCCTGCTGCCCGTAGAACTTGTCCTGGCCAGCTAAATTGGAATTGGTACGTACCAACCTGATTTGGCGTATAAGCAATCCAGTAGGATGCAATTGGGTCAGAGACAAATGGGCCTAGCGTACTTTTGGCTCCATCAGGTGCAGTAACAGATATTGTAAAGTTTTCCCATCTATCACCGCTGTCGCCGCCTGCAGAGAGCGGGTACTTGTCAGTCCACATAACAAGGTATGCAGATTGGCCAAGACCAATTGGATTTGGTGCAACAGTCAAGTATGCAAAGGTTGGAATAGTCCATGGCGGGTCATGTGCACTAACAGAGGGCAAGAATACAAATGCTAGGGATGTAGTCATCAACAGAATTAAAGCAATTGCGCAAAGCGATTTCTTGTCTACACGATATTTATGAGACATTTTTCATTTTTCTCCGAAAGGAAATTCTACACCGGTCACTTAAACGTTGGCAAGAAGAAACCCTTCTGACACGTAAGAAAGGAGGGATGCTGGGCAAAACTCTTAAATGACACTGACAACCCCTCCTACAAAGGGGCACTGAATGCTTAATGACAAAGACATAGACGCATTAACTAGCTTAGGTCTCACAATTTTACAAGCAAGGGTATATCTTGCTTTGACCCATATAGAAAAAGCTACGATAAAAAGCATAGCTAAAAACGCAAACATAGCACGACAAGACATCTACCGACTAACTAATGAACTACAGAAAATTGGCATAATAGAAAAAATAATTTCTACCCCAGCTCAATACAAAGCAATCCCACTAGAAGATGGGATCAAAATTTTACTTCAACGCAAAAACAAAGAAAATTCTGAAGCACAAAAAAAAGCTATTGAATTACTTCAACGTCAAAAAGAAGAAAACATAAACATGGAAAGTCAGGCAGATGAAAACCAATTTGTTTTAGTTCCTCAAAATCAGGCACTTACTTTAAGGCAAAGTAAAGCCATTGATGCAACTAAGACCAGTATAGATTCAACATATTCATGGAGAAGATTTCAAGAAGAACTACCTAACCTAATAAAAAATTATAAAAAGGCGCTATCAAGGGGCGTAACTGTTCGCCTCATCATAAAAGGACCTAAAGATGAAATAGTATGGCCAAGACCCATCAGACATTTAATAACAAACCGAAAATTTAAGGTTAGAATCACATCATACCTCCCAATAGGGATAATTGGCATATATGACAAGCAACAAATACTCATCACAACTGCAACTCCAGATAACAATATAGCTTCTGCATTATGGTCAGATAACCCTAATCTTATAGCCATAGGACAAGAAGCATTTGAAAAAATATGGAACAATACAGAAGAGATAAAATACGAAATTAAACCACAAAAGACCACCAAGACAATTGACCCCGAAACAAACTGCAAACCCATCATACAGGAAACATGAAATACGTTTCCTCCTAAGCCTCAACTTTATAATAAGGCACTCGCCATAGCAGATAAGCAATTAGAAGCATATAATAAATTTATAATAGTATATAGGTGAGAAAGTCCAAGTAGCTGGTACTATGAATCAAAAGAAACTTTGTATCATAACACATACTTTTCTGCCCCATATAGGTGGCATAGAAAAAGTAGTTTATGAACAAAGCAAACGACTTATAAAAAAACAATACGAACTTACAGTATTAACTCACAAAAACTGCACCCCAATTCAATACACTTATGAAGGCATAAAAGTTCAATGCTACAGCGCATTGAATATAGGATTTAGAATAGGAATTCCGTACCCTATACCCAATGTCACCAGTTTTAAAACCTTTTTAGAGCATATTAAATCAAGTGCAGCAATTCATGCACATGGTCATCCATACTTGTCATCGCTTACGGCAGCAAAACTGGCCAAACGATATTCAAAACCTTTGATACTTACTCAACATAACACATTCATAGAATATAACGGCTTATGGAATAACGTAGAAAGGCTAAACGACCTTATTGTTGGAAAGCAAACTCTTAAAGAAGCAAAAAAAATAATCACTGTTAGTAATGCAACTAAGAATTATGTCCTAAGCTTAGGCGCAGACCCAGAAAAAGTAGAAGTACTGTATAATGGAGTCGATGTAGAAAGATTCAGGCTGCTGCCGAAAGCAAGAATTATTGTTAGGAAAAAGTTGGGCATTCCTCAAGAAGCAATAGTTGCAGTGACAGTAAGAAGGCTAGTTTACAAGAATGGAATTGATACTTTATTAGAAAGCGCCAAGATTGTTATAAAAAAGAATGCCCAAGTGACATACTTAGTCGTTGGTGAGGGCCCAGACCTCGATAATATTAAATCAAAAGTCAAACAGTTGGGTATTGAGAAAAACTTTATACTTACAGGATATGCCTCAGATGAAGACCTACCCTTATATTATAATGCCGCGGACTTTTCTATTCTACCAAGCAAATCTGGCGAGGGCTTACCACTAGTAGGGTTGGAAGCTATGGCATGCGGACTGCCGCTTCTAACAACAAATGTAGGCGGCACGGGAGAAATTATGGCGGAAGGCTATGGTAAAATAATACCTCCCGATGATTCAGAAGCCATGGCAACGGCAACTATAGATCTCGCAAATAGTGAGCCTACTAAACTTAAAGAAAAATTAAGACAAGTCATGATAGAAAGATATAGCTGGGAGAAAAATGTCGATAAACTTGCAAGCATTTATGAGGAAATTATTTAAACCTTATAAAAATTATATTACCGTCCATATACGAGGTCGGCAGCCCGAATGACGACTAAAGTAGAAATGGTGTCAGTAATAATACCAACGCTCAACGAAGCAGGTAACATAAAAGAAGCTATTGATACAATTGAGAAAAAACTAGCTTACCCAAAGGAAATTATTATTGTAGATGGAAACTCCACGGACGGAACGCTTGAAATTGTTAAAGACACAAATTGCAGGTTAATCATTGAACCACGCCGAGGCTACGGTTTAGCTCTTCGAATAGGCATGAAACATGCAAAAGGTGATGTGGTCGTCATGGTAGATGGCGACGGAACCTACGAGATAGAAAAAATTAATCACTTACTTGAAAAAATGATGGAAACCGACGCCGAATTGTGTATGGCAACACGGATGTATGATGAAAGAAAAGCCATGGGCTTGCGGAATTTTATCGGAAACAAAATAATTACTTTTTGCTTCAATATGCTATATAAGCAAAATATAAGTGACACACAGTCAGGTTTTAGGGCAATTAGCCTCTCTGCTATAGAAAAAGTAGACTTCAAAGAAACTGATATGGCATTTGCCACGGAAATGTTAGTAAAGTTTGCCAAAAAAGGCTTCAAAATGGTAGAAGTCCCCACGTCATATAAACTTAGAAAATATGGTAAACCTAAACTCAGACCCTTCCAGTCAGGAATCGAGATATTAGCTACCATTCTTAAGGGACTGCGTGCGTGAGAGCATCTCCAGCGCTCTACGAAAGATGAAAGTTAACTTGAATTACAGAGACGGATATGTCGTTTCAGTCACTGTTGCATTATTGATAGCTTCAGTTCTCCTTGGATGGTATTATACAGGTTTAAGGTCAGACCTAAATGGATACATGAGCATTAGCCTGTTAGATGCACAGAAAAAAGCTGATAATTACCCTAAATACTTAATCAACGGTGTAAACAATACCTTTAGCGTCTATGTAGAAGTTAAAAACTTTATGAGAACAACGATGGACACAGAAGTCCGTGTACGGGTAACAAATGATGTTATTTATAGGATGCCTTTAGACTCTATTACACCAACAGCAACTTTTGCTAACACAATTGAAGACGGCGAAACAATAGAAAACATTGCTACAGTATCTTTGAAAGAATCAGGTAACTATTCAGTTGTTTTTGAGTTATGGATAAAAGAATCAGGGAATGTAACTGATTTTAGATTTTCTGAGAACTACTGCGTTTTGAATGTTCAAGTTGTTTAATGTGTAAAACGGGTTGGAGTTGGGTCTGTGGCCCCTTTGTGGCGTATTGCTCCTCCGTGTCTTTACGATGGACATTGTTATATGCGCAGAAGGGTATGACTTCTAGATTTGGCGTAATATAATGTACAACACAGCGTCGGACTCGGTTCACATCAAAGTTGTATTGATCCATGAAGGCCATGCACCCTAGCAAGAAAATACGTCGCCGTATAGGACCAAGCGATTGATAGCTTGGAGAAACGAACATCCTAAGGATCGACTTCATCAAAGTAAAAATTCCAACTTCTTTAGTTACCTCTAACATGTTCAGCGAGAGCGTGGCGGACATAAACAATGTTGCCAACAAAGAAAGCTTGTTTTGCTTTTCTACATTCTGTGAGGTTTTTAGTATGCCCCGGAAGAACTTGTTGTAGCTTACGAAGTTATTAAGTGGAATCATCTTACCGCTCTTTGAAACATAGACCCAATTTACAATGCCACAGTGAGGACTACAGGAAAATAACGGCCAAGGCTTCTTCATAAATTTGCGCATGATTTTAATTGGTGAAACCATTACTCCAAGCGGGAATAGATCTACCGCTTTTATTTCGCCGTTTGTCTGGGTCTCTACGTCTTCAGCAAATTTCCAGTCACGCAAACCATCCTTAGGTGTTTCTATTGCCCGACCGGTGAAAGCTATAGGTTGGAAGATTAACCCACGTACGATGTCAGAGTTTTTAGCTGCGAAACGGATGATCTTTCCAACTTCAGAATCGTTGACACCCTGCATTAAAGTAGTAACTAGAATGACTTCCATATCGAGTTTACGGCAAACGTCGATAGCTTTGTATTTTGCAGCAAGCATTTTCTTGCCGCGAATTTTAACGTAAACATCATCCTTGAAGGTATCAAACTGAAGGTAAACAATGTTTAAACCATTCTGCTTGAGCTTAGCGGCCAGATCAAAATCCTGTGATAGGCGCAGACCATTGGTTGCCAGTATGGTCATGTATTTGAGTTTATGAGCTACACCGACAATTTCAGGCATGTCCTCACGCTGCAAGGGTTCACCTCCTGAGAACAATATAGCAGGAGGCTTAGGGTTACGCTCGCTGAGGAAGGTAAGCATCTTAACAAGGTCCTCTTTTGTAGGCTCATAATCTACAACGTGATCGTTAAATGTTGAGAAGCAAACGGGGCATCTTAGGTCGCATTTTTTAGTGACATCAATTACTCCAATTACGGTACCTGACACGTGATTTTTGCAGGAGGCACAACCTTCAGGGCAACCTTTAGGGTTTGTAGGACTGTTTGGATCATCAAAGTATTTAAAGTAATCATATTCTTCGGTGAAGCTGTAAATTTTTGGACTCTGCCAGTGAGTCACCGTAAAATCGCCATGGTTATTGCAATGCTTAACCATTACGACTTTACCATCTTTCTTCGCTAAGGTGGCGTCTATCTTTTTCTGGCATACTGGACAGATGCTCTTTGTCTTGATCATATAAGCCCTCAAATTAATGCTGATACTGCCTGAATGATTAGAGATAATGGCAAAAGAATCATAGACATAGTTACTAACCTTTCGTATTTACGCACATTGGCAACTGTTGAATCGGCAGTCATCAATCGGGCAGATGAGTAGATAAGAAGTATACTCCACAGCGTGATTAAAGGCAAATAGTACATGCTGAACCCTGCTACAAAGAAAGGTAGTGGTGCAAGCATGCCACAAAGGATGAAGAATATTGCGCCAACTTTAACTGCTCTTGGACTGCCGATTTTCTGAGGCAAAGTAGGGTATCCTACTTTGGCATCACCTTCAAGGCTAATAACATCGCGCAAAACATTACCACCTATTGTGCCAAAAGCAATAGGATAGAGACATATGGAAGTAATGGTCACCTGATTGAAAACTGCTGCCTCACCATAAAGGAACGCTGTCCCAGTCAAAATGCCCATTAATAGGTTGGCTGCAAACCCGGACTTTTTCTTTATTAATGCAGAGTATACTATAAGCAAAATTGAATCAGCAAGTAAAATTATGAAGCTTGCCAAGTTAATTAGGGATGCGAGAATAAGACCTAAAACAAACAGGACAGAGGTAATTGCAATTACCTGCTTTTGAGATAATGCACCAGAAGGGATTGGACGTTTGGGTTTTATTATGGCATCGCTATCCTTGTCAAAGTAATCATTTAAAGAGAAGCCTGCCGAAGCAACCAACGCCATTGAAAAGAAGGTTAGTAGAGTAGTTTCAATACTTATAGTACCCTTGGTTATTGCTAGGATTGCGAAGGAAGTCAGAATTGCTAAGCCTCCAGTCATCATCCAGTAAGGAAGTCTGAGAAGCGCAAGAAATCCTTTTGAGACTGAAGGGGTGCTCATTAGATCATTTTCCTTTCAGCAATCAATTTTCCTATATGATCTTCTAAGCGAACTTTAGGTGTCCAACCTAGTTCTTTTTTAGCTTTAGTTATGTCAAACCAGATTGTTGTGACATCACCTTGCCAAGAAACGTTGGTAGTGGTCACTTTGGTCTTATCAGTCAGATTTAGGATTTTGAGCATCATTTTAGCGAGCTCAATTATTTTTATTGTTTCACCTAAGCCTAAGTTATATGTTTTACCTATGGCATTTTCATTTGTAGCCAGTACCAATGCTTCAACAATGTCGGATACATGAACAAAGTCACGGGATTGCTGCCCTGTGCCTATAATTTCAAGCTTTTCGGGATTCTTCTGAAGTTTATCTAAGAAATCATTTATTACACCATGGCATCGCGAACCATAGACGTTGGCAAACCTTAGAATAGTGATACCTAAGCCGTATTGCATACCATATATTTGACAGTATTCTTCGCCGACAACTTTGGATAACCCATAGCAGCTAAAGGGATGAAAGCCATAGTCTTCGCTGGTTGGAAAGACAGTTGGGTTGCCGTATACTGCGGCACTGGAAGCAAAAATAAGTCGGGCTTTGTCTTTGCGGGCTTTTTCTAATACGTTTACAGTCCCATGGGCGTTTGTTTCAAAGTCCTCTGTTGGATTCTCCATTGAGTAGGGGACTACCACTTGAGCTGCAAGATGGTAAATAATGTCGAATTTTTCTAGACTTAGAAGGTGGTTAAGGTCTAAGATGTCACCTTTGATGAATTTGGCTTTTGGGACATCTTTGACGTTTTCTATTCTGCCGCTAGAAAGGTTATCATAAATGGTGACGTCTGCACCTAATGCAGTTAGTTTGGTACAGAGATGGAAACCTATGAATCCTGCTCCACCAGTTACTAAGATTTTTTTTCCTTCAAGTGGGTGTGTCATGCAGCTCACGATAAAGCTATATTTCATTGTGGGACTGTGAATAGGGTATATGTCGAAGGTAAATGCTATAAAAACCTTTAGGGACTTGCTCTCCTTCTTAACTATCATCCCATTGGCAAAGACAGAAGATTTTGTGCATACATCAGCCCGAAACATGTATCTTTTTCCATTAATAGGGATGCTAATTGGCTTGTTTGGGGCAGGATATTTTTTAGGAGTAGGATTTATTGTAACTTTTTTACTTGGGGTAGCAAACTCTTTGCTTAACCTCCCTACAGGGTTACTATCTCAGGCAATTCCTGCAGCAATGACACTGGCGTTTTTGTTGGTGCTTACTGGCTTTCAACATTTTGATGGTTTAGTTGATTTGGGCAACGCTGTTGGAATTAAGAAAGTAGAAGATCGTAGAGAAATTGCACACCGGTGGGTTGTAACCTACAAAGGTGCATTGCTAGCGATTCTTGTGGAGTTTTCTGCGTTTGCAGGGTTGTTTTTGCTTGATGGTAATGTGGCTCTTCGGACAATAATTATAGCTGAAGTTACAGCTAAGCTGGCTATGGTTACTATTGTATGGCGAGGAAAAGCAGCTCATCAGGGCTTGGGAGCAAGATTTATTGCCGATGCCAAGCGAAGTCTTAATGTTATGGCTTATATCACAGCGTTTATTCTTGGCTTTGTATTGTTAGGTTATTTAGGATTACTCGCCGTGGCAGTTTCAGTAATTTTCGGTTTATTTATGAAAAAGGTAGGCGATAACGTCTTTGGAGGCGTTTCAGGGGATATGATTGGTGCAACAAACGAGGCCGCACGAGCTTTAACGCTAATTATTGTTGCAGCTGCTCTGGTAATGAGCTTACCAACTTTAGCTGGGGCGATTATTTAATGAAGATTCCCGCATTGATTATGGCCGGCGGCAAAGGCAAACGTATGGAGGTAACTAACGTTGAGAAACCGCTGATTAATTTTCTGGGTAAACCGCTGATTGATTGGGTCATAGATGCAGTTAGATCTGCCAAAAAGGTTTCTGAATTTTATGTGGTAACAAGCGATAATACACCTGAAACAGAGAAGAAGTGCCTTAAACAAGGTCTAAAGATTATTCGAACAAACGCAAAAGGATATCATGACGATTTAAAGCAGGCGGTTCTGCAGGCGAACCTGAATTGCCCGGTGCTGACTATGCCTGCGGATTTGCCGGCAATTACAGGAGAAGCTCTTGATAAAATAATTTCAGTCTATGAGAGATGTGACAAGGATTATTTGGCAGTTTTTGCGCCAATTGAGAAACGTGAAGAGTTAGGGTTGTCAGTGTCTTCTACAGACGAGTATAAAGGAATCTGGTACGCAGTCACAGGAGTTAATATCATCAACGGAGCTCGAGTTGCCTATGAAGGAAAAATCGAGACTGCGGCCATTATCACTAGCGACATAGAAGTTCTTCTAAACATCAACACACAAAAAGACCTACAAATCGCACAAAAGCTCATGCAACAAACCAAAAGAACTACTAATTTGTAATCACAAAGCCAAAGGTCACACAAACATAGAAAATAAGAGATAACTTAAAAGATCAAAAGTGTCCAGGATCACTCAAATTGCCCACTTTATTTCATCTTGATCAAGGTATATTCTAAGACCTGATGTATCGGCAATTAGTGATTTAGATATTTACATCTACGTGTCCTTTGGTACCTGCGGATCCTACCATGTCAAAGCTGATACCTTGTTTGTTGAGTTGAAAGCTAGCTCAAATACTATTGAATTTGAAGTCAGAGAAAACACTTTACTCATCAAAGGCTATCATAGCAATATTGCGATGCCAACTATTTGAGCAAAGATGGTGTTGCCACCCAAGTTTCTTTGATCACAGTATCGCCTGTCACAGAAGGCAGCAACACTACCAGCTTCCATAAATACGCTATTGATGAAGTTTGGTTTTATTATTTTTTTGTACGTATACTTGCGTAAAGTTTTGTTGATTAACAGAAAAGAGGCTGAAAAAGAATAAAACCGTAATTGATATAAGCGGTTTTTCTGCAGTTATGTCAGCATGATGTAGCGTTTCATGTTGGGCTCTATGTGGTTGAAAGTATCATAGTTATGATGGTTGCTTTGTGCGTCCTGATTTTAGGGATACTGCTAGACGTTATTGCTGGTGACCCCTCGCCAAATAGCCCTTATGCAACCTACTACAAGATTCATCCGACAGTTTTGATGGGAACCTTCATTAAGAAGCTAGAATGCCGTCTAAAGAACCCAAACCCACAACGTGAAAAGTTGAATGGCGTTTTACTTGGCATAACTACCGTTTTGACTTTTAGTTTGCCAGTACTCTTTGGCCTATGGGCAATTTACACGCTTTTAGGCGGCTTTAACGTTTGGCTGGGGATATTTATCTACGCTTTAATTGCCATTATACTGGTAAAGTTCAGCGTTTGCATTAAACTGGAGACGGATTGGGCAAAAGCCGCCGCCAAAGCTATTGCCGAAGACGACCTAGCAGAAGCCCGCAAGTACGCACATTTTTCACGCCGCGACTCCTCCAATCTCAATGGCTCGCAGATCGTTTCAGCCGTAATCGAGTCTATGGCTGAAAATATTATTGACTTTAAGGTTTCACCAATTATATTCTTCTCTTTCTTTGGCGCCGCAGGCGCTATGGGTTTCCGGGCAGTTAACACCCTCGATGGCATGGTGGGCTTTAAAGACAAAGAACATATCAATATTGGCTGGTTCAGTGCCAACCTTGACCATGTAATTAACTACATACCTAGCCGCCTAACAGGCATACTCATTATAGTATCTGCGTTTCTACTTGGCGAAGATTATAAAAACGCTTGGCGCATTGCGAAAAGAGACCATGCTAAAACCCAGAGCCGTAACCATGGTTGGCCAATGGCAGCTATGGCAGGAGCGCTAAGGGTGCAATTCGAAAAGCCCGGCAAATACATCCTTGGAGATCCGACTGAACCTCTCGATGCTGATAAAATACTTCGTGCTTTAAAAATCCGAAATGGTACAATTGTACTGTGTATACTGCTTTTCCTGCCAGTGATCCTGCTTATTCGGCTGTTTGTCTTCCCCTTCTAACTTGGCACTGCTATTATAAGTGAACATGCAAAATACTTTAATGATGGTGTTCTGCCATATCTGCTAAGAGATGTTCGCCACGATGGAATATTTGGCCTCCTATCAAAGCAAGCTTACTAATAATTGTGATTTTAGTATCCAGTCTGGAGGGTACTAATTATGCGTGTTTGTTTGATTAATCCGCCACGTATCCAACCTAAACTTTGGGGAAAGCCCGCTGCATTTCAGCCACTTGACATAGCATATGTCGCTGCGGTACTTGAGAAAGAGCATAACGTGAAAATTATCGATTGCCCTACAGAAGGCTGGCGGAACCTTCAAGAAATTGATGATGTTAAGTATCGTTTAGGTCTTACAAAAGAGGAAATTTCTGAACGCATCAAACAGTGGAAGCCTGATCTTGTAATAATTACAGTACCCTTTAGCGGTTGGTGGCGCACTGCTTTTGAAGCCGCTTCTGCAGTGAAAAGTGTAGATGAAGATATCAAAACTACATTAATTGGACTGCATCCGTCGACGAAGCCACTTGATAGCTTGGCACATCCCAACATTGACTTTGTGATTATTGGTGAACCTGAAGAAACTGCCTTTGAATTAACAAAGGTACTTGAAGAAAAAGGCTTTGATGCTGAAGCACTTAGCAAAGTCAAAGGAATAGGCTTCGTCAACAATGGTGAAGTCATAATTACACCCCGTCGACCATTAATTATGAATTTGGACGCATTGCCTTTTCCTGCTAGGCATTTATTGCCTATGAAAGAGCTCTTTCAGGCAGTAAAGCAAACACCTATACGTGGCGAAATACGCAAACCTTGTGCACGTGTGCTAACTAGCCGTGGATGCCCTAATAACTGCATATTTTGCAGCAACCACTTAGTTATGGGCAAAAAATGGCGTGGAAGAAGTCCCAAAAACGTAGCCGATGAATTAGAGCAAATAGTAAAAACTTACGGCGTTAAACAGGTAGACTTTGAAGACGATAATCTAACTTTTGATAGAAATCGTATGGAAGCCATATGTAATGAAATCATCCAACGAAAACTCGACATCGAATGGTATACACCTAATGGGGTACGCGCTGATAGGTTGGATGCAGACTTACTTATGAAAATGCGCCAGTCAGGTTGCCAGCGGATCATGGTTGCTCCCGAATCAGGCGTCCAACGAGTCGTTAATCAAATTATCAAAAAGAATCAAGATCTCAAAAAAGTTGAAAATGCCATAGTGCAAGCACGTAAAGTCGGAATCAAGGTTAGCTGTTTCTTTGTCATCGGTTTTATTGGCGAAACTAAAGAGGATATTCAAGCAACCATTGACTATGCATATATGTTGCGACAATTGGGTGCTGATCGATTCTACTTTAGCTATGCTACTCCTATAGTTGGGACTGAACTCTATGATCAGGCAGAACAAGGCGGCTACTTACGTCCAAATTTTAGCGACGAGGCTTTATCTTGGGCACAGCCATTAATTGAGACGCCTCAGTTTACAGCAGCAGAACTACAGCAATTATGCACAAAAGCTATGCTAGTTAATCCTGTGCTTAACCGTGACCGATTTGCACGTGCCATACGTAACCCTAAACGGGCACTAAACATCTTAGTTGGCAGAACAAAAATGAGTTATCAAAAACGCCAAAATGACACAACCGCTTAAGTATAAGCTCTAATGCACTCGCTCTAGTCAGGCATTATTTTGATAAAAAAAAGTTACAAACAGCTACAGATATCGACAAAACCCCCTCCTCGAAGTCCTTCAACTACAAAGATACCCATATTGACACCATTTAAGTAGGTTAGCGAAAGCTTCTACTTAACAGGTTTAAGTTAGATTTTTCTGCGTATCCTGTAACAATTTTATAATTGGTAACTGGTAAGGACATTTTGATACACACAAACTACAACCAGTACATTTATCCGCCTTTATTTCGAGCCCGCCATAAAGCTTCTTAGCCCACTGCTTAAGACCATAAACCTCTGCAAGAGCTTGGAATCTAAGCGCTGCCGCTACGTCAATCCCTTCAGGGCATGGCAAACATAGCCCGCAATCACGACAGTACAGCTTGTTGCCAAATTCAACATTAAACCGTTTTTCTTCTTCATGAGTTAGTCTCGTGAACTGGTTCCCTGTCTTGGCAGCAATTTCAGCTTCTTGAACAGATTTTAACCCTGGAATTACTACAGAAACATCCTGCGATAAAACAAATCGTAGTGCACTACGCGCTCTTGAATCCATGTCCTCGCCTAAAAGAGATTTCAGTTCCGGTTCATCACTAAATATCGAGAGCGATGGGTTATAGAAACAAGTGATAAGCTTGCTTGTTTTCGCTAAAAACGGCTTCATAACTACTACACCTATGTCATGCGCTTTTGCATAAGGTAATAGTTCTTCGAGAGCTTGCCGGGTCACTACATTAAGCGGCACTAAGACGGTATCAAATTCATTTGTGTCAATGGCTTTCATTAGCACACGAGGTTTGTGACTTGTGATACCGATAAAATCGACCAAACCTTCTTGACGTGCCTGCTTGCATGTTTGTAGCACACCATCTTCATCTGTAGCTTTCCTAAGCGTTTCTTCGTCATCTATACCATGCAACTGAATAATATCTAGTCTGTTGGTATGTAACAAGCGTAGACTCTCTTTTAGGTCATTGAGCGATTCGCGTTTGGTTCTAGAACCTATCTTGGTCGCTATGATGCATTCGTCACGAACGTCTTTTAGGGCAACGCCAATTTTTTCTTCGCTGTCTCCATCCCACCGTGCTGTGTCAAAATAGGTTATGCCTTGTTCGAAAGCTGTTTGGATCACTTTTGTTGCTTCGTTGTTGCCAAGCTGGGCGATCCAAGTTCCGCCAAACCCAACTTGAGAAACGTTTAAGCCTGTTCTGCCTAGCCTCCGCTTTTGCATGGCTTTTTCCTACTGTGGAGGCTTTTTGCCTGATAGTAGTCGAAGTCCTGTTTTTGCTACGCCTACAGGATCACGGCGCATGCGCCACATTATTCTTTTTGGTGCTGTATTGAATTCTCTGTGGAAGCGGCGTTGAATATCCATAAGTTTGTTAAAGTCAAACTCATCAGTTTTTGCGGCTAATAAGAATTCATCAAGCTGTTCGTAGTTGCCGCTTTGGATCATTTCTTCGTAGAGTAGGCTGTCTGGGTAAGCAATGAAGGTGTTGAACTGGCATAAGTCAGGATTTATTTTTTTGGCGAACTGGAGGGTTTCTTCCATATCGGCTATTGTTTCTCCAGGTACGCCTAATATGAAGGAGGCTGCTACCTGTATGCCTTCTTGCTTGCACATCTTAACTGCCTGTTCGGTCTGTTCTTTGGAGATGTGTTTGTTTATTTTTTCTAGAATACGGGTGGAGCCGGATTCAACCCCGAACCATATGGTTTTGCAGCCTGCCTGACGCATTTTAGCAAGCAGTTCACGGTTAATCATGTCGGCTCGGGTATCGCATATCCATTGGAGATCTATCTTTTCTTGTTTCATTAGATCGCAAAATTCTATGGTTTCCTTTTTGCGTATGGTAAAGTTATCGTTGATAAAGTAGATGCCTTTGGAGCCATATTTGTCTATCATGAATTTGACTTCTTCGACTACACGTTTTGGGCTAAAGAATCGGCAGGTGGGCCCCCACATTTTTTTAGTTTCACAGAATGCGCAGTTAAATGGACATCCACGTATGATACTCATGATGTCAACGGGTTCTACGCTTAGAAACTCCATCTTTCGCTCGTACATATCTAGCTTGAACAGGTGTCTTGCGGGGTAAGGAATTTCATCTAAATCCATTATATATTTAGGGGAATTTTTAATGATGGCGCCATTTTTTCTATAGCCTACGCCTGCTATGGAGGCTATGGGTTTAGCTTTTTCGCCTTGAGTTATGTGAATTGCAAGTTCAGCCATGGCGCGTTCACCTTCGCCCATAACGACGTAGTCGATCTCGGGGTGCTGCAGCATACTATCTGGCACATAGGAGGGGTGCCAGCCACCTACAACTATCTTGCATGAGGGCACAACTTGCTTAATAGCTGCAGCAGTCTCGATGCATTTGTGATACGTTGCAGAACCACAGGTAATTCCTACGATTTCTGGATTAAGCGTTTTGACGTACTGCTTTACTTCTTCAATAGGTTTCTTTAGCAGGTAATTATCCAGTACTTGCACCTGAAAACCTGCTTGCTCTAAAGCTCCCGCCACGTAAGCTAAACCTAACGGTAGAAATTTGCGTCCTAAATACCATGGTCCATTTTCTGGCGGTGCAGTGGTCATTAATAAAATCAAACGTGGCTTCTCCTCTTTGAGTATTCTATTTCCTCATTGCCCATAGAGATACCGATATTCAGGTTAGCCAAAATATAAACGTGTTTCCTTGAAGCTTTTTTTGTGGTTTTGGAGTTTGTGTTCTGATTTAGGTATCAGGGGTGGTTAGCTTACACGAGTTCTTAATCAGTTGTGTTATAGATTGTTATACAGTTACTGTTTGCGATTTTTTGAGAAGTTAATTGTGAATAAGTTCAGAAGATTTGTTTATGTTATATGGCGGTTAATGTGTGAAGCAATGTGTTATAGGAAGACATGTATTATTTGTAAAGGAAAAATAGGGAGACTGTAAAGTTATATGCTGCCCTGCTTTGAAATTTTTAAGGCTTAGCGAGTGAGTTCGGCAACGAAGTCGAGGGCGCGTTGGTTAACGTCTTCGTTGCTGCCGATCTTGACGACTATCGCGTTTGCTAGTGCTTCGCCGTTGGGTAGGTCTGCGATAGCGGCTTTAATTTGGTCTATGTCAATTTGCTCTTGTGCGCCCGAACCGCTGCCGAATACCCCGACTTTAACGTTTTGCACATTGCTTAAGTTATTAAGGAAATCTTTGACTGAACTTGTGGGTGCGCCCGCATAAATGGGTCCGCCCGCGACAATAATATTGTAGTCGGCTGTGTTTGATGCAGCATTGCTTTTTATGCCTGCAAAATTAACCGTGTAGCCGGTAGTTTGCAGGTTGAGGGCTATCTTGTCTGCGACATCCTTTGCTGCACCTGTCAGTCCAGGGTCATATACAACTAACGCTTTACCCATTTCCTGACCTGTAGCCGTAAGAGTCTCTGAGCCCGTTGCTGTATAAGCAGTCAGATTCATAAACACGATGCCTGCAAAAACTACCCCAACAATTATCAGAATAGCAAATGCTATGAGGATAATTTTGAAGATTTTTTTCATTTATCATTCTCCCTTTAGACGTGAAGACATGTTAGAGCCATCTATATTTAAAATCTATTGCAATTTAGAACAGAAAATCTATTTGGCATTTTAAAAATTTGGATGTTAACAACGCAGTAGATCCAGTTAGCTGCCAAAAACAAACCTATACTTATCGAGGTTATTTTAGATAAATACACAGGCAAAGAACACTCTGTAGTTCCATAAGCTACCTTTCACCGTGATACCTTCCTTTAGTCTCCCCTTGGCTTAATCCCCTGCTACAACAGCATTAACAAAACTATAAAAAGCAAAATTCGATACAACAAAAGACCCGCCAAAGAGAGGGTTAGAAAAATGCTGGATTTATTGAAATGCTTGGATTTTTTCTTTAAGTGCCATGACTAATTTTTGGTTATCTGCGTCAGAGCGTATGGTTAACCTAAAGTAGCTGCTGTCTAATCCTAAAAAGGTGCTGCAGTCGCGTATAAGTAGACCTTCTTTTGCCAGCTCTTCCCGTAGCGTGGTAGATGTAAGTCGGGGGTTGAGGATTTTGACGAGTAAAAAGTTGGCGTCCGAATGGAAGACTTTTAGACCTTTGATTTCGCTAAGCATCTGGACGAATTGGGCTTTTTCTTGCGCAATAGTACGTTTAGTATTTTCAATAAACTGGGTGTCTTTGATGGCTGCAAGAGTAGCGCATTCAGCTAGACCGTTAATACTCCAAGGTTGACGTACAGTTTGCAAAGTATCAATGAGACTTTCAGATGCTATGGCATAGCCGAAGCGTATGCCAGGCATGCCGTAGAACTTGGTGACAGAACGTATAACGAAAAGGTTCTCATAGGTTTTTGTATCGCCTGCTAGGGTAGCTTTGTCACCCTTGTCGTCAAATTCTATGTAGTTTTCGTCTATGCTAAATATGACATTATGCTTTTGGCAATATTCTACAAGATCGAGTGTAGTGTCTCGGTCATATAAGAGTCCTGAGGGGCTGTGCGGGTTGCAGATTGAAAGGATGCGAACCTCCGGGGTTATGGCCTTTTTGATTTCATCTACATTTAAAGAGAAATCAGGGGGTAGCTGGACATATATCGGTTCGCCTCCAACGCGCAGTGCTGCTTTCTCGTACTCAGTAAACGAGGGAATGGGGATTACTGCCTTGAAAGGCTGATGGAAAATTTCGGTAATCATGTATATTAGTTCAATAGAGCCATTGCCGAGGATGATGTTTTCTGGGGTTACACCGTGCCCAACATATCGGGCGAGCTCTTGTCGTAGGTTAACGGGATTCGGATCAGGATAAAAACGGATTAGCCGCGCGTTCTCCTTCACTGCTTCGACCGCTTTGGGGGCGGGTCCAAGATGGTTAATAGGTCCGCTAAAATCTAGCACTTTTTCAAGGGGGATATTATATTTTCTTGCGAAGCCCCAGACATCACCGCCGTGGCTTACAAATCTTTTTTGTTTACATGAACTCGCCAATTTTTTTATCCTCCATCAAACGGGTTATTTCTTTCTCTACTTGCCACTGTGCCTTAAAGTGGGCATTATAGAGGTTAACGACTTTATAGAGCCAGTAGATGCCGCCTATTCCCAATGTGGCTATGCTAATCAGGGCATATTTTTTTATCGGTATAGTCTGCGGCATGAACATACGCTCGGGAAAAGCAGCCGCAAGAAAAGCATCCTGATGCAATTCGTGTTTCTGCAAATCCTGAGATAATTTATAAAGCAGAATGAATGCAGGTATGATTAAGACAATTGAGGCTGCCCACGCTTTTGCATTGATTTCACTCGGGGATTTGGCAATTGCTGGTGCTGGTTTGTCCTTTTGTGTTAGCCACTCCACGACCTTTTGCTCTAGTTCTACTTCACGACGAAAATGCTTATTCCGACCGTCAATTAAGCGATGGAACATGGGAAAAAATGCTGCTCCGAAGGTTGCGACAGAAGCCATGAACCACATGGAAAACCAAATTACTCGTTCCCTTGGATTGTAAATTTCAAGCTGCATTTTCTTTCCAGTCTCTGCCATGCTTAGCTGTGATTGTTAGAACAGACAATTAGACTTTATAAACAGTTTCTTTTAGTCCTAATTTTTTTGAATAATTACAGAGAGTGCGCCCAGTAAGTTATTTATGCCAATAACTTGAGAATGAATATGGAAAGTTATGAAGCAAGTATGGGTTGCATTAGTTGCCATACTCTTAGTTCCCGTCATTGGCATCCCGATCATTTATACACAATATATAGCGGACAATTCTAGCCACGATCTTTTCTTTGGCGTCTCCTTTGGCGCTAACTCGGTGCAAGATGCCCAAGTTCTCATCGACAAGGTCAAGGAATATACCAATCTATTCTTGGTGGACTCCTATGACGTGAGTTTAAATGAATCTGTTCTTACCGAAATCTGCGATTATGCGGTAAATGCCAAACTTAGCACTTTAACTTATTTTGATTTCATCCTGTACAATGTAACTAGCAATGTTGGCGCCTTCTATAATACCTCAACTTGGGAAGAATACGAAATTAACCCCTTCCATGTACAGTGGCTCAATAATGCCCGGGAAAGATGGGGCAACAAATTCCTAGGAGTGTACCTAGCTGATGAGCCTGGCGGAAATCAAATTGACCGCGGTTACTGGGGCGGAAATAACGCCAGCCGCTCAGGCAGACCCATTCAAACATTCGAAAACGTTACCGACTACACCGACGCGGCAAACCGTTACATATCAGGCATAAACCGCACTCGAAGTATGCAAATTTTAACAAACACAAGCTACCCTAACGGATTAACACGCGCAATGCCTGTTTTCACCTCTGATTATGCACTCTACTGGTTTGATTACAAAGCAGGCTACGACACCATTCTTGCACAAATAGGAGGAAACGGCGGTACAAATAGCAAGATTCAGCAAATTGCCCTATGCAGAGGCGCAGCAAATATGCAAAATAAGGAATGGGGAACAATAATTACATGGGCTACCGATAACCCACCTTACTTAGAAAGTGGGGCAGATATGCTACAAGATATGAAGATGGCATACAACGCAGGTGCCAAATACATTATAATTTTCAACTATCCGCTGCTAAATGATTATGGCGCACTAACTGAGGAGCACTTTGAGGCTATGAAAACATTTTGGCACTATGTCCAAAACAATCCAAGAACCACTGACAAGTCGACGCATACAGCTTTCGTCCTTCCTAAAGACTATGGGTGGGGAATGAGAAGACCTGATGATAGAATCTGGGGTTTATGGCCTGCAGATAACTTGTCGATAGAAATCTGGGACAAAATGATGACCCTCATTGACCAATACTGCGTTGAGTTGGATATAATCTACGATGACTCAGATTTCAATATTAAAGAAAAATATTCTCAGGTTTACTATTGGAATGACACTATTGGCTGAACTTGAGCCAAGGCCGCATATAAGGGCAAACAGCCAAAGTTTATAAACTGTTTCATTGGCTTTTCTAGCCAAGATGCAATCTGATGGCAAGCTGCTTTCCGTGGTAGTTCCCATGTTCAACGAGGAACCAACCATAGGTAACGTCTTAAACCGCCTCGAAACCGTCCTGAAGAAAATAGGTCTCAGGCACGAGATAATTGTGGTGGACGACTGTTCAGTGGATAACTCGCTTGAAGTGGCTAAGAAGCAGCAAGTTAAGCTATATTCTTTGAATCAAAACATGGGCAAAGGTTACGCCTTGCGTGTAGGTTTTGCGAAAGCAAAAGGCGACATAGTAGCTACTATCGACTCTGATGGTTCACATCGTCCTGAAGAGCTACCACTGTTACTGGAGCCTTTGCTAAAAGGAGAAGCAGATCTCGTTATTGGTTCAAGATTTTCTACCCCTACCATGGCGACCAGTCGTAGAAATCAGGCTGGTAACCGCTTATTCAACAGCCTAATTAGGTTTCTAACAAGAATCCCCATTGCTGATTCACAGTCGGGCTACAGGGTAATGACCAGCAAGGTTCTGCGAAGCATGTATTTAATCTCTAATGAATATCAAATAGAGACTGAAATGTTAGTAAAAAGCGTGCGCCGTGGTTTTCGTATTCGAGAAGTGCCGATAACGTTTGAGCAACGCACCTATGGCAGATCTCAAATCGACCCACTGAGGGATGGAGTAAAAATTCTCTGCTCCATTATAACTGCGTATTTAAGGGGCTGAGAAAGCATGGCTAACGATGAACCTGTACCTAAAGTTTCAATAATTGTAACATCGCGTAATAATGAGTCAACCATAAGCGAATGCCTGCAATCACTGTTTAATATGGACTATCCTAAAGACGCCTTAGAGGTGTTCGTAATCGATGGCTGCTCCACCGATGCCACGGTAAAAATCGCAGAAAGTTTCCCTGCTAAAGTCATCTCTGTACCTCTAAACGCGGCTGCAGCATACAACCTAGCTCAGAAAACTGCGAGCTACAGCATCTTGGGCTTTGTGGATTCTGACGCAAAAGTAGAACGAGATTGGCTCAAAAAGCTCGTCGTACACCTGTCTGACCCCAAAATTGCTGGCGTGAGTGGTTCAATTGAAACATGGAACACTGAGAACCCATGGGCGCGAAGCATCGGCTACGAACTAAAGAACCGCTATAGGCGTATCGGCAAATATACCAGACGCATCGCTACAATGAACCTACTACTCAAAAAAGACATCATCGCCGAAGCCGGAGGATGGGACGAAAAACTACCCAGCCAATACGACACCGATTTTGGTTTCCGACTAAGCAGTTTAGGCTACAAAATTGCCTACGAACCCGCTGCCAAATGCTACCATTACCATCGCCCAACGCTCAAAGCGTATTGGCGCCAACAGCTCCAGTACGGCAAAAACACCCTCAAACTCTACTTTAAACATGGTCATCTCGCTAAGGGTGATGAAATCACCGATGTTGGCATGAACATTCAACCGGTGTTGTTGTTAGCAGTTGTAGCGTTGCTCATCTTAGGGATCATACCGCTGCTAAGACTTCTGTGGGTTGGTTCTGGCCTAATCCTGCTGGCTATGCTGATTTACTTTGTCTATTCTGCTGTTAAAATATCCATTAAGTATAATGATTGGTCGGCTTTGAGACTGGTAGTGCTTTACTTTGTGCGGTCGACGGCATGGTTTGTCGGCGCAGTTAATACCACCATTAGATACCTAATAGGGAGGAACAAGTAAATGGTACATAAAATCTGCTTTATCTCGCCTGAGTATTGGCCTCTTACAGGCGGAACAGGATCTTACGTATACTACTTATCCAACGAGCTCCTCAAAAACAGTTACAAAATTTATGTCGTCACTGGCTCAAACCAAGCCCAAGACGTCAAAGTCAATCCTCAGCTAGACGTTTCTTTTTTAAAAATTCCGAAAATGCCAATTGTAAAATCTTTCATGCTTGCAGGCAGCAGCTATCGTAAACTCAATAAGGTCCGCGAAACTGCTAATGTAGACATCACACATCCCCAATTACCATTAACACCTAGCTTTGCAGTACCGCCCAACTTTGGTAAAACGCTAGTTTGCACCGTACACTCAACCTGGAAGGGCGAAGCCGAAGCGATCAGAAGTGAACCTTACAGTCGTTTAAACGCGAATGAAAAGTTTCTAGTAAGTTTCAATTGGTTCCTGCGAATTTTTGAAGAAGGCATGCTGCAACGCGCACGAAAAATAATAGCTGTTAGCCACTTCACAAAGTGGGAACTCACAAACTATTACAAGATACCTGAAAATAAAATCAGGGTTATCCATAACGGTGTGGATATTAACAAGTTTAAACCCGCAGAGGATAAACGCAAAGTTAAGGCTGAACTTGGCTTCAACCCAGATGATATAGCCATAGTCTCAGTTGGAAGACTTTATGCTCGGAAGGGTCTATTTACGCTCATCGAAAGTATGCCAGCCGTCATCAAACGATTCCCTAAGGCCAAATTTATTATCTCTGGTAAGGGTCAAAGTGACGAAATGCACAAACTTATTGCCCATGCGGAAAAGCTTGATGTAAAAAACAGTATTATCTTTACAGGCTACTTCCCTGATAAGAAGCTGCCTAAGCTCTATCAGGCAGCTGATGTTTTTGCTTTCTCCACGTTCTACGAGCATCACCCATTCGCCGTACTTGAGGCGCTGTCGACTGGATTACCAGTTGTGACTACAAAGGTGGGGGGCATATCTGAAACCATAATCGACGGTAAAAATGGCTTTATGTGCCAGCCATTCAATGCACAACAATTCTCGGATCGCATTATATACCTGCTGGAACATCCCAAAGAAGCCGCTGAAATGGGGCGGTTGGCACGTAAGACCGTTGAAGAGCAACTTGACTGGCGCATAGTTGTTAAAGATGCAATGGCAGTCTACGAAGAAGCCCTTCGTTAAACAGCAGATTACCCGACCTGTGTAGATTCACCACGGTACCGCATGGTTGCCTTCTGAAAAAGCTTCACTACGTCAAGCGAGCAGAAGAAGAACTTAGTCAAGAACTCATGTTTGTAAATGAACATCTGAGCTTTGACTGGCATATCGATGCGGGGTGGCTCAAAACGATGCATGACATCAGATATCTGTAATCCTTCCACGGTGATGTCCTTTTCTTGAAGACCGACTTTTTGAGCAATATAGTTTAGGTAGGTGTTTTTCCAGTTTAAGCCCATGACCTGTGCAGCGACTATGTCCAAGGCAAGGGCATCTGTGCTGGTGAGCATGAGGTCCATCTTGACTGGCTTGCCTTTGGTTGGTCCATTGCCTTCGATGCCTATACGGGCGTCCATGATGGTTAACTTTGGTTTGAAGATAGTGTAGAGCCTGTAGAAGACTTCGGGCAGGTAGGGATGCAGGTAGATTCGGCGATTGCTTGGGATGCAGCCGAAAAGGTTCTTGATGGCGCCGCTGTATGCCATGAACTCATGAGTTTTCATAAGCGGCAAATCCACTATAGCATCGGCATCAAGTATAGTCTTTGGCAGAAACAGTCTTTTGAGCGGGTTACCATTGGCATCTGAAAATTTTACTTCAACAACTTTATCTTCAGAAAGATTGATAACAGTTCCACCGACATTCTGTACAGCTTTTTGCATACCAGTTTTATCAAAAGCGTTCCAGCATGGATAATTATAGCCGTTAGATTCGCCTACAATTACTTCATTTGCACCGTCACGCAACAAGCCTATGAGTTCCGCAGTTAATTCGGGGCTTGTTACCACGCCGGGCAGATACTCAGGATGACTCAAGTTAGGTTTAATGTAAATTTTACGTTTTCCTCTAAGGCCTGAATCTTTGACAGCTTCTTTGAGGATACTGGTTATTTCCTGTCCAGGCAGGGCACGGCGAATTCTGACAGTACAGGGGGTCATTATTTGGCGGCTCCTGTTTTTTGTGACATGATACAACCGACGTCGCCAGCAAGCACATCATTGTGATAAGCTTTGGCTCTAGCGCGACAGCCACCACAGATATATTTGTATTTGCAGCGTCCACATGTACCCTTCAGGTTAGTGCGGTTACGCAAGGCATTGAAAAGTTCACTGTTGAGCCAGACATCAGTGAAATTTTGGGTTTTCAGGTTACCAACCTTAATTGGCAGAAATACACATGGATGCACATCACCCTGAGGTGAGAGCGAGCAGTAGAGCCTACCGGCACCGCATCCACCAATAAAATCCGCCAGTGGCACAGCCTTCTTTGTAACTTTAACAGTTTGCATATGTGCCATAGACATGGTTACGTCGCCAGTGCCGCTTGGTCCTTGACATTGCAGACCTACACGGGCTAGCTGAGGTGCGGTAGTCAGAATGGTAGTCTTGCAGCCTTTGGACATCCGCGCAAGCAGGTACCGCATTAGATTTTCACGTTCTTCAGGTGAAAGATCTTGATCATAGTGAGATCTGCCTCTGCCAGCAGGTATAAAGTTAAAATAAGTGAATCTTTCGGCGCCCACTTCTTCGGCTAAGTCGATAATTGCAGGTAGATCAGTATAATTATTTTTGGTTACTGTAGTAGCTATGCATACGCACAGGTCAGCTTCTACACAATTCTTCAACCCTTCAACGGCTTTATCGAATGCGCCATTTACACCGCGAAATTCGTCGTGCGTTCTAGCTGTAGCACCGTCAATACTGATATCAACATAGTTTACTTTAGCTTCTTTTAGTCTGCGCACGTTCTCTTTCGTAAGTAAAGTTCCATTGGTAGCAAGAGATACATAGAGACCACGGTCAGCTGCATGCCTGGCTACTTCGAAGAAGTCCTTACGGCTCAAAGGTTCCCCGCCAGAAAAAGCTAACGCAATTACTCCGGCGTCAGCCAGCTGATCAACTACAGCTAGAGCTTCTTTGGTGGTAAGTTCGGCTTCACGTTTGGCGCCGCTATCTGAGTAGCAGTGTTTGCAAATTAAGTTGCAGTTATGAGTAAAATCCCACACAACTAAAAACGGCGCATAGAGGCTCAACGGCTTTTTAATGCCGAAGTAGCTGAAGGAGCGCGCGATATTAAGCACTGCTTTGCGTGCATAACGGTCAGCGAGCAGTTTTGCGACTTTTTCTCTTTTCAAGTTCAAGCTGCAACGGAGAAAGTCAATCCAAAATCTTATCATAGATGAATAAAAGCTGCTGCATTTGTTGCACTTGGGGTCAGTTTTACCTACATAATCGTCTAGGGCGGCTTCAAGTATGGTTCTACCGCAATGGGAGCACTTTTTCAGGGACAGATTTAACATCTTCTTTGTCGTAGGCAGGCTGATTAAAGCATCCCAGAAACGGTCATGACTCAATATGCTCACGTAGGTGTCTCCTGAAAGGCCAAATCGTAAAAAAAGAGCAATCGGCAGATGTTAAAGATTTCCCCAAACCAGCTACATACTACAATTACTTAAGATTTTGAGAATAGCTTCCTGGAATGGTCAGGCAATGATTTGTTGGCAGTTACACTGATGTTGTTCGCAATGGAGAATTTTTTGATATAAGTAATTTGCCGGTTAGTGAGCTACAAATGCATTTTATGTATATGCCTAATTCATCGGTTGGAACTTTTAGATTTCACAATATACAGTAAGGGCAGTTCAGGTAGCTTACCACCTATGCTTACTATATGACCTGCTTTGCTGACTTTGAACAAGGGTAATGGACCAGTTTTCCTACATTTCATCAACGCTACTGCTATTGCAATTGCTAATAAGCACATTTATTGGCTAGTAGAAGGTCTCTATAGACAAAAAAGGAGCATTTTAAGGAATTTAGCTATTAAGGTTAAACGACTGGTTAAGGGTTATTAAGCGGCGAGAGGTAGTGTGTTGTAGGAGTTAAGATGAGGGAATTTTTGCTTTATTCACGCCAAGGTCGCACCGACTCCCAGTGGAGCAGCCTACATGATGCAGGACGATTAGATATCGCCTACGAATGCATCATAACCAGCCTTTTCCTCTCCCATGGACTACGGCGAGACGTTACATTTAACACTATTCTAAACGGCCCACCTAACCCGCCCCTCCACGTACAAATTGATGGAGCCTCACTCTATGATGTACGTACTAACCTCGAGACATGGTATACAATTTTCAAAAAAATACTTTCAGGCAAAATGCATCCAGGCATAACAGTAGACAAAACCAGTTTCGAAACCCTACTTAAAACCAAAGCCCAAACAGCCCACATCTATATTCTAGAGGAAGGTGGCAGAGACGTCACCGACCTAATCTTTGACAAAAACCCGCTTTTTGTTCTAGGTGATCATGTTGGCTTGCCTAAAAAAGTCGAAACCTATGCTCTGCGTTTTGGTGAAAAGATTAGCCTCGGACGCACCCCGTATCTCGCTGCATCCTGTATTAACATCCTCAACTACCTACTCGACCGCCAACAAAAACCTGCAGCATCATCATACTTCCCGACTGAACTCGAGGAAGTAGGTAACACCGAAACCACCCCGCAAAGCTAAGCCGAATTTTTAGCTATTTGGTCTTTTTAATTTTTGTTTTGAAGTGTTCCCATCCTTTGGGCAGTATCGGCTGCTTTTTTCCATCTACGGTTATAAGGGTGATTTCTTTTGTGCTTGTAGCTTTACCAATGGCGATTAATCTGCCGCCTATCGCTTCCACCGCTGTCTTCGCCCCTTCCCATTTCACCGCATCCACAGTTAGAACCAACTCGTATTCTTCTCCACCATATAGCGCCAACTCTGCCGCATCTAACCTGTTTTCAGCCGCAAACTGTCGTGCTTCCTCTGCAACGGGCAATTCTGTAACCTCAAAACCTATCTCGTTTTGAAATGCCAGTTCGTGAAGAGTCCATGCTAACCCGTCGCTGCTATCCATGCACGCAGTTACTGCGCCTGAAGCTCGAAGCGCCAACCCCTCGGCAAGATGTGCCTGGGGCATAAAAACTGCGCTTAAAAGCCGTTCCCGCAGCCCTCCAGGTGCTCTGCAGGTGTCCGGATTCAGAAGCAGCTTGAGTCCCGCACTGGTTTTACCAAACGTACCTGTAACCGCGAGGATGTCACCTGGCTTCGTGCCTTTTCGAAGCATGAGACCGTTTTTTTGCGAGACCCCATACAAATGTACACTAATTATCAAATCGGACGCTTCACCCGTGTCACCGCCTACCACGTATGCTCCATACTGGCGTGCACCTGCGTTGAGCCCTTTAGCTATATCCTCTAACTCGCTCTGAGTCAGATTTTTGGGAATGCCTAGTGCTACAAGCGCCGCTAATGGTTGGATACCTTTTGCTGCGAAGTCGCTTATATTCATCACAATTGCCTTCCGCGCTGCCTGCCACAAATTCATATCGGGGGGTACGTCGGTTTTTGCGACCAACATGTCGGTTTTTAGTGCCGCAACTTGTCCCTCTGCCGGAATAGGCAGTGCAGAGAGATCGTCACCAAACGGCACCACAATGTCCGGCATGGGCTCAAAATATTTGCGCATAAGTTCGATGATTTTGTGTTCACCTAGCAGTGCTGCCGTTTCCTCTTTCACTTTCGCTGTATCTCGCTTTACTGTTGTTTCCCCGCTTCGCACATGTAGTAGTTGGTTCTTGAAGGTTTAAAAGATTGCACGCTGAACATTTAAAAACCGCGCCCTCATCTGAAATAGAACAGCAAAACTTCAATTTGGGCCTCGATAGCTCAGCCCAGCAGAGCGGCTGCCTCGTAAGCAGCAGGCCGCGGGAGCAAAGCCCGCTCGAGGCTCCAAAATAGCAACTGATGCCTCAGTTGCAACAAAAATTTGTTTTTAAGGCGGAACACAACGTACATGATAATTGCATACAAATTAGCCTTGCAAACGTGGAGTATATGCATCTTATTGGTCAGTACTTTGTAATGTTTTGATTCTTTCTTGGTAAGCGATTGCTCTTTGTAGGTAGACCTTGTTTGGACCATATTCTGGGCGTTTCATTGCTAGCTGAATTAGGCTTTCGCTGGCTTTTTGATACAGCGCAATAGCTTTGTCTTTGTCGCCTTGTTTATCATATTTTACCGCTTCCTGCGCGTATGCAGTAGCTGACTTCTCAAGATCATCCGATTTACACATACCTTAACCCAACTGCCTAGTTCTACTTAGTTGTTTAGTACGCTACCCTGTTAGTCCTAGGTTTTCTTGCTTAGTCATCTTGCAAATATATTTGGGTTTAAACAGGACTTTCACCTTCGCTTCGACAAATTACTCTTTCTTTTTTTATTCTGGAGGCAGGGTTTTGAGGAACAGTTCGCTGATGGTTTTCACTGTATAGCCATTGTCTTTTAGGTACTGCATTTGAGCTTGAAAAGTCTCTATGGGTATGGCCATATCTATGTTTTCGGGGCTTATCTTGTGATAGTAGAGCAAGGTTACGTTATTGCCCTGAGTGCCATCTAGGTAATCAGCAAAGTCAGTCATCGTGGTGTAGTTATATATTCCGTAGGAAGTGATAGTGAATCGATCTGGGCTGGTTAGGTTGTATTTGCCGATTTCTGTGCCACGAGCAAGGAGATAGTACTTTGCGACCGCATCTCTAACGGTCTGGTTGTCATTGCCGTCACCGTAAGGGTAAACCAGAATATTTGCGGGGTAGCCTTTAGAACGCAGAATCTGCTGGCTCTTAGACAACTCAGTATGCAAGGTTTCATTATCTAATGTGGAAAGGCGTGGATGGGTTAAGGTATGGCTGGCTATGTCGTGGCCTTTCTGTGCTATAAAAGCTATTTCTTTCCAGTTCATGAAATCAGGATAATCTGGGTATGAGGCTACGATGGCAAATGTCGCGGAAAAGTTGTACTGCTCTAGTACGGGTATGGCATCAAGCTGGGATTTCCAACCATCGTCAAATATTATGGACACAACTTTTTCAGTGGGCTCTGGTGGGTTAGGCTGATAAATTTGTATGGGAATAGGAGGCGGGGCAAATAGGCCGCTGTTGATTTCAGCGATTATGGCAACTGAGGCGAACGCTACAACAAGCATAAGCAGGATGGCAACAAGTTTATTTTGCACCAAGTTACACCACGTAAACAGGCAGTTAACAATTAAAGCACACCTGTAAGGCACACAAAAAAAGATACCGCTCAGAAACGACAAATCCGCATGCAATGCAACCGAACAGAAAACAAACCCAGCAAAACACCAACGCAGAACCCTGCACCCATGTCAGCAATTCACCCCTAAAGGTTGGCAAGGTTTTTATGATGCAACCGAAATTATGTTCTCTGCAACCCACAAACAGCGGGGCTGTCGGCTAGCATGGTCCAGGCTTGTAGACTTGGGCTCTATAGACCCCGGTTCAAATCCGGGCAGCCCCACCACTCTGAAATCATTTTTGCTTAGGTGATTGATTTGTGTATTTTGTGTGCCCGAGAGCTGTAAAATCAGTTGTTTTAAGTGGTTTTCTAATGTTCTACTTATGTTGAATCCAAGCTCTTGTGACTTTGTTGCTATTTCTTTATCGACGTAAAGAACCAAGTTGTGTTTGTTTCTCAAGTGTATTTACACCCAAGGGGATGGGGAGGGAAGTTTTATGTTATATGTTTGGTCGTCTTAGCGTTCACAAAAGATACTTAAGAAAGTGAATTAACTTTTTATGAATGCAACTAACTAAGATACTATTAGGCGAGTTTATTCTTCTTTTTGCTTCAGTACTTATTTTTAGAAGCTTATGGGCCTTACTAGATCAGTACTTGGGTTATGATTACTTGATAGTTATCCTAATAGTAGGCATAGTACTAACAGTTTTGGGCTTGTATATTGTAAATTATGAAGTAAAATGTGTACTGCAGAAAAAGAAAAATAACATTAGTATGATAGATGCATAGGTCACTATATCTTAAAGATCAAGGGCATTGAGGGATTAAATTAGCACAATATGATGCTGATGCAACTCGATTAGAAGTTAAGGTAAAAGAGCTAGAAGAAAGAATAAAAAAACTTGAATAGATAGTTTATAAAAAACGTTAAAGAACACCGATAAGAAAGAAGCTATATCTAAATTATTCACCAAGCGCAAATAAAACACTGCGATGGCTGCCCTCCCCAAATAGGATATGCTTTCTAGTTTTCTAAATTCTAACCATTTTAAGAAATAGTAGATAAGCTACTAATTTTCTAAGGTTTTTATTAATTTAGAATTTATAAAATAGAACAATTCATTTGCTATCTTCACCTAGTTTTTACTTTACCTGCTAATCAGGCTCTTAATGAGTTGTTGTCCTTGGTCTCATTTGAACGAAAAATCTCCAAGTTAGCGTATGATACAAAATTTGACAACTGCATTGCACCATTAAACAACTGCACAGTAAATGATTTTTGGCAATGGGCGTACTCTGATTTATTACAAAATACTACCCGAAGGGTTCTTGCAGAATACATCGTTGCTTTTCTACTTGGAGTTGATAAAACGCCAACAAATCCCTGGATGCCTTTTAACATTAAATTAGACGATGGACGAACTATAGAGGTAAAAACAATGTCTCGATTGCACACTGGAGGCATTTTTGCATATTTACCTTTTATATACTGTACACTATCTTGTAACCAAACCTGACCTCTGGGCATAATTATGCTCATTTTATTTTAAAAAATGTTACAAATAACAATTAGCTTAGCGACAATAGGTTCGCGTAAGTCAGTTGTAGTATTATAATTTTGTTTTTCTGTTTTTTGCTTTACATCATTACTTTAAGTTAATTTGGTCCTATTAAGCAAAACCCAAACGAGAATTTTCTGAATATAAAAATCAATAGATAAACACATTTGGGAACATTAAGCGATGAATTAAATTAAAGATTCTTCCAACTTAGGTAGCAGGGCAAGAGTTCTAATGTTAAATAGTTTTGCATCTTGCTTGAAGTAATGCTGCAAGAGAGTGCTTTTACCAACTCTGCCGAGAACTAAAATTATCACGCGTAGGTTTAGTAGATTGCTAAAAAAGGTTTTAAGGGTGTTATCGAATCTTTTTGTAGGTTAATTTGATGAACCCAGTTATTATCTATTCAACAAAGACGGGTAATACTGAAAAAGTAGCAGTTGAAATCGCTCAAGAACTAAACTGCCAAGCAATCAACTTATCAACAAAGCCAGATTTTTCAACTATATCGCTAAACGATTTTGATTTTGTGTTTCTTGGGACTTGGATTCGTGGAGGAGAACCAAGCCCCGATGTGATTAGTTTCTTAAAACAATTAAACCTAAAAGATAGCAACAGACAGTTTGCTCTTTTTATGACATGGGCAGGTGGAGGGAAAAGCGATGTTTTAGCGTTTAACCGTGTAAAGCAGCTTTTAGAAGCTAAAAACCAAAAATTACATAATAGCTACTTCATATGTTTTGGCAAAACCTTTGGTTTAGCAAAACGAGGACATCCAGATGCACAAGATTTAGCAGAAGCTCGAAAGTGGGCCCGTTCCCAAATAAAAATCTAAAGAAAGATAATTTTAGAAGTAAGAAAACAAACTAAATCATCGAATTTTCTAACTTGGTAACATTGCTAGAACTTTAGAACTTAGCATGTTAGCATCCTGTTTGAAGTAATGCTGCAAAAATATGCTTTTGCCCACTCTACCTTGTATTAAGTCTATCTGCTCAGAGAGCAATCCCATCTCTCTCATCTTTGTAGCGTAGAAAGACCTCATTTGTTTAACTCTCATCTTCAATCCAGCGCGATCTAATTTCTTATCAAGTGCGTTATAGGAGATCTTGCTTGATTTTGATATTTTATCAAGCAACTCTTCTGATACTGCGCTCACATAGAGGTTTTTGCTGCTTCGCAAGAAAAGCTTTTGATACTTAAAGTGCTCTAAAAACACTGTTTCTTGGTTGTAGTATTCTTCTTTGTACCTATCGCCTAACTCTACAAGCAGATTAAACGATTTTACTCCATCCATTGCTCTAACTCCGCTAAGCAGCATAAATCGCAAGTAGAGCTTTTCATTCTCATTAAGCACCAAAGATGCTTGCTTGTACCATTCACCTAAGCCTTGGTGAGCTTTGCTGTTAAAAATCCTAGTAAACGCTTGAATAGGATCAGGCTTAACCCGCTTAATACCATGAGATTTTAAATCAGCCATAAACAGCTCGTAGCTGCCTAAAAATCTGCTAAGAGCAGTTAAAGAGTTAATTATATTATTTCTAATAGCGTGCCGCTCTGTTCCGGAAATTGTCAAGGTAAGCACGATAATATGGCTAATTTATACGCTTATAAAATCTAAAGATAAAACAGCAGTTTTGATAGCGCCAAAGTTGCAACTACTAGGCTTAGCGTTGCAACCTAGTTCCCCCCCCCCAAAATAAGCTCTAATCTAAAAAACCAGCCCCACAAAAGTCTAAAACCTCAAAGTTGCAACAACAAACCACATTGCACAAAAGTTGCAACTAAGAAAACAAAACCAACAAAAAACACACAAAATACCCATCTTATAATATCATTTAAAATAACACAAAATAGAGACAAACCAGCGCGCTAAATACTGTTTAAAGCTTCCCAATCTATGGTTCGGATACCCTTGGGCTCTATAGACCCCGGTTCAAATCCGGGCAGCCCTACCATTTTAAAATTATTTTCAGTTAGGTACTAGTTTTATGCATTTTGATTGTTTTTAGTTGGGCGATTAGCTGTTTTAGGCGGTTTTCAAACAAGCGTGAGAGGTTAAAGCCTAAATCTTTTAACTTATAGATTAAATCTTTCTATATAAAGAGCGACATTAATTTTAGTGCCCATTGCAGATGTGTATGAGGGCACGATATAAAGTGCTATGCGTTTATTTTTGGTGATTTGTTTTTTGTCAATCGCTTCTGGAAGTTTGGGTTCCACATGGTGGCAGGTGTTTTAGAGTAGGAGTACAACTATATAGACTGCTAGTCCGCCGACTAGGTACAGGAATGGGTTGTCCCACGTATGAGGTGAATATGCTTCGGTTATAGTCATTAGCAGAGGCAGGAATAGGAATAGGCAAACCAGTTCGTGTACTGGAAAAAGGTTACCAAAAAAGATTAAGGCAAAAATCGATGCGAAAAACACCATTGAACTTCCTTCATAACTTCGGGTGTAGACGCGGTCTCCAAAGAGATCCTTAGTTTTGTATTTATGTTTTCCAAAAAATACGCCCACAGGCTCAGCTAAACCATCCCCAAAGGCGGTAATTATTAACGGAATAGCAAGCAAATCAAGCGGCAACTCCGAAAATTGATACAGGTAAGCTACCCCGATAAGGGCAACAGTCATGCCAAGAACCTGCGTGGCCACTAATCGAACTGTATGGGGCCTATCTTCAGGACGATCATACGACAAAAACATAAACGCAATAAGCCTAAAACGCCTTCGCAGCGGCTCTACCATGATCAACGATTCAACTAAAGATAATGTGCCCGAAATCGCGAAGTATTCTATACTATAATTAAAGAAGGTTTTATTGATAATAAAAATTGAAAGCAACTGCGCAAAATGCAAAATTTTCCTAGAGTAATTGACCTTTAGCTTTTCCTTTTTAACTAAATAGCTTGTTGCAAATCCTATCCCTAATAGGGCAATCATCCTAAATATTTCCAGAATAGGCCAATTCTCTAAAGACAAGATCATTAACAATCACTTACCTACACAGACACAGCGCAATATTATTGTTCCCATTATTTTCGCATCTGAGGACATGCAAGGGCGTTCAATGTTTTAAGCCGGGTCTTTCGATTAAACAAACGCGAAGCCAACTGGTAATCCAAAGTCTGTAACGGTGCTATGCAGCCACAAACTCTTAAGTGAATCTCAGTTCATCTTGAGTTGTTCTAAAATTTTTAGAAGGTGGAATATTGCCAAAAGTGATACATTTTGAGATTCCAGCAGATAATCCGGAACGTGCTGTAGAGTTTTACAGCAAGGTTTTTGATTGGAAAATCCACAAATGGCAAGGATCAGTGCCTTATTGGATAATTATTGCCGGTGAAGATAATGAGCAAGGAATTAATGGCGCAATACATGAGAAAGGCAATTTCAAGACAGTTGTAAACATAATCAATGTACCCTCTATTGATGAATCTTTAAAGAAGATAGTTGAAGCAGGCGGTAAGGTGATTATGCCAAAAGGAGAAGTACCCGGTGGAGGATACATTGCCTACGCAGAGGATACTGAAGGAAATGCTTTTGGAATATTTCAAGGCAATTTATCTATCAAATAGCATACGCTTACTTGCCCTAAGAATGGTAAAATTAAGCCGCCTCTCAACCGTGGTGGCATTACCTTTTGTTTACTGTTGAGGCTCCTGAGGTATTAATGACTCCAAGTGTTGGTTCACCTATATAGTGAACACTTGAGGCTCCGCTTGCTTGAACGTCTAATCTTCCAGTCAGGTTCACAGTTGCCTGGCTTGCTCCGCTTACATCTACAAAGGCATCGTTAACAGGGAAGTTTGTGAGGTCTGAGTTACTTGCCCCTGACGCGTGCACCTCAAGATCATCTCCTGATCCTTGCACAGTAAGGGTACTAGCGCCTGAGAGGTTCACTTCGAGATTGCCTGTGTATACGTTGTTTACCTGAAGGGAACTGGCGCCCGATACGTTCAGCCTGAGGGTATTTGTTGAGTTAAAACCTGTTACCGTGCCCTTGGTCGCGCCTGATAAGACAAGTCTCTGTAGCGCGGGCATAACAATCTCAGCTTCCCTTACGTGCATGCCAAAGTCAATACCTGGTTCCATTCCAATGCTTAGCGTATTTCCGGTCTGGGTTACTTCTATGTCGTCAAATATCCTTTCATCTGCAGTTATCACGATGCTGTAAGAGCTGCCCTGTGTTATGGTTACGTGGAATGCACCTCCAACATCCACTTCTGTAAAGCCTTCAAAATTAAATTCTTGAGTCTGTAGATTACCCGGCAAGAAAGAATAGGCTATCACTACACCAACTACAACAGCAGCAATAACCACAACTACCAACACAACCATAAGAGTACTAACTGCCTGACGACTCTTGACAAACCCCAACCAGATTAGCTCCTTTCTACTTGTTAACTCTCCTAATCCGCGCTAATAACGCTTACCTAAGTGATAATGTTGTACGCACTAGTTTGACTTAAAATATTTGGTTAGTCTTTTGGTAAAAAAATTGATTTTGGGTAGCGTCTAGAGTGGTTAGGTCTTTTAAAATCGGAAAACAATTTCATCTTCGAGCAAGGCAGCATGCTAATACATACAGCCAAGAAAGACAGAATATAGCTTACTAATGAAGCAGGTTTATTTTTTTGGCAGAAGTTCAGCTAAATCATAAGTTGCTACGTTAAGAACGCTATCGGCCCCTCCATAATAAATCAAGACTTGATTGTCTATCCTCACAGATCCACAGCTATAGACAACATTTGGGACGTCTCCAAAGCGTTCATATTGTCTTTCAGGCCATAAAATCGGATCTTTGCAACGATATATTACCTCTTGGAGGTTTTGTTTATCTAACATTGCAACGCCCAGGCGATAGACTTTTTCATAGTCAACACCATGATAAATAAAGAGCCACCCTTCATTGAGCTCAATTGGTGGCCCTGTAGTGCCAATCTTCCATGAGTCCCAACTTTTTTGCCTTGGACCCATAACATATTTTAAGTCACACCAGTTTTGGAGATCAGTTGATTTGGCAATACAGAGATCGGGGTCAAAGCGGTTAAACATGAGGTATTGGCCGTCAATTTTTTTAGGTAAAAGCAATCCGTTCTTGTTGCGTATTCCTGCAAAAGGCAAAGACCTTTTTTCCCATTGCCATTGTTTGGCTAAAAAATTCTCTGCTGAGATGCTTGTATGTGCAATTTGAAACACTTTATCACGTTCATGCTGACCAAAAGCTGTATAAACTAAATGCAATCTATCATCTATTAGGGTAATTCGAGGGTCTTCACAGCCTTCCTTTTCTTCTTCTTGTACTGGATCTAGGATGGGCTCAGGTAAACGTTCATCAATGTTATAGCCATCCGAGGAAGTTGCATAACCTATACGTGATATGTGGTCATTGCCCATCGCACGGTAGAGAAGATGAACTTGCTTGTTTAATAAAATAGCTGCAGCATTGAAAACTAGCCGCGATTCCCAACTGTGTTTCCCTATTGGTTCAAGAATAGGGTTGCCCTCAAATCGCTTCAATAACCATCACCTTGCCTACCCTATTATGATTGTATGCGTGTGCGCGGTATTATTTCAAAAAACTCATCAATTATGTGCCTAAGCGAAATTAATCCCTCAAGTTTGCCTGTTGAATCAACAACTGGAATATGGCGTACTCGATGAGTGCGCATTAATTCTTTAACTTCGCCAAAAGTACAATCTAATGGTACTGTAACAACGTTCGTAGTCATAACGTCTTTAAGAGGCGTACTTAATGGAAAATTCTGAGCAATTACCCTGTTAGCGTCACGTTCTGTAAAAATTCCAATTACCTTTTTTCCTTCATCAACTACAACCACTGAACCAACACGCATTTTATAAAAAATCTCTATACACTGCTTAACACTGATGTCCTTTTTTACTGTAGCTACATCCTTGAGCATAACATCTTTAGCTAACACTTAATTTTCCTCCAAAAAATGAAAGATCAATAGAAGTAAACAATTAAAAATGTATAAACCTGTTGGTAAGGTTGTGCAATGTAAAAACAAAATAAATTAGATAGGATAAAAATTATATAGGTATTAATCTGTTTAAAAATTTGGATTAGCTACAGTTTTTTGCTTTACCTTGCCTCCTTTAAGCAAAAGAGCTTCTTAAAGTTAGCGAAAAAAGTTAAGCCGCTTAAATTAGAGACAAAACAACACGCTATCACAAAATCTTACCTATCACAGCACCACATCATCAACATACATTACATCGATAAAACATACTAACAAAACCCCCAACCCTCCCCATGCAGAAAGAATAATAAAACAAGACCACGGGCTTATCCCAATTCCAAATATTCAGACACTGCAACACGTTATTTACAGACCTACTTTAACCGAAGAAACAAAGCTAACTACATAATGAAATCTCACGTCTCTTTGCACCACAGAAGCGCCGTTAGCTAAATCATATATACACTATCTTACATATGCCAATAAGAAAAAATTGCACATACGGATGCAAAAGTTTTGATGCAGACTGATGGTGAGGATAAAAATATACTTGCTAATCAAATCCGAAAAAAATACACTACCGAGCGAACGCTAAAGAATGGTCTAAACGTAGTCTTTAGGCCAATTGAACCTACCGATAAGCAGAGGTATAACGATTTTTTTAAATCCCTCTCCCTAGAGAGCATACATATGCGATTTTTTTGCATAATCAAAGAGCTATCTGATGAAGAACTCGAAAAATGCTGCAATTTAGACTATAATCGGGAGATAGCAATAGTTGCCTTACCTAAAAACGATAATAAAATTATTGCAATATCGCGATTAATCTTTGCTAATAAAGATAAAGCAGAATTTGACATTGCTGTAACTGATGCTTGGCAAGGCTTAGGACTAGGCTCAGAACTTCTGAACTACACTATACAAATTGCACAGGATTACAAGCTTAAAGAAATCTACTACTATATAGCTTCTGAGAACTACAAAATGATTAAACTCTCCAAGAAGGTGGGTGCAAAAACAAAATCAAGCGATGGAGACATTATAGAAATGAGCCTTCAACTAGTATAGTTAAAACAACATTGGAATTTAGAACCTAATTTAGCAGCCCACTTAAAATAATGTTACAGAAATATATTCTTGCTAAGTCTACCCTCAAGCGTGCGGTTAATAAGCATTTTTATGAGGTGAGTCCATGCTTGCCATAAATTTAAAAGTAAATGGACTCATATAGCTTGGTGGGAGATCAACATGGATTTAATTGCATTATTAATACAGATTGTAATTGGAATTGTTGTTATTGCACCAATACTTTGGTTAGTTGGCAGGGCATTAGCAGGCAAAGATAAAGCGAAATTCACAGACGCTATCTGGATAGTAGTTCTAGGGACAATAATAGGTGCAGTCGTTGGCGCTCTTATTGGCACTCTTCTGGGAGGGCTACTTTCAGCTATTATCATGTTCTTTGTTTGGCTTGGCCTAATTAAGCACTTCTTCGATTGCGGATGGCTAAAAGCATTTGCTATAGCTTTAGTTGCAGTAGTAATCTTTGTGATCCTAGCTATAATCTTAGCAATCATAGGCATTGGTATAATAGCATTAGCCTTCTAAGCCAGCATCTATCTTCGCGCTAATTAAAGCGCGATATCGACCAACCTTTTTTATTTCTTACATAAAAGCACAAAAAATTTTACAATGCCGCTATCTCTTTAATCAGATATTTCTAGAAATCAGCAAGCGAGCCAATATCACAATTGACAGAAATCTACATTATCCAGCAACAAATGCAACATCAATCAACCACTACAAAGGGAAAATAAAAGAAACAGAAAAACGATCAACAAACTAGGAGTGATTAACCACAAAGCGCACTATCCGATTTTTTCAAGCTACTTTAACCCAAAAAAAGAAAGGGTTGGTTTTGTTTTGGCGTCTATTTTGCGCGTCTTTTTAGTATTAGTGCTGTAGCTGCGACGGCTGCAATGATTACGACGGCTGCAATTGTAATGTATATTGTAGTGTTTTCTTCGGTGCCTGGTTGACTAGTTGAGGGTGATGGGCTTATTGTTTGGTCTGGAGTTTCTGAAGCAGCTGAAGTTGGCGATAATGGTGTTGGAGTAGCTGAGGTAGGTGTTGGAGTGGTTACTACTGATGCGGACGCTGGTCCTACTCCAAAGGTAGTCTGTGCATACGAAGGATAGTATGATTTGGATCCTTCGAAGGTAGCGACTACGGTATATATGCCTTCTAGGGTTGGTGTCCACATGGCGCTGAATTGACCGCTCATGTCACTGGTAACTGTACCGATGTCGACTGAGGTGCCTTTTGGATCAACTGCAGTCAATTTTATTGGAACACCTTTAGCGTCGCCTGGGATTGGTTGTTGTTGGTATAGATAGTTCATCCATGCTTCCATGTCCTCGTCTGATATAGCAGGCGTATCCTTAGCGCCAGGTGACTGATCTGTGACTGTACCCTTGATCAGTACGGGTGTGCCTAATGGTATGACAGTTTCAGGTGCTGAAACGGTCGTGGCACTTGGTCCTCTAGCCCAGCAATATATCTTGTTATCGTATGCGTTAAGGGCTACTAGGTGTCCATCTGAAATAGCAAAATTATCACCAGCATTACCTGAGGGCATTGAAACACCAAGTTGCATGCATTTCCACAATAACTGTCCTGTCTCTATATCTATGCAGTGTATGTTTGAGCCGCGCCATAGTGGTTGAGTTGGTGAGTGCTCGCCTGAGCCAATATAGACTTTCCCGTCTGCGATTAAACCTATGCCGATTGGGTAGTTGCCATAGGGGGATTCCCAACCTTGCTGAGCAGCAGTGTAGTTCCAGAGTACCTCTCCAGTCTTTATATCATAGCACATAAGTACTCCACCGTATCCTGCAGTGAGAAGTTTTCCATTCCAGATGTTGCTGGTCATACCATAATAGTTCAACGCAGGTTCTGGTTCAGTTGGTCCCCAGAGCAGTTGTCCTGTCTCTAAACTATAGCCCCACCGTTGTCTTAGCACTGTAGACTGGAAGAGAAATACGCCATCTTCTGGATCAACTGCGCCCATTGTCATGGTTATGTTGCCTGCTGACGATGGGGGAACGAATGTGCGGTTCCACAGTAATGTTCCTTCCTTTCCAGGTTCAAGGCTTAAGCACCATAAGTAGCCTTCAATGATGCCGTCTTCATTATTTCTTCCAGGAGATCCACCAATGATAAATTGACCTTCACGTACTGCACGTATATTTGTAGCTCCTACATCAGGTATAGATACATTTAGCGAGAAGCCGTTTCTGCCATCAAACGTCATATTTAGAGTGGGTCTCCACATCCAGTAGCTGTTGCCGCTAAAGACTGGTTCATACCAGATAGCTTGGGTTGTATTCCAGACTTGTAAGAACAGCTCTGGCTCAGTGGTGTTGCTAAGGTTAACTATATTGTAGCGTAGTATGCTTCCGTCTTTGCCGTATACAGCTGTACCTGTAGCTCCAGTAGTTATACTTCTGGTTCCTCTACGTTCAATTTGAGTCACGTTGCCAATACTGCAGATATAGTTACCAGTAAAAGCGTCGAGCATCATCCATGGCGCAGTGGATGCAGGCGCGAAAGGATCAGATACACCGGCACACCATAGATAGGGCATACCCCCGTGTTGGTTAGGAGAGTCGTAGTTGAATATCTGGCCAAATGATAGAGCTCCACCGCTGATTCTTCCCGAGTAGTCGAAACCGCCACCTACGTTAGTAACTGGACCAGTGGTGTTCTGGAAGTATGTTGTTTCGCCTGTGTAAAGGTCTACGCAGTACCAGCCTTGTTTCGGAAGAGAATGGACGTTATAGTACAATTTTCCGTACATAACTATTGGCGGTTCAAATCTAAGACCTTCGTAGTGGTATGTTTGGAAGCCTGTGTTGCCAAATCTAGCGTCCATAATGCCTCCAGCCCACATGGGCCGCGACCATAGAATGTGAGCACTCTCCGGGGCTTTACCATAACCGAAGTTGGTTGTTGGGCCATTGATTTGAGCTGCTCCAGCCAGCCAGTTACCTGCAAGTGGCCACCATTCTCTGTTTGCATTGTTTATAGGTCGAGTCCAGTAGTAGTTAGGCTGAGGAGTTTCAGTCCAACCTTCGACTGCCTCTTGTTGCACGGTAAGCGTTACAGGATCACTTTGACTAGCTAGGTACGTGTCGTTTACGTAAGCAGCACCTTGTTGTTGTGCAGGTGGAAGCGCTGGGTTCATAGGAAGACCTGTTATTACGTGCTGGTCCATCTTGGCCACGAAGGTGTATTTTCCTGTTTGATCAGGCTTGTACAAAATATATCCGCCTCCAATTGGGTCAGATGTTATCGGTCCAACATTCTGTTTTGAGCCATCAGGCTTTGTTACTTCAATGTTCCATGTCCAACGATCACCGTATTGTCCTTGAGCTGTAGGTGGAACAGCGTTGGGCCAGAAGATGATTACTGCTTCTTGATTAACCCCTATAGGGTTTGGGCATGCAAGGCTGATGTAAGACCATGTCTTAACAGTCCATGGAGGAGTGTGTGCGACTGTAGCTGGTATGCTCGCCACGGTTACCGAAAAAGCCAGTAACAGCACCAAAACGATAGTATATATTGTTATATTTTTTTTGTTTTCCATCGTTTTTTTCTCCAGAGTTTATTTTTTGTAAATTAGAGAACCTGTATGGATGCAATAAGTATATATAATTTATAGTAATTGACTTCTGCGTTTACTGCGAGAATTGGACGCCTTTAAATCAACTATAAGCGATCAAGCAAAGTGCCTTAAAATTTTCTTAAAAAATTGATTATGTTACTCCTTGCAGAACTGTTTGTTTACATAGTGAGCGTGTTAAGTGTTTTCTCTTCCTTGCTAGCGCATATACCTGTTTTAAATACAAATAACATTACCTTTTGATATTACAATATTTACATCCGAGGGCATGCAAGAAAGATAGATATTATGCTATGCTCTTGGGCAATCAAATTTCTGCTGCTCAAACACATTAGAGGAGAATCAAAAATCATGATTAACACCGTTTATACGTGCCTCTAGCAGGTTATTTAAGACCACAAAAGCTAAATTTCAGCTAAGAAAGTTTGATTCGTGAAATTCCAATGTCAAAAGTAGCTAAGAGAACACCACTCATTTATGCAATCGTAATTTGGATAATAATCAACATTTTCTTAATGATAACTCTGATTACCAGTGGCGACATAGAGGACTTAAACAATTGGATAGAGATAGCACTGTGGTCAATTTCAGCAGCAGGATTATTATCTATGAAAAAATGGGGCATAGCTTTTGCTTTATTCACATTCATATATACACTTAGCACTAGTATGGGGATCTTAATTTATTACCAAATATGGTTAAATGCAATTAGGGTAATTATTAACGCGGCAATTATTATCTACTTGTATAAGCTAATATTTGAAGGCAAACTCAAATAAAAAATTAAATCATCATATCTTTTTTCATTGAAAATTCTTTTTCATGGCCTTTATAAATTGCTATGGGGATGTTTGCCATTATTTCTTAGAGAGCGGTAATTGTTTATGATGTTCTTTTAGCTCATAATTACACACATATCACCTAGCCTAAAAACATGCTAAGAAAAATTCTTGCCTGCTCTATCTTACATTAAAGTGCTATGTCTAGAAAACAGACCTTGTTCTCAGGGTAGTCGTAGCATAAAAAACGGTTGTTTAGCGCGCTAAATAATATAAAAAATAATTTGCATATATTGATAGTATGAATAATACACCGTAATGGATGTACAGGTTTTTGACGTCAATTAATAGGGAGAATAAAAGGAGAATAACTGATTGTGTCCGTAAAAGATACACTACTGAGCGAACGCTAAAGAATGGTCTAAACGTAATCTTTAGGCCAATTGAGCCCGCAGATAAATCTAGATATAACGATTTTTTCAAATCCCTCTCCAAAGAAAGTATTCATATGCGATTTTTTGAGATAAAAAAAGAGCTATCTGATGAAATGCTCGAAAAATGCTGCAATTTAGACTATAATCGGGAGATAGCAATAGTTGCCCAGCCTAAGAGCGACAGTAAAATTATTGCAGTGGCACGCTTGATGTTTGATTTTAATTATAGAGCAGAATTTGACCTTGCAGTAACTGATGCTTGGCAAGGCTTAGGACTAGGCTCAGAACTTCTAAAGTATGCTATAAAAATCGCTCAAGATTATAAACTTAAAGAAATATACTACTTTGTGTCTACGGATAACTACAAAATGATTAGGCTCTCTAATAAGATGGGCTTTAAAGTAAAATCAACAGACCAAGACACATTGGAAATGAGCCTACAACTATCGTAGGCTGCGTAGGGAAAAGGGTCTATCGACACTTTTATTGATTTTTGATGTTATTTTATTGAACACTTTTCTTTGTAATCTTACCACTATTGTTTGGAGTGGCAATATTGAATCAATAAAAAGCAAGGTGTAGTGGAAAGCGGACACTCTTTAGAAAGACACTGAATATTTTATGGTGTACAGTAAATAATGTTTAATTGATTTAATTGCTACGGCAACTAAGAATGTGAGCATTAGATTTTAATTATTCAAGGCCACATGAGCACGTTTAATAAAAAAACATACAAGTTAGTACAACTTGTGGTTGTATAAGTGATGTAACATTTATTTTTTAACATCAGCGTCGAGTATCTGGTAAGGACTGATTTAGATGAGAACATTTAGTAAAGCCCTTATCATCGGATTGTTAGTAGTGCTGACAGTTGGAGTATCCGCCTACGCCATAGCAGCATACACAATGACAAGTAACACAGTCACATTAAATGTCGTTCCTGCGTCAACACCTACACCATCACCAACTCCTCCAGCTGCAAGCCCGCAAGCTACATTAACCTTAAGATGGGATGTCTTCGGAGGCGTAGCAGCAGGCTCCAACACCATCGGCGACAACGAAGCAGTAACGCTAGTGGCCTATGTAAGCGATAATACCGAAGGAATCACAGTAAATTTTTATGAGGGGTCTGCCTCAGGCAGCCTATTAGGATCTGCAGTAACAGGCAGTGATGGAGCAGCAGTGTTGCGCATAGGCACACTCAGCGCAGGTACACACAGCTTCATCGCCACCGCAAACCATCCATAAAATCCAGCCAGCCAAATATCCCAACTTCTACCTCTTTTATTTTAAAAAATTCATCAACTATTTTTTGGAAAAAAAGAAAAGAAAGGTGAAAATATACCCCTAAAGGGGTTCAACAGCAGATTTATTGTCAACGCTGTCCTTGCTAGCTTTTTTCCTATTGGCGACCACGGCCGCTACTGTAGCGGTAGCGATGGCTGCTGCAGCTACTCCTCCGACTATTAGAGGCGCTTTTGACCGTAAAGAGGACGTTTTTTCCGTGGATTCAGGCGCTTCAGACATTGGTTTGGCGCCTTCTGTAGCCTGTGTTGTTTCTTCAGCTTCCATGATTGATTCTACGGGAACGTTAACTCGTTTGAAGGCTTCAAGTACTTTTTCCTGGCTTGGCCCTTGCATTATAAAAACTATTCTGCCTTGCTCTGAGCAGCAGTAACAAGACTGCATTTTGACATCTTTTTCTCCTGACTGGCTAAAGATTCTTTGGGTATTTGCAGCACAAGCTTTAGGGTCTGTGTTTGGCCGTAAAATTGCAGAATTCACAATGAACGTAGGCATAAAATTACCTCTATAATAAGGAGGCATACAGCATTGATAAAACATTAGTATAGCCCTAATACAGTCACAGCTGCACCTATTACCTTCAATGTTGTATGCATTAAAAATTGGCTACTATTAGGACCTCTTATGAAGAGATTCGCAAGCTAATCTAACAACAGACAGGCTAAACATTGCTTATCTTTTAGTGAAATGTTAAAAGTTTAATTAGACCAAGAGCGTAAGCGTCTACGTTTTCAATTTCCTTGCTTGTTGGGTGCCCCTTATTTACATTACTAAATACACAAAATATACTGTAGTAATCAGTAAATTCCTTATCAAGTACATTATACCAATTTTAAAACGTTTAAAAACAAATCCAGCATTACTTACCATCATGTTTGATAGCAGGTATAATGCCATTTTGGATCGCGAATAAGTATACTTTTTAGGCTCAAGAGTTTACTTTGATGATATGTACAGTAGCCTTTCTTGGGAAAGAAAAGTTCTTGCAAACGGGTTAACCGTGCTTTTTTATCCACGTACGACCGGATTGACGACTCAGCTTTCAGTAGGGGTCAAATATGGCTCAAGCGATGACCCAGAAGAGAAGGCAGGATGTGCACATTTTCTTGAGCACATGATAGTAGGTGGGTCCCAAGAAAAGATAAAACTGCATAATCAAATTGAGCATCTAGGCGGCTGTTCAAATTTTGAAACATCTGATGAATATACTCTTAGTACGGTAGATATTTTTTCAGGTAAAATCGCTCAGGCTTCGAAGATTCTTTCAGGGCTACTCTTTGATACAGCATTTGAAAAAGACAAGTTTGAGCTGGAACGTAAGGTCATACTAAATGAGATAGCGGAAGCATCAGATAATCCGCGTGATAGAGTTGCTGAAACCCTGCTTAAGTGCCTTTTTAAACATCATCCTGTAAGAAACCCTGTCTTAGGTTCAAAAAAGACTGTAAAAGAGCTAACGCTCAACGACATAAAAGAAGCGCACCAAACCTATTACACTCCACATCGCATGATACTAATACTCACAGGCAACTTTTCATCTAATGATGCGGATATAGTACTCCAAAACTTCCGAAGCCGAAAAAACAGCCACTCACAGCCAAACCAATCTGACCGAAAAGAAGAATGCAAACCCAAACAGGCAGCCACGATCGAAAGGGCAGGCATAACCCAAGCATACCTAAGCTTTGGTCTACGAACACCGCCTGCAAAAGACCCGGACGTACCAACCTTGGACCTAATTGATGCCGTTTTAGGCATAGGTGAAAGTTCAAGATTATTTGTGGAATTAAGAGAAAAAAGGGCACTTACATACGACTTTAAGTCTATAAACATGTCTGGCTTGGATTATGGCTACTTCTCTGTAGACTGCGCAATCAAAACCAAAGCGATAAACCAAGTCCAGTCCATAATTCAAGAAGAGCTAACCAAACTCAAAAGTTATCCAGTTGATCAAAATGAACTAACTAAAAGCAAAAATCTTATACTAGGAAGCATCTACCGGTCAATTGACAATCCAAGAGAGCTGCCCAGAATCCTTGCAAATATGGAGATTCATTTCGAAAATGAAAAAGCGTTGCTGGATTATACCAGCAAAGTAGACTCTGTTTCCGAACAGGATATAATAAGAGTGGCAAACAAGTACTTTCAAGAAGAAAGCTACTCAACAGTTACATTAATACCAAAAAAATAGATGCATAAAAATGTTAAATTAATGGCACACTTGACTGAATGTTATTGTAAATAAGCAACCACATAGGCTCTTAGCCCGAAAATCGTTTCTATAGTTGGGTGAAAACCCGCGTGAGAACATCCAACATTTATTATAATCGTTTATATTTATTGACCTTTACAGCCATCATAACTATTCTGGTTATTTCTACTATACCTCAAGCATGCGCTGAGGATAATGTCATATCCTATCAACTAGCTAACGAGTATGATGGAGATTATACCTATACGCTCACCATATCTGTTCCACAATCTTTGAATGAACACTACCAAGAGCTTAACCATTTATGCTTGTTTGATTTTAATTACCCAAAATTCATTACTCCATTCGCTGTTCAGCCCATTGCAGAATGCCTAAGACAAATCTATGTTGACGACGAGGCATTCACTAACCAAGTGCTTACAATTGTCCATCAGATACCCTACGAAATAACTGCCCCAGTATACTACCCAGCTGAAACAATTATTATGAACAAAGGTGACTGCGACCTTTTATCCTTGATTGCGGCCTCAATCCTTAAGGCAGGCGGCTTAGAAGTTGTGCTATTTCGTTATAGCGATGAGCCACACATGAATATTGGAGTTCACTTAACCCAACCGCCTCAAAACACAAGGACTCAAGTTTTTTCAGCCAAATACGAAAACAAAACATACTACATTGCAGAATGCACCAGCACTGACTGGCAGAACGGCTGGCGTGTTGGCGAATGCCCCAAAATCCTACAAAATGCTTCAGTTGTAATAATTAACACAAAATACTGTGAACAAACTGCACCTGCTCAAATCTATGCAAACATAGAAAAACCAGATCTAATACCACCCATCCCCATAGAACCACCAACGTTTCCATCCATACCCTTACCCGCAACCCCAAATACACCTATTCCAACGCCTTCAACAGCACCTTTTGTCCCACCATCTAATTTAACAGCCACACCGGCCCCTACACCATCAAATCAACCGCTCAGACCAGAAGAAACTCCGACATTAAATCCAACAGTAACACCTGACCCCACACCGACAGCAACAGCTAACGCCTCGCCAATAGTAACCCCTACACAAGAACCAATCCAGACAGCTTCACCCTCAACAGCACCTGCCACCATACCTACATTAATTCCATCACCAGAAATTACGTATGGTCCAACCATTCATGGCACCCAGACAACCGCATCTAATCTCACAGCAGAACCAACGAATACCCAAATAACTACAACTCAACCTACACAGCAACAAGCTCAAATAACAGACCCAATCTATGACTTAACTGTAGCTGGAATAATTATAACTCTATTAACAGGGATCATACTTCTGAAAAAGATGAAATAGCCATCTTAACAGGAGAATTCAGGTTCAAGCAAAGTTGCAAGATCAAAACGTTCAATCATGAAATAATACTTTAGCCATGGACTTATCAGTAAAGGCTTGTATATAGTAAGTTTATTAACAAAAGCCTGCCGTATAAGGTTAGGTGAATGCTTTGCTTTGCCCTAAATGTAACACCGTTAACTCTGATGGCTCAAATTATTGTATACACTGCGGCGCTGCCCTTACAGCAGCTGCGCCCATAACGACTCTGAGCACTGAGTCAACTACGTCATCAAACTCAACAACGAAAACAGCAGCTTCTGCAACAACATCGTTCCTCATAGTCACAACGCCTACAATAGCAGGATACAAAATCACCAGAGTCCTAGGGCTAGTCACTGGATTAACACCACGCACACGCGGCGTATTAGGCAGATTCGTAGCAAGTTTTGAATCGCTAATAGGCGGAGAAGTTACGGCTTTTACCACAGAAATGGAGAAGGCACGATGGGAAGCTATCAATCGGGCAGTATACAGGGCAAAAGAGCTAGGCGCCAACGCTATTGTTGGAATGGATGTGGAAACTTCTGATATAGGCCTGCAAGCAGGCATATAGTTCTGTTTTCAGCCACAGGCACAGCCGTAATCGTCGAGCCCGAACTATCACAGGTGTAAAAATTACCTATAAATCAAAACTCGTATAGTGTAGCAGGCACAAACTTTTTCTATGTAAACTTCAGCTCTATGGTTCGCTAGCTATGACTACTTGACGCTTTTGCATTGTAATATTTTTTAAATTATGATAGGAAACATAGTTAACGAGCCTGCAATAGAGTGCCTGATGTTGGCTCCTTTCTGTAGCAACATGAACTTAAGTAACATTAGCACCTATCTAAAGTGCGAAAAGCTGCTCAAATAACCGGGTCTTTGCACTTTTACATCTATGGGCAGAACAGCCACTGCCAGACCCCCAAGCAGCAAGCAATGCCAAAGAAAACAACTGTAGAAGAGAGGCATTATTCAAACAAACCGTAGGATTTAGCCAGATAAGTGGTAGCTATGACTCAAAGCCAGAATCCAAATTTTAAGCCACAAAGATTTCCTTTTACTAAGTGGGTCTTTCTCCCAGCAGCGCTTGGGGTTTTGGCATTCGTGGTCTACGTGTACCATTATACTAGCGTGTTTGATATTGGGTCAGTTATAGTTAGAACAGACCTTATTATTTACACATCAGCTGCAGCATGCATATTTGCCACGGTTATATGCAACGCTTTCGCTTGGAAAGCCCTCCTAGATAGTTTCAGGGTAAAAACAACATTCAAAAAGGTCTTCACGTTAGGCTGGGTTGGCATATTCATCGATGCTGTAATCCCTGGTGCATGGTTCGGCGACACATACAAAGCCTATCTACTATCGAAAGATCCTCAGATTAACGGTGGAAAAACCGCAGCTTCAATAGTAGTAAAAAAAACTTTTGACGACATTATCACCTTGACAGCGATAATTATTGGAGCTATTTTGCTAAGTGTAAACTATACTTTAGGAGTTGGTGTCATGCTGCAAATCGGAGCATTCATGGCACTACTAGTCACACCACTTATTATGATTCTATATTTTAGTATAAAAATAGATAAAGCAAAAAAGATTCTTAAAACTCTTAACCGAATTTACACTTATATAACCCGAAAGCCTGAAAATCAACAATACTTTGAAAATAGAATCGAGAAAACCCTTTATAGCTATCGTCAAGCGCTACAAACGCTCAAGGCTCAGCCCAAAGCAATGATTAAGCCGTTAAGCTGGTTATCTGTCGGGTGGCTACTTAATCTATTTGCTGCCATCTTAGTTTTTGCCTCCATAGGCGCAGCTGTTAGTGCTGATAAAATTATTATCACTAATACAATAGTTTCCAACTTTCAGGCTAACGGCTTAGCACTCACAAGTCTAACCCAAGTTATCTCAAGCACAATATATACTACACTGGGAATAGCACCAATATTAAGCATAACCTCTTCGCTTCTTACAGGCTTTGCCACATTCTGGTTTAAAACAATAATAGCCTTTGGAGTGTTCCAAGCCGTCACATTAACCAAACAAATCCATAATAACCCATCTATAACCGAAAAATCAAATTTTAAATATTTAAAACCATATTGAAACAATCTAAAAAATTCCTACAGTCGATAAGTAAGCGATAAGATAAAAATTTTTGAGTGTAACGCTGATTTAGAGTTTAAGAAAAATAAAGATTGGTTAAGTAGGCAATGGTGGGCGTGTTCCTAATATGACACTCACCTTAGTTATTGAGTTATTTCTGACTACGGTAAGTTCAACTAAGTCGTTGGGTAAAGTATATTCTACTAAATAGGCGCTTAGTTCATCGCCGTTTTTGATTGTAGTTCCGTTTATAGCAATTATTATGTCTCCGCTACGCAATTTACCATCAGACGGTCCGCCAGCTGCGACTTCTCCTACATATCGCCCATAGGTTATGTCTACATTTAGTTTTTTGGCTAGGTCATAGCTCATATCACTTTCATTTGCAGCCGAAGAAATACCCAGATAAGAGTGACCATTATAGGTCCCCGTTTCAATTAGAGAAGGCAACTCTCTTAGTATAGTATTTGATGGCACGGCAAAACCTAAGCCTTGGGACTCGGCAACAATGGAGTTGGTTATTCCTACAACTGAACCAGCAGCGTTAAGCAAAGGACCACCAGAGTTTCCAGGATTAATTGGCGCACTTGTCTGAATCATATTAGCAATCGAGAACTTTGCTGTGAAATCTGCTTGCTCAGAGCGCCCAAGTGCGCTAACTATACCAGTGGTTAATGAGCCTACTAAACCATAAGGATTTCCAATTACAATTACTTCATCTCCTACTCTCAGGCTTGAAGAACTAACCATTGGCAGAGGCTTTAGCTGTTCATCGGGTGCATCAACTGAAACAACTGCTAAGTCTGCATATGGGTCAGACCCTAAAACCTCAGCAGGATACGCGTGGCCATTCCAGAAGGTAACACTCAAGTCAGTTATATCTTCTACAACATGATAGTTAGTTATCACAACCATTTGACCTGAATGGTTGTATACAAAACCTGAACCCTGGACTGAGCGCCCGTTGCTGGCTCCTCGGACCAGAACCACCGAAACTCTAGCGTTGTCATATAAGTCTGGTAAATAACTTGAGTTCCTGTACAGGGTGATAGTCTGGTTAGTTACGTTAATAGTTTGACTTCCACCAACATTTGTTTGAGAACCAGTTAACTTTGAAAGTTGGTCTCTTAACTCATCTACTTGGCGAGTAAGGCTCGATGTTGCGGATGTGTTTATGTAGTATATTCCTATGCTTCCAACAAGCAACCCCATAATGAATAGCAAAGCGAATATGCTTGCAGATGCCTTTCGAGATTCATTTGTAAGATGAAGCATGCTAATGACCTCCCAAAATAGTCCATAAAAAGAAATAGATAAAAGTATTCCCAAATGCTTGGTTATACTTACTTTCTGCGATCGATGATGTCTAGAGCGTCAGGACCTGTACCAATTATTGTCACAGGAACCCCTGTACGGACTTCCACATCTTTGATAAATTGCTTAGCTTCTGCAGGCAAATCATCATAGTTTCGCTTGCCCGTGCATTCAGGATATAAGCAATCTAGCTTAGTCAACGCTGCCTGCGTAGCACCGTTAATTCGGGCAGTTTTCTTTGCAAGATCAAAGTCAAAGGGAGCACTACGCCTTTCTCGTCCTGTGCCTGCAGCAGTCTCAAACCAGCCGCGTTTTTGGGCTTCTTCTTTGGATATTTCTCCAGGTAAAGGACCAGCACCAACACGAGTAATGAAACTTTTGTAAACAATTAAAACGTCGTCAACACGTGTCGGTCCAACACCTGCTTCAGAAGCTATAGCTGATGCGCCTGTGTCCCTGCTTGTTACGTATGGGTAGCCCCCGCTTAGGAATAAGGATAACATAAAGCCCTGAGTACCCTCTAGCAGAACTTGTTTGCCTTGGTCAATACCATCATTAACTTCTGTTATTGCATCTGTAAGGTAGGGTTTTAGCTCAGGAAGATCTTTAGCGAGCTTGGCTGTGCGTCTCACACGCTCCTCAAGGGCAGGCCCAACGCCCCAACCCGTAGTGCCTATGCCTCTATTGTGCGCGCTTGCCTTATCTTGTTCACTGTGTTTTTCTTCAATTATTGAAGCCTGAAAATCTATGCCTACACGGGTGCCAACTTTGGTTAACTCTACTTCTTTAAAAAATTGTCCAACATGAACATTTGCACCTGGCGCTATAAGTAAGCGGCATTTTGGATTAATAAAGCCCGCAGGAACCATATGTAAAGCGTATTTTTGCCCGTCTCTCCAGACCGTATGTGCAGCATTTACTGATCCGGTTCGTACGCAAAAATCAATGTTATCCTTCAATGCAAGATAGCTGATTATTTTTCCTTTACCTTCGTCGCCCCAAAAGGCGCCAACTATAACTGTGCAGGGCATGCTAATTCACACTGAAGTGTTCATTCAAGGATTATTTAAAGATGTATGCCAAAATTTGCCTTTAAAAAAATAAAGAAAGTGTTTACTTAAGCTGGCTTCTTGTCAGTATTTGCAAGCTGGGCTAAACGATAGGTAATGTATGCTGAAAAGCTCCGTATGCCTTTGGTTATAGTGTAATCGCTTTTTACTTTAAGCCATTCTTTATAAAAATGGTCGTAGACTTCAGCCTTCACAGTAATGCTCTTATATCCTTTCTTCGGCGCCCCATTCCCCTCATTTAGTAATATAAAGTAATGAGATGTTCTGTATATACATATAAGGTTTGATGTTACGGTACTGTACAGGCAAAAAATTTATTTATAGTACGGTACATTACAGCGAGGAGGAGAGAATGAGTAAAGTCATACTGACTAACCGAGTCGTAGCAGGTATAACTAAAGTAATCAAGCTACTACCGGAACCTTAGAGACTGTTTCAAACGAGGAGACACCCTATGCCAATTGAAATCACCCAGTCCAATGATCGCGTAGCCGAAGTTACTCTAACTTGCGATTGCTGCAGCAAACGTATTGGGACCAGATTGATGTCCAGAGCTGAGGCTGAAGATCTTAAATCAAAAAAAATATTTTGCAGCCAATGCACTAAGAAAAAACACTGCTAATAATACATACTACTAAGGATAAAACATTGTTTTTACTTGTAACGGGCTTGTTGGGCTTCTTGGTCAATTTTTTCCAGCAACTTGATGACTTGCTTGCCTTTTTGCATTTTCTCATGTTCTGAAATTGTGCTTTGTGCGCGACAGATATCATCAATAATTATGCCATTATCTTCATCTAAGATAACAGGGTAAACTCTACACCCAGCGGGCCTATCTGCATATACGTCGCATTGGCGTTCCTTAACATTATAAAAAACACAGTAACCGCACCGGTTTCGCAGAATTGCATAACCATCTTTGTCAAAACGCACAAAAAAATCTTTTTGATAGCCTTTCTTTTCTAAACGATTAATATCATCTACTGAAAGCAACATTTCTGTCTCTGTACAACAAACACCACAACGTAAACAACGCATAAGAAAACTTTACCTTACTAATATTTCAGGGTATTCAAGATTTTTTCGATAACCACATATATGAATAGTAACGAAACAGAGCGAACGATTACGAAATAGCAAACGACAGTATAGAAAAGCACTAACAAGAAATATGATAGGTAAGTAATCCTTGGACAAGAGGAGTTTTACTTTTAGGGAGAGGAAATGGAGCAGCAGGGGATTAACATGCTGTCATTAAAGGTAAGTTTATTAATTCTGCATAAGCGACGCTTCGTATAGAAACCCTGTTAAGCTTTTGATTTCTATATGGAGTGTACTCAACAAATGTACTTTTGCCGAATTCGTCTTTTCGGATGCGGGTCAGGTGTACGTTTACTATTACGGATCCGTCTTTAAGGTGCAGATTGACGTTCTTGCCTATGAATGATTTTGCACTGTTTAGACTAAAGCTTTCCATTGGCTCAGTCGCCCCAGCCGAGGTCTTTATCGGCGATACTGCTCCAGCATTGGGTGCAGATAGGCAGCTTTTCGCCTTTCATTATTATGTATAGTTTGATGTCTTCGCTGGAGCATTTATTTTTCCAAGGATTTTGACAATGTTCCATTTCTTTTGGACCTCCAATGTTTCTATGATCTGCATCAGTTGACATTGCTTTTAAAAGAAGCCTAGAAACAACCTGTTTGCACAGTGGAGAGAGAGTTGTTAAAGTGAAAAAGCTTATACGTTAAATATAATAAATAGGGGTTAAGTGATTTTAATGGTTACTCCTATTGCATCTACTATAAGCTTGGTTATTCAGATTGTAGTTCTTGCCTTACTTATTGGGGCATATATGCTGAAAAGACACAATAAGTTTCGCCAACACGGAATTATAATGCTCTCCGCTGTGGTGCTACATATAATATCCATATTGGCGGTCATGATTCCATCCTTTGCGTTGTTTTTTGCTGAGCCCATCTTAATCAACTTCGCTGATAGTTTAGTAATAGTAACCCTAGTTCATGTTGTAGCTGGCGTCGTTGCAGCATTGCTCGGCATCTGGTTAGTTGGATCATGGCATTTAAAGAAGGACATAACGCCCTGTTTCAAAAAGAAAAGAGTTATGGATGCTACAATAATCCTTTGGCTCTTAGCAATAGGGCTAGGAATAATCCTTTATATGGCAATAGTCCAGTCAAGCTAACACTACAAAAATAATCAACACTAATTTTTTTATAATTCGAAAATTTTTATCATATTGTATCAACATCTAGTTTCCTTTATCACTAACCTTCCCTGATCAAGCATTTTCCATAACTACTTGCCACAGCGTGCACATCCAGCAAACAATCGACAAGCTGAATGCCAAAACCAAGAACACATGATCTACAGCTTAATCCAAAACGCAGCCTAAAGTTAAGGCGAGCCTAAAAAGAAGTTTTGCTGGTTAGATTTGGACTATTTCAGGGACAACAATTTCTTTGGTTACTTTTAGCAGTGCCACAGTGGGTTTATTGAAGGGCGTATCAGGATTTATTGGGCTACCAGGATTAACGTAGAGGGTTTTATCTTCCCATTTTATACCTGATCTATGAGTGTGTCCACTAACGAAAACGCTAAATCCATTCTGTTTAATAATTTCCTTCATCCTACCCATACCGTAAAGCAAGCCTGGATCATGGGCTACACCGATTTTCCAGTCAAAAAGCTTTAGAGAATTTAGTTTTGGTAGCAGTTCACGCACTTCTTGGCTATCCATGTTGCCGTGGACTGCAAGGACAGGCGCTATCTGCTCAAGCTCGTCAATAACTGATAACTCAACAAGATCGCCAGCGTGTATAATGTAATCTACATTTTCAAAGATCTGAAGGATCTCTTTTGGGATGCATCCTGCACGTGAAGGTACATGAGTATCAGAGATTAAACCAACGACCTTTTCAGGTTTAATCTGAGGTAATTCACGGGGAATCTGAGCCTGATCGCTAGCAGCCATTAAACGTAAGCCTCACAGGGCTAGTGTACATTTTATGACTACTAAGACTATAAAAATTCACCTATACAACATACATACACAGCATCTAAAACAATCAAAATACACTTTCCCTATTATACCTAAAGAAAAGGCATTATAATAAAAATTAACAAAAAGCTATTACTTGCAGCTTTTTGGAACATCTAATTGTTTTTTGCCTTTAGAAGCTCAAGAATTTCTTTTCGTGCCTCACTTATTGTAAGGGGAAGTAAATCACCTATAGGTATATTGTTTTCTTTTTTCAGCACTTCAAAGAGGTGAGTTATTCTAGGTGAACGTAGGTTCACTTCTCTAATGAGTTCGGCATTTGAAAAAATCTTTTTCGGTTCGCCTTCAGCAACTAATTTACCTTTGCTTAAGATGCAGAGCTTATTTGCGAATAAAGGTACCATATCAACGTCATGCGTGGCTAGCAGTAGTGTAATGTTTTGTTCTTTATTGAGGTGTAGTAGCAGATGGAGAATCTCGCTGGTTGCGCGCGGATCAAGGTTTGCTGTGGGTTCATCCATGATTATGACTTCTGGCTGCATTGCCAGCACACCTGCTAGCGCAACTC